>CACPHX010000009.1 GCA_902633975.1 uncultured Marinoscillum sp.
AACCTAGAGGAGGATGAGGAGAGAGAGGTTGAACTAGATGTCAAGGTAGAGGAAGAAAGAGAGTCAGTTGATGATGAAGAAACTGAACAAACCGATAAAGAGGAGGTAAGCAGCAAAAAAGATAAAGACAATTCCCAAAAATCCTTTTTTGATACATTCGATGAAAATTAAAGGTTCATCTATCTCGCTTAATGACATTAAATTCCATTCCAAAATTGGCCTTTATGATTTTGAGAAGCAGGAGGGTAATGATTTTATAGTAAACATATCTGTTCAGGTAGATGATCTTAGATACGATGACAAAATTTCAAGCACGGTCGATTACGGAAACATTTTTGACATAATCAATTCCGAGATGGGGAAGGAGTGTAACCTTATTGAAACCGTCGCTCACACGATCTCTTCAAGAATTCATTCTGAAATCAAATCTGTAAATAATTGTAAACTAGAGATAATTAAACTTAAACCACCAATAGAGGGAGATGTTGGAAGTTCTAGCTTCTTCCTCGAGACCACAAAGTAATATGAGTAAGGACAATACACTTAAGGATTATATTTCAAAGGCTAAGATTATTATTGAAGATGATAAAAAGCTAAAGAAATTAATTGAGGATGTCTTAGAGAAATTAAAAGAATTATCTAACGATAAAAAGTCTACAGAAAAATTAAATGAATCGCTCAGGCTCTTTATCAGAATGGTCAATGCCTACACATCTAAAGAGTACACGTACGTTCCTTGGAAGACAATCTGTTTACTTGTTGCCGGCCTAATCTATTTTATTTACCCCATAGACTTAATCCCAGACTTTATACCTATTGCTGGTATTATTGACGATGTAGCTCTGATTGCATGGATATATGACTCAATCAGAGAGGATATTGATAATTTTTTGGAGTGGGAGAAAACAAAATTAAAATGAGAGTTGTTGTACAGAGGGTGAGTCAGTCAAACGTAAAGGTATCAGGAGAGGTAATTGGTGAAATTAAAGAAGGTCTCATGGTTCTTGTAAGTTTTGTTGATGAAGATAATGACACTGATCTTGGCTGGATGACAAAAAAAATTATCAATCTCAGAATATTTAACGATGATGAGGGGAAGATGAATAGAAGTGTCCAGGACATAGGTGGAGATATTCTTCTTATCAGTCAGTTCACTCTCCACGGATCAACTAAGAAAGGGAATAGACCTTCTTTCATTAAGGCAGCGAAGCCAGATTTTGCAAAAGTAATGTATGAGAGATTTATTAAAGTATTAGAGCAGTCTCTGGGCAAGGAAATTCAGACCGGTGAGTTTGGTGGCGACATGAAAGTAAGTTTAATCAATGATGGGCCTACGACAATTATTGTAGATTCTAAGATTAAGGAGTGAATTATCTTGATAAATATAATTTTATTTTCTTTACCACCACATCCTTATTATCATAACCAAATTCAAAGTCAATACTAGGTATTCCAATTCCTTCATCAAAAACTCCTCCATTATAACTTTCAACTTGGCCTTCACAATAACAATCCGAGTAATATTCATCATCATTATCCCAACAAATATCTATTGATTGCCCATTAAACTTTTCAATATCTGTTTTATTACTACCTACTCCTAGACCATCTTTTGTCTGGAATTTTTTATTTGATGAAATAATTTCCCTATTTCCAAGTAAGTAATCATTAATATAAAATTCTATATCTTCTGTTTCTACATAATACGATCTATAGGGGTTTCCATCACATGATTGTCTATCGAAAACTTTTACATTGTCTTCACCAAATATTGTTTTTAAATCATTAATAGTTGTCTTAGAGTTGATTAAACCAAAATTATTATTAGTAACTAAATACTTATTTTCATTTTCCTCTGGGATGAATGTATAATTAAAAACTTTTTCAAATCTTCCGTCATCACTTTTCCATCTTAAAGTGCTTTCATCAATTATTTCAATAGAATAAGAGCCTGCATCGTATGTGTTTCCCTCACTTGAACATTCCAAAGTAAATCCAACTGTATTTTCATTCTTTGTTTCGCCACTAGAAAACTCACAGCTCTGGCTATCATATCCCCAGGAAAAATAAGAATAAATACCATTTATATCATCAGATATATTCAGTATAATTTCAGTAGTATTAATAAAATTATTTTTATCTATGCCTTGGTTACCAGCAGCAGCTTGTTCATCAATCTCATTTAAAAATACTTTGTATTGACCTCTCTTAAATTTTGTTTCTGCATAAATATCCTCCTCAAACTCATATCGATAAAAATTATAACCAAAATTACCTCTTGAAGAAGTGAAATCAAGCTTAAAGGCATTATTATCCATAAGGGTAATTTGATAGGTTCCTCCTTCATATGTATCTCCCTCGCTAGAACAGGTGCTCTTAAGGTTTAAATGCTTTCCATCGGCAGATTTGTATCCATAAATTTTGCATCTTATACCATCAGTCATTGAATTATCATATCCTAATTCGCCTTCAACATTATTTCCATCTATTGTGAAATTTACATAGTCATTTATTTCCTTCATCCAATCTTCTACAACTTTAGATGCTGAATATTTTCCGTCCTTGAAACTATCATTTTGGAATCTGTGAATCAATGTATGATAAACCCAATGCTCTCTATTACTGTTATCTTGTCGAATTTTATTACCCATATCATCCAAATTGAAAAGACTATCTCTTACCGTATCCCAGTCACCCCATCTACTTAAATTATCGATCTCTTCTTTTATCAATTTTGCTCCTTTTATTTTATACCATTTGTTTCCATCAGTCACGGTAGAGTCTATTATCTCTACAGGAGTAGGAAGATAACTCGACCAATCAGTCATAAGTGAATCAGGATAGTTTGGAGTTGGTTTTTTCATTTTATACCATTCCACCTTATTTAATTGAAATAAAACTTTGCTCTCACTTACATTTGGTTTATTTCTTATGTTGACATTTGTAGCAATTACATATGAATGATCAGAGATATCAAATTGATAGCCTTTTTGGGTATGGCAGCCTATGAAATTGAGTTCTATATCCCGATCACCTTCTATACCACTACTGGTGTATT
The DNA here is from genome assembly GCA_902633975.1 of uncultured Marinoscillum sp. GTDB lineage: Bacteria > Bacteroidota > Bacteroidia > Cytophagales > MED-G16 > MED-G16. The sequence continues at coordinate 3,059 of CACPHX010000009.1, forward strand.
TTTGTATAACCAGTAAACGTTCCTTGGATGGCGATACAAAAGCCCCTACAATTTCTGAGGCAAGGCGTCCGAAATTAGAATCATAAGTGGATTGCAAAATGGTTTTACTGCCTTGTTGGTTGTTAGTAGCGGTTAGGGTTTCCTTGGAAATATACCCGTCTTTTTCGACTTTATAATTCTGGATGCTAATGCTTTCGCCTTCTGCATTTTTTATAGGAAAAGTGGAATAGGTTAAAGGGGTTTTGGTGTTAATATTATATTTATTTAGCGCCTCGGTAAAAGTGGCTTTGTGAAGCTCAAATATGCCTTTAGCTGAAAAGTCGCATTCACCTTGGCCATACGCATCAAACTTACCCTCACAGATGTCATAGCCACTGTAGGATTTGATATAGGCATCTTTGTCTGTTACTACATCTTTAACCAAAAAATCAAACCCATGTCCCTCTGGAAGACTAGCGTAATTAGATTCGCTAAGGATCATTAGTGCAAAATAACGTTCGTCTTCAGACCAGCCAATAGGGTAATATTTGGAATTTAAATATCCTGCCTGTGTAAATTGGTTAATAGGCACTTCTGGGATAGTTTGTGAGTAGACACAAAAGTTTATTAATAATAACGAAATTAATAGTTTGTTTTTTTTCACATTACTTCTTCTTAACAATCTTTTCCATAGTTAGTCCCTGCACTAAGATTGTAAATAGAACAACAGCATATGTAAGTATTAGTATAAGAGATTTAACATCTCCCATGTCATCAGGTAAGTTAAGGGCAAGAGCTATACTAAGTCCACCTCTCAAACCTCCCCATGTTATAATTTTAGCTGTATTTTCTTCAAAATCTCTAAATTTTGAAAGGAAAATAATAGGTACAGACACTCCAATGTATCTTGATAGAACAACAAGAACTATTGTAATTACAGATAAAGCCAGGTAGACCAAATTAAAGCTGTCGAAAATTAATATAATTTCGAGTCCTATAAGAATGAAGAGTATAGCGTTTAGCGTTTCATCTAGGAGGTGCCAGAATTTATAGACATAATCTCCCATCGCAAGTTCACTATCGCCGTTCCCGTCTTTTTCTTTGATGTGTTTGTTAAGGTATAATCCTAAGATCACAACACCGAGAGGTCCAGACAGATGATATCTTGTGGCTATCACAGAAACAAACAAAACAAGAGCAAGTGTTATTAGGACTTCTAACTCTACGTGTTCATTTTCAATGTACCTAACAAGTTTAAGACCGAAATACCCTACTATTGCCCCAAGTGCTAGACCTCCTATTACCTCAGTGAAGAATAATACCCCGACTGAGTCTAATGTAACTTCTGAACCTGTAGTTTTTGCACCTAACAGAGTTAGGAAGACTACAACTCCGATACCGTCGTTAAATAGAGATTCACCGGCAATCCTTGTCTCAGTTACGAGAGATAATTTCATCCTTTTTATTATTGATAGTACTGCAATAGGGTCAGTGGGAGCTATCAAGGAACCAAAAAGTAGACAGTCAAGATAAGTTATTCCTAGTGAGGATAACCCAAACATAGGAGCATTTAATAAGTAGTAGGTTAGACTTCCTACCACGTAGGTTGAAAATAAAACTCCAAATGAAGCAAGGAGTAGTATTGTGAGCTTATCTTTTCTTAGAATGTGGACATTGATAGACATGGCACCAGCAAATAAAAGAAATGGTAGCATGACATTCATTAGCATGAAGTTAAAGTCAAAGCTTTCGGTGATGGTGTAGGCTATATCAAGAAATGTTGGAAAGAAAAAACCAAAAATTAAGATTACTATCGAAAGCGCTATTGCTAAAATCATCAAACCGATTGTCATCGGAAGTTTGAGGAATCTTAAGTTTACAATCGAGAAGAATGAGGCCAGTATGAGTAGTATGGTTGTTAGCTCAAGGATGTCAAGCCTTTTGTTTTCAATTAAGTTATACCCTTGGTTTAGCTCTTCCACAAAAAAATTAATCTTATTAAAGAATATGTGAAAATAACTATAAATTTAAATATGACTATTCAAGAAGCACAAAAAATTATTGATAACTGGATAAAAGAAAAAGGTGTCAGATATTTTAACGAACTAACTAACACAACAATACTCATGGAAGAGGTAGGCGAGCTTGCCAGAATAGTTTCTAGGAAGTATGGGGAGCAGTCATTTAAAGAGGGGGAGAAAGACCTTGATTTAGCAGATGAAATTGCTGATGTGATGTGGGTACTTATCTGTATTGCTAATCAGACAGGTGTTGACTTGACTGAAGCTTTAAAAAAAAATATTGATAAAAAAAACTCTAGAGATTCAAGAAGACATCTAGATAACAAGAAGTTAAGATAATACTATCTGATTTCCTTCTAGCAAGGGAATAATCGGCTGTGTATTTACCCTTGAGCAAAATTCTATATCAATTTTATTGTCGTATCCTGACAATCTTTTCGCGTGAGAAGATAATTTCATTGTTTCTAGTATATCATTGGTGTTTTCGTGAAGAGCTTTAGCCATTAGTGCAGTGTCAGATTCAATTTCAAAGTTATTCAGACCTGCAACGATTCCACCAGCACAAAGTGTGTCTTCTAGATTCGTTTTACCAAGCCAACCTGAACATAGAAGGATGACGTCAGATTCAGATTTCTTAATGCGGTTGATTACTGATTCAATATTAAGAAAAGAGCATAGTATTGTCATCTCTGATCCCTCTGATTTAATTATAGCTTTTGATCCGTTACTTGTGGCTATTGCTACTTTTTTCCCCTTGATATCTTTCTCTGTTAATTTTGTTGGTGAGTTACCGTAATCAAAACCTTCAACCTTTTTACCTAGCCTCTCAGCCATTATGATGTAATCATGATCTTTCAGTCTTTTACATTCCTCTAATGAACCGATAGGCCTAACGTGATCAGCACCAAGGAAGAGGAGAGTGTTTATTGTACTTGTTGCCCTAAGTACATCTATCACTACTACTATTTTTCCTTTGTGATCGTAGTTATCAAAATCTTGATGTGTGAGGCATACATCTACGCTTCTCATATGAATGGTCTTTTGGTAATTATAGCCTCAATTTTTTTTCCACGAACTTCTATGAATATTGACTTTGATTCTTTGTTTTCTTTGTAATTGATATATCCCATTCCTATAGCTTTTTTTGTGTATGGTGAAATTGATCCACTTGTAACTTCACCAATAAGCAATCCTTCTGAATTTAAAATTTTATATCCTTTTCTAGGTATACCTTTATCCTTTAATGTAAAACCAATTAATATTTTACTTGGTTTTTTTTCTCTGTCTCTACTAACAATTTCACTCCCTATAAATTCTATATCTTTCTTGCATATCCATCCAAGTCCCGCCTCAATAGGATTTATTGAGTCATCAATATCGTTGCCATGTAGACAAAATCCCATTTCTAGTCTCAGAGTATCTCTTGCCCCAAGACCGATAGGCTTAATATTATACTCTTCTCCTTCACTCATGATTGCACTCCACAATGTTTCAGCAAATTCATTTTTTACATATAGCTCAAAACCACCTGCTCCAGTATATCCTGTGGCAGATATCACCACATTACCATACTTACTGGTATCTTTCTCAACAAATGTGTAGTACTTTACACTTGAGAGGTCTTTATCAAATAATTTACTGCACACTTTTTCCGCATTTGGTCCCTGAACTGCAAAAAGAGAGATTTGATCTGAATGGTTTTTTATTTCAACATTATAATCGTTATTCTCATTTAACCATAGGAAGTCTTTCTCCATGTTAGAAGCGTTTACTACTAACATATATTTATTTGAGCCCATATCGTAGACCAGTAGGTCATCTATAATACCGCCAGACCTGTTAAGTATTGATGAGTACTGTACCTTGCCCTGCTCAAGTTTATTAATATCATTGGTTGTTACCATCTGTAAAAATTTTTTTGAATTTTCACCAGAAACAAAGAATTCTCCCATGTGTGATACATCGAAAACACCTACCTCATCTCTTACACAGATATGTTCCTCTGCGATTGAAGTATACCACATGGGCATATTGTATCCAGCAAAAGGAACCATTTTAGCATTATTTTCTAAGTGAAATTTTTCGTTTTGGAGAGCTTTAGAATTCATTTTTCAAAGATAACTTTTAAAGTCTAATTTATATTAGTTTAAATGATTTCCTGTGTAATTCAGTTATACCAAATTTTTTGATTGCATCCCTGTGAGATTTTGTAGGGTATCCAAAATTTTTATGCCAATCGTATTGATTATGTTTTTCTGATAATTTTTTCATTAGCTTATCCCTGTAGTTTTTTGCAATTATTGAAGCTGCAGCTATACTTAAATATTTTGAGTCCCCTTTTATGATACATCTATGCTCTATGTCTTTATATTTTTTAAATTTATTTCCATCTACTATTATATATTTTGGTATTACCCTTAAATTTTCTAGTGCAGCATGCATAGCAGATATTGATGCATTTAAAATATTTTCTTTATCAATCCTTTCATTATCTATTTCTGATACAGACCAAGCTAAGGCGCTGGATTTTATTTCTTTTTCGATAAGAATTCTTTTTTTAGGACTAATTGTTTTAGAATCTTTTATTGACTCGTTAGAGTAGTTGTTCGGAAAGATAACCGACGCAGCAACGACCGGTCCAGCAATGCATCCTCTTCCGACCTCATCACAACCTGCCTCAAGAACTTTACTCTGATAACATGATTTTAACACTTTTTAAGAATTTTATTTTACTAATAAAACAATTTTTTTAGAACTATGTCGTCTAAAGAGTATAGAGTTTAAATCTATTTTATGAAAAAGATACTTATTGCACTTTTACTAATAATCTCAACGAATGTGGTAAACCATGTTTATGCTCAGGTTAGATCTGATTTGAGGCAGAGTATAGGTGAGATAAGAAAAAATAATATAGATAGTCAGAGTCCTCTAAGTGAACTTAGGCTTGACGAGAGTCAGAAACAGAGGCTTAGATCCATCAACAGCATGTTCGACGTGTTAATCTCTGGTCTTAGAAAAGAGGTGAAAAGGATGAAACTTGAGATAGAGTTAGAAAAATTAAATGATAAGATTGATGTTGAAAAGATCAATAAACTTTTTGACAGAATTGCTCAGACCCAAGCCTCAATCTGGAAGGAGACCTTCAAGAAGGAGCAAGAAATTAAATCAATGCTAAATGAGAGGCAGCTCATCATGCATGAAAAAATTATAAATAGAAGTTTTAGGAATGCTAAGAAGGCAAATCCTAATAACAAAAGATAGTGAATAGAGAACAAGTTTCTTACTAAGTAAAGTTTAACAACAATTCATACATAAAGCCCGAGAGATCGGGCTTTTCTTTATATTTACTCCTGATGAAACTTAAAGATCATTTACTTAAAAATTTATCTCTTTCGTTTCCAATCATGATAAGTCAGTTAGGTCACATAACTGTCGGAGTTTTTGATAGTCTGATGATCGGAAAAGTTTCAGTCTCTCAGTTGGCTGCGGTCTCATTAGCAACCTCCATATTTTCTTTCATTCTACTCTTTTGCATTGGTTTATCGTATGGAATAACCCCACTAATATCATCATCCGACAGAGGAAAAAAATATGTTTCATCCATATTATATAATGGAATGTTAGTTAACGTTATCTCCTGCATATTGCTCGTTTCTTTTGTTATCTTGACTAAGCACTTGTTATCTTATCTTGGACAGGATGCAGAAGTGTTATTCCATACCTACTCATACTTAGATATTATATGTATATCACTTATCCCTCTCATTCTATTCCAGACATTTAAACAATTTATTGAAGGTTTAGGATTCACAAAACCGTCGATGTATATATCGGTGATATCAAATGTCATAAATGTTGTGTTGAATGCTGTCCTGATTTTTGGACTATTTGGGTTTCCAAGGTTAGAAATTATTGGAGCCGCCTATGCTACTTTAATTAGCCGTGTTATCATGTTTTTACTAATTTTAATATACTGCCTAAACGATAGGAGATTCAGTAAATACATCCTCAAGACAAAATTTCTTATTAACCTGAATCATATCAAAGATATTTTTAGAATTGGATTTGCCTCCGGACTCCAATATATTTTTGAAGTAGGAGCATTTAGTGTTGCTACAGTAATGACTGGATCTATTGGTGCAATTCATCTCGCCGCACACCAGATAGCTCTTAACCTTGCAAGCATATCGTATATGATTGCATCAGGTATTGGATCAGCCTCTATGATTTCACTTAGTTATTTCGACGGCAAAAGAAACTTTGAAGATATGAGAAGATCAGGTTTTGCTAGTTTTTTGTTGGTATTTATTCTTATGATAGTCTCAGCTCTGGTTTTTATAATGTTTAGAAATTATCTTCCTGTATTGTATGTAGATGATTCCAGCGTTATAAATATTGCATCAACATTACTGATTATTGCTGGTCTTTTTCAGATATCTGATGGAATTCAGGCAGTTGGTCTTGGCATATTAAGAGGGATCAGAGACATAAAAAAACCTACTATTATTACTTTTATTTCGTACTGGATAATATCAATTCCTCTGTCTTATTTTTTAGGTATTGAGTACGGATATGGTGTTTATGGTATATGGATTGGACTGAGTGTTGGCTTAACTCTAGCAGCAATTTTTCATGTTACAAGATTTAATTACCTTACATTTGTTAAAAAATAAGATGAATATTTTTACTGTCATTTATTCGGTGTATGGACTACTAGTATTCTCATCTCTTTTTATTTTTTTTTCAATTCCACTTCTTCTTGGTATCTGGTTTAAGAGTTTAAAGAAAATGGCCTATTGGGCTCATCATAAAATTGCAAGGATATTTTTTGCTTGTATTTTTATTCCTCTTAAAATTCGATATGAAGAAGGTGTTGACCTTAAAAAACAATACATTATTATTTCAAATCACTTCTCTTACATCGACATACCAGCGATTGCTTCACTGAACATCCCATTCAAGTTCATCGGTAAGATGCAAGTGAATGAGATTCCAGTCCTTGGCTATATTTTTAAGAATTTACATATAATGGTTGACAGAGATAGTAAGGACAGTAGACGACAAACTTATATCGATTCTTTTAAGTCTATTGATGAAGGGTATAGCATTGGAATTTTCCCTGAGGGAGGAATAAAAACAGAAGGCGTTCCAAAATTAGCACCATTTAAAAATGGTGCTTTTGTGATGGCACTAGAGAAACAGATACCTATTCTCCCAGTATCTCTGATTGGCGCATACAAGATTATGAAGGGTTCTTTCTTTATTTCTTGGAGCCCTTGTGAGATTATATGTCACAAACCAATTCCAACAGACGGATACACAACTGACGACGTCAAAGAGTTTAGTGACAAGTGTTATGAAATTCTCCAGAGTGAACTAGACAAGTCATACAAAGAATAAGTTTTTTCCCTAATTTATTAATCGAAAAAAAGTAAATTTATTTATTATGTCCAAAAATAAATTTTCTTATGGTTCTGATAAACTTACCCCTGAGATAGCTATCAAAATTGCAGAGGGGGAAGTACTGGCATCAATTGATGATTCACAGATAGATAAAATAAATAAATCAAGAGAGACTATAGATAAATTATCTAACTCAAATGAGGTTATTTACGGGGTAAATACTGGATTTGGTGCACTTTGCAATACAATCATATCGGAGGAAGAATCCAATGAACTTCAGGAAAATTTACTTAGGAGTCATGCTGTAGGAGTTGGCAAAGACATACCATTACTAGTATCAAAAGTAATGATGGTTCTTAAAATTCATTCCTTGTCACTAGGTTTTTCAGGAGTAAGGTTAGACATAATTCAAAGGTTAATTTTTTTACTGAAAAATGATATTATTCCAAGCGTTCCAACTAAAGGTTCCGTCGGTGCCTCTGGAGACCTAGCACCTTTAGCACATTTATGCCTACCACTTATCGGTGAGGGATATGTATACAAAAATGGAAAAAAGCATATCACTTCTGAAATACTGGACGAAGAAGGTATTGAACCAATTAAAATTGGAAAAAAAGAGGGTTTAGCCCTGATTAACGGGACTCAATTTATAAGTGCATTTACCTGTGTCTCATTACTAAGATTTAAGAATTGTCTAGATAATGCAGATATTATCTCTGTAATGAGTTTGGAAGGTACCCTAAGCTCAGTCACCCCATTCCATTCATCAATATCTGAGCTTAGAAATTATGCTGGTTCATCGCATGTATCAAAGAAAGTTAGGGAATTAACTAAAGACTCAGGGATCTTAAACTCACATATCGATTGTGGTAAGGTACAAGACCCATACTCCATCAGATGCATTCCCCAAGTACATGGCGCTAGTTGGGATGCTTTTTACCACCTCCAAAATATTTTAAATATTGAATTAAATTCCGTGACAGATAATCCTTTAGTTGTTGATAACAATATCGTTAGTGGAGGAAATTTTCATGGACAGCCTGTAGCTGTACCAATTGACTACAATGTTATTGCAGCATCAGAACTTGGAAATATTTCTGATAGGAGGACATATTTACTTCTCAAGGGAAATAATTCAGTACCTAAACTTCTCATAGAAAATTCTGGAGTAAACTCTGGGTTTATGATTTTACAATATACCTCTGCAGCACTATCTAGTGAAAATAAGAATTTATGCTTCCCAGCTAGTGCTGACTCAATTACTACCTCACTGGGTCAGGAGGATCATGTAAGCATGGGTTCAATTGGAGCTGTAAAATTTTTAAAAGTTATCAAAAACTTAGAAAAAATTCTTGCAGTTGAATTATTATGTTCCGCTCAAGCAATTGACTTCTTGCGACCTCTGAAATCTTCTAAAAAAATTGAGAAGTGTCATAAATTAATAAGATCAAAAGTTGATTATGCACTTAAAGACAGAATCTTCTATGATGATATTCGAGAGGCAACTAAACTTATTAAGTCTGGAAAATTAGTAGAACAAATAAAGTAATGATATGGATTTATCTACCTTCTTAAGTAAATATGCAAACCATCCCAATTATAAGTCTCCAACTGGATCCACTTTGAATACAAAGAGTTGGCTTACAGAAGCTCCGTTAAGAATGTTTTTAAATAATCTAGATGCTGAAGTAGCAGAGGATCCGGATAGTCTTGTAGTATATGGTGGTACAGGTCAAGCTGCTAGAGATAGAAAATCAGTTGAAAAAATTATTGAAGTACTCTTAACATTAGAAGAAGATGAAAGTTTGCTCGTACAATCTGGTAAACCTGTTGGGAAGGTAAGGACTCATGCCGAAGCGCCTAGAGTGCTAATTGCTAATTCTAATCTGGTACCTGCTTGGGCAAATTGGGATCATTTTGAGGAATTGAAGAGAGAGGGATTGATGATGTATGGTCAGATGACAGCTGGTAGTTGGATATATATTGGAACTCAGGGAATACTCCAGGGTACATATGAGACATTTGTAGCTTGTGCCAATAAACACTATAACGGGTCGCTGAAAGGTAAACTATTGGTCTCAGGTGGTTTAGGTGGTATGGGAGGAGCTCAGCCTCTTGCTGCTACGATGGCAGGAGCTACTTTCCTAGGAGCCGACATTGATCCTGAAAGAATTGAAAAAAGGTTAAAAACAAGATATATAGATAAGATGACAGACTCCTACGAGGAAGCTAGAGACTGGGTTCTTGAAGCGAAGAAACGAGGTTTGAATGTCTCCGTTGGTCTTGTAAGTGACATAGGTGATATGCTAGAGAAACTTCTAGAGGACGATATTATTCCTGAAATTCTTACAGACCAGACATCTGCCCACGATCCTGTTTTCGGTTATATTCCTAACGGTATGAGTTTAAGTGATGCAAAGTGCTTGAGAAAGAATGACCAGTCTAAGTACAAGAAGTTATCTCTAAAAAGTATGGCTCGTCATGTATCCTTGATGCTAGAAATGAAGAAGAGAGGCTCTATAACATTTGATTATGGAAATAACCTAAGAGAATTTGCTAAGATGGGTGGCGAGGTAGATGCCTTCGATTTTAAAGGTTTTGTTCCTGAGTACATAAGGCCATTATTTTGTGAAGGTAAAGGCCCATTTAGGTGGGCTGCTCTTTCAGGTGATCCTGAGGATATCTATGTAACAGACAAAGCTCTTATTGATGCATTTCCTGAAAATAAAGACATGATTAAATGGTTGGAACAAGCCAAAGAAAAAATCCAGTTCCAAGGTCTGCCTTGTAGAATTTGTTGGCTAGGGATGGGGGAGAGAGAGAAGGCAGGTCTAATATTTAATGACCTTGTTAAATCCGGTAAGGTAACGGCTCCGATAGTAATAGGAAGAGATCACCTAGACTGTGGTTCAGTTGCCTCTCCAAATAGGGAGACTGAAGGCATGAAAGATGGCTCTGATGCAGTATCTGACTGGCCATTACTTAATTTAATGTCAAATACTGCTGGTGGTGCAACATGGGTTTCTTTTCATCATGGTGGTGGAGTTGGAATGGGTTACTCTCAGCACGCAGGTATGGTTGTACTGGTTGATGGAACCCAGAGAGCTGAGAGATGTGTAAGAAGAGTACTTCACAACGATCCCGCAATGGGAGTCTTTAGACATAACGATGCAGGCTATAAAAATGCAAAGGATCATGCTAAAAAATTTAACTTAGAAATTTAATTTTGAAAAAATTAATAGGTCCATTTAGTCAGATATTAACGATGGAGAATCTTCCTTTAAGTGGTTCACTATCTGATGATCAGCTTAAAATAATAATAAATGGAGGCGTTATTATTGATGGGGAGAAGATAATAAAAACTGGGTATTTTAATGATCTCAGAAAAGAAGTATCTGATATAATAGAAATAAGTTCTTCAAAGGTGCTCCTCCCAGGATTTATTGATAGTCACACACATATCTGTTACAGCGGAGACAGATCTTCTGAGTTTTCCAAAAGAAATTCAGGGGTCCCATATCAAAAAATATTAGAAGAGGGTGGAGGGATTCACAATACAATGAAGGCAACTGCTGAGGCAACTGATGATGAGCTAGTAAACTCAACATTGTCAAGATTAGATAGACATTTTAGCGAAGGAGTAACGACTTGTGAAATTAAAAGTGGTTATGGGAGCACTATTGAAAATGAGTTGAGATTATTAAGAATTATTAATAAAATCAAGAAAATTCATCACTCTGATGTGATTCCAACATGTCTAGCAGCTCACGTAAAGCCAATGGATTTCGAGTCAAATGAAGTGTATCTTGACTCTATTATTGATGATGTCATACCTATCCTGAGAAAGGAAAACTTATCAAATAGGATAGACATATTTACAGAGGAAAAGGCTTTTAGTGTTGACGAATCTACCAGATACTTAAATAAATTATCTAAGATGTTTGATATCACTATCCACGCAAATCAGTTCTCCTCTGGAGCTGTAAAAGTTGGTGTAGATGTTGGGGCTCTAAGTGTTGATCATTTGGAAATAATTAACGACGAAGAAATAGAATATTTATCTAGATCTGATACTAGTGGTGTTATACTTCCTGGATGTAGTATTGGTCTAGGACTTCCTTTTGCTCCTATAAGAAAATTATTAGATAATAATTGCAAAATTTCAATTGCAACTGACTGGAATCCAGGTTCTGCACCTATGGGAGACTTATTAACACAGTGTTCTATGCTCTCTTCTTTTGAGAAATTATCATCGGCTGAAATTTTTTCATCCATAACATTTAGAGCTGCCTATTCTTTAGGTTTAAGTGACAGAGGGAAAATATCTCCAGGGATGATTGCTGATTTTATTACTTTTGATTCATCAGATTATAGAGAAATACTTTATAACCAAGGTAAAATGAAACCGTCCTTGAAATGTAAAAGAGGTAAAATCTATAATTAATATTTACTTTTGTAAATATGAATCAAATTATTGAGTGTGTACCCAACTTCTCTGAGGGAAGAGATAAGTCAGTAATAAATAAAATATCTGAAGCTATATCTTCTACTGAAGGTGTCTATCTTTTAAATGTTGACCCAGGTAAAGCTACAAATAGGACAGTTATGACATTCGTTGGAGAGCCTGAGGACGTTATCGATGCTGCTTTCAATGCTGCTAAAGTTGCTAGTGAGTTAATAGATATGTCAAAACACTCTGGTGAACATCCAAGATTTGGTGCTATGGATGTGTGTCCTCTGATACCCGTTTCAAATATTACTTTCGATGAATTAATTCCTTACGCACATAAGCTAGCAGAAATGATATTTAAAAAACTTGGTATACCTATCTACCTATATGAAAAAGCTGCACAAAAAAATGAAAGACAGAATCTCGCAAATGTTAGGTCTGGTGAATATGAAGGTCTTGAAGAAAAAATAAAAAAGAAAAATTGGAAACCTGATTACGGATTAAAATTTAATAAGAAGTCTGGAGCCTCAGCTATCGGGGTACGTGATTTTTTAATTGCTTATAATATAAATTTAAATACCAAGTCAACAAGGCTTGCAAACGCTATTGCTTTTGATGTTAGAGAAAAAGGAAGAATCAAAAGGAAAGGTCACCCAGTGATTGGAGAGATTGTTTATGACAAGTCTGGAAACCCTGAAACTATACCTGGATCTTTGAAATATGTCAAGGCAATTGGATGGTATATTGAAGAGTTTGGAATTGCACAAATTTCCATGAACCTAACAAATATTAACAAAACACCAATTCATAAAGTTTTTGATGAGGTTTGTGAGAAAGCACAAAATAGGGGAGCTATGGTAACCGGCTCTGAGCTTGTTGGTTTGATACCTCTTAATTCTATTCTAGATGCTGGTATTTATTTTTTAAAAAAACAGAATAGATCCATTGGAATACCTGAGAGTGATATAATTGATATAGCCGTTGAATCTTTGGGTTTGAATCAAGTCAAAAAATTTTCTCCTAAAAAAAATATAATTGAATACTATCTTGAAGATATTGAAAAAAAACAAAAATTATCTGAGTTATCACTCAATACTTTTTCTGATGAGGTCTTGAGAGAATCTCCTGCTCCAGGAGGTGGATCAGTTTCTTCTTGTGTTGGTGCCTTAGGATTATCTCTTGCAGGTATGGTTGCAAATTTATCATGTAATACAAGAGGATGGGAAAAAGATGTAACTAAGTTTAGTGAAATTGCTGATGATGTTAATAAAATAAGAGAGGATTTATTGAAATTAGTTGATGAAGACGCAAACGCGTTCAGTAGTATAATGTCAGCATACAAATTACCAAGTTCTAATGATAAAGAGAAAAAATATAAGTCTGAGGAAATCAATAGGGCAACTATTTATGCGGCAGAAGTACCGCTAAATATTATGAAAAAATCTTTTGAAGGTTATAAGTTTATAAGTCTCTTGTCAAAAGAGGGAAATCGAAATTCTATCTCTGACGCAGGGGTTGCTTGTCTTTGTGTTCACACAGCCATTCATGGCGCATATCTTAATGTTATAATTAATATCAAGGACCTTGATGATGATAGAGGAATTGGACTAGAAGCCAAAAATATTTTATCTCAGTCTAAGAAAGAGAAAGAAAATATTATCAAATTCATTCAAGGAAAAATATAATCTGTCAATAAATTATATAAATTTATAGAATGCAGGAAATTAATGAATTTCTTATATTGATAGACCAATATCTTGGTAGCTCCTGGTGGTTTGTTCCGTTACTCTTAGGAACAGGTATTTTTTTTACAGTATATCTAGGGTTTCCTCAGGTAAGGTACTTTTCTTTTGCACTCAAAGTTGTTAGGGGTCGATTTGATAAAAAATCAGATCAGGGTGACACCTCACATTTTCAAGCATTAACAACAGCCTTATCTGGTACGGTTGGTACAGGAAATATTGCTGGGGTTGCTTTTGCTATCCACCTTGGTGGACCGGCAGCCTTATTTTGGATGCTTGCAACGGCTATGGTCGGTATGACCACAAAATTTGTGGAAGTAACACTATCCCATAAATACAGAGAAAAAATTTCTGATGGAACAATGTCTGGAGGTCCAATGTATTTCATGAAGAATGCTAACTTTCTACTACTAGGTAAAAAGGTTGACATGAAGTGGGTTGGTATTTTATTTGCTTTTGCAACCGTATTATCATCTTTTGGCACTGGTAGTCTACCTCAAATTAATAGTATTTCTAACTCTATATATTCTTCATTTGGTATAGATAAGATGCTTACTGGTGGGATTTTAGCTATACTATTAGGTGTTCTAATTATTGGAGGTATAAAAAGAATTGCAAAAATTACTGAAAGATTAGTACCATTTATGGCTATAGTATATGTTATTGGAGCCTTTTCTGTGATACTATTCAATCTTGAGAACATAGTTCCTTCATTTATCTCTATTTTCTCTGAAGTCTTTACCGGTAGTGCAGCTGTGGGAGGATTTCTAGGTGCATCGGTTTCTTTTGCTATATCGAGAGGTGTTAATAGAGGTTTATACTCTAATGAAGCTGGCCAGGGATCGGCACCAATAGCTCATGCGTCAGCTAAAACAAATGAGCCCGTATCTGAGGGGCTTGTTGCAATTCTTGAACCCTTTATTGATACAATTATAATTTGTACCATAACTGGTCTTGTTCTTTTATCTTCTGGTGTATGGAACGAGAAACATCATAACTTATTTGCCAGGGCAGACCTTGAAGTTTTAGATAGATTTTATAGTGAAAATAATAATGAAGATGTTGAGAATTTATTTAACTATCTAAACGGAAATAGTGCGATAGATAAATATAATGGTTCATTAGTTGTTAGTTCTGGAATAATTCTGGAAGAATTAACACTTATCCATGCAAGATCAATAGCAGAGGATATTTTAGTTTATGATAATGATGGAGAATTGTATACTGGTAACCTAACAGTTATTAGTGGTAAAATTCAAGAAAACTTAAATATTGAAGGGAAGTCATTGGTTCATAGTGCACCCCTTACAGCTATTGCATTTGATAGGGGATTTCTTGGAGACTACGGGAATTATATTGTAAGCATCGGTCTTCTATTATTTGCTTTTAGTACTGCAATTGCTTGGTCATACTATGGAGATAGAGCAATGACTTATCTTTTTGGTGCAGGCTCTGTAATATATTTTAGAATAGTTTATGTGATAGGTTTTTTCATAGCATCTTTTGCAGACACTACAATAATTTGGAATGTTTCTTTAATAACAATTGCGTTGATGACAGTTCCTAATTTAATTGGCCTTATCTGGTTAAGACAAGAGGTTAAATTAACGATCAAAGAATATTGGATTAATTTCAAGAAGGAGTGGCCAAATGAAAAGACACCAGAATAATTATCTATTCTAACCCTTTATCTATTTCAGATATAATGTGGTCTATCTTTTTATAAACTTTATCTGAATCCTCCTTAGTATTTTCATTATCTTCTAGAATAACTGATAATTTAAATGCAATCATTGCAAGGACGTCTTGAAGATCATCAATATTCATTTGTTTCTTAACTTCAGAAATTTTATTGTTTAATTCTTTCCCAATTTTCCTTATTTTTTGTTCTTCGTTAATTGGAACTTTCATCGGGTATGACCTATTCCCAATTACAATTTTTATAGATAAGTTATCCATATTTAACTTTTTAAATTTTCAATAAGACTGTCAATAGTTTCAATTGTATCATTAATCTCTTTTCTTATTTCTGAACTATCCTGACTTGGAGTTGTATCTGATAAGTTATTTAATAGTTTAAAATCCTTTATAACTCCATCAATTTCTAAGTCTGTAACTTTTTCCTTTAATTCTTTATTTTGTTTTTTAAGTTCATTAAACTTTGTTATTAATATAGAAAACTTGCTCTCAAGTTCAATTATTTTATTTGATAGGTTACTAGACATATTACTTTCTAATTTCTGCATTTAATTCCTCTTCATATACTTTAATTAGATTATCCATAGTACTGTTAATTTCTTTCTCACCTAATGTCTTACTTTCATCTTGTAGTATAAACCTCATAGAGTAAGCAATCCTATTTGAACCTATAGATTCACCTTCATAGATATCATATAGTGATACTTTTTTAAGGATCTTATGCTTATCCAAATCAATAACCGATATTACGTCTTTGTATTTAACATCCTTGTTCATGACTAGGGAGAGATCCCTTTGGACTTGTGGAAATTTTGGAATTTCAGAAAACTTAAACTCTTTATCAAAATTCATAATGAGGTTAGGCCAGTCAATTTCTGCGTGATATACATCTTGGGAAATTTCAAAAGTTTTTAATATCTCCTTTTTTACCATGCCAATTTCTCCAAGAACTACTCCATTAGATATAATCTCTACACACATATCCAATGTTTTCGAGTCTGCTTTTGGTTTAGTTTCAAAATCGCTGATTCTTGCAATATTTAATACTTTATTTGTGATATTGATCACGTCGAAGAATGAAACATTTTCCGGTTTATTAACAAAATGTTCTTCCTGCTTTAAACCAGTCATGTATATTCCAATTTTACTGCTTTCTTTGTATTCTTTTTCCTCGAGACTGTACGCCTTATCAAATTCGAAGAATTTAAGATTTTTTTGTTTTCTATTTATATTATATCTAATTGAGTCTAGAGATGTAAATAATAATTTTTGTTTAAGGATAGCATGTTCATCACTTAATTTATTTATCATCTCAATTGTTTTTTCATTATCCCAATAACTAAATTTTCTGAGTTTATTTGTTGTAAGGGAATTTGTGGTTATTTCAAAAAATCCAGAATTAAGTAACGTATTGAATACGTTATTTAATATTTGATCCTCTCTTGAAGATACCCTCTCACCGGACAAGAAGTTACTCTTATTTGATTTAGATATTTTTAAGTTATTGTATCCATAAACTCTTAGTATCTCCTCTAGAATGTCAGCTTCTCTTGTCACGTCAACCCGGTAAGGTGGAACATTTGCAACAAGTACACCCTCTTTTTCTTTGACCTCAATATCTAAAGAATTTAATATTTTAATTATTTCATTCTTATTAAAATCATGACCAGCTAATTGAATTATTCTCTCTAAATTAAATTCAATATTTTGATTTTCAATTTCTTCAGGATATATATCATATACTTTTGAAGTCACGGCTCCCCCTGAATATTTACATATGAGAAGTGCAGCATATTTTAATGCATAGATTGTTATGTTAGGATCAATTCCTCTTTCAAATCTGTAGGAAGCATCAGTTTTTAATTGGTGATTCTGACTTGAAGTTCTGATATCGGATGGATTAAAATATGCACTCTCCAAAAAAATTTTTGATGTTTTATTAGTAACTCCTGAATTTTCACCTCCAAAAACACCTGCTATACACATTGGACTACTGTCACCATCACAAATCATCAAATCGTTATCGTTGAGAGATCTTTTCTCTCCATCTAATGTTATGAACTCCTCATTTTTTTTGGCGTATTTAACTATTATTTTATTTTTTTTAATTTGATCAAGGTCAAAAGCGTGAAGAGGTTGACCAAGGCTGTGTAATACATAATTTGTTATGTCAACAACGTTATTAATTGGATTGACTCCTATCGCGTTTAGATAGTCTTTAATAAAAGATGGAGATTCCACGACTTTTACCCCTTCGATTATACACCCAGCATATCTAGGACATGCGTTTTTTTCATCAATTTGAATATCTATTTTTGAGTTTTCTTGATTTTTAAATGATGATATATCAGGTAAATTAATCTTTTCTCCAGTAATTGCTTTAATGTCTCTAGCAACACCTAGGTGTGACGCTGCATCGGCTCTATTTGGTGTCAGTGATATGTCAAAAATTGTGTCATCCAGAGGATTTAAATAATTATCTGCACTATCACCTACTTTAGCATTCTTTTCTAAAACAATTATACCTGAATGCGATTTACTTACTCCTATTTCATCCTCAGCACAAATCATTCCATCAGAATCAATACCTCTTATTTTTGTTTTTTTAATTTTAATTTTATTTCCGTCTATTGTTTTTATTGTAGTTCCCGGTATTGCAACTACTACCTTCTGTCCAACTTTTATATTTTTTGCACCACATATAATACTTGAAATTTTGTCTTCCAAATCAACTTTTGTAATACTCAGTCTGTCTGCGTCTGGATGTTTTTTTATCTCTTTTATCTGGCCAACACGAAGTTTTTTTAGAAGATCTTTGTCTGATGATAGTGTGATGACTTCATCAACCTCTAATCCAACATTAGTAAGAAGAGATTCAATTTCCTCTTGACTTTTATTGATTTTTATGAAGTTTTTAAGCCAGTTTAGTGAGATTTTCATATTTCATAAAGTTAATAAATATATTAGTTTAAATCGCCGAGACTACACTAAATGAACTTAAATACTTTTTAAATTTTTTCTCCTGCTTCTATCTTTATATCAATATAATTTCTTTTTGAAGGTATCGGGCAGCTAAATTTTTTATCATAAACACAAAATGGATTGTATGATTTATTAAAATCTAACTCTATTCTTTTAGCATTATCAAAATCAATATCTATATATCTTCCACCGGCATAGGTTGAAACTTCGTTAGTTCGATCCAGGAAGCAAAAGAATAATTTACCTTTATTTTCGCCATCCAGGTACTTGTAAACAGGCAGCGTAAAATTTTTTCTTCCTAACCTAAAAATAAGATTAGCAAAATCTATGAATCTTTCAGAGTCTCCGGTTGATGTTGCGAGAGTGAGCGTGTCAGTATCTTCATTATTTTCTACTCTGGCAATTACTTTAAAATTAATGTTAGCATCATAATATTGAATCTTATAATCCGAATTTGCTAGTGGTGATTTAGCTGATGAATATAAAAATTTTTCTCTCTCTTCTCTATATTCTACAAGTGTTTCGGCATACTTACCGTATTCCAAATTTGA
This sequence comes from uncultured Marinoscillum sp., assembly GCA_902633975.1. GTDB lineage: Bacteria > Bacteroidota > Bacteroidia > Cytophagales > MED-G16 > MED-G16. Next base: position 21,885 of record CACPHX010000009.1, read on the forward strand.
ATTATATAGGTAGTAGGAAATTGATAGGAAAATTGATAAAATAATAATAGGGAGTACCCCTCTCATTTTGAGTAGGTTCTATTTTAAAGAATTTACTTTCTTAACAAGTTTCGACTTTAAGTGTGCAGCCTTATTCTTATGAATGATGTTGTTTTTGGCAAGTCTATCAATCATTGATACTGCCTTTGGCAGAGACTTGTTAGCTACCGCCTTTTTACTTTCTTGATCAAGTTTTTTAATAAAAGATTTAGCCGACTTATGTTGGTATTTGTTCCTAAGCTTCTTCGTCTCGTTTGACCGGATTCTTTTAATTGCTGATTTATGATTTGCCATAATAATTATTAAGTCTGCAAATCTAAATTTTTATTTATTATACTCAAAAAACTATATCCTTTTTATTTATTATTTTATTCTGATATTTCTATGCCTCCATTTTGATTTATAATAATACTATTTTCAGGAAAATCTAATTTTGTTAGCCTCCAAATTTCTTTAGCAGCTGTATTTTTATAATCAAGAATTGGGATACCTAAACCTATTTGTTTTGCTGAAATAATTTTTCCACTTATAAATTTTCCTTCCTCATCTAATTTTACCTTTAATAATGGGGCTAGGCCTCTTAATCCAGAAAGATTAAACCTAGCGTAGGTTGCAAAATTACCTAAACTGTATGCTATAATACGACCTTTATATATGTCAATAGCTCTTAAGACATGAGGGCCGTGACCAAATATCATATCAGCACCCGCATCAATTGCCATCCTTGAAAACTCATAAGGGTTACCTCTGTCTTCACCTAAAAAATATTCTTTATCTCTTGAAACTCTATTATACTTCACACCCTCTGCTCCACCATGAAAAGAAACTATAACAATATCACAATTTAAGTCAAGAAACTTAATTATTTCAGATGCCTTATGATAATTATTTATTTGTTGAGTTTTTTTATTGGGAGAAAATGCAGTAAAACCATATTTAAAACCATCTTTTTCAAATATAGTGTAAGGCTTTGAGGTTGTTCCTGCACTTAAAATTCCAACTTTTTCTAAGGATTGTATAGTATTTTCTATTCCTTTTTCACCAAAATCGTTAATGTGGTTATTAGCTATACTTAGAATGTCAAAACCCGCTTCTTTATAATTATAAACATAATTATCTGGACTCTTGAAAGCATAACATTTTGTTGAATCTTTGCAGTACTTCACTTTTCCATCTCCACTTAAAATTGTACCTTCCAGATTACCAACAGCTAAATCAGCATCATTAATTATTTTTTTTACATTGTCGAATATATTCTTTCCATCATTTGGAGGTAGATATTTGCTATTTGGAAAATTTGTTCCAATCATCATATCACCAACAGCAATTAATTCTACAGTTCGAGGATTTGAGTCTTGGTTGATATTTGATAATAGAACCAAAAGTAATTTAAAATTTAATATTGCCTTAAAAAACATCATTGTATAAAATTAGGGAACTCTTTTCAAATTTTATTTTTTTATTGGATATTAACATTTGATCGATATACAAAAAAAAAAGTGCAGAATATTTGATTTTTTAAATTTAAAATTATTTTTTAGCGGTTATTATTAATATTCTAAAAAAATGTACTGGACATTAGAACTTGTTAATCACTTAGAAGACGCTCCCTGGCCAGCAACTAAGGATGAACTGATAGAATTTTCAATTCGTACTGGAGCACCTGCAGAGGTTACTGAAAATTTACAAGAACTTGAAGATGATGGTGCGCCTTACGAAAGTATCGAAGAAATTTGGCCTGATTATCCAACCAAAGATGATTTCTTCTTTAATGAAGATGAATACTGATCAAAAAAATTAAGGTCACCTATTGTAGTGATTTTAATATTCTCAGTTAGACCCTCAACAAGATTTATTTTAATATTAAACATATCAAAAAGACTTGCTTCATCATTAAAGTGTCCTTTTGGTAGATTTTTCATACAATTTTTAATATCTGATATCTTATATATTTGGGGGGTTTGAATTTGAACAAACTCTGATCTATTAACACTATGATTATTATGATCATTTACTCTTCTTAGTGAATTAACCATTCTTGTAAATGGAACAGCATTCCCATTCTTTTCTGCTTCTTGAAATAATTTTTTGACAAACCTTTTATTTATGAAAGGTCTCACCCCATCATGTATAGCAACATAACCAGAGTTATCATTAATATTATTTATTCCTTTCTTGACTGATAAATTTCTCTCTTTACCCCCTCTTATTAATTTTACTTGATCATTAACATATTTACTGGTCAATTTTTTCCATTTTGAGAAATTTTCATGTGGTAAAACAATGATAAACTTTGTTTTTTTTAAGGTCTTAACCTTGTTGAAGGTATGAATTAATATTGGTATTTCGTGAACCTCAATAAACTGTTTTGGTAATTCTGACTTCATTCTCTCACCACTACCCGCAGCCATTAAAATAAAATAATTATCCATAATTAAATTATATTATCATAAGAGCATCACCATAAGTGTGAAACATATACTTTTCCTTTATTGCAACTTTATAAGCTTTCATTATTTGATCAAACCCCCCAAATGCAGAGGCCATCATGAGAAGAGTAGATTTAGGAGAATGAAAATTTGTAATCATTGCTCCACATATTTTAAAATCATAAGGTGGGAATATGAATTTATCTGTCCATCCTGATTTTGCCTTTAATAAATCATTTGCTGTAACTGCAGTTTCTAATGTTTTCATAGTTGAAGTTCCGACAGCAAAAATTCTTTTTCCACTTTTGATAGCTTTGTTAACTGTTTCAGCTGTTTCCTCGGGAATAGAGTAATTTTCAGAATCCATTTTATGTTTAGTAAGGTCTTCTACATCAATGTCTTTAAATGTACCTAATCCTGTGTGTGAGGTGATTTTTACAATTTTAACTCCTTTAAGTATTAATTTTTTTAATAGGATTTCCGTGAAATGAAGTCCTGCGGCTGGAGCTGCAACAGCACCAATATTTTTTGCATAAACAGTTTGAAATCTTTCTTCGTCTTTTTTATCAACTTTTCTCTTAATTTCTTTTGGTAATGGGGTTTCTCCATATTCGTGAATTATATCATGAAAATTTCTTTCATTATCTTCTGGTATAAATCTTATTGTTCTTCCTCTTGAGGTTGTGTTGTCAATTACTTCAGCAACAAGTTCCCCATCACCAAAGTATAATTTATTACCAACCCTTATTTTTCTAGCAGGATCTACCAAAACATCCCATAGATTCAGATCAGGATTTAGTTCTCTTAGAAGAAAAACCTCAATTTTTGCTCCTGTTTTCTCTTTCTGTCCGTATAACCTAGCAGGAAAAACTTTAGTATCATTTAGTACAAGTACGTCATCTTCGTTGAAATATTTTAAGATATCTTTAAACTGTTTATGCTCAATTTTTCCTGTTTTTTTATTTAAAATCATTAATTTGGACTCGTCTCTGTTTTCAGCTGGATGTATGGCAGTTCTGGTTGATGCTAGCTTAAAATCAAATTCAGATAGTTTCATATTAAATTTATAAAATTAACGTAGTTTTGAGGATTGCAAAGCTAAATAATTGTTTTAACATACCTTTAATTTATGAAATTATTTTTAAGGCTAATTAGAGAAAGTTTTATATTTTCGTTTAACTCAATTATAGCCAATCCCATCAGAACTTTTTTATCATTATTAGGCGTGACGATTGGTATTTTTACAATCATTGCAGTGCTTTCGACTGTTGATTCTTTAGAAAGAAGTATAAAGGATAATTTAAGTTTTTTAGGAACGGACAATCTAAGAGTTGAAAAATGGCCATGGGATTTTAATAATCCGTCATATGAATGGTGGAAGTTTTGGAAGAGACCCGAACCTATTTTTAGAGAATATCAGTTTTTAAGAGATAATTTATCCACTGCTCAGTCTGTAGAAATTTATACTACACGAGATATATCAAACGTGAAATATTTAAATAATAGCTCCTCAGTTGATAATTTAAATGGAGTTGTTTTTGAAAATCAGTATTTTTTTGATTGGGATTTTATAGTTGGTAGATTCTTTACAGAAAATGAGACACTAATTGGACTCAATGCAGTAATTATTGGATATAAAATAATGGAGGATCTTTTTAGAACCCCAGAGAATGCTTTAGGAAAGCAGATAAAGATTAAAGGTAGATCATTTACAGTTATTGGTGTTCAGAATGAGCAGGGTGAATCTTTTGGTGCTGGTGATTCATTTGATAGGCAGATGTCAATTCCATTTAACACATTTAAAAAAATGTTCAGAGTTGGCAGAAAGGGGAATGACGCAGTAATTCGTGTAAGAGGTAATTCAGAAACAGATCCTGGTTTGGTTAATTTAGAATTTGAGGTGAAGGGTCTTATGAGAGCTAAAAGAGGACTTAAGCCCTTTGAAGAAGACAACTTTGCAATAAATAGACCTGAGTATCTTGCATCATTTATATCAACAATTTTTGGAACTATTACAATAGCTGGTTGGGTCATTGCAAGTTTTTCAATTCTTGTTGGTGGTTTTGGTATAGCCAATATTATGTTTGTTTCTGTTAAGGAAAGGGTCCCAATTATTGGCTTGCAAAAATCTTTAGGTGCAAAAAAATATTTTATACTTACTCAATTTTTATTTGAGTCTTCATTTTTGAGTGTGTTTGGTGGCTTATTTGGAATATTTCTCGTCTTTTTATTATCATTAATAGATTTAGGGACCTTTGATCTTATTATATCATTGAAAAATGTAATTATCGGGGTTTCAGTCTCTACGTTTATAGGGTTTTTTGCTGGATTTTTTCCAGCATTATTTGCATCAAATCTTGACCCAGTAGAGGCAATAAGATCTAACTAGTTGTTAGCTTTTCTCTTATTGTTTTCTCGAGCTCTTTCATTAGCTCAGGATTATCTTCTAAAATCACTTTTACTGAATCTCTTCCTTGTCCAAGTTTTTCATTATTATAAGAAAACCAAGAACCAGATTTCTGAATTATTTCAAGTTCTACACCTAAGTCAAGTATTTCACCCGATTTTGATATTCCTTTTCCGTACATGATGTCGAACTCAACGACTTTAAAAGGAGGAGCAACTTTATTTTTTACAACTTTTACTTTTGTCCTATTACCCATGATACTGTCAGGGTTATCTTTAATTTGTCCAATTCTCCTAATGTCTAATCTAACTGAAGAATAAAACTTTAGTGCATTTCCACCTGTTGTTGTCTCTGGATTTCCGAACATCACTCCAATTTTCTGTCTTAACTGATTTATGAAAATACATACACATCCAGACTTATGAATAGCACCTGTTAGTTTTCTAAGTGCTTGAGACATTAACCTTGCTTGAAGTCCCATTACACTATCACCCATCTCACCTTCAATTTCTCCCTTAGGTACTAGTGCTGCCACAGAATCAATCACTATTATATCAAGAGCGTTTGATCTAATCAAGTGTTCTGTTATCTCGAGTGCTTGCTCTCCATTATCAGGTTGCGATATAAGCAAATTTTCTGTATCAATTCCTAATTTCTCAGCATATGACTTGTCAAATGCATGCTCGGCATCAATGAATGCTGCAACTCCACCTTTCTTTTGAGCCTCAGCTATGCAGTGCATTGATAGAGTAGTTTTACCAGATGATTCTGGTCCATATATCTCAACAACTCTTCCTTTTGGAAGACCACCAATTCCAAGCGCTATGTCAAGGCTAAGAGAGCCTGTAGGTATGCTAGGTATTTTTACTATATTTTCATCACTTAATTTCATTATGGTTCCTTGACCATATGTCTTCTCTAATTTCTCAATTGCAAGATTAAGTGCGTTTGATTTTTCTTTTGTCTCTTTCATAATTTCTTTTTTGCTAAAATAAGTAGTAAAAATTTATAATACTAATATTTTTAGTAAAATTTATTTTTTTATTTAAAGATGTTTAAATATAGCTACTATACTCATCATATTTTAATATTTTTGTGACTTAAGTTTACAGATGAATAAAGTTTTCCAATTGAGCTTAAATCGCCTTTTTTTAATTTTAATTTTTTTTAACGGAACAATCAATTCCCAACCTGTTGAACACCCAATTCCAGGTGAGAAAATTGATTTTTTAGTTTCATTTGGTATTTTTTCAGCAGGAAAAGCAACCATGTCAACTGCTGTTGATAAATATAATATTAATGATAAAGAAACATTCAAAATAGATGTTAACGGAAGAACAACAGGTGTTTTTGATTTTTTTGCAAGGGTGAGAGATAATTGGGGATCTTATGTTAATGATTCTGAATTCAAACCTGAGAAATTCTACAGATACCTGGCTGAAGGAAAATATAGAAAAAATGAAATATTAAATTTTCAAAATGATTCAGATAGCATCCAAATTGAGGTATTGGATAAAGAGACAAAAAAATTTATTGAGTATAAGTATTTACATTTTGAAGATGACATTCAAAAAATTGTAAGATCCTATTTTATGAATTATTGGATTGCAAGTTTAGCTTATCTGCGTTCACTAGATTACGACTCTGCTAATTATGGAGATCTAATTGAAATTCCTTATTTCGAAAATAATTCAAAGTTCAGTTACCAGATGAAGTTTATTAGAAAAGAGGAAATCGACTCTAAAATTGGAAGATTTAATTCTATTGTTCTCTCGCCATTAATACCAGAGAAAAATAAACTTTTCAAGGAAGAGGATGCTGTTAAATTTTGGATCACTGACGATGAAAAAAAAATTCCATTGATGTTAGAAGCTAAAATGAATTTTGGAAATTTTATTATTGAAATAGATGACTATTCTAATGTTAAATAAACTTTATTCATATTTTAAGTTAATATTATCAATTAAAATTTCAGCTAAATTAAGAAAGTAAATAACCATAATAATTATAAATTGCTATATGCAAAACAAATCTGATTTTAAGATTTTAGCTATTGATGATGACAAAGATATTCTACTACTTTTAAAGTACAATCTCGAGTCAGAAGGTTATTATGTAGAAACAGCTTCATCGGGGAAAAAAGGAATTTCAATAGCTCAAAAGATTAATCCAAATTTAATGTTGGTTGATATAATGATGCCTGAAATGGACGGAATACAGACCTGTATTAAACTTAGAGAAATTGATAACTTAAAATCATCTTATATTCTTTTCCTCACAGCAAGAACTGAAGAGTACTCTGAAGTTGCTGCCTTCGATGCTGGCGCAGATGATTACATCACAAAGCCAATAAAACCTAGAGCTCTTTTGAGCAGAATTAATTCTTTTTATAAAAGGGCCTCATCTAAAGTAAGCTCATCAAAATCCCTTAAAGTTGGAGATCTTGATATCAATAAAGATAGTTATGTAGTTAAGCTTAAGAATAAAGAAATTTTCTTTCCTAAGAAGGAATTTAATTTGTTATACTTCCTCGCAAGTAATCCTAAAAAAGTATATAGTAGAGAATCTTTACTTAGAAATATTTGGGGTTCTGATGTTCATGTTGTAGCTAGGACTGTTGATGTTCATATTAGAAAGATAAGGGAAAAAATAGGTCAGAATTTTATAAGAACAATAAAGGGAGTAGGGTATAAATTTAAAAGTTAATTCCTAGGCTTAACTTAAATTCTCTTTTTGGAGATAAACTAGAGTAAATTGATTTAATATCGTTTGTGTAATAGTAACTTTCAATCTTTTCATCTAGGAGGTTTTTGATTCCAAGTCCTAATTTTAAATTATCTGTTCTTCCAAATTTATAATTGAAATTTAAATTAAGACTATTAAAAGGTTCTGTGTAAATATCTGGAACATAATTAACACCAACTATTTGAAGGGTTTTCCCTTGAACATTATAATTTAATGAACCTTCAAAATTATTATTTATTGAATTGTAGTTTAACCCTAGATTGATTAGGTAAGGTGACTGTCCCTGAAGCTCTCTTTTTCTACTTACAACTTCTCCCGACCTTGCTGACTTTGTTCTTCCTTCATACTCCTTTTCATCCATTATCTCTTCCGATCTTATTATTGATGTATTAAATGTTAGTTTAAAATTTGAAAGTGATTCACTTATGAATTCTAAATTTTTCCTAAATTCTAACTCAATTCCATATACTTTAGCTTCGTCAACATTCTTTGGTGTGTAGTCATTAGGACTTGCCCCATTATATACAACAAGTTCTATTGGGTTTGTGAAGTCTTTATAAAACAAACTGATAGCATACATCTGAGCATCCTCTTGAAATAATTCCCATCTTAAATCATAATTTAAAATTTTTGTTGGTAGAATATCAATATTTCCAATAAACGTGGTAGAAGTTACTGGGTCAAATATTTGAGCAATAGATTTTTCTTTAAATGAAGGCCTTGCAATTGTTCTGGATAATGAAAATCTCAAATTTGACATTTCTTTAAGACCGTAAATAAGGTTTATTGATGGAAATAAATCTAGTTCACTTAAAAGATTTTCATCCTCGTATACAATATCTCCTTGTTGATTCTGTCCAGTGTAATATAGATTGTAATTTTCTGCTCTTAGACCCAATATACTTTTAAATTTCTCTGAAAGAGAAAATTCATTTGATAGATAAAAAGATAAATTTGATTGAATTGCATTATAGGTATTTGATATCTCATAGTTACCATTTATATAACTACCTTGACCTGAATTAATAGTCCATAAATTTTCATCTAATAAAATTTCATCTGGGTCTCCAGACCAACTGTACAGATATTCTTTTCTGATATAAACCCTGTAGTTGAGAATTTCAAAATCTCTCTCTTTATAGGTATATGAGGAACCAATTTTAAGTTTAGATTCTCTACTAAAGAGTGAATAGGTTTTAGTAATATTTATTTTACCAGTTAGGTTATATTCGTCTAAATACCTCCAAATACGGGTAGGATCACCAGATTCACTCGGTTCAATGGTATATTTTTGTTCATCCCACCTGAAAGGTGTGAGTCGTAAGTCAGGATCTGTTACTTTAGAAAGAGTTGGAGATATTTTCCAGTCCACTATGAAATCACCAGAAGAGTTAGAGTGTTTTCCTTCTAGTAATACATTAGAAATCTGTCTTTGGGTATACTCTAAATTATCTTTAAATAACTCAACTGAATTTTCCCACAGATATTCCTGAAAAAAACTTCCAGCTCTAGACTCACCATTCTGAAGATGCATTACATTAATTTTATACTTTGACTTGTTTGTTTTGAAGGCAACTCCAACTAATCCACTTATAAATGCTTCTCTTTTACCTAGACTTCCAATTTGATATCTATCTATAACTAATTCAGAAACATTTGGATCAACTTGTTTTCTCATCCAATAGTTCTCAAAATTTTCATAAAAAGTATAATCGTTTTTGATATTAAATGAACCGATTAAACCAAGAGTGTTTCCTGACTTTAAATTGTACTGATTGCCGTAAGTTATACCAAGTCCAAAATTCATTGAGCTATTTCCAATTTTAGATGCAAGATTTGGATCAAAGGAGTCTGTTATCGATGTGAGGATAGGATCCTGATCAACTGTTTGAGGTATAACAGTTCTTCTGTCTATTGGTACCTCTCTCATCCCATTGTCAAAACCTAACCAGTCCGTTTCACTCCCGTCATAATATGGAAAGTTATCTTTAAAGTGCATTGACGGATTATAAGTTCCACTAAAAGAAATATTAAATTCTTTCTCCTCTGGGAAATCTTTTGTTTCAATATTAACTATGCCTCCTGTAAAGTCAGCTGGTAAGTCAGCACTTGATGATTTTAGTATAACAATATTTTTTATGAGATTTGTTGGAAAAATATCCATTTGAAGGGTATTCCTGTCAGGGTCTAGTCCAGGAATGTCTAATCCATTTAAAATTGTTTTTGTGTACCTATCCCCTAAGCCTCTTACAAATACATATTTTCCTCCTTGAATAGAAACACCGGGAACTCTTTTTATAGCTGCTGCTGCATCACTGTCTCCAATTTTTTTAAAATTTTCTGCAGTTATTCCATCTAGAAGGTTTGGAGATTTTCTCTGTACAGAAAGGAGTGCTGATTCACTATCAGCAATTACTGCAGCGGTAACCACTACATCTTCAAGTAGTTCGGACTCATATTCAAGGCTTACTGAAAGAGGGTAAATAGCTCCTTCATTTACAGTAACATCAGTAACTACTATACTTTCATATCCAACGTAAGAGAATTCAATAGAATAATTTCCAGGCTGTACCTCCAAGTTATAGTTTCCCTCAAAGTCAGTTGTTGTTCCAGTCCCTAGTTCTTTGACAATTATATTTGCAAAAGGCAAACCTTCCTGAGATGATTTATCTTTTAATGTCCCCCTGATAATTCCATTTTGACTTAATGATAATTCGGGTATAAAGAATAATATTATTAATGTAATAATTCTTACCATAAAAATATTTAGGCTAAAATAAAAATAGCCCGGATAAATCCGGGCTATTACTATATTAACTAATTGTTAATTCTTTAATTAATATAGACCATTTGCTTTTGACCATGTCCAATCAAATCCAGCTAAGGTAGCACCAACAGTCTGACTTCCAGCAGTTACAACTGTTACGGCAGCACTTCCTGATGGATTGTTGATCATTGTTCTTGTACCACTAATTTCAGGCATGATGTTTAAAACATCTGAGTCTGCAGCATTTAAAGCTATTTCCCAACTCTCAAATGATAGCGTACCAGCTGCATAAGTTGCATCTGAACCAGAACTTAATGACACATCCCCGTCACCTGCTGGTGGGAAGTTGTATGCATATACATTTTTGTTTGCTCCTAAAGCAGACTTTCTGTAGTCAGCAATTTCACTTTTTGCAGTACCACCATTACCAATAAGGGTGATTCCATCTAAGGTAAATCCTGCTTCCATAGAACCCTCAGGACCGTCAATTTCAAGGGCATGATCAGAACCAGGTCCCTGTAGAGAAACACTGTTAGTAACTGAACCAGAGTATGATTGATCAATATCAATTCCATCGTCATCGTGGAAAGCAGTCATGCAATAATCACAATCTACTGAACCACCAAAGAATTCAATACCGTCATCTTTGTTAGCAACAACCTCTATGTAAGAAATTGAAGTACCAGATCCTACGCCTCCTAGAGTTAGGCCATTGATTTCATTACCCTCACCGAGTAGTGATCCACCGTGTCTAATTGAAATGTATTTAAGTGTTCCGGAATTGTCTGCGTCATCGCTACCACCGTATGAACCAAATGTTAAGTCAGCAGGGACACCTTCAATTTGTGCACTTACTACGTCAACTCCGTCGTCATCAGATGCTGAGATTTTAGCTTTTCCTAATACAATTAATCCACCCCACAGTCCTGAATCATCAGTTGTTAGGTTAGTACCTGAAGTTGATCCTAACTCAATATTATCTGTCGTTGATGTGAAAACTATAGGCGCAGAAGCTGTTCCTACAGCATTTATTTTCCCACCCATGCCAACAATTAATGCAGAGGATAGAGATCCAGTACCTGGTGAACCCTTTATTATAGTACCAGCCTCGATAGTTAAAGTAACACCGTCAGCAACATAAACTTTGTTATTTAGAATATGGAATCTGTCAGCTGTCCAAGTCTCATCAGAATCAATTACACCACTGTGCTGAACTGGTGCAGGAGCTGTTGGCTCTGCAGTTACGTTAATTACAGCAGTTTGTGAAGAAGATTTTCCTTGGGCATCAGTTACTGTTAAAGTTAATGACGCAGCCCCAGCAGTTGAACCAGCAGTGAATGTAGCAACTACATCCCCACTTGTTGCACCTGCAGCAGGAGCAGATTTCTCAACAGCAGTACCGCCAGTAGCAGACCAAGCTGATGAAGCATAACCACCAGGAGCAGATACGCTAAATGTAATGTCCACGGCTGTTCCTGTTTGTGCTGAACTTACACTGCTTGGAGCAGTTAAAGTAGGAGCATCATACACCGGACTAACAACCGGTTCAGGATCATCTTCACATGCAGTGAATACGAATAACCCTATAAATAGTAATCCAAATATTTTTTTCATATAATTATATTTAATTTTTATTATTTTATTTGTTAAATAAACTAATCAAAAGTAGAATTGTCTTGTGATTGACAGATTATGAATATTTTAACAAAATGTTAAAAATTTATTTCCCTTACTTTAACTTATCATTAATGAATTGTTAATTAGATCAGATTAATAAAATTCAAAAAATTTTTGCTTAAAAGAATTTCGATTTAATTATTCAAAAAAGTAAATTTATTTAATGAATAACTCAAAGGCAGTCTCTGTATTATTTGGTCTAATAGTAGGTATAATATCAACATTAACTGCTCTTTTACTTGGAGTAAGTGAAGGCATTAGCCTCTTGACAGCTGCAATAATATCCTTTTCATCTTCTACGCTACTTTTCGCTATAATTACTGAAAATCTGTTTGATAAGAAAATAAACGAAATTTACCGCTCTTTCGAAAAAATAAGGAATAAAGATTTCGAAACAGTAGAATCGGACACAAGTCTTTTGAGAGAAATTAATCCTCTCAAAGGTATTAACCAAGAAATATATAGTTACGCAAGTTTAAAGCAACTTGAAATTGACGAGCTTGAGAGACTGGAGACTTTTAGAAGAGAGTTTTTACAGGATGTCTCTCATGAGCTGAAAACACCTCTATTTTCAGCTCAAGGATTTGTTCATACATTATTAGATAATATTAATGCAGATAAGGAAATAAGAGAAAAGTTTTTAAAAAAAGCAGCAAAAAGTCTTGACTACTTAGATCTTCTTGTTAGAGATTTACTTACAATATCACAAATAGAATCGGGTGAGATTAAAATGAAAATGGAGGCTTTCGATATCGTATCATTAATTGATGAAACTGTTGAGCAGATAGAGCCTATTGCCTTATCTAAGAAAATTGATATCTCTGTTGTAAAAAAAGATTGGAAGTCTGTTATTGTATTAGCTGACTATTACAGAATATTTCAGGTCCTTAAAAACCTGTTAAGTAATGCAATTAAATATTCAGAGGATAATTCAAATATTGAAATCCAGATTGAAAAAAGAAAAAAGGTTGTTAACCTTAGTGTATTAGATTCCGGTATAGGAATCCCAAAAAACGATAGAAAGAGAATATTTGAGAGATTCTATAGAATCGATAAGAGTAGATCTAAGAAGAAAGGAGGAACTGGTTTAGGTTTAGCAATTGTAAAACATATTATCGAGGGACATAAAACAAAAATTAAATTAAAATCTAAAATAAATAATGGTTCTAGATTCTCATTTAACTTAAAGCTTGCTCCAAATAAAAAAAGGAAGAAGAAATCATTGAGAAAAATACTAAAAAAACAAGAAGTTGCCCCCCTGTAATATTTACTAGCTAAATATTGTTTTTATTTATTAATAAATCTATTTTTGCTCACTTTTAAAAGCTTATGGATTCAAATAGTTTTAAGACATCTTATCTAAATAAAGAATCGATCGTCAAAAATTGGTTCGTTGCTAATGCTGATGGTAAGACTTTAGGTAGATTTTCTTCTGATGTTGCTAAAATCCTAAGAGGAAAACATAAGGCTTCTTATACACCTCACATGGATTGTGGAGATTATGTGATAGTTATTAACTCTGATAACATAAAGCTCACCGGAAACAAATGGAGGGATAAAAAATATGTATCTCACAGTGGGTACCCTGGTGGTCAAAAAATAATTAGTCCATTAGATCTTAAGGAAAAAAAGTCATCAAAATTTATTGTTGAAAAGGCAATTAGAGGAATGTTACCTAAAAATAGACTTGGTAGACAACTATTTAGAAACCTATTTGTGTATGAAGACGCCAATCATCCGCATGATGGCCAGAAACCTAAAGAAATAAAAATTTAATATGGAGTATATAAGTTCAGTAGGTAGAAGAAAGACATCTGTAGCAAGACTATACATGAAACCAGGTAAAGGTTCTTTCAAAATAAATAACACTGATCTTGATAAATACTTTTCTTCAGAACTAATGAGGCTAATAGTAGAGCAGCCTTTAAAATCTGTTAATGCTTCTGATAAATTTGATTTTAAGGTTAATATTTATGGAGGTGGGTTAAAAGGTCAAGCTGAAGCAATTAGGCTTGCTGTATCTAGAGCTTTAGTTAAGAATGACGATGAGACAAGACCAATACTAAAGAAAGAAGGCTTTCTAACCAGAGATCCTAGAATGGTTGAACGTAAAAAATATGGAAGAAGAAAAGCTAGAAGAGCTTTCCAGTGGGTCAAAAGATAAAATATGAAAAAACTAGAGCATAAAGATTTATTGAAGGCTGGTGTTCACTTTGGTCATTTGACAAGAAAGTGGAATCCAAAAATGGCTGAGTATATTTTTATGGAAAACAACGGAATTCATATCATAGATTTACACAAAACTATTGATTGTGCTTATACTGCTGCTGCATCTCTTCAAAATATTGCTAAATCGGGTAGAAAAATTATGTTTGTTGCTACAAAAAAACAAGCTAAGACATTCGTCTCTGAGAAAGCTAGAGAACTAAATATGCCATATGTTACTGAAAGATGGCTTGGAGGTATGCTTACAAACTTCTCAACGATTAGAAAATCACTAAAAAAGTTATCCAAGATAGAGAACTTGGAAAACCAAGATACTTACACCTCAGATTTTTCAAAGAAGGAGAGATTGATGATTTCAAGAGATAAAGAGAAGCTTGAAAGGGCATTAGGAGGTATATCATCATTAAATCGAATACCAGCTGCTCTTTTTGTTATTGATATTAATCACGAAGATATTGCTGTTCAAGAGGCAAAAAAGCTCAACATCCCTATATATGGAATGGTAGATACAAATTCTGATCCAAACTCAATTAATTTTGCAATACCATCAAATGATGACTCATTTACTTCAGTATCCTTAATTGTAGATTATGTCAGCGAAGCTATTGCTGAGGGACTGGAAGAAAGAGAAAAGATGAAAGAAGAGTTAAGAATTAAACAGGAAAAAGAGGCTTCTGAAAAAGAGGCAAAGGAAAAAAAGGAACTAGAGAAGAAAGTTAAAGAATCAAAAAAAGCATAATCTAAATTTTAAGTTATGTCAGTTACAATTTCAGCAAAGGAGGTTAACGAGTTAAGGAAAAAGACAGGGTCAGGTATGATGGATTGTAAAAAAGCACTCGTTGAGTCAGGTGGCGATTTTGGTAAAGCAATTGATATATTAAGGAAAAAAGGTCAGAAAGTATCTGATGCCAGATCTGGTAGAGAGACTTCTGAAGGAGTAGTCTTATATAATTTAAGTTCATCAGAGGACAAGGCTTGTATGCTTTCATTCACATGTGAGACAGATTTTGTCGCTAAAAATGAAGAATTCGTTGATTTAGGCAACCAAATACTCCACCATTCATTCTCAAATAACTTAAGTAATATTGAAGATGTTTTAAATGCTGATATCGATGGACTTTCTGTCGCTCAACAGATAACAAATCTTGTTGGTAAAATAGGAGAAAAAATAGAGATTAGTGACTATAAAACTATTTCTGGTGAAAAAATTGTTCCATATATTCATGCCGGTAGTAAACTTGGTGTTCTCGTATCATTATCGGGTACTGATTCAGTTGACTACATTAGTGCTGGTAAAGACATCGGAATGCAAATTGCTGCAATGAATCCAATTTCTTTAAATAGTGACGGAGTCGACCAATCAGTTATCGACAAGGAAATTGAGATTGGTAAAGAGCAAGCAATAAAAGAAGGAAAACCTGAAAATATTGTTGAAAAAATTGCTCAGGGTAAACTTCAAAAGTTTTTCAAAGAAAATACTTTACTGAGTCAAAGTTTTGTCAAAGACAGCTCTCTATCAGTAGAAAAGTATATCTCATCATATTCTTCAGATCTTAAAGTTGAAAGTTTTCTTAGAATTTCAATTGGATAGTTAGTTCATAATATCCTCTATCTCTTCTGGTTGAATTGGTATTTTCTCCATCAAGTTGATGTTATTATTATTTCCAACTAGTATATCGTCCTCTAATCTAATACCCAAACTTTCCTCCTTAATGTATATACCTGGTTCGATTGTAAAAACATTACCTGCTTTGACATCTTCATAAAAATTACCTACATCGTGTACATCCAAACCAAGATGATGAGATGTTCCGTGCATAAAATATCTTTTATATGCTGGATTTTTAGGATTTTGATTCTTAATGTCAGTCTTATCAATTAGCTTGATGTCAAGTAATTCACCCTCCATGATTTTGGCAATTTCTTTGTGATACTTATCAATAGATGTACCTGGCCTAAGAATCTTATTTGCTTCATTTTTAACATTTAAAACAGCATTATATATCTGTAATTGTCTTTTACTAAACTTTCCATTAATAGGAACAGTCCTTGTCATATCGGATCTATAATTTGCATATTCTGACCCAACATCCATCAAGACCATTTCTCCATCTTTACATTGCATATTATTGGTGTTATAGTGCAGACAACATGAATTTATCCCTGATGCTATTATAGGTTGGTAGGCAAAGCCTTTAGATCGATTATTCAAGAATTCATGAGAATATTCAGCCTCAATTTCGTACTCCCAAACACCAGGCTTTATAAAATCTAATACTCTTCTGAATCCCATTTCTGTAATATCACAAGCCTTCTGGATTTGGGTTACTTCAATACCATTTTTTACCATTCTCAATTCACTGAGTATAGGGTATGATCTTTTTATATTATGAGATGAAAATTCAGTTTTAATTTTTTTGATGAACCTATCCTGGGCTGTTTCAACTTTAGTTTTTGATCTAATATGTTCATTTTTTTCTAGATAAATATCTTTTGTTTGTGCTAAAATTAGGGTCAAAATATTTTCAAACTGATCATTCCATAGAACAGTTTCGACACCAGATATTTTTGATGCTTCTTCTTTTGTTAGTTTATTTCCTTCCCAGATAGCTATTTCCTCACTGGTTTCTTTTATAAATAAAATTTCTCTCATTTTCTTATCTGGAAATTGTGGAGCCAAAATAAGGAAGGTGTCTTCCTGATCTACTCCAGTAAGGTATAAAAGGTTTGTATTCTGAACAAAAGGAAGTAATTCGTCGGCATTTGTTGGTAGCTCATCATTCGATATAAAAATAGATGCTGAACCAGAATCAACTTTTTTTATATAATTTTTTCTGTTAGATGTGTATAACGAATTATCAATTCTTTCGTATCTCATTTATATATATTTGAGTTAAAGATACATTAATTGTGAATAAATTTTTAATTTGATCAATGGACTTTCTGGATAAAAGGATTGAAGATTATTCTCAAATATTTTCAGATAGAGAGCCTTCCCTGCTAAAGGAGATTCACGACTACACTCTCCAAAATGTCCCCCAACCAAGAATGATTTCAGGACACCTTCAAGGAAGGTTTTTGAGTATGATTTCAAAAATAAAAAGACCAAAAAAAATACTTGAAATAGGTACCTACACTGGTTACTCTGCTTTGTGTATGGCTGAGGGACTAGATGAGAAAGGCGAATTAATAACAATAGATAGAGATAAATCATTATATGATAAAGTCTCAGAATTTTTTAATAGGTCAGAGTATAAAAATCAAATTATTCAGAGACTTGGAAATGCCTTAGATATTCTATCTGAATTTGACGAAAAATTTGATTTAGTATTTATTGATGCTGATAAAAAAAACTATAAGAACTATTTCAATAAAGTTTTACCTATTGTCAATCCAGGAGGAATAATTTTAGTGGATAATGTCTTATGGAGTGGTAAAGTTATTGATTTAGAGAAGCATAAGGATGATAGGTTGACTAAAGTTATGGATGATTTCAATAGGCATATAGCAAATAATGATAAGGTCACTAAAATGATTTTACCGGTACGGGATGGTATTACTATTATTATAAAAAATGAAAAATAAGTTATTAGTAATTTTTTTCTTTTTCATTTCTTTAAAGAATCATAATGCCTTATCTCAAAAATCACCTAAGGTCCCTAGCTCTATTAGGATCGATAATATACTTTTAAATATAAAACCTGAGGCTAAGGAAATTATTCAGATAGAAGTTGACGCATTACATGCCAATCAAAAATATTTTCAAATATTTATAGATAGAATTAATATCTATTTTCCGATTATTGAAAAAATTCTAAAGGAGGAAAATGTACCGGATGACTTAAAATATTTATCAGTTCAGGAGTCGGCTTTAATTTCTGATGCAGTCTCATCTTCTAATGCTGTGGGATTCTGGCAATTTAAATCTGAAACAGGTAAGGAGTATGGACTTAATATCAATGGTAAAATTGACGAGAGAAAAAATATTTTTTCATCTACCAGGGCCGCAGCGAGATATATCAAGAATAGTAATTTTGTTTTTGAGAATTGGATATTTTCAATTTTATCATACCTAGAGGGTTTAAGTGGGGCTAAACTGAAAGTTGATCCAAAGCTTTATGGTGCAAAAAGATTAGATATTGACAAAGAAACACATTGGTATATTATTAAGTTTTTAGCTCACAAAGTTGCATTTCAGGATTTTGTTAATGATAAATCATATGACAAGACCTACTCTGTTTATAAGAATCAATTATTTAATAATTTGGATGATATTTCTTCAGCTCTTTCAATTGAATATGAAAAACTAAAGAGTTTGAATAGATGGATTACGTCAAATGAAATTCCAAATGATAAGGAGTATTTATTTCTTATTCCAGTTGATATAAAATATTTAAATCAAAAAATAAGCTCTTTTGATGTTGAAAAGGTAAAAGATTTTATTGAGTCTAAAATTAGTTCATCAATCGATATAAAAGTTAAAAATCTAATATCAAAAAGAACTATAATCCTTAATAATTTACCAGCTCTAATAGCAGACTCAACTGATAAGATGGAATATATTATTAAAACCTATGGAATATCAAAAAAAACGTTCGTGACATATAATGAGGTTGATAACTCACATAAAATTATTCCTGGTATTCCGTACTACTTTTCAAAAAAAAGAAAAAAGGGTAAAGTAGAGTCTTATATTAAAGGTAGTGATCAGAGTTTATGGCAGGTATCACAACTTTTTGGTGTACAGCTTAAGAGTCTAAAAAAAATAAATAAAGGAAATAATTCAGATAGGGTATTACTCAGAAGAAGATTTAATCTTTTATAATTTTTTCAATTATTTTTCCATCAGATTTACTTTTCAAAATCAGTTTTTTATCTCCATAATGAGTGACCTCCTCCTTTACAAGGTAGTATTTATCATCATAGCTGTCTAATGAACTTATTTTTTCAACACCTACTTTACCTCTCCAAATATCTAATTTAATCTTTTCCCACTTTTTGGACTTTATCGATTTGTATGATGCGTCAATAATAGCATTAACAATATATCCATCATAAAATGTTTCAGCAGGTGCTTCACCTTTTTCAAGATTATCAAACATATCTGCAAACATGTGATTATAACCTAATTCATTTAGTTCATCGCCAACTGGAAAGATCCAGCCTGAATCCGATTCTGCCTTTTCAGCTACATAGTCTCCACCTTTTCCTGTCGTAAACATTTCAAAACCTGTTCTCAAGAATGAGTTAACCCATATAGTTCCCTCAGTACCCATCACTTCATCCCTAAGGTCAAGACCACCTCTGAATGTCCAACTTACTTCGAATTGACCGATAGCTCCATTTTCATATTTTACAAGACCAATTGCGTGGTCTTCAGCATCTATTGGTTTAACTTGAGTGTCACCCCAGCACATAACTTCAATTGGTTTGATATCTTTTCCTATATAGTTTCTACTTATCTCGATACAATGACAACCCAGATCTAATATACAACCACCTCCTGCTTGCTCTTTATCCCAAAACCATTCACTATGAGGGCCTGGATGAGTTTCTCTTGATTTTGTCCAAATTATTTTTCCAAGACTGCCAGCTTTTACACTTTCAACAGCTTTGAGAAACTTTGGGGTATAACATAAATCTTCAAGGTAACCAGCAAAAATGCCAGCTTCTTCAACAGCTTCAACCATTCTTTTCGCCTCCTCTGCTGTCCTACCAAGTGGTTTTGTACATATTACTGCCTTATTATGTTTGCAACATAGGTTTACTGCTTCTTCATGCAAATTATTTGGAAGAGATATGCAAACTACGTCAACCTCAGGTTTTGATATTGATTCTTCCATGTCAGTAGTCCAGTGAGGCACATCATAATCTTCAGCAAATTTTTTCGCACTTTCTTCCCTTCTAGAATAAATAGAAACAACACGGTCTTTATTTCTATATCCGTGTAAAGAATCGGTATAAAATCTACCTATAAAACCAGAGCCTAGCATTGAAATTTTTTGCATGATTTATTTATTTTTTTCTTTAAAAAATACAACTAGAAATAGTAAAACAGCACCTGAGATATATGCAGGAACCATCCATATATCACCCCAATTTTTAATTCCCTCGATTGTATTACTATCAGTTATGATTCCAGAGAACCAGGATCCTATTGTCATTCCGATTCCATAGGTTGCAACAGTAAATAAACCCTGTGCAGCATTTTTAATTTTTTCACCTGCTTTATTTTCAGTATACATGTAACCAGTAACAAAAAAGAAATCGTAACAGATTCCATGAAGTAATATTCCCGAAATTATCATCCAATAATATGCTTCTAAGTCACCATTAGCAAAAAAGAAAAATCTTAGTGCCCACGCAGCAATACCTATTATTAAAATATTTTTGACTCCTAACCTATAATATAGAAAAGGAATAGCAAGAATAAATATGGCTTCTGATATTTGGCCATATATCATTTTACCTGCTGCTCCCTCCATTCCCAAATCGTTTAAGAAAACATTAGCAAATGAGTAGTAGAAAGAAAGAGGTATACATATTAAAACTGCAGATATAAAAAATATAAGGTATGATTTGTCTTTTAGTAAAACAAGACCCTCCAACCCAAGAGGAGATCCCCCACTTTCACCTTTTGGAGGCACATTTGGAAGTGAGAAAGAAAATAAACCAAGAAGAATTGATGCTCCTGCTGCTATGTAGAAAGTGTACGCAATACTTGTAATATTATTTTCAAGTTGAAGTATACCTATTATAAAACCTGCAACAATCCATCCGAAAGTTCCAAAAAATCTTATTACTGGAAAAGTTTTTCCAGAATCGCTGACATTAGAAAAAACTATATTGTTTGAAAGTGCAACGGTTGGCATATACATAAGCGAATAAATCAGAACAGTAAGGATAAATAGGAAAGATGAAGAAATTTCAGTAGCATAAATTAGGAGTAAACCACCAACTATATGGAGAGCCCCCATAGCCTTTTGTGCAGAAAAGTATCTGTCAGCAATTGATCCAACGAAAAAGGGTGAAAAAATAGCAGCCACGGCAAATGCGCTATAAGCTGATCCAATTTCTTCACCTGAAGAATTTAAAATCTTTGCCATGTAAGTTCCAGCTGTAACATACCATGCGCCCCATATAAAATATTGGAGGAACATCATCAACGAAAGCTTGAAATTTTTCATTTTAGTTTGGTTAATTCAGGATGTACTATTAAGTTAAGAAAAAAATTAATAAATTGATATCCTTTAAACTTTAAAGATTTATGTCATTAAAAAAAAATAAAGCTCGAAAAAAAAGAAGAAGCTTTATCAAAAGTACCTCAATAGCTATGTCAGGCTTTTTCATAGTTCCAAGACATGTTCTTGGTGGGGTTGGTTATATTTCACCAAGTGATAAGTTAAATTTAGCAGGTATTGGAATCGGAGGAAAAGGTACCTCTGATTTGTGGAATGCATCCAATGAAGGTAAAGAAAATGTTGTCGCAATGAGCGATGTTGATTCTGGAGAATACACAAAAACTTCAAGGGATAGATTTCCTAAAGCTCAGTTCTTTAAAGATTATAGAGAGATGTTTGATAAAGTAAAAGACATTGATGCTGTTACCATATCAACACCTGATCATATGCATGCTATCCAAGCTATTGCTGCAATGCAAAGAGGGATCAATGTATATGTGCAAAAGCCCTTAACTCATAATATAAGAGAGGCAAGAATGTTAACAGAGATGGCTAGAGAAAATAAAATTGTTACTCAGATGGGAAATCAAGGAGCCTCTAACTCAGGAATGACAAAAGTTCAGGAGTGGTTTAATGATGGTAAGATTGGTACTGTTGATGAGGTATTTGTCTGGACTAATAGACCTGTCTGGCCTCAAGGTATTCCTGTCCCTAAACCAACTGGATCATCCTCTCCTGATCATCTTGACTGGGATTTGTGGCTCGGTACTGCCCCAGAAATTCCATATTCTGATGCATACCATCCTTTTAATTGGAGAGGTTGGTGGGCATATGGTACAGGTGCATTAGGGGATATGGGGTGTCACATAATTGATGTACCTTTCAAGACATTAGGATTAAATTATCCTACAGGAGTAGAGTGTAGTGTTGGTCAAGTATTTATAAATATGTGGAGCCCTGAGTATATTCCTGAGGGTTGTCCTCCATCATCATCCGTAACCTTAGATTTTAACGCAACTGAAAAAAATAAATCATCTTTAAAGATGAGATGGTTAGATGGTGGTCTTAGGCCTCCCCATCCTGATTTGATTCCTGAGAAAGATTCTTTAGGAACTCCTAATAGTGCAAACGGTGTTATGATGATTGGATCTAAAGGAATTATTACGACTGGAGTATATGGTTTTACACCTAAATTGTATGTAGAGGGTGAAAAGACTATCGAGTTTAATACTGATAATCAACCAGGCAATGAATTTGGTCATCAATCAAAATGGACAGCTGCTTGTAAAGCAGGTTTTAATAGTAATGAACACAAAAGCTTAACATCTTCTTTTGATTATTCTGGTCCTATGACTGAGACAGTATTAATGGGAAATATTGCTATTAGGAGTTATATGGAAATGAAAACAAATAAAAAAGGCTCTTCATTTTACCCGGGTAGAAAGAAATTATTATGGGATGGTGAATCTATGAAAATTACAAATTATAATGCTGCAAATAGATTTGTAAGTAGATCTTACAGAAAGGGTTGGGAGGTTTAATACTCATAATCCAAACCTAGTTTATTCTTTAATTCTTCAAGGTTTGAGTTTTTTTTTGATAAATATTCGAACTTATCTTTATTTGTATAGATTGTTTTTTCTTTCTTTTTAACATTTACATTTGTTATGATCTCTATGTTTTTATTAAATTTCTTTTTGAGAAAACTATGAAGTTTATTTTTTAAATCTTCAAATATTGATAGTTCTAACTTATTTTCAAGAGATAAAGAAATGATCTCGTTTTTAAGGGAAATTTCTCTCTTAAGAACTGCTTCTTCTGACTTTTTACTCTTTATTCTTTCTCTAAATTCCTTAATAGCGTCTTTTAAATTATTATCATTTAGTTCATAATTGTCTTTGGAAATATCATTTTTATTATCAACCTCTTTGTCTTCTTTTATCTCATGTTTCTGTTCCTTTAATATATTTCTTAAGTTTGGAGATTCTTTTTTAATAATTTCATCTTCTTTAGTTATTGAATCCTTTGTTTCCTTGATTGAGGTAACTTTTTTATTGATTTCTTTTATCTCTATTGAATCTTCTTCCTTTGGTAATTCAACACTGACTACTTCAGTTTTTTTTTTATTTAGTGAACATAGTTTTAGTAAGAGGATTTCAGTATGAATTTGGTGGTCATTTGATTGCCTATATTTAATTCCAAAGTCATTTAATATTTCTATTCCTGATTCTATAAGTGAATCTGATAGCTGGTTTGATTGATTAACATATTTTGATTTTTCAGATTCAGACACATCCATTAAATCAACAAGTTCTTCATTTTTTGCATAAAGAAGGTTTTTAAAGTGGTTTGTCAAACCAGACAAGAGATTAATACTTTCAAAACCATTTCTTATAATTTTATTATGTAACATTATAGATTTTGTCACATCTCCAACATTTATATAACTAGATATTTCAAATAGATAATCACTATCTAAAATATTTAGATTGCTTGTCACATCTTCTAATTTTATTATAGGCTCTTTTATAAATGTTTTTATAAGATCTAATGTAGATAGAGCATCTCTTAGCGCACCATCTGCTTTTCTAGCTATTAAGTGTAAAGCCTCATCTTCGTAACTTATGTTTTCTGATTCTAAAATTTCAGATAACTTGTTTTTTATATCCGGTATCTCTATTCTATTAAAATCATAGATTTGACATCTAGAAAGTATGGTTGGAATAACCTTATTTTTTTCTGTTGTTGCTAAAATATATATAGCATAGGACGGTGGTTCTTCTAAAGTTTTAAGGAAAGCATTAAACGCTGCATTGGATAACATGTGAACCTCATCAATAATATAAACTTTGAATTTTCCTGACTGTGGTGGATACCTTACCTGTTCAATAAGATTTCTTATATCATCAACAGAATTATTTGAGGCTGCATCCAACTCGTAAATATTAAAATTATTTGAGCTTTCAATTGGATTAGTAAAATCAAAGTTATTTATTTCATTAGCTAATATTCTGGCACATGTAGTCTTACCTACGCCTCTAGGACCACAAAATAAAAGAGATTGAGCAACTTTATTATTTTTAATAGCATTTTGTAGAGTTTTTGTGACATGGTCTTGCCCAACTACATCTTTAAATTTTGTTGGTCTATATTTTCTTGCTGATACCACATATTTTTCCACATATCTAAATTAAATAAATTAGATTTGCGCAACAATTTTGTTCTTTGTTTTTTGGGGTCGACTGGAATTGACAGTATGACAAGTTTTATTTTTGCATGTCGGGTGAAGTTAACATCCGAAACTAAATACAATTTTTATAAACGGCGAACGTAAATACGATTACGCTATGGCAGTTTAAATTCTAAGAATTTAAATAACCACATCATTTTTAGCTTTGATCTTCAGTTAAATTATATGATGTCATATGGAGATCTTACATATATTTTCCTCTATAATTATATATGGAAATCTAAATAGATAAGGTTAGAAGTTGGTTGTAATTTTCCTGCTCTTACACGAAAATTAAAAATTATCTAAGCATGTAGACGGAATATTATTTCCATATCTGGACGCGGGTTCGAATCCCGCCGACTCCACGGCATTATTCCCTAAAATAAATTTTATTTTAGGGAATATTTTTTACATTTAATAATCTAATTATCCATCTATTGAAGAAGTTTCTGCTGTTAATATTACTTTCAATCATTTCGTGCTCAAAAGATGAAACTCAAATTAGCCAGCCTCTAGTCAACAGCATGTATTTCCCAACCATAGGTTCCAACCAATGGGAAACTATATCACCTGAAGAGCTAAACTGGAATTCTGATGAGATTAAAAATCTATATGAGTTTCTTGAGCTCAACAACACTCGTGCTTTTATAGTATTAAAGGATGGTAAAATCGTAATTGAGAAGTATTGGGGTAATAACATTTTAAATACAGCTCCTTTTGACAGAAACTCCAATTGGTATTGGGCTTCTGCAGGGAAGACACTCACTGCCCTTATGGTCGGGATCGCACAAGACGATGGGCATTTGTCTATTGAGGACAGTAGTGCCAAATATCTTGGCAATGGATGGACCAGTTTAACAGCAAACCAAGAGGGTGAAATTAAAATTAAGCACCAATTGACTATGACAACTGGGTTGGATTATCAAGTAGTTAATCTTAATTGTATAGATCCAAATTGCCTGAACTATAAAAACACCCCCGGAACAAACTGGTTTTATCACAACGCCACATACTCACTTTTAAAGGATGTCATCGAAAACGCAACCGAAACCTCATACAATGAATTTACCAATCAAAAAGTGAAAATAAAAATAGGAATGGGTGGAAGTTGGATTCAATTAAATAACAGTGACACATACTACAGTACAGCCAGAGACATGGCAAGATTTGGGCTATTGATATTAAATGAAGGTGTATGGGACGAGGATGTTATCTTGAATGACACAAATTATTTTTTAAATATGGTAAATACATCTCAAGAAATAAATAAATCCTATGGATACTTGTGGTGGCTTAATGGCAAAGAAAGTTTGATTCCTCCGGGGATAACAATTCCAATACAGGCTTCTTTGGCCTCCAACGCCCCAGAAGATTTAATTGCAGGGATGGGTAAAAACGGCCAATATCTTGATATTATTCCAAGTCAAAATCTAGTGATCATTCGCATGGGTGAAGCTCCCGATAGTGATAATTTAGTCCCCATTAATTTCCATAACGAAATGTGGAGTTATTTAAACGATATTTTATTTTAATAATTCCAAATCCACCCCAAAAAAGTTCGACTTCACTCCCCTTTTCTCCACTTTATATTCTCAAGGATAACTTTTTTGTATTTGGAATATTTTTGTTCAGGTGCAAGAATATCAATTAAATAAAAGATCAATGTCGGGTTTAGAATGTTTATTAGGTTGATCAAGACCCTCTATTGGATATTTTTTCTCAGATTTTTTAATTTTTCCTTTTACTAGTTTTTTATTAATAAATGTAATCTCAACTGATGAGGGAAATTTAGAAACTCCATCAATTTTACTGTAATTATTTCCATGAATATGAGCTATATGAAAGATTTTTTTCATATTAATTATAATTTTATTGAATTCTTTTTCTTTCAAGTTAATATCATGAAATTCGATAGCAAGCCCAAGAATATTTACTTTTGTGTAATCAAGTTTTTTTAAAACTTTAAATTCTGCTCCTTCAATGTCCATCTTAATAAAAATATTCTTAGAGCCTTCTGAATAAATTTTATTAATTGTAGCTTCAACTGTTACATTATTTCCATTATTATCATTCCATATTCTTTTTTTAAAGTGTTTTGTAGAGTCAGTAAAAAAATTAAAATAACTTTTTATTATTGATAATCCATAAATAGACTTCTTTAGCCTTATTTTATCTGATATAACAAAATATATGAAACAAAGAAGTATTGATTTAAAAGTAAATTTCAACAATGAGAATAGATCTAAAGTATGATCATAGCAATGTACATTTATGTTTTTTTTTCTTTCTAAGAAATCAATTTCAAATGACCAATCCTTATTTATACCATAAGATAAGAGACCATCACATTTATCAATAACTAATTTAGGAATTATATAGCCACCGTCATTATCTCTTCCAATTCTTTTTAAATTATTAATTCTAATTGGATGAAGATTTTTTATTTTAAGCATCTGGATTTATTTATAAAGCCTTTTTCCTTATCATATTACGAATTCTTTTCTCAGATATAATTATTTGGTAATTTTCTGAAATTGTAAAAAGATTTTTATTCAAGGTTTCTCTTTCGTTTTCAATTGTCTTGATTAATAAATCAATTTCTTGATTTTGAAAATCACTTGGATTTTTTGAATTCTTATAAAAACTTAATCTGTCATATTTTACTTTTACATTTGACTGTAATTTTATAGTCTCTCTTAATAGATTTTTGATCTCATTATCATCTCTTGATAAAACTTCATTAATAACTGATAAAACAGCACCGCTTGCACCAATAGCTGCTCCTGCTTTTCTTGTTATTTCAACATTTGTTGATAATATACCCATAACTGATCCTAAAAAAGTAATTCCAGCTGCTCCAAGTGTTCTTAGCTTTCTATTATTTTTAGATGTAGCCTCTATCCATTTTAAATTATTATTTATTTCTTCAAGTCCGTTTTGTTGGATTTCAAGTTCTGAAATTAACTCAGAAACTTTTTCTTGAACTTTTTGAGGGTTAAGAGTACTCATTACCACAACAGATATTGATACTTGTGACGATAATCCAGATAAATCAGTGGCTTTTATTTGTAGGTCATAATTTTGTGTGGAATTTATTTTTTCAACATGATCGTAATCAACCTCAAAAATTAACAATTTCTTAGGGTTATCCAGCCTCATTCCTCGAGGTAATTGAGCACCAATATTCTCAATAATTATAGAGTCATTAACGTTTGGATCATCAACTGGCAACTTATATTCGTATGATTTTCCCTCTTCTACAATCCATTTTGACATCTTTCCAAAAACTGGTGCAAAATTGTTTTCTGAATAAATAATTCTGAAACTGTCAACATCAGAAAGTTCAGGTTTGTTTTGGTTGAAAACTTCTAATTTAAACTCATAAATCTTTTCGAGTTCTTTTATATTGTTTGGATCGATTTTCCAATTTATTTGACCAGTGATAGGATCGAAGTTATCAATTGGCGCATTAGTTTCTAAATTAAATATTAAATTATTTCCTCCATCACCTATAACTGGTGTATAATTGAAATCATATTTATTCCTAATTATTTTATCAATCTGTTTATTAATTATTCTTGGAGGATATTCAAGATTATTAATCTCAATTAATAAGTCGTATCTATATAAATCATTTATTTTAGAATATATGAATAGATTCCATGTTAAAAATTTGTTTAGTGCTTGATCATTATTCGGAATAAAATCAAAGTACACTCTTTTACTAGTCTTATCAAAAAGAATTTTTCCATTATCAATATTTCTTAAATTAGGGTTCTCATTAAAATAATAATTAAATATTAAATTTTCAGCATTGTCGTTTATTTGGAGGACAATTGAGAGAGTATCTCTTTCATTTATTTTTATATTAGTGAATTCGTTTTCGGAAAGTATTTGTGTATTATTAACTTTAAAGCTTATGATTTTGATAGGTGACTCTTGAATTTTATCAAAAGATAAACTATCAGTTTTTAATGACGTTAGATCAGTAAAGACAGTGGTTGTATCTGATGGTAGACTGTCTGTCACATTAAATAAATATGGGTATATATTAAGAAAAATTAGTGATAGAAAATCTAGCATTTCTAACTTTATTTTTTAAATTATTTTCAATTTAGCAAATTTATAAAATATGATATTGAATTTTATTGCCCTATTTCTATCAATTCTTAAACTCAATTCATTTGGTTTTAATTATAATGAGTGGGATTTAAGAAAAAATCAAGATAGTATAAAGGTATATATTCGTAATATAGATAATAATACAAAAGAGTATTTAGCAGAGACAATAATCAATTCCGAAATTGAGAAAATTTATAATACTATAATTGATTTTGATAATTCATACAAATGGATGTATAAGCTGAATTCTTCCAAAATATTAGAAAAAACAGATACTTTAATGTATGTCTATTTTGTTGTTGATATGAATTGGCCACTTAAAAATAGAGATTTAGTTTCAGATGCTGTGATAACAAAAAAAAATGATGAAATTATTATTGAGATGAATTCATATCCAGATCGGATTCCAAGTAATGAAAAATTAATAAGAATCAAAGAGTCAAGATCTATTTGGAATCTAAAGAGGATAGATAAAGGTAGAACAAAAGTTTCATTACAAAGTTATGCTGTTGTGGAGGGCATACCAACTTTTATAATGGACTTATTTATTCTTGATAGTCCTATGTATTCTATGACCCAATTGAGAAAAAAGTTCTAAATTCTTTCAATATCTGCTCCCAAGGATCTTAGCCTTGAATCAATGTTGCTATATCCTCTGTCAATCTGATCAACATTATCAATTATACTTTCCCCATCAGCGGAAAGTGCTGCTATTAGTAGTGAAACTCCAGCTCTGATGTCTGGAGATGACATTTTAATTCCTTTTAAAGGTATTTTTCTATCAAGACCAATAACTGTAGCTCTGTGAGGGTCACATAAAATTATTTGAGCTCCCATGTCAATAAGTTTATCAACAAAAAATAATCTACTCTCAAACATTTTTTGATGAATTAAAACAGTTCCATTTGCTTGAATAGAGGTAACCAAAGCAATACTGAGTAAATCAGGTGAAAAACCTGGCCAAATTGCATCTGATATAGTCATTATTGAACCATCAATAAAAGTTTCTATTTGATAATGCTCTTGAGATGGAATGTGTATTGTGTCATCTTTAATATTCAATTTTATTCCAAGTCTCTGGAAAGTTTTTGGGATTATACCTAAATTTTCAAGACTTACATCACGGATCTTTATATCAGACTTGGTCATAGCAGCCAAACCAATAAAGCTTCCAATCTCGATCATATCTGGTAAAATTCTATGTTTTGTTCCAGATAGAGAGGGTACACCATTAATTTTTAATAAGTTAGAGCCTACACCTTTTATTTCTGCCCCCATAGATTTTAACATTTTACATAATTGCTGTAAGTAAGGTTCACATGCAGCATTGTATATAGTTGTTTCTCCATCTGCAAGGGATGCAGCCATTATAATATTTGCAGTACCAGTTACAGAAGCCTCGTCAAGGAGAATATGTTTTCCTTTAAGTTTTTTGGCAGTTACTTTGAAAATAGAATGTTTTTCTTCAAAATTAAAGCTAGCTCCTAAATCTTGGAGTCCAATAAAGTGAGTGTCAACTCTTCTTCTACCTATTTTGTCACCTCCAGGTTTTGCAATATATGCAACTCCAAACCTTGCAACCATTGGTCCCATTAGCATTATTGAACCTCTTATTTTTGAAGACTTCTGAAAAAAATCAGGAGTTTTTGTGTAAGATAAATCTATATTTTTAGACTGAAATTTGTAAGTTGAGTCATCAACTTTCAATATATCGACGCCCATTCCTCGTAATAAATCAATTAGTAGATTAACATCTTTAATATCAGGAATATTTTCAATTATAATTTCATCATCAGAAAGTAATACTGCGCATAAAATTTGAAGCGCTTCGTTTTTTGCACCTTGTGGTTTGACTTCACCTTTTAAGCTTTTTCCACCTAATATTCTGAATGAACTCATTTCATTCTCTTTTTTCTAAAAGGTCTGTTCGGTTTATGATATTTTTTTGTATAGTAACTTTTAGATCCCCTTTCTTTAGTTACTTTATGAAATAGATTTAGATCTCTTACTTTTTCAATGTCAATTGATAATTTATTATTTGAAAGTTCTTTAATATTTTCAATAATTACTTTATTATCAATTGATTCTTTATTCCACATACTAAAAAATGACTTCATGATCTTACCAATATGAATTACAGCAGCTTCTTTATCTTCTTCTTTCTTTAATTTGCAAGCCTCATCAATTAAGAGTTCAATCTTTTTACCATAATGTCTGTATCTAATTTTATTTTTTGGATAATTAAGTCTTTCTGAGATATCATTTTTTGATTTTTTTTCAGGCTTTGGAAAAGGGCTGTCTATGTCAAGAGAATAATCAGACATAATATATAAGTCGTCCCATAATTTAGCTTCAATTTCAGTCTGAACATTATATGCAGGCTGTGTAACCTTCATCATATCAATTAAAGTTTTTGATAATTGATTTCTTTTTTCCTTCTCTTTTATCCCTTTGATGTGATCAACTAACTTTTGAAAGTTTCTTCCATATTCCCTTAAGATTAAATTGCTTCTTGTAGTATTATATTCCATTGTATTTTTTTTCAAAACTAATTAATTTTTTCATCAATTAAGTATTAGATTGACTTAGTTATTTTTCAGATGAAATATTTACAAGATTTAAATAAAAATCAAAGAGAGGCTGTTGTTCATGAAAACGGTCCATGTCTTGTTATAGCCGGTGCGGGATCTGGAAAAACAAGAGTTTTAACCTACAGGATTGCTCATTTGATAAGTAGTAACATAGATCCATTTTCTATTCTTGCTTTAACTTTTACAAATAAAGCAGCAAAGGAGATGAAAGATAGGATTGAAAAAATAGTTGGTACTGAAGCTAGAAGTTTATGGATGGGAACTTTTCATTCAATCTTTGCAAGAATTTTAAGGTCTGAGGGTTATAAGTTAGGTTTCCCACCAAATTTTGTAATTTACGATACACAAGATTCCAAATCACTTATCAAGTCAATTGTTAAAGAATTAAATCTTGATCCAAAAATTTACAAAGAAAACTTTGTTTACAACAGAATATCGAATGCAAAGAACAGATTGATCTCATACATTGATTATGCTAATAATCCAATACTTCAGGAAGAAGATGCTTCAGCATTAAGACCTAAGATTTCAGAAATTTATAAAATTTACGTCAAAAGATGTTTTAAGTCTCATGCTATGGATTTTGATGATTTATTATTTAATACTAACATACTCTTTACTGAGCATGTTGATATTTTAAATAAGTATCAACAACTCTTTCAGCATGTTTTAATAGATGAGTTTCAGGATACAAATTACTGTCAATACTTGATAACAAAAAAGTTAGCAGCAGTCCATAGAAATATTTTTGTTGTTGGAGATGATGCTCAATCAATCTATGCATTTAGGGGAGCTGAAATTAGAAATATATTAAAATTTGAAGATGATTTTGATGAGTTGAAAACTGTTAAGCTTGAACAAAACTATAGATCTACCAAAACCATTGTAAAAGCAGCAAATTCTGTAATTGATAAAAACAAATCAAAAATAAGTAAAGAGGTATGGACCGATAATGAGGAGGGAGAACTTATCTCACTCAAGCAATCTTTTTCTGACAATGATGAAGGTAAAATGGTATCAAATTTAATATTTGAGGAAAAAAATAAAAATCAATTAACCAACTCAAATTTTGCAGTATTATATAGAACTAATAGTCAATCAAGATCGATTGAGGAGTCACTTAGAAGAATAGGGTTAAAATATAAAGTATATGGTGGTTTATCATTTTATCAGAGAAAAGAAGTTAAGGACATACTCGCTTATCTTAGATTTTCTATAAATCAAAATGATGAACAATCATTTAGAAGAATAATTAATTATCCTAGAAGAGGTATAGGGCAAACCTCTGTTGATAAAATAATTATGTCCTCTAACAAAGAGCAAAAAAGCTTATGGGATATTATATCTAATTCAAATAAATATTTGGACAATAGAATTTCAAATCTCATAACTCCATTTATTGATTTAATAATTTCTTTTAAAAATTTTTCAAATAATAACGATGCATATTCATCAGCATCGCACATAGCATCTAACTCAGGACTTCTAAAAGAACTTTGGGATGATCGTAGCATTGAAGGAATAAGTCGTTATGAAAATGTACAAGAATTATTAAACTCTATAAAAGAGTATATTGATAATGAAGAAAATAAAGAAAAAGGATTGGATAATTTCTTACAAGAAATCTCCCTATTGACTGATCAAGATCAAGATGAGAAAAAAGATGAGGAGTTTATTTCTTTAATGACTATACACATGGCAAAAGGACTTGAATTTCCAGTAGTATTTATTGTTGGAGTA
>CACPHX010000010.1 GCA_902633975.1 uncultured Marinoscillum sp.
AAATACCTTTTATTACAAAAGGGTAAAAAGAATTATACTTTTATTATTGTCGAATAAGCTTATATTTGTGTTAAAATTTAAATTATTATGCAGAATTCAAAATTAGTTTCCGTTATTGTTTTTTTATTGTTTGGTTTAACCATTTTATTCTCTTTTGCATCAAGCATTTTCTATGTAATAGAATCAACTGAAAGAGCAGTTATATTTTATAAATTTGGTGATACTGGACTTGATAAAAAGAATGTCATTAAGCCAGGATTTGGACTAAAAGCACCTTGGAATGATTTGTACAGATTTGATATAACAGATAATTTAGTAGAAGAAACTATAGATGTTCTAGATGGTAGCGGATTAAGTATAAATGTTGACGTGACAATGAATTTCCACCTCGATTATGATAGTGTTGGTGAAATATATGAAACATACCAGTTTGATTACCTTAGAAGGCTTGTTAGACCAGTATTTAGATCAACGGTTAGAGATGTAATGGGAAGATACACTGCTGAAGAAATATACTCAACAAAAAGGACTGAAGTTGAAAATTTGATTCAAGAGGAAGCAAGTGAAGTACTTAGAAAGCCAGGTAACAATATTGTAATGAGATCATTACTTATTAGATCAATAACACTTCCTGCACAAATTAAAACTGCTATTGAAAATAAACTTCAACAAGAACAAGAAGCACTGGCATATCAATATAGACTTGAAAGAGAAAAAAGTGAGGCGGAAAGAATTAGAATTGAGGCTACTGGTAGAGCTGACGCAAATAGAATTATAAATAATAGTCTAACTCCTAATCTACTTAGAATGAGGGGTATAGAGGCAACTAGTAAGTTAGCTGAATCCCCTAATTCAAAAGTTGTAGTAGTCGGTAGTGGTAAAGATGGTCTACCAATTATACTTGGTAACAATTAATATGAGTAAGGCTGCTAAACTTATATATGATGGTAAAGAAATTGAGCTACCTCTTCTAACTGGCACTGAAAATGAGGACGCAATTGATATATCAAAAATTCGATCAGAAACAGGTTTAATAACACTTGATAAGGGTTATAAGAATACTGGCGCGACTACAAGTAAAATAACATATTTAGATGGTGAGAAGGGAATATTAAGACATCGAGGTTATTCAATAGAGGAATTAGCTTCAAAGTCGTCTTTTACTGAAGTTTGTTACCTTTTGATATATGGAGAATTACCTACAAAAGATCAATTAGATAACTTTGAACACGAAATAAGATTTCATACCCTAGTTCACGAGGACTTCAAAATAATTTTAGATGGTTATCCTTCAAAAGCACACCCGATGGGTGTCTTATCCTCACTAATAACTAGTTTAACAGCATTTTATCCAGAATCCTTAGACCCAAGCAGATCAAGGAAACTTGTTGATTTAAGTATTGTTAGAATATTAGGTAAATTTCCAACTTTTGCAGCCTGGTCATACAAGAAAAGAACTGGTCATCCTATTATTTATCCTGATAACAGCCTTGATTATTGTTCAAATTTCTTAAAGATGATGTTTGCTTTACCTTCAATGGAATATGAACCTAATCCAGTAGTTACTGACGCATTAAATAAGTTATTAATATTACATGCAGACCACGAGCAAAACTGTTCAACATCTACAGTGAGAATCGTAGGATCAGCTCAATCAAGTATTTACCCTTCCATATCAGCTGGTATAAATGCTCTTTGGGGACCACTACATGGTGGTGCAAATCAAGCAGTTATAGAGATGTTAGACACAATAATGAATGACAATAATGATGTCGATAAGTATATTAAGAAAGCTAAAGACAAATCAGATCCATTCAGACTAATGGGTTTTGGGCATAGGGTATATAAAAACTTCGATCCAAGAGCTAAGATTATCAAAAAAGCTGCTGATAATGTATTAGATAAGTTAGGTGTTAACGACCCAGTTCTTGAACTAGCAAAAAAACTAGAAAAAATAGCATTAGAAGATGAATATTTCATACAAAAAAAATTATATCCAAATGTAGATTTTTACAGTGGAATTATTTACAGAGCTTTAGGGTTTCCCCCTGAGATGTTCACAGTTATGTTCGCTTTTGGTAGATTGCCAGGTTGGATTTCTCAGTGGGTAGAGATGAGACAAAATAAAGAACCCTTAGGAAGACCAAGGCAAATATATTTAGGCGAAACTCAGAGAGATTATGTAGATATCAAGAATCGTTAATCGTATTTCCTATCTAATATTTCCTTTAATATAAAAGCTTCTTTTAAACCAGTTTTTGATTTTATCTTGTCTTTTATTTTATCTACAGGTTTTTCTCCTAATTCAATATCTAGAGATTCTATACTTTTTGTATTTTCCTCTAATTTTTCTAATGGTTGATCTTTTGGAATTTCAGCCTTTTCATTAATTTGATTTTTTTGTTGTTCAGGTAGAATATCTTCTACTAACGGTACTTTAATTTCATCAATTATATTATCCTGTTTCTCATCAGATAATATCTCGAGTTCAACTTTTTCTTCTTCGTTATTCTCAGGGGAAACAATTTTTTTATATATATCATTAAGATCACTAGTAAAAGCGTCTTCTTTTTTGTCTTTTACAATTTCATTATCCTCAGACGGTTTTTTTTTCTTTCCAAAGTAGTTAGTAAGCCAGGCTATTAAACCAAATACAATAGGACCTATATATTCTGTTAAATCTGGGAAATCCATATTTATATATATTATATTTAAAAATCAAAAATAATTCATAATTCTTAATGAGATTAAATAAAATCGAAATAAAAGGTTTTAAAAGTTTTGGAGATAAAACAGTAATTAATTTCAATAAAGGTGTCACAGGTATTGTTGGTCCTAATGGATGTGGGAAATCAAATGTAGTTGACGCAATGAGATGGGTTCTTGGTGAACAAAAGACTAGTCTCTTGAGGTCTGACAAAATGGAGAATATAATATTTAATGGTAGTAAATCAAGGAAAAAGCTACAATTAGCTGAAGTTTCAATATCATTTGATAACACCAAAAATCTTATACCAACAGAATATTCTACTGTTACCGTAACAAGAAAATATTTTAGATCGGGAGATAGCGAATACCTTCTAAATGATGTTAAATGTAGACTTAAAGATATCACAAATCTATTCCTGGATACTGGAATCTCGTCAAATAATTATGCAATTATTGAACTCTCAATGGTTGACAATATTTTAAATGATAAGGATAACTCAAGATTAAGTTTATTTGAGGAAGCTGCTGGAATATCAAAATTTAGAAAAAGAAAAAAAGAAACATTTAACAAAATAAAACAGACAGAATCAGATCTTGATAGAGTTGAAGACTTAGTATACGAAATTGAAAAAAATCTCAGATCTTTAAAAAGACAAGCTAAGCAGACTGAAAAATATTATTCATATAAAGAGGAATATAAAAATATCAGTATCAATGTTGCTCTTAAAAATTCAGAAAATTCGAGATTAAGGCAAGAAGAAAATAAAAAGAAACTTGAAAAACTTGAAAATGAGAACATAAAAGTTTCAAGTCATCTTGCCAAAAAAAATGCAGCAATTGAGTCATCTAAATCTTCACTTATACCTTACGAAAAAAAATTACAAAGAAAGCAGGAGGATCTCAATAAGATATTAGATAAGATAAGAGATCACGAAGAGATGATTAGAATAAAGGAAGAAAAATCAAAGATGTTAAACGTTAACATATCTGAACTAAAAAAAAGCATAAAATTTGACCAAGAAAGCAATAAACGTTCTAAATTCTCTATCACGAGCATCGATAAAGAGTTGAAATCATCAAAAAAATTATTAAAAAAGAATTTAGACAAGCTTGATCAAAACAAGAAACAATTTTTAAAGTATGAGGAAAAACTTAAAAATCAAAATATTAAAATATCAGATATTAAGGATGTTGAAGAACATTTTCTTGATATATCAAATAACATTAAAAATATATCAAATAAGAAATCTCAACTAGAAAAATTACTTTCTCTAGAAAAAATAGATAAAAATAAAATATTAAAAAATTTAAATTCACTGGATATAGAAATAAAATCTATAGATAAATCCTTTAAAATTATTGAGGAATTATTTAGGGAAGACAATAAAGAAACAATAAGAATAAATAAAATGTTTTCTGATAAATCTAAGGATTTATCCTCCTCTGAAATTGATTATAATAATCTTAAATCAAAAATTGAATCATTAGAGAAAGAATTGGAATATAAATCTATAACATATGATTTTAATAAAAAGAGAATTGATGAAAACCAATCGAAACTTCAAAGCTCAGAGAAAGAATACACTACACTTTCATCAGTTAAAGATGATAAAGATGATATTCTTATAAATTTATATAATGAAAAAACATCCGCAGAAAAAAATTTAGAAAACTCTGAAAATGAATATTATAAAATTAAATCCACTATTGATTTAGATGATACATCTGTTAGAGAATTACAGAAGAAAAAAGATATAAATACAGAATTAATAAGCGAACTAAAGACAAGTATTTACGATACTGATCTTGATCTAAACTCAATATATCAAAGAATTTCAGTAGAATTTGATATAAAATTGGAAAGCTGTAAAATTGATGATGAATTGTTTGATAAGAATTCAGTTGACAAGCTTGAAAAAAGAAGAGATAAATTAAAGCATAAAATTGAAAAAATTGGTCAAATTAATCCATTAGCAATGGAGGCATATAAAGAAATACAAGAAAGGCATGAGTTTATTATAAAAGAGAGAAAAGATTTATTTGAGGCAAAAGATTCTCTTCTAAAAACAATTCAAGAAATTGATTTAGTTGCAAAAGAATCATTTATTCAGTCCTTTGAAAAAATAAAAGATAATTTTAAGACAGTATTTAGGTCATTATTTACCGATGATGATGATTGTGATTTAATTATCAATGACCTTGAAAATCCTTTAGAATCTTCTATTGAAATTATGGCAAAGCCTAAAGGAAAAAAGCCATTAACTATAAATCAGTTATCTGGTGGTGAAAAGACATTAACTGCAACCTCTCTCCTATTTGCTATATATTTATTAAAACCTGCCCCATTTTGTGTTTTTGATGAGGTAGATGCCCCTCTCGATGATAACAATATTGACAAGTTCAATAAGATTATTAATAAATTTTCTTCTAGTTCACAATTTATTATTGTTACACATAACAAAAGGACGATGAACAACGCAGATATAATTTATGGTATAACAATGCCTGAACAAGGGGTATCCAAAGTAGTTCCTGTAGATTTAAGAAATTTAAAAGTATGATGAAAAGAGGTTCTTTTAACTCAAAACTTGGTTTTATACTCGCTGCGTCAGGATCAGCTGTTGGCTTAGGAAATATTTGGAAATTTCCATTTGAAGTAAGTAATGGTGGAGGCGCTGCATTTCTAATAATGTATTTATTTTTCTGTTTTATCCTATGTTTTCCTGTAATAGTATCAGAAATAGCCATTGGAAGAAAAACAAATAAAAATGCTATCGGGGCATTTAATGAACTTGGACATAAAAAATGGAACTTTATTGGAAAGATGGGGGTTTTATGCGGTGTATTAATATTATCATTTTATACAGTAGTTGCTGGTTGGGTATTAGGTTATGTTATTGAGATGATTACAGGTAATTTTGAAATATCTGACAATTTTGGAAAATATGTAAATAATATCCAAAATGTTTTTGTCTATTCTATTCTGTTTATGTTTTTTACAGCTTTAATTGTCTCTAGAGGTGTAGAAAAAGGGATTGAAAAAGCAGCAAAAATATTAATGCCTTCATTAATAATTATCATTCTGCTACTTATTATATATGCACTTACTCTGCCAAATTCTATTGACGGAATCATTTTTTATTTAGTACCTGATTTTTCACAAATTAATTTAACTGTTGCTGGTAATGCACTTGGTCAGGCTTTCTTTTCATTATCTCTTGGTATGGGCATGCTAATTACTTACGGAAGTTATGTAGATAGTAAAAATAATATAATAAACTCTGCAGTTTTAATAACTCTTACCGATGTTGGAATCGCTTTTTTATCAGGATTAATTATTTTTCCTTTTGTTTTTTCGTCAGGCATAGAAACTGAAGGTGGACCAGGATTGATATTTCAGGTATTTCCTAAAATCTTTCAAAATTTAGGTGATGTTACTGGTATAGTTGTAGGATCTACCTTCTTTATTTTACTATCTTTTGCAGCAATTACTTCAACCGTTTCACTTCTTGAAGTGCCTGTTAGCTATTTGGTTGACGAGTATAAAATTGATAGAAAATATTCTGTTTGGATAGTCGCTTTTACTATACTTCTAATAGGTATACCATCAGCACTTTCACAAGGTAAATATCAATTTTTTAGTCAGTTTATAACCTATTTTGGATCAGAGAACCCAGTAGACTTTATGACTTTTATAATTGATGTATCAAATGATACACTTTTACCTTTTGGTGGATTTATGATAACAATGTACGTAACATATATATGGAAAAAGAAAAACCTTTCGGAGGAAATAAGTAAAGGTAACCCTGAGTATAAAGGCTCTTCTGTTGAGAAATATATTAACATTTCTATCTCTTTTATATGTCCTCTAATTTTGGGAACAATTTTTATAGTGACTTTCCTTAACAAATTTTTTGGGATTTGATTCTACTCAAATCTAAGAGATTCAATTGGATCTAACTCGCTAGCTTTTTTTGCTGGTAAATACCCACTTATTATGCCTACTATTGCACTTATTATAAGTGAGACTAAAATCCAGAGCCACGGAATAATAAAGCTACCGCCACCTATATATATTGTTACCAAATTCCCAAATAACATACCTAATATAATTCCACCAAATCCTCCTAATAAGCAAATTAAAATAGATTCTAATAGAAATTGATATTTTATAACATTTGGTGTTGCGCCAATAGATTTCCTAACTCCAATTTCTCTAGTTCTCTCAGTGACTGAAACCAACATTATGTTCATTAATCCAATTGATGCTCCTAATAAGGTAATAAAACCTATTGTAAAACCACCAATTTTTAAATAACTAGATATTTCTGCTAAGTTTTCATTTAAAGATTCATTTTTACCAATTTCAAATGAGTCTTCAGACCCAATTAAGTCCTTTCTTATCAATTTAAATAAACCTCTAGAATAATCAATATCATTCTGGACTTTATCGAGCTTATTAACAAGAACAGTAATTTCATATCTTGAGGTAGGTTTTAGTTTTCTTGATGTTTCAATTGGTATAATAATTAAATTATCACCACCAGGACCAAAAGAACTACCCTGCTCATCTAAAACACCTATTACTTTAAATTTGCTTCCTCTAGCTACTATAAATTTATTAATAGGATCTTCATTATTTTTGAAAAGTGTTGATTTTATTCTTGAACCAAGTATAGCAACAAAATTTCCATTTTTATTTTCTGTTTGTGTAAAGTTTCTACCTAATAGAATTTCTTTTTGATTTGTTATTATATAATTGTGGTCTCCAGCATCAATTACTACATTAGGGTTGGTTGTTTCTGACTTATACTTTAATTCAGCTATTGGTGTAACCCTCGTACTTATTGAAGCTATTCCTGAACCATTATATCTAGTTATAAAATCCTCTGCCTCTCTATATTTTATAATTGGATATTTTTTTTTAATTATCCCAGATTCTTTACCCCTGTCGTTTCTTATACTTCTAATATAAAAGCTATTTGATCCTAGTTCTGAAAAACTACTTGAAACAGATTGTTGTATACCGTCAATCGATGTTAATATTCCTACCAGAGAAGATATTCCAACTGAGATTATAGCACAAGTTAAGAATACCCTAAGTTTGTTTGATTTTATTGAAGAGAAAGCTTCCGAAATATTCCAGAAAAAACTATTTATAAAATTAAATTTATTATTAGAGAGCATTCAAGACAAATCTAATAAAAAATATGTGCTTTTAAAGTGCAGATTTTGTAGTTGATACAATAACAGATGCTATTTTATAGGGATCACCGTTAGATGCGGGTCTCCTATCCTCAAGTCTTCCTTTCCAGCCATCTTCAACAGTACCTATCGGAATTCTTATTGATGCACCTCTGTCAGATACTCCATATGAAAACTTATTAATTGATTGAGTTTCATGTAGTCCGGTAAGTCTCTGATCATTATCTGCACCGTATACATCAATATGCTTAGATATGTTTTTCCCAAATTCTTCACATATTTTATTAAATATTTTTTCGTCACCTGATGTTCTCATAACTTCGTTTGAAAAGTTAGCATGCATTCCTGATCCATTCCAATCTCCTTTTACAGGTTTTGGATGAAGATCTATAGCTAAACCATATCTTTCAGCATTTCTTTCAGCTAAATATCTTGCTACCCAAACCTGGTCACCTGCATTTTTAGCACCTTTTGCAAAAATCTGATATTCCCACTGTCCTGTAGCAACTTCTGCATTTATACCTTCAACGTTTATTCCTGCCTCTAAACATTGGTCTAAATGGTCTTCTATACATTCTCTTCCAAAAGTATTTTTCGCCCCCACACTACAATAGTACTGACCTTGTGGTTCAGGATATCCATTATCTGGGAAGCCCAACGGTAAATTAGTGATTGGATCAATCAAGAAATATTCTTGTTCAAAACCAAACCAGAAATCATTGTCGTCATCATCAATGGTTGCCCTTCCATTAGATTCATGGGGACTACCATCAGCATTTAATACCTCAGTCATCACAAGGAATCCATTAGATCTGTCTGGGTCAGGAAATATTGCTACGGGTTTTAAAAGACAATCGGAATCATTACCATCGGCTTGTAATGTTGAACTTCCGTCAAATGACCACATAGGACATTCGTCGAGATTACCTTTAAAATTTCTCCTTATCATAGTTTTGCTTCTTAAACTTTGTGTGGGTTTAAAGCCATCAAGCCATATATATTCGAGTTTTGATTTTTGTGACATATTTACTTTATTAATTTTTTTTGTAAAATATTAAATTTATTTTAAGTAATTATTAAATCTTATCCTCAAAAAGGACAAAAGAATAAAAAAATACAATCTCTTCAAAAATTAAATAAATTATGATACTTAAATTATGAAAATCATAAAAGAGATTACCATATAATGTTATTTTTTTAAATATGAATCAAAAACCTGTTTAAACTTATCAATTTTAGGTGCTATGACATAGGCGCAGTATCCATTGTTAGGATTAAGTTTATAATAGTCCTGATGATAATTTTCAGCAGTATAAAACCTTTCAAACTTTTCTATTTGTGTTACTATGGGACTATCCCATGCACCAGAATTGTCTAAATCTTTCATTATCTTTTCAGATAATTCTTTCTGTTCAGAATCATGGTACAGAATAATTGACCTGTATTGAGTTCCAACGTCTGCTCCTTGTCTATTTAATGTTGTTGGGTCATGGGTTCTCCAAAATATTTGAAGTAATTCAGCAAAGGAAATCTTTGATGGATCATACTCAATGTTTACAACTTCTGCATGATTTGTCTTACCTGAAGTAACCTCTTTATAGGTTGGATTTTCAGTATTTCCGGCAGAATAACCCGATTCAACACCTAAAACACCTTCTACTAATTCAAAAATAGCTTCAGTACACCAAAAACAACCAGAACCAAATGTAGCAGTTTTATATTCCATTACTAAGAAATTTAAAATTAGAAACAAAAATTTCATTTATTCACAATATTTATTAATTAAATTTTTCGCTCTTGCGTTTTTTAACGATGCAGAGGTTTTAAAGTTTTTGCAAGCATTGCTCGAATCGTCAAGTTTTAGATAAATCAAACCCATATAATAATATGTTTCTGAATTATTTGAATTTAAAGATATTGATGTTTTAAATGACTTCATAGCGTCATTAAATAGTCCTTGATACTGAAGTGTTCTACCCAATAAAAAATGTGCTTGATCTAGATCTGGATTTAATTTTATTGCTCTTTTCGAGTATGATTCACCACTCAAATAATCTTTATTTCTAATAGAATTTACTGATAAGCTTAGTAAAGCATTAATATTTTCTTTATCTATCTCTAATATTTTTTTGAAATCTGTAACTGCTTTTTTATAAATGCCAAGCTCTTCGTATGATCTTGCCCTTCTAAATAATGATTTTATATCATTAGGTCTCAATTTTAGACTTTCTGTATAAAGTTTTATTGCTTCTTCATAATTTTTATTGGAATACATTTCGTCTCCCATTCTTGAATCATTTGAAGAACATGAAAATAAGCCTAAAAATAATAAAATTATCATTCTCATTTTAATAAATATTAATTAATTTAGGTATGTCTAAAATATTTTTATGTTATGACTAATATAGTACTTTCAAAATCCGAAGAAAACTACCTTAAATCAATATACAATTTATCAGACTCAGGTAGTAAACTTGTTACAACCAATTCCATTTCAAAGATATTAAATATAGAACCAGCATCCGTATCAGATATGATAAAAAAATTATCTAAAAAAAATCTGATTTATCATCAGAAGTATAAAGGAACTCAAATATCAAAGAATGGAATAAAGATTGCACTGCAAATAATAAGAAAACATAGGTTATGGGAAGTTTTCTTATTTGAAAAATTAAATTTTAAATGGGATGAAATACATGAGGTTGCAGAAGAGCTAGAACATGTGTCATCTAATCAACTAATAGATAATTTGGACAAATACTTAAAATACCCAAAAATTGATCCACATGGTGATCCAATTCCTAATAAATTGGGTGAAATTGATTTTGTAGATAAAATTTCAATTTATGATTTAAATATTGGTCAAAAAGGGATAGTTTCTAGAATAATTAATGAAGACGAGGAGTTTTTCAACCTTCTTAATAAACTTAAAATTGAAATAGGTACTGAAGTAAAAATTATTGACAAAATTGAATACGATAGTTCCATTGAAATACTTATTAATAATAGATCAGTAATAATATCTAAAGTAGTTGCTGAAAATATAAAGATTACAAAAGTTTAAGTTATGAACGCGATAGTTGATTTTTTCGCTTCACAATCCTCCCCAATTATTCAAGCACTATATGCTGGATTATTTACATGGATTTTAACTGCTATTGGAGCAGGACTTGTATTTTTCCTCAATACCACAAGTAGAAAATTTTTGGATGCAGCCTTAGGTTTTACTGGTGGTGTAATGATTGCAGCAAGTTTTTGGTCATTATTATCACCAGCAATTACAGCTGTTGAAATGCAAAATGAATTAGGTATATCTACCTTACCATCATTTTTACCTCCTGCAATTGGTTTTTTTCTTGGTGCTATATTTATGTTTATTCTTGATAAATCAATTCCTCATCTTCATATTTTTGGTAAAATTGAAGAGGCCGAAGGTCCAAAAACAGATCTCAAAAAAACATCTTTACTGGTATTAGCAATTGCAATACATAATATTCCAGAGGGTTTAGCAGTAGGTGTAGCCTTTGGTGCATTAGCTACACAAGATTTTGCTTCGGTATTTTCACTTGGCTCAGCAGTTGCTCTTGGATTAGGGATAGGAATTCAAAATTTTCCTGAAGGATTTGCAGTATCAATGCCCTTAAAAAGAGCTGGTTTTAGTAAGTTTAATTCGTGGAAATGGGGTCAATTATCAGCAATTGTAGAACCAATATT
The DNA here is from genome assembly GCA_902633975.1 of uncultured Marinoscillum sp. GTDB lineage: Bacteria > Bacteroidota > Bacteroidia > Cytophagales > MED-G16 > MED-G16. The sequence goes on from CACPHX010000010.1 coordinate 11,632, forward strand.
CGCTGTAATTGGTGCTGCTTTTGTAATATTAGTTTATCCAATTTTACCATATGCCTTAGCTTTTGCGGCAGGTGCAATGATTTTTATAGTTGTTGAAGAAGTTATTCCAGAGAGTCACAGAGGTGGAAATGTTGATTTAGCTACGATAGGTCTCATTGTAGGATTTATTGTGATGATGAGTCTTGATGTAGCTTTAGGATAACTCAAATTAATGTATAAAACATTCTTTAAGATCTAGACTATATAATTTCTCTTTTAGTATTTTTGCCAGCCAATGAATATTAATGATACTATAGTTTCTCAATCTACACCTAAAGGGTCAGGACCTACTGCAATAATAAGAGTTTCTGGTAATAAATCAATTGAGCTTGTGAATAAGATATTTCCCTCTAAAGATTTAAATACAGTTGACTCTCATACACTACATTTCGGAAATATTATTTACAATAATATAATTATAGACGAGGTAGTTATAAGCATATTTAAAGAACCAAGATCCTATACTAAAGAAAATATTGTTGAAATATCATGTCATGGTTCAGAAATAATTATAAAAAAAATAATACTTTCTCTTATAGATTTAGGAGCAAGAATAGCGGAAAGAGGAGAATTCACATTTAGATCTTTTATAAATGGAAATATTGATCTTTCACAGGCTGAAGCAGTCTCAGATTTAATTTCAGGGAAATCAGAAAATGCTCATAAAATAGCTATTAATCACCTCAAAGGAGTTTTCTCTAAGAAAATAAAAAAATTAAGATCGCATTTAATTAATCTCTCAAGTTTACTTGAACTTGAGCTTGACTTTTCTGAAGAAGATGTTGAGTTCGCTAATAGGGAAAAACTAACTATTCTTATTGATGAAATTGATGATTTTTGTAAAATCTTGATTGAAAGCTTTAAACTAAATAATGCAGTAAAAGATGGAATTAACGTCATTATATTAGGAAAACCTAATGTGGGAAAATCTACCCTGCTCAATTCTCTACTTGATGATGATAAAGCTATTGTATCAGAAATTCCAGGAACTACAAGAGATTTAATTGAGGACACCATTACTATTGGTAATAATATTGTAAGATTTACAGATACAGCAGGATTAAGAGATACTAATGACAAAGTAGAAAGTATTGGAATAAATAAAGCACTTGAAAAAATAAAAGATTCATCAATTATATTATATGTTTTTGATTTAAGTAAAACTAACATAAAATCAATGCAGATTGAGTTATCAAAGGATTACCTTCAAAACAAAAACTTAATAATATTAGGTAATAAAAGTGATTTAAAAGTAGAAAATCAAATTACAAAATATTTTGAAAATAATAACTATAAAATAATGTCTTCTATGAATAAGAAAGATATTCTTAAACTAAAAAATCTTTTGAATCAATTTATAGTAAATAATATTATTGACGATGATTGTGAGGTTATGATAAATGAGAGACATTATAATACGTTAATAAACGTAAGGAAATCAATTGATAAAGTAAAAGAAAATCTAGAGAATAGATCTAATACTGATCTATTAGCATTAGATATAAAATATGCACTAGATAATTTAGGACAGATAACTGGAGAAGTTACGAATGATGAAATACTAGGTAATATATTTAGCAAATTTTGCATTGGTAAGTAAAAGATAATTCACTAAATACTAATTTCCATTAATTGCATATTTGGTCATATTTTATTTATTTTAATTTTTAACTTAATTAAATAGAAGTGAAATATATACATACAATAGTCATATGCACTATTTTAATGAGCTGTACTAATACAAATGAATCAATAATAAAAACTGATGATGAACTTTCATCAAATATTAAGGTCCTTTTCGATAAATATGTCAACAATGATTTTAATTTATCAGATTATTATTCAGATGATGTTATTGCGAAAATTAATAATTTAGAAATTAGTGGACTTGATAATCTTCTTGCAGGATATAAAGCTCATCATGAACTTTTATATGACAATATAGCTGTTCAAGATGTTTACGTTCATACAAATTATTTTAGTAATGGAAATACATGGTCAAATGCTTGGTTTACTTGGTCAGGTACTGGAAAAACTACTGGAGAGGAGTATACAAATAGAGGTCATTTTGATTATAAATGGGAAAATGGAAAAATTGTTGAGCTATGGGCTTATTATAGTGAATATGCTGAATCTAATGAAGCTGCAGCTTATCAAGCAGCTCAAGAATAATAAATTAACCCCTCATAGTAAGGGGTTGTTTTTTTTTGAATTTACTGACTAGTAATAATTGCTTCAGTTACTACCTTGATTCTCAATCAATTTTTATTTAAATAAAATTATTTTTTTATAATTTGTAAGTATTTAAATTTTTATAGTGAAGACAACTTTAGATTCTATTAATAATAATAGTTTAAAAAATAGATACATCAATACATTAGACTTTGTTAAAAAACATACACCTATTAAATCTAAGATTTTAGATTTAGGTACAGTAAATACATTATCAAAAATTTTAATTGAAGAAGGCTATAAAGTAAAGAACACAAACGGAGAAGATCTTGATAGTGATTATCATCTATATACAAATGATAATTCAGACTACCTTACTTCATTTGAAATTTTTGAGCATATGCTTTCTCCATATAACATCTTAAAAAATACAAAAATAAAAAAGTTGATTGCATCTGTCCCATTAAGATTATGGTTTGCAAATGCTTATTGGAACGAACAGGATGATTGGGATAAACACTATCACGAGTTTGAACCTAAACAATTTAACTTTTTATTAAAACAAACTGGATGGAATATTGTTGACAGTGAGAAATGGGTATCTTATGATAATAAAATTGGTTTAAGACCTTTTTTAAGAAGATTTACATATAGATATTATATAGTTTATTGTGAAAGATAAAATTGTACTAATAATAATTCAATTATTATTATACTCAAAAAGTTTATAATTTAGATTAAAGACTTATTAATCGACTGTGAAATATTTAAAGTATTTTTTTTTATTTTTTGTTTTAATTCTGTTTTATCCCCTTTATATCACATTCTTAAATCCAATAAGTCCCAAGAAATCAATTAATTATGAATTAATACAAAGTAATGTAAAAACTGATTTATTAGTTGATTATAGTAGTCCTCAAAAAAAAGATAGACTTATTTTTGGATCAAAAGAAGATGGCGCATTAGTACCTTATGGCGAATATTGGAGAACAGGTGCAAATTTTTGTACAGATTTTTATACAAGTTCAAGTATTTCATTTAATGGTAGTTCGCTTGAAGCTGGAAAATATTTTCTCTACACTATACCCAAAGAAAACACTTGGGATGTAATTCTTAATTCTGATCATGGTAGGTTTGGTTTTTTTAATCCAAACAGAGAAAATGATATATTAATAACTACTGTCCCTTCCTATAATTTAGGTGAGGTATTAGAAGAATTTACTATTGATTTTATTGAAAAAAATGAAAATATTTATTTAAGACTAAGATGGGATAATGTGGGAATTTCTATTTTAATTAATTGATGCAATTTTGAATATTAATGAACATATATACTCTCTTATAATATCATCTATACTACTTCCTATATTTCTTTTTTTTAATATTTATACATTAATTTTTATCTCATTACTTATTATATTTTATGAATTAATAACTATCAATAATAAAACCTTATATATAGTTTATCTAACACTAATTATAAGTTACATTTGGGCAGAATTAGGTGTTGGTATATTTTTTCAAGACACCTAGGGTGGTAATTAAACATACTTTAAATAATGAAGAAAAAAAACAAGCCAGAAAGTGAAATGATGGGATATGCTTACGATCCTCAACTTTCAGAGGGATCTGCAAAAGTTCCTTTATTTCAAACCAGTACATTTGTTTTCAAAAATGCTGAAGAGGGTAAAGCACACTTTCATATTGCATACGGTTTAAGAGAAAAAGCTGAAAATGAGTCTATGTCTTTAGCTTATTCTAGAATTAATAATCCAAACCTTGAAATTGCAGAAGAAAGACTTAAATTATGGGATAAGTCTGAAGGTTGTGCACTATTCCAAAGTGGAATGGCTGCAATAACTACAACTATCCTGGAGTTGACAAAACCAAATACTTTAATTCTTCATTCATCTCCATTATACGGTGGGACTGATCACTTTATTGAAGAAGTTCTTCCAAAGTATAATATCAAGTCTATGTATTTTGATTCAATGAAATCCCTTAAATCTATAATTGAAAAGAAAAATAAAGAATTTCCCGAAATTGAAGTAAGTTTAGTTTATATTGAATCGCCTGCAAACCCTACAAATTCAATTGTTGACATAGAGAAATCTAAACAACTTGCAAATCATTTCTCAACCAAAAAAGACAAAGTTTACGTGGCTATAGATAACACTTTTATGGGTCCTGTATTTTCTCAACCAATAGATCATGGAGCTGATGTGGTATTATATTCAGCAACAAAGTATATAGGAGGTCATAGCGATCTAGTAGCAGGAGCTGCTTGTGGAAGTAATGAGGTTATTTCAAGAATTAAGACCCTAAGAGTTTTTATGGGTAATATGGCATCACCATTTACTTCATGGCTGATATTAAGAAGTTTAGAAACACTTAAATTAAGAATGGAGAAAAGTGCTGAAAATGCAAGTAAAATAGCTGAAAAACTAAAATCACATAAAAATGTAGATAAAGTTCATTACTTAGGTCTCGTATCAAAAGATTCACCTGAGTATAAAATCATTCAAAAACAATATTCTAGTCCTGGTGGAATGATTTCTTTCGATGTTAAGGGTGGGGAAAAAGAAGCCTTTAAATTTCTTGATAATCTAAATCTTGTAAAATTAGCTGTAAGTTTAGGTGGTACAGAAAGCTTAGCATGTCATCCCTACTCAATGACTCATGCTGATGTAAATGTAGACACAAAAATAAGTATGGGTATGGGAGAATCCTTGGTAAGGCTATCAATAGGTATAGAGGATGCAGATGATTTGATTGATGATATCATTTGCTCATTAGATACTATTTGATTAATAAGAATCTTTATGGACCTTTTTGACTGATCTTCCAGAGGGATCAATCATATTTTCAAATTCTTTATCCCACTTTAGTGCTTCTTCAGTACTACAGGCTACTGACTTGGATGATGGAACACATAATGCGCAATCGTCTCCCGGAAAATGTTTTTCAAAGATTTTTCTAAATAAAAATTCCTCTTTAGACCTTGGAGTATTTATTGGGAACCTCTCTCTTCTATCATTAAAATCCATATCACTTATCTGGTTTTCAGCATGTTCTTTTAAAGAGTCTATCCATGAGTATCCTACTCCATCAGAAAATTGTTCCTTTTGTCTCCATAAAACACTCCCTGGAATATATCCATTGAATGATTCCCTTAATATATTTTTTTCTATTTTTTTATTGGTAATCATTTTATGTGAAGGATCAATATTCATAGAATAGTCAAGAAAGTCTATATCTAAAAAAGGAACTCTACCCTCAACACCCCAAGCAGCTAATGATTTATTTGCCCGAAGACAATCGTAGAGATGAAGTTTATTTATTTTTCTTAATGTCTCTTCATGAAATTCCTTTGAGGATGGAGCCTTGTGAAAGTACAGATAACCACCAAATATTTCATCTGCTCCTTCACCTGAAAGAACCATCTTTATTCCCATGGATTTTATATACCTAGCCATTAAATACATTGGAGTAGATGCTCTAACAGTTGTTACGTCATAGGTTTCTATATAATAAATAACATCTTCTAATGAATCTAAGGCCTCTTGAATTGTAAAATGAATTTCATGATGGACTGTTTTAAGATGATCTGCTACTTTTTTAGCAGCAATTAAATCAGGTGAGTTTTTTAAACCAACTGCAAAAGAATGTATTCTTGGCCACCATGCCTCTTGCTTATCTCCAGACTCAACTCTATTTTTAGAATATTTGGTTACAATAGAAGATATAATTGAAGAGTCTAAGCCTCCTGATAATAAAACTCCAAATGGTACATCTGACATCATTTGGCTTTTAACAGATTTTTCAAGTGAACTCCTTAAATCAGATGTAGATGAATGATTCTTCACGTCATCATAATTCATCCAATTTCTTTTATAATATTTTACAGGTACTTTATCCTTATCAGTCATATAATGTCCAGGTGGGAACTCTTCTATTTTATTACAAAAACCAACTAAACATTTCATCTCTGATGCAAAATATTTATTTCCATCACTTCCCTCTCCCATATATAAAGGAATTACACCTATTGGATCTCTACCAACTAAGAAACTATAATTCTTTTTATCATATAAAAAAAATGCAAAAATACCATTTAGATGATTTAAAAGATCATTTTTAAAGTTATTATAAAGTGGTATTATAACTTCACAATCAGACTCTGTTTTATATTTATATTCAATTTTTTTATCAGCTCTAATCAGTTTGTGATTATATATTTCGCCATTTACAGCTAGTATTATTTCTTCATTATTGGAAAGTATTGGTTGTTTACCTGATTTAACATCTACTATAGATAAACGTTCATGAGCTAAAATTGCATTTTCTGACGTATATATACCCGACCAGTCTGGTCCTCTATGTCTTACCTTTTTTGACATCGATAAAGACTTTGATCGCATATCCTTATCTAATTTTATTTCTTTATTGTAAATTGCAACTATTCCACACATAATAGAAATGCAATATAATTTCAAAAAATCACTTTTTCCTCTTTTAATATCATCATTATTAATATCATTTTCATGTAATAATCACTCAAAATTTTATAAAGGAATGGTTTCATCTGCACATCCAATTGCTTCAAAAATTGGATTAGATGTACTTCAAAATGGTGGTAATGCTTTCGATGCTGCAATAGCTGTTCATTTTGCATTGTCGGTAGTATATCCTAATGCTGGTAATATTGGAGGTGGAGGTTTCATGGTATATAGATTAAATAATGGAGACATAGGCACACTTGATTTTAGAGAAAAGGCACCAGAAAAGTCATTTAGAGACATGTATATCGACAATGTCGAAGGTGAATTGAAAGTTGACGATAAGAGGAGTAAAATTGGTCATTTAGCATCGGGAGTTCCTGGTTCAGTTGATGGTATGGTTAAGATATATGAAAAGTTTTCTAGTGTAGAATGGAAAAATCTATTGGAACCATCAATAAAGGTTGCGAAAGAAGGTTTTAGGGTAACCGAAAAACAAGCAATAGGATTAAATAATGTTAAAGAATCCTTATTGTCAGTAAATGATCATTCTATTCCATTTATAAAAGACGAACAATGGAAAAAGGGGGATATTTTAATACAAAAAAATCTTGCTAAAACATTAGAAGAAATTAAAAAATCAAAAAGAGATGGATTTTATAAAGGTACTGTAGCATACCAACTTATTAAGGAGATGAATTCAGGTGGTGGTATAATAACACAATCAGATTTAGATAACTATAGCTCATTATGGAGAGATCCAATTATTGGGTTATTTAAAAATCATAAAATTATATCTATGGGACCTCCATCAAGTGGTGGAATAGCCTTGGTACAATTATTACATGGTGCCGAACAATTAGAAACTAAAAACTATGATCACAATTCCTTTGAATACATAAATACAATTGCAGAAATAGAAAGTAGGGTTTACGCTGATAGAGCATCACATTTAGGTGATCCTGATTTTTTTAACGTTCCACAAAAATCTTTAACGAATCAAAATTATTTATCAAAAAGGTTTAGTAAAATAAAAAGCAATATTAAAACACTATCGGTAGATGTTAAGGAAGGGTCTTTCAATGGTATCGAGTCTGACGAGACAACACATTTTTCTATTGTGGATAAATATGGAAACGCTGTCTCAATAACAACTACAATCAATGGTGGTTACGGATCAAAAGTTGTCGTAGAGGGAGCAGGTTTTCTTTTAAACAATGAAATGGATGATTTTAGTGTTAAGCCTGGTTATCCAAATATGTTTGGATTAGTTGGAGGTGAAGCAAATTCAATTGAACCAAATAAAAGAATGCTCTCTTCAATGACTCCAACAATTATTGAGAAAAATGATAAATTATTTATGGTCGTTGGAACCCCTGGTGGATCAACAATCATTACCTCTGTTTTTCAGACTATCCTAAATGTAATTGATTATAATATGGATATGCAGGAAGCTGTTGATTCAAAGAAATTCCATCACCAGTGGCTACCTGATGTTCTGATTGTTGAAGAAAATACTTTATCTGATAAATTAAGTAATGATCTAACCCAGATTGGTCACAAGATTGTAAAAAGGAAAACACTTGGTAGAATGGACTGTATTTTAGTAAGGGAAGATGGCTCTTTGGAAGGGGGTGCTGATAAAAGAGGTGATAATATTGCTCTAGGCTACTAAGATATATCCCCTATTATACTTTAAACATTGATTTGATTTTTATATGAAAATAAATAAATACCATTTATTTAGGATAATGTTTTTTTCAACTATTCCTTTTTTTTTAAATGCACAAAGTGAATTACAAAGAATACATACAGTAAGTTTTTACAATGTTGAGAATTTATTCGATACTATTAATGATATTAATAAAAAGGATGAAAGAAGTCCTATTATGGAAATAAAAAATAATAGAACAAAAATATACTATCAAAAACTCCAAAACCTTTCAAAAGTAATATCAGATATAGGATATAAACATACCAAAATTCCTCCAACAATAGTTGGTTTATCAGAAGTTGAAAATAGAATGGTTATCGAAGACCTGACTGAGACAGGAAACCTTAAAAAAAGTAATTATGGTATATCTCACTTTGAATCACCAGATACAAGAGGTATTGATGTTGCAATAATTTACTTAAAAAAGTACTTTAAAATAATTAATGAAAATGTTCATAAACTTGAATTATATGATACTAATTCAAAAAATAAATTTTTTACAAGATACCAACACGTAATAGAAGGTTTGTTAGAAGGGGAAAGAATATTTTTAATTGTAAATCATTGGCCTTCAAGAATTGGTGGAAAAGTAAAATCAAGTACTTATAGAAAAAGAGCAGCAGAGCTTAATTTAGAAATAATCGACTCCATAAATTTTATTTATAAAAATCCTAAAATTATCAATATGGGAGATTTTAATGATGATCCCATTGATTATAGCATAAAAGAAATTTTAAATGCAAAGAATGATAAAAACAATTTATTTGATAATGACTTATTTAATGCTTATGAAAAATTATATCTGGAGGGTCAAGGTACTCTTGTTTATAACGATAATTGGAATTTATTTGATCAAATACTTGTATCTAAATCATTAACAGATGAAAGTTATGAGAGTTTTTCTTTCTTAAATGCATACATTTATAATGAAGAGTACATAATAAATCAGTCAGGAAGATATAAAGGATATCCATTTAGAAGTTTTGCTTCAGGAAATTTTTTAAATGGATACAGTGACCATCTACCTGTTTATATATTGTTGTTAAAAAAATTATAAATTTTAATAAATATTAATTTAGATTTGTATTGTATTTCAGTTAAAAAAATTCAAATGAAAAAAGTTTTTCCGTTTATTATATTATTTTTTGTAATCCTTAGTTGTGAAGAAGGTTCATTAGATGAAGACATAACTATTGTTGATGATGATCAAGAAATAGTTCCTGACAAAGAAGACGAAAATACAGATCCAGAATCAAATAAAGGAGTATTGTATATTGCGGGCTCATATAATACTGGAGGCCAGGAATATGGTGCTTATTGGACAGATTCTAATAATGATGGCAAGTGGGATAGAACAGATTTAGATGATTCAAGAGTGATTCATGATATAATAGTAAAGGATGGAATAATATATGCAGTAGGTGAAACTACATGGATAAGAGGAGATGGACAAGACCCGGCGTTATGGATAAATGGTATAAAAACAGAATTAGATGCTCCCAATAATGATGAAGACTGGGGAGGTGCAACGGCATATGCTATAGCTTTACACGGAGATGACATCTATATATCTGGTAATTATGCATCTAAAAAAGCCGATTTTGGAGGTGTTTCAAGCGCCTGTTATTGGATAGTGAATAATAATAATCCTCAAGGAAAACTTTACCCACTTGAAAATGGTGTTAGCTCTGATGCTTATGGAATTGCAATTTTGAATGGACAACCTATTTCAGTTGGTTGGTATCAAAAAGAACATAAAATAATGCCAGCTAAATGGGTTGGTAATAAAAGGTCAAATCTTGATGGAAAGAATGATGGAGAGGCAATGGATATAGTAGTTGATGGTGAAAACTATTACATAAGTGGATGGACTGATAATAAAAGACAAGCTACCCATTATTATCCTACTGTTTGGAAAAATAACCAGAGCTCTAGAAAGACACTCAAAGAAGGTAAATTAAGAAGAAATGAAGTATCAAGTAACGATAGAGAAGCCTATGCTTCTTCAATTATTGCAAAAAATGGTAACATTTATGCTACTGGATATACATATTTCGATTACTCTGTAACATCAGCAAGCTATTGGACTATTGACTTTAGTGAAAATAATCCAGTCAATGAAATTACTGAATTCAATGGTGGAGAGATGAAAGATCTAGTTATATCTGACAATGGTGATATAATAACCGTCGGATCTGGAGAATTGTGGATAAATGGAACAACTTCTGAGGTTATTGATCCTGCTTTTGTAGTATATCCTAACGCTATTACAATATCCGAATAATTTACACTTTAAATTAATAACTATCCATATCTAATTTAAAGACTGAGCAATAGAACTCTTCATTATGTCGATATTATACTGCCATTCTTTTATGCTTGGCTCTGGATTACCATGCCTTATATAAGCATCATCAACTGCATCCTTAATTTGTAATGACCATTTGTCAATAAGAAGATTTATGTTTGGCATATTATATAATTCATTTTGAAAAATTTGATCAAGACTGTCATACTTCAATCTATAATCAGTAAAAACTCCAATAATTTTATCACAAGCTGCAGATCTTTGTTTTAATTTAAATTGACCAAATTTAAATCCAACACAATTATTAGAAATTTCATACCATTTATCCTTAATGGGAGTTACAGGATTAACGTTCTGAATAAGATTCTCGAATGCATTATCAAGATCCCAGGGAATTAGTTGTAATTTATTTTCATCAGGAAATTCATACCAGTAAAAATTATGGTTTTCGTAGGTATCACCACCTTCATGATAAAAATGCATAAAACCATCATCATTTGCTATCCTTCGATCAACAAGAATAGTTTTTAAAAAAATATCTTTATCAATCCAATTTTCAACTACTGATTTAACTTCATCTTTATTAGATTCACTTAATAAATTTGAAAATGATTTAATTTTAGAAACATTGGAAATCTCTTCATTTGTCTTTAATCCATATTTAAAATATTCATCACTACGTAATTCGCCGTTACTACTTACAGGCCAAACCTCTTTATATAAGTTCCCACCACCCCCATCAAAATGTTTATTAGTATATGGGCCGTCAATATTTTCTGTATTTGCAAATAGTCCAATAAATTCTCCATTAATATATACCAATGCATGATTTGATCTTGGTGCATTAATTCCAAAATTTCTATACATGTAATATCCTAATCTCTCACGCATCTTTGATTTGTCTAAATTTTGAGAATGAAACTGAATTTTTTTCATTCCATAAAACTTTTTATCTTCCTTCCAATTAATTTTTATTTTCATAGAGAGTTTAGGACATATCTTGTAACCATTGGGTTCGGTCCAGTCGGGATCTGATAAACATCCCACCCAAGCGCCAATTGATCCTTTATACCTAACACCTACATTTTTTATTACCACACCTTCAAAAATTAGAAATCCATTAACATATTCCTCAGCTGCAGGATCATTGTCAATTTTATTTAGATTTTCATCAGTAAGATAAATATCAAACCTGTGAAGTTTATCCTGGTTATATATATAGCTTGAACTATGACTCTCATCAAAAGAGTATTCATCTAAAGAATTTATAAAATTAATCAATGAATCATATTGAGTTGTTTTTATCTCATCATACTTATTATCACATGATATACTTATAAAAAAAAACAAGAATAAAATTACCCTAATTAACATATTTTTTTGTGTCTAAAATTATTGTTATCCTATACTTATTTCTTTAGTATTTTAATTAATTAAAATCTCTACCCTTCTATTAAGTTTCCTTGATTCTTCAGAATCATTACTAAACCTAGGTTTAGTTGGTCCAAGACCCTTAACTTTTATCTGACTTTTCTTAATTCCTTTTATTACTAAAAAATTTTTAATAACCTCTGACCTTTCCCTTGATAATTTGATATTAGACCTAAAGTCACCTCTATTATCTGTATGTCCTTCTATTGTTATTTGAATGTCAGAATTTGATTCAAAAAGGTGTAATAAATCATTTAAATAAGGAAGAGATTCGTCATCTAAATCTGTTGAAGACTGTTTAAAAATTAGATTTTTTAATACTATCCTACTTCCTGATTTCACCTCATCTAAATTAATTGATATATCAACTGATTTGTCTACTCTGAGTGTTGTATCTTTTATAAAATAATTATCTACCAAAAATTTAAAATTATATGTATCAACTCTTTCTATTGGTAAACTAAAAATATTTGAACTAAATGAAATAGAGTCATTGTTAAGATATAAGTTTCCATTAGTGATTTCAGAATTGAGATTAAAGGTCAAGTTAATTCGATTTTTATTATCAGAATAAAAAAATAAATCAGAATTTGTTTTACTGTTAGTAGTTGCAGATAATATAAAATTATTTGAATTGTAATCATAAGTTAAGGAAGCTTCTGATTTTGATGTATTTAAAAGATTCATTTTTAGGGGATCAGACCAGAATTTATCTTTTAAGACTGTAAAATATAACTCATATCCTTCCTCGTCTCTATTTGAAATAAATACCAGTGTATCTTCTTTATAAAGAAATGGGGATATGTCTTGGTATTCACTGTTAACAGATGATCCAATATTAGTTAATCTACCCCACACATTATTATTTTTTTTTGAAGTGTAAATATCCTCAACACCATAAGTTCCAAATCCCTCAAACGAAAGAAAAAGTTTATCCTGTGAATAATTGATTGATCCAGATATTAAATTATAATTTGGTGGAAACCCATCTATTTTCTCAGTTCTTTTAAGTTTATATTGATTGTTTATATCGTAATAGTCTATAGATCCATTTCTTAATATTATTAGATCATTTTTATACAATCCAAGAATCACATCATTTTCTATTGTATTTACCTCTCTCAAATTAATTGGTGTTCCCCAAACTCCATTATTCTTATTTCTATACCATATATCATTCATATCACTTAATCCAGATGTATTATTTGTGTTGTCAGAACTACTAAAAAATAATGTATTTCCATCGTCACTTAAGTATGCATTACTCTCATTAAACGGGTATGACTCCATCTTTTTATTGACGAGAGATACATTTTCAAACACTTGAGATTTAACAAGTGAAAATGTTAAAAGAAAAAACATAGATAGATAAGATCTAATACTCATTATCAATATTAACCTGATTTAATAAAGTATCTCCCGATACTACTCTCTTATAGTTCTCTATAATCTGAGGCACAGCAGCATCTTCATTTGTTATGCTTGCATTATGTGGTGTTATTTGAATTTTTTCATGGTTCCATATACCACTTGATTGAGGAAGTGGTTCTGTCTCAAATACATCTAAAAAAGCTCCCGATAAGGTCCCATTATCAATATATTTTAGAATATGATTTTCATTTTGAACGTTACCTCTAGATACATTAATGAGATATGTTCCTTTATTTAGTTTTTTGAAAAGTTTCTCATCAAGCAAGTGATGAGTTTTATTAGTATAAGGAACAATACATACCAGTATATTTATTTTCGATAAAAATTCATCTAATCCATCACCATGATAAACCTTAACTTTAGTGTTCACCTTTTTATTTAATGAATAACCTAAAACATTAAAACCCATATATTGAAGTTTATCTGCAGCATCTGAACCTAATGCCCCAAAACCTAATATTCCAATATTTACAGGTAATATTTCTGGATGGGTATATTGATCCCATACTTTCTCTTTCTTATCTTTTTGATACTTTAAAATTCTTCTATGATGAAAAAGAACGGCTGTAATAATATAGTTTGTCATTGAAAATGATAATTTTTCATCAGAAATTCTACATATTGGAATACCTTTTGGGCGTGAAGGATCATTTATTATGTGATCTACACCAGCTCCCATTGAATGGATAAGTTTTAGATTATTGAATTTTCCTAAAACATCTTTTGGATGTTTCCAGAGACATATACAGTCAATTTTATCGTAATCAATATCAGGGTATGTGGAGATATGAATTTTTTCGTCATATTTTTTAAAAGTCCTTACCCAACCATCAACTCTCTCCTTAGGTGCTATTATTCCAATTTTCATTTCTTATTAACTAAATAATATAAACAAATAGAAAATAAACATGTTAAAGTGGTACCAATTAAATTAAACCATAGATATCCAATCGATTTCCCTAAAACAAAATACATAATAAAAACAGTAAGTTGAGATAGTATTGAACCAAAAAAAACATTATTTGATTTTATTTTACTTATAAAGAAAGCAATTAAAAATATACCGAGAACATTTCCGTATAGAAGTGAAGCAATAATATTGATTGACTCAATTAAATTTTCTTGTTGAGCAAAGAATAATGCTACAAGTATTGATATAAAACCCCAAAAAAGTGTGAAAATTCTTGACATTAGCACGTCACTTTTATCATTATTTTCCTTTTGAATAAACCTTTTATACATATCAATTGTTGTAATTGCAGACAATGCGCTAATTTCAGCTGAGGTTGAGCTCATTGCAGCTGATAATATTAAAGCAATCATTAACCCTATTAATCCCTTTGGGAGATAATTAAGTATGAAATGAAGAAAAATAAAATCAGTTTCTGGTCTTTGATATGCAAATCCTGTGTCAAGTGCATCAATTTCTAATTGTTTTCTAGACATAGCCAATTCTTTATCTTTATTAATAAGCAAATTTCTATCAGTCTTGTAATCCTTTATTAATTCTTTTTTTTCTTCAAAAATGATTTTTGATTCCTTAGATACAGACTCTAATAATTCTGGATTATTTTTTGATTGATAATCAATTAAATTATTATTAAAATTCACAGGAGGCTGATAAACACTATAAAAAACAAAAAGTAAAATACCAATGTATAGAATCAAAAATTGAAAGGGTATTTTTAAAATAGCATTAAAAATCAGACCAGTTCTACTTTCCTTCTGATCTTTTGCATTGATGTAACGAGACACTTGTGATTGATCTGTGCCAAAATAAGAGAGAGACAGAAAGAATCCACCTAAAAGTCCAGTCCATAATGTATATTTTTCTTTTGGATCAAAAGAAAAACTAATTGCGTTATTTTTATTAAATATTTTGATTATTTCAAACGATTTTGAAAAAGTGATTTGATCAAGAATGTAAGAGTTTAAATAATAGAAGGAAACAACTAAGCCAATTAGAATGACATACATTTGGTATTTTTGAGTGTAACTTACTGCTTTGCTACCACCAATAACTGTATATAGAATAACTAATATTCCAACAAAAATAACTGTTAGTTGTAGTTCCCAACCTAATACAGCAGTTAAAATAATAGAAGGAGCATATATTGTTACTCCGCTTTGAAATCCTCTCTGCAGTAGAAAAAAAAATGAGGTTAATGTTCTTACTTTTAAATCAAATCTTTTTTCTAAATACTGATATGCAGTAAAAACTTTTGAACCGTAATATCTGGGAATAAAAAAGATTGATACCACTATAAGAGCAAGAGGCATACCAAAATAATTTTGAATAAAACTCATTCCTTCAGCATAACCTTGACCTGGTGTAGAGATAAAGGTTATCGCGCTAGCTTGTGTTGCCATTACAGATAAGCCGATTGTTGACCAGCTTAGGGATCTATCTCCAAGAATATATGATTTTAAATTTTTATTCTGATAGTTTTTATAAACACCGTAAAATGCAATGAAAAGAAGAATTAGGGTAAATACTAAAAAGTCCAGATTGCTCATAGGTAGGTAAATACTGTTAAGAATATAATGTAAACGATCAGTATTATAAGTACTAACTTATATAGATCTGAGAAATTCATTCCCAAATATATTAAATAGTATCTGAATAATATGATTTAATATTATCCCTTAAATTATAATTTGATGACATAGATTCTGCATAGGCTCCGCATGAATATATAACTACGAAATCACCTCTTTTAGACTCTACCATTTCATAATCTCTTGCAAAAGTATCAGTACTTTCACAAATTGGTCCTACAATATCATAAGCCTCTATTTTAATGCTACTTGATGAGATATTAGATATTTTATGTTTACTATTATACAAAGCTGGTCTTATAAGATTGTTCATACCTGAATCCAATACTATAAAATTCTTATTATATGATTTTTTGGTATAGAGAATTTTAGAGATTAAAAATCCACACTGACCTACAATTGATCTGCCGAGTTCAAAATGTATTGATTGATTATTTTTAAGCCTAATCTTAGAGTTAAATAAATGTAAAAAATCTTTAAAATTTGATTCTAAATTATTCTTAGGATCCATGTAATCAATTCCAAGACCACCACCAACATTTATCTTTTTTATTTTAACTCCATTTTCTTCTAGGTATGATATTGTCTCATTGGTTATTTTACAAAGTTTCTCAAATGGTGAAAGGTTTAATATTTGAGAACCTATGTGAAAATGAATCCCTGAAATTTTAATATTTGATAATTTATTATAATCTGAAAATTTTGAGATATCCTCAAGTTGGACACCAAACTTATCATCTTTAGATCCAGTCTGAATTTTTTTATTTGTTTCAGAAAATATATTAGGGTTTATTCTTATTGATACCTCAGTTTTTTTCGATTGTTTTTTTGATAATTGGTTAATTACATCTAATTCCTGAAATGATTCTACATTAAAATATGCAATATCATTTTTAATAGCCATTTTTATTTCTTCATCTGTTTTTCCTACTCCGGCAAAGACTATATCTTTTGAGTCAAAACCTTGATCTAAACAGTGTTTTATTTCATTATAACTTACAGCATCTATCCCAAGATTATAGGATTTCACTATTTCAAGAATTCTTTTATTTGTATTTGATTTTACAGAAAAATGAACTTTATTATTGGATCTAAGAGAGTTACTTAATGATTTGAGATTATTTCTTAGTATGTCAAGATCATAATAATAAAAAGGTGTAGGCAGGTTTTTAAACTTCTTAACTAAATCAGAAGAAAACATTAAAATAAATTACGAAACAGATTTTAAAATTTGCTTGAAAGAATCAGGATCATTCATTGCAATATCAGCTAAAACCTTTCTATTTAAATTAATATTAGATTTTTTTAATTTACCTATAAACTCAGAATATGACATTCCACCTTCCCTGACAGCGGCATTAATTCTTTGTATCCACAGGCTTCTAATCTCTCTTTTCTTGGTCCTTCTATGGACATAGGAATATTGTAGGGCCTTCTCAACAGCATTTTTAGCAACAGTCCAAACATTTTTTCTTCTACCAAAATAACCTTTGGCCTGTTTTAGAATTTTCTTTTTTTTCGCTTTTGCAGCTACTAGATTTCTTGATCTTGGCATAATTATAAAATTTAAATCATTCTTTTAATGTTCTTCTCATCAGATTTATTAACCATTGATGTTTTAGTAAGGTTTCTTTTCTGTTTCGTCTCTTTTTTAGTCAAAATGTGATTTTTAAAAGCGTTTTTTCTCTTGATCTTACCAGTACCAGTAAGTTTAAATCTTTTTTTTGCTCCTGACTTAGTTTTTACTTTAGGCATAATTTATTTTTTTGGTGATAACATTAAAAACATTCTTTTTCCCTCTAATTTAGGTAATTCTTCTACATTAGCATAATCTTCTAGAGCTTGAGCTAATTTTAGAAGTAAAATTTCTCCCCTCTCCTTGAATACAATTGTTCTTCCATAGAAGTGAACATATGCTTTAACTTTAGCTCCACTTTCTAAAAATTTTATTGCATGCTTTAATTTAAAATTAAAATCATGCTCATCTGTGTTTGGGCCAAATCGAATTTCTTTAAGGACAGTCTTTTGAGCATTTGATCTAATAGACTTCTGCTTCTTTTTCTGCATATACTTGAACTTAGAATAGTCAATAATTTTACAGACAGGTGGATCTGAGTTTGGAGAAATCTCAACTAAATCAAGTCCTTGTTGTCTAGCCATCTCTTTTGCCTTATTTATTGGGTAAATATTAACATCAACATTATCACCAACGACTCTTACCATATTGGAGGTGATTCTATCGTTTACTCGATGTTTTTCCTCAGGTTTTCGCCAGTTTCTTTTTTTTCTATTAATACTGATTTTTATAATCTTTAATTAAAAATATCTGCAAATATCTCAATTATTTAAAAAAATAAAAGGAAAACATGATTAATTTGTGGCATTAGATAATTCTTCTTGAATACCCACAATAAAGTCTTTTACAACCTTTTTTCCAATATCTCCCTCTGTTTTCTTCCTTACTGAAACCGAGTTAGATTCCATCTCTTTATCACCTACAATTAGCATATATGGTATTTTTTTTAATTCAGCGTCTCTGACCTTCTTTGAAATCTTTTCATTTCTTTTATCTACACTTGTCCTAAAACCCTTATCAATCAACGTCGCATTAATCTTTTCAGCGTATTGTATTACGTTCTCGTTTATTGGTAAGATTATAGTCTGTTCTGGTGCCAGCCATAAAGGAAAATTACCTTCACAATGTTCAATTAAAATAGCAATAAATCTCTCTAATGAGCCAAAAGGAGCACGATGTATTAGAACAGGAGTTTTTTTCTCATTGTTTTTATCCACATAAGTTAAATTAAATCTTTGTGGTAGCTGATAATCTACTTGTATTGTGCCTAATTGCCATTCTCTTTCAAGAGAATCTCTTACCATAAAGTCTATTTTAGGACCATAAAAGGCAGCCTCTCCGTACTCAACGACAGCATCGATGCCTTTTACCTTAACAGATTCTATCAAATCATTTTCTGCTTTATCCCAGAGCTTTTCATCACCCATATATTTAGTATTGTCATCTTTATCTCTTAATGATATCTGTACTTTAAAATTTTCAAAAGATAATGACTTAAAAACTTTAAGAATTAAATCCATAACGCCTATAACCTCATCTTTAACCTGATCTATCGTACAAAATATATGTGCATCATCTTGTGTAAACCCTCTAACTCTAGTCATTCCATGAAGTTCACCACTCTGCTCGTATCTGTAAACGGTTCCAAATTCAGCTATTCTATAAGGTAAATCTTTATAAGAGTGTGGTTTAAAGTTATATATCTCACAATGATGTGGACAGTTCATAGGCTTAAGAAGATATTCGTCATTATCTGAAGGAACCTGAATAGGTTGGAATGATGATTCACCATATTTTTCGTAATGACCTGATGTAACATATAATTCTTTAGATCCTATGTGAGGAGTAGTTACATGCTGGTAACCCTGTTTTTTTTGTTCTTTATACATAAAATCAATCAGCTTTTCTCTTACAATATGACCGTTTGGAAGCCATATAGGTAAACCCTGCCCTACTTTTTCACTAAATAGAAATAACTCAAGTTCTTTTCCTATTTTTCTGTGGTCACGCTTCTTAGCTTCCTCTAATTTTAACATGTAATCATCTAGTAATTCCTGCTTAGGAAATGATATAGCATAAAGCCTTGTTAATTGTTTATTTTTCTCATCTCCCTTCCAGTAAGCACCAGCTACATTTAAAATTTTGATTGATTTAATAAATTTTGAAGATGGTACATGTGGTCCTTTACAAAGATCTGTGAAATTACCTTGATTGTAGAATGTAATCTTTCCATCATCAAGATCTTCTAAAAGTTCTAATTTATATTCGTCACCTTTATCTTTAAAATATTTAATAGCCTCTTTTTTAGATATTTTTTTTCTTTCAAAACTTAAATTTTTTGAACATAACTCAATGAATTTTTTCTCAATTTTAGATGTATTAATTCCTGATGAATCATATTCCATAAAATCAATATCATAATAAAATCCGTTATCAATAGGAGGACCGATTCCAAATTTAACACCTGGATAAAGTGATTCAACTGCTTCGGCAAGTAGGTGAGCTGATGAGTGCCAGAAAATCTTTTTTCCTTCTATATCATCCCATGTAAAAAATTTGATAGATCCATTCTCCGTTAATTCAGTTGATAAATCAATATGAACGTCATTAAATGATGCAACTAATATTTTTTTAGCTAGACTGTTACTAATACTTTTTGCAATCTCTAGTGATGATATTCCAGATTTATATTCTTTGACTGAGGAATCTGGGAAACTGATTTTAATTTGATTACTCACCTAAACTTCTTTTATAAAAATTTTATTATCAAACCTTAACTGCTTCCCATAAACACCTTTATTCTCTCTCTTTCCTGCACTAATTGCCATACAAATTTGTGCTTTAT
Source organism: uncultured Marinoscillum sp. (assembly GCA_902633975.1). Classification (GTDB taxonomy): domain Bacteria; phylum Bacteroidota; class Bacteroidia; order Cytophagales; family MED-G16; genus MED-G16. The sequence continues at coordinate 32,206 of CACPHX010000010.1, forward strand.
TGGGTAATTTAAGAATTTTTTTAACTCTTGTTGAATCCAATCCTTCCATTGGGCATGTGTCATAACCATAAGCCCTCATTGATAGCATAAAATTTTGACAAGCAAGGGCAGTAGTCTTTTGAGACCAAACTTTCATATCACTAAACGATGTTGGCTCTCTTGGTATAGTTCTAAATGGTCCAAGAAAAAAAATTAAAAGTTTTTTAAGAAACCCAAAAAGATTCAAAAAACCTTGATTATAAGCATATTTAGTAATTTTTCCATAATAATTTAAAACACTATTTGGAGGATTATCTCTGGTATTTATATAATCTAACATCATGTCATTATTTCTTCTCCAGTGATCAGGTCTTGCAACAAAGACAAATAACTCTTTAGCTGTTTTAGCTGCAGGTTGTGAAAAACAAGCTTTTATGAGTTTATCCTTATTATCTTTTGATCTGACCCAATAAATCTCCCATGTCTGTAGATTTGAGGATGTAGGTGCCTTTAATGCATTTTCTAAGCATTTATTAATTATTTTTTCTGGTATATCCTCATCAGTGTATACACGTACACTTCTTCTAGTATCTAAAACTTTTTGAAATTCTTTAGAATTAATTTTTGGTAACGGAGGTGAATTATCTTTTAAATTCTTATTATTAGAATTCCTATCATTTTTAATGTCTGAAAGGATGGATGAAATGCCCATCTTCAAAATTATATAAAAAAGATTATAACTTATTCTTTAGCTGATCCAAATTAGAATATAGGTTATTTATATCCTCCTTAAGAGTACTATACTCATTATCAGGTCTTGGCAGGTCTAGACTAAAAAATGCAATTGCTTCCCAAATTTCAATAATATCATCGTTATTCACATCATATGGTTCGTATTTTTTATTATCAGAAATTAATTGAATAGTGTTTTCTTTGGTTTCTACTCTTTTATAAACTATTCCATCGTCTTTAGTAAGAATAATATATGTCTTTCCATCTCTAAGAAAATCAATACTTTCTATATATTTTCCAATTACAATACTTCCAGAGGTTATAGGCAACATTGAATCACCTTTAATTTCAAATGCTCTATGTGTACCAGAAAAATGAAGGAATGGTAATTGAAACTTAGGAAGGCTCTCTATAAACTCAAAGTCAGAATAAGAGTTAGTATAACCTGCTGAAGCTTTTTGATTAATTAACTCTATATTTTCGTCTCCTTCTTTATCTACAGTGATTGAGAGCACTTTAACTTTTTGACTATTATCATCAAGGTAGTTTTCTTCTCTTAACTTAGAAACATCTTTCCTTAATATATTATCTAGCGAAATTGAAAATACTTCACACATCTTCAATAAGTTATTTAATCTTGGGTCAGATCTACCCTCTTCATAGGCACCAACCAAAGATCTTTTAATGCCAATCTTGTTAGAAAACTTTTCTTGAGTCCAACCCTTTTTCTTTCTAAGATGTCTTATATTTTCGTTAATTTTAACCATAATTACTATAATTATTAGTAATTATACAAATATTATTTGAATTACTAAAATATTTAGTATGAAAAATTCTGAAAAGGAGATATATTTTCATGTAGGATTAGCAAAGACAGGTTCAACTTTTCTTCAAAACAACTTCTTCCCCAAATTAAAAGACATTAAATATATAAGCACACACAAGTATTGGAGATGTATTAATATAATCAAAAGAACAAACCATAAGTCATACCTGATATCAAGAGAATTTGATAGACAATTTGAGTTTGAGGTGAAAAAAATTCTTAAAGAATTTCCACAGACAAAAATTATTGTTGTTTTTAGAAAACATGATAAGTGGATATCTTCTCAATTTAAGAGATATTCAAAAAATGGATATCATTGGAGTTTTGAGAAATTTTATAATAACAATAATACAGGATTTTGGAGAAAGGAAGATATGCTATATTCTATCAAAATGGATATTATAAAGAAGTACTCTAATAATAAACCATTGGTTTTAAGGTTTGAAGAACTAAAAGAAAACCCACATTCTTACTTGTCAAAAATATCAAATTATACTGGATCAAGGTATTCAAAAAGTGACATATCATTAAATGTTGTTCATGGTTCTTGGTCAGAAAAACAACTTATATTTTTAAAAAAGTTTTGTAGTATATTCAAAAAAAATCCACCTGAATATTATGCAAACAACAAAATACTTCACTGGCTACTTTACAGACCCTGGTGGCTTCTTTTTCATTTTGTGATGTATTTTGCATACTTCTTACCTAAATCATATATAATAAAAAAACCACTTATAGATAAGGAGTATCTTTCAAAATCAATGAAAAAATATGATAATGACTGGAAAAAGATATTAAGTATATCAGATTAAAATGATATAAACTTAATATCGTTGTCTTGAATCATATTATTTATCTCAACTGTGTATGTGTTCAGTACTTTTTTGAAATTTGAAATTTCAGCATTCAATTCCTTTTTAATTGATTCAAAAAATTCTAATGATTGATTTGTTGGTGGATAGTCTCCCCTTTGTGAATCAGCTAATAAAAATGCTATCCTATTATTTATTCTAATTCCATAATTTAAAGGGTCTTGTCTACTTTGATTTTTAGTCATGTGAATATTGTTTTCAACAACAGATAGATCATCCATAAATCGATTTATAATACTCAAAATCTGATTTTTATCTTTAACCTTTTCTGATAAATATGTTAAGTCTTTCTTTACATTTCTTATATCTATTATTGTTTGATTTGCTCTACTCACTTCATCTTTAACTTGAAGAAGAAATTTCAACTGCTTTTCATAGTCTTCCTGTGTATTTTCAACACGAGGATCTTTAACAATTTCAAATTCCTGAATAATTTCATTACCGTTATATGACATTTTAATATCATACTTACCAGGTACAACCTTTGGTCCTGTATTTGGAGATGAATAAAAAATCATACCTTCAAAAGAAGTAAAACCTGGATACCTCATATCCCAAATTAGTCTGTTACCACCTGTTTTTGGACTTAATGATTTGATGTCACTTGATGATAACGCATAATCTATATCGTTGGTGTTGCTCAGGACAGGTTTGTTATTGTCGGACATAAGTTTTGACTTATTATTTGTAAATGATCTTATTATTGATCCACTCTTATCAAATATCTCAATTTTAACGAAGTCATCTTCGCTATAATTTTTTATAAAGTAATTAACTATGACACCATTTGGATGATTTTCTCCAACAAGCAGTGTATTAGGCTTTCTCCAGCCACCTGATTGTGCAAGCCTGTATGACATATCGGGTTTAAATAAAATAAATTCCTTATCATTCGAGCTTGATTCCAACTGATGAAGAGGTGTTAAATCATCAATCATCCAAAAACTCCTTCCATGGGTAGCTACAATTAAATCGTTATCTTTTATAGCTATATCTCTAATAGAAGTTATAGGAAGATTTAGCTGAAAACTTTTCCAACTTTTTCCATCGTCAAAGCTTATAAACATGCCCCACTCTGTTCCAGCATACAATAAGCCTTCTCTCTTTTTATCTGATCTAATAGCTCTAGTATAATAGTTTGAGGTAATACCTGTTGTTATTAATTCCCAAGTTTTACCATAATCCTCTGTCTTGTATAAATAAGGAGTATAATCTCCAAACTTGTAAGAAGTAGCTGCTACATACACTTTACCTTTCTTAAAGGGACTTGGATCAATACAATTAATCATATTAAGCTTTGGAGACATATTTGATGGCGGTGTAACGTTCTCCCATGTTTTGCCATTATCCTTACTGACATGAATTAAACCGTCATCACTCCCAGTCCAAATAACTCCCTCCTCAAGTTCTGATTCAGCAATTGCAAAAATATTTGCATAATGTTCTGCACCAGTATTGTCCTGAGTAATTGGACCTCCAGATGAAAGGATAGTTTCAGGTAAATTTCTTGTTAAATCACCAGATACAGTTTCCCAGGATTGGCCTGAGTTAGTTGAAACATGTAAAAAGTTAGATCCAGCATAAAGCTTCTTAGGATTATGGGGACTAAATAAAATTGGAAAGTTCCAATTAAATCTATATTTCATTACTTCAGCTCCAGATCCTGCAGGATTATCAGGCCAAACATTAACTGATCTATTTTGATCTGTTATATGGTTTTTCATCATCATATAGCCTTTGTATGTTCCACCAAAAACTATGTCATTATTTAAAGGATCAGGAGCAAGATGTGCACTTTCACCTCCTGCTGTTGGCTCCCAATCTCTCTCGCCTATTGAAGATGATGCACTTCTATGTTTGATTCTTATTGTACTATTATCCTGTTGTGCACCATATATTCTGTATGGAAATGAATTATCGGTTGAAACCCTATAAAATTGTGCTGTTGGTTGATTAAAATAAGTTGTCCAATTGTTACCTCCATCATTTGATACCTGTGCTCCACCATCATCAGCAATTGCCAATCTCATATTATCATTTGGATCAATCCATAAATCATGATGATCTCCGTGGGGAGCATTTTTTTAAAGTGAATGTGTTTCCGCCATCCGTTGAGACACCATAACTAACGTTTAGCACATAAACCTTGTCTTCATTTTGAGTATCAGCATACACCCTTGTATAATACCAAGCTCTTTGTCTAAGTGCTCTATTTGAATTAACTTTTTTCCAATTATTTCCACCATCATCAGATCTATATAATCCACCATCATCAGCCTCAATCATCATCCAAATTCGCTTAGAATTTACTGGAGATATAGCAATTCCCACAATACCCCAAGGAAATGACGGAAGTCCATTAAATTCTGATATATCTTCCCATGAATCACCACCATCATAACTTCTAAACACTTTACTATCAGGTCCACCACTATCCATTCTATAACCATTTCTCTTCATTTGCCATGTTGCAGCATAAATAATTCTAGAATTATTTGGATCTAATATTATATCTCCAACACCAGCTTTATCAGATACATATAAAATTTTTTTCCAGCTTTTACCGCCATCTGTGGATTTATATAAACCTCTTTCCTCATTCGGTTTCCATAAATTTCCAATTACACCCACATAAACTTCATCAGGATTATTGGGATGAATTCTTATTCTTGATATATGCTCAGATTTTGGTAAACCAATAAAATTCCATGTTTGTCCGGCATCATTACTTCTCCACATTCCCATTCCAGAAGACACATTTCCTCTTAAGGTCTGTTCACCTTCACCTACGTAAATAATGTTTGGATCTGATTCGCTAACAGCTACAGCACCAATGCTTCCACCAAAATATCCATCACTTATACACTCCCAACTATTTCCAGCATCTTCAGTTTTCCAAACTCCACCACCAGCAGTACCCATGTAGTATAGGTTTCTGTTACCAATTACACCCGCAACTGTACCGGCTCGCCCTCCCCTAAATGGACCAACTAATCTATATTCTATAGAATTATATAGATTTTCATCAAATGATAAGGTATTTGAGCTACTTCTCCTTTGAGAAAAGGATGTTAAAAAAGTTAAAATTAAAAGAGATAATAAATAGTATTTTTTCATGGCTTAAAGTTTACACTTCAATTTAATTATTTTTTTATAGATTATTCAATTTTGTCATTTTGTCAGTCTTATTGTAAATTTGTCTAAAGTTTAAAAATGAGTAAAAAACTATTCATTCAAAGTTATGGTTGTGCTATGAATTTCTCTGATAGTGAAATTGTTGCATCTATCCTAAAAAAAGAAGGGTACAAACTTTGTGATCAAATTGAAAACTCAGATTTAGTACTAATTAACACCTGCTCAATAAGAGAAAAAGCTGAGCATACTGTTAGGAAAAGGCTTGAAACTATAAATGTTCATAAAAAAAATAATTCATCAATGGTAGTTGGTATACTTGGGTGTATGGCCGAAAGATTAAAAAACAAATTACTTAATGAAGAAAAAATAGTTGATATTGTCGCTGGACCCGATGCATACAGAGACCTTCCTAATCTGGTTAAAAATGTTATTTATAAAAATGAAAAGTCAATAAATACCATACTTTCACTTGAAGAGACATATGAAAATATTGAACCTGTAAGAATCGACTCTAATGGAATTACAGCATTCATCTCAATTATGAGAGGATGTGATAATATGTGCTCTTTTTGTGTAGTTCCATACACAAGAGGCAGAGAAAGAAGTAGAAACCCTTACAGTATTATAAATGAGGCTAAAGATTTATTTAATAAAGGTTACAGAGAAATTACTCTTCTTGGTCAAAATGTTGACTCATTTAAATGGTCTCCTTTAAATAATAATAAGATAAAATTGGAAAAACAATCCGAAAATAAAGATGTTGTTTACTTTTGTGATTTATTGGAAATGACGGCCAACATTAGTCCTGATTTAAGGATCAGATTTTCTACTTCCCATCCAAAAGATATCACTAGTGATGTATTAAGTGTAATAAAAAAATACGATAACGTTTGTAATTATATTCATTTACCAGCTCAAAGTGGTAACTCAAGAATTTTGAAGAAAATGAATAGAACATACGATAGGACCTGGTACTTAAATAAAATAAATGATATTAGGTCAATCGTTGGTAATTCATGTGGAATTTCATCCGATTTTATTACCGGATTTTGCTCAGAAAGTGAGTCAGAACATCTAGATACTTTAAGTTTAATGGATAATGTTATTTATGATTATTCTTATATGTTTTACTACTCCGAGAGACCAGGAACTTTAGCACACAGAAAATACAAAGATGATATTCCTTTAGAAACTAAAAAAAGGAGACTTGATGAAATTGTAAAAAAACAAAATATTCATTCTTTTAAAAGAAATGAGTTAACCATTGATGAACAATACAAAATCTTAGTGGAAGGTGTATCTAAAAAATCAGATAAATTCTTAAGAGGTAGAACCTCAGAAAATAAAATGGTAATATTTTCTAAAAAAGATAATATAATAGGGAAATATGTTGATGTTAAAATTAAAGAATGTAATTCAGCTACATTATTTGGAGAAATATGTTAGAGAAAATAAAAACCATAAAACAAAAATTTGGCATTGTCGGTAATTCAACACCATTAAATCATGCCATAGAAGTTGCAATACAAGTTGCTCCGACAGACATGACAGTGTTAATTTCTGGTGAAAGTGGTACTGGAAAAGAGTCTTTTTCTAAAATCATTCATTCAATTAGTAAAAGAAAACACGGACAATTTATAGCTGTAAATTGTGGTGCTATTCCAGAAGGAACGATTGATTCAGAGCTGTTTGGTCATGAAAAAGGATCATTTACTGGAGCAAATGAATCAAGGAAAGGATATTTCGAGGTTACGAACAAAGGAACAATTTTTTTAGATGAAATAGGAGAAATGCCACTCTCAACACAATCACGATTATTGAGAATTCTAGAGAATGGGGAATTCATGAAAGTTGGTTCTTCAAAAGTTCAAAAAACTGATGTTAGAATTATTGCAGCTACTAATGTAAATCTTGAAGATGCAGTGAGAAACAAAAAGTTTAGGGAAGATTTATTTTATAGATTAAATACTGTTCCAATAATTGTTCCTCCTCTCAGAGAAAGAGAGGAAGATATATCACTTCTTTTTAGAAAGTTTGCATCGGACTTTTCAGATAAAAACAATATTAATCCTATTAGATTATCTGAAGAAGCTAAAAAAGAACTGATGAAATACAGATTTCCTGGTAATATAAGAGAACTTAAAAACATTACCGAACAAATGTCTGTTCTTGAAATCGAAAGAAACATTGATTTAGAAACAGTTAAGAAATATATCCCTAACACAAATAATCTTCCAGCTTTATCGAATTCGAATCTAGATTCAGATGATGAAAATTATAACGAGCGAGATATTTTATACAAAATACTCTTTGATCTTAAAAATGATATTACTGAAATGAAAAAGATTATAGATAACATTTTAAACACTAATGAAAATGTCCATTTAGAAAGTAAAGACACTGAGTTAATTGAAGAAAATAAAATATTGATTAATGAAAGCGATAATCATAACAATGAAAATTATCAAGAAGTTACTGAAGTTGAATTTGATGGTGAGTCACTAAGCATTGAAAAGAAAGAAAAAGAACTAATCATTAAGGCACTTCGAAAAAATAGAAATAAAAGAAAATATGCAGCAAAAGATCTTGGAATATCAGAAAGGACCCTATACAGAAAAATTAAATATTACAATATTGAAAGTATTTAAAGTTATTATCTATCTATTTTTTTTGACAATTTCTTATGGTTGTGGTGTTTATTCTTTTACAGGAGCATCTATTTCACCAGAAGTAAAAACAATAAGTTTTGAAAACTTTTTCAATAATTCTCCTCTTGGACCATCTAATATGAGTGTCCTTTTTACCGAGAAAATTAAAGATTACTTTGAGAGAAATACAAGTCTAGAAATTGTGGATGAGAATGGCGATTTAGAAATTGAAGGTACCATTGAAGATTTTTCTTTATCTCCAGTAGCTCCAACGGCTGAAGGTGGAAGAAATGCTCAATTTTTTACAGGATTAACTAGGCTTACTGTCAGGGTAAACGCATCTTATCTTAATAAAACCGATGAACAATTTAATTTTGAAAATAAATCTTTTTCTTTCTATAAAGACTTCGACCAAAATACAGAAGATTTGTCATCTAACGAACAAGAATTTGTTGAAGAGATATTTGATCAAATAGTTTTAGATATTTTTAACTCCTCAGTTGCAAATTGGTAAATATGAAAAAAAGTTATTTTGATAATTTTAAAAGAAAATATCCTTTTTCATTTATCCCATTTTTATTTAATCTTCCTAATGAATCAAATCCAGAATATAAAAAAATATTAAACTCTTTATCTATTAGGCATCCTGACAGAACTTATTTAAAATGTATTTTAGAGAATAATTATAATTTACAAAATAAAATAATAAGTGATTTTATAAAAAATAAACCTGAAATAAATTCTAAAAGAGAAAATGATAATTCCGAAGACTTATCAAAACCCAAGCATAGTAAAATATACTTTACTACAGAAAATATGGCTAAGATTTTAACAAAACAAAAAAAGTATTCAGAAGCAATTAAAATTTATGAAAAACTTATCTCAAATAATTCAAAAAAAAAGATTTACTTTGCAAAAAAAATTAAAAAATTAAAAAGTAAAAATGTATAGTATTGTTGTCGGTCTACTTATTTTTATATCAATACTTTTAATATTAGTGGTATTGGTTCAAAACTCAAAAGGAGGTGGACTTTCATCTCAGTTTGGTGGAGGTGGATCAAACCAGTTTATGGGTGTTCAAAAAACTAATGATCTACTTGAAAAAGTAACCTGGACATTAGCAATCTTAGTAGTATCTCTAACACTTCTAACAAAGGTATTTCTTCCAAGTCAACCTAGTATAACTGAAATTTCCAGTCCAAATATAGACCAAGCTAATGAGCAAAATATTGTACCAAGTAATGCAGGTCAAATTGAAGACCAAGTTAATAATAGCCAAGAAATTGATTCGTTGTTCTAGTTATTGACATTATGTCAACATAACCCAATTTGGCACGAATTATGAATATGTTATAAATAAATACTAAATTTTAAAATTTTTATTATGAGTAAAATTAATTTTAAACCACTTGCAGATAGAGTTCTAGTAGAACCTGCTGCAGCTGAAGAAAAGACAGCCTCCGGTATAATTATACCTGATACAGCTAAAGAAAAGCCTCAAAAAGGCAAAATCATTGCTGTAGGTAATGGTACATCTGATTATAAGATGAATGTGAAAGTAGGTGATAGCGTTCTATACGGCAAATACTCAGGTACAGAATTGTCAATAGATGGTGTTGATTACCTTATTATGAAAGAGTCTGATATTTTCGGTATTGTTTAATTATTAAATTTAATTATTATGGCTAAAGAAATACATTTTAATACAGAATCAAGAGAAAACCTTAGAAAAGGTGTAGATATTCTTGCAAATGCAGTAAAGGTAACGTTAGGTCCAAAAGGAAGAAATGTTATTCTCGATAAAAAATTTGGAGCCCCAACTGTTACCAAAGATGGTGTATCAGTTGCTAAAGAGATTGAACTTAAAGAAGCAGTTGAAAATATGGGGGCACAATTAGTTAAAGAAGTTGCTTCAAAAACTGCTGATGACGCAGGTGATGGTACAACAACAGCAACAGTGCTTGCTCAAGCTATTTTCAACACTGGAATCAAAAATGTAGCAGCAGGTGCTAATCCAATGGATCTCAAAAGAGGAATTGATAAAGCAGTTGTAGAAGTTGTTAGTAATTTAAAATCCCAATCTAAAGATATTAAAGATTCTAGTGAGATATCTCAAGTTGCAACTGTTTCAGCTAACAACGACCATGAAATTGGTAAAATGATAGCAAATGCAATGGATAAAGTTGGTAAAGATGGTGTTATAACTGTCGAAGAAGCTAAAGGTACTGAAACTGAGGTTAAAACAGTTGAGGGAATGCAATTTGACAGAGGTTATCTATCTCCTTATTTTGTTACAAACAGTGATAAAATGGAAGCAGAACTTGAAAATCCTTATATTCTAATATACGATAAGAAAATTTCTGCAATGAAAGAACTTCTTCCTGTTCTTGAATTAGTTTCGCAAAGTGGGAAACCACTTCTAATTATTGCTGAAGATATAGAAGGTGAAGCACTTGCAACAATAGTTGTAAATAAAATAAGAGGAGCATTAAAGGTTGCAGCTGTTAAAGCTCCTGGATTTGGTGATAGAAGAAAGGCAATGCTTGAAGATATTGCAATCTTAACTGGAGGAACTGTAATATCTGAAGAAAGAGGTTACAAACTTGAAAGTGCTACTATCGATTATTTAGGTACAGCTGAGAAAGTAAATATTGATAAAGATAATACCACTGTAGTAAGTGGTGCTGGAAAAAAAGCTGATATTGATGGGAGAGTAAATCAAATTAAAAAACAAATTGAGAGTACTACTTCTGAATACGATAAAGAAAAGCTTCAAGAAAGGCTCGCAAAACTTTCTGGTGGTGTAGCAATATTGTATGTTGGTGCCGCAACAGAGGTTGAAATGAAAGAGAAAAAAGACAGAGTTGATGATGCGCTTCATGCAACAAGAGCTGCTGTTCAGGAAGGAATTGTAGCTGGAGGTGGTACAGCATTTCTTAGAGCTATAGAGTCGCTAGATAAGCTTGACTTAGAAAATGAAGATCAAAATACAGGTGTTTTAATTGTAAAAACTGCTCTTGAAGCTCCTATTAGAACAATAGTTGAAAATTCTGGTGGTGAGGGCTCTGTTGTGATTCAAAAAATTAAAGAAGGAAAAGGAGATTATGGTTATAATGCTGCAACAGATAGTTTTGAGTCTATGTTTAAAGCAGGAATAATTGATCCTACTAAGGTTTCAAGACTTGCACTTGAAAATGCTGCCTCAATTGCTGGTTTATTGATAACAACGGAATGTGTTGTAGTTGATGAACCTGAACCAGAGGCTCCAGCTGCTCCACCAATGCCTCCAGGAGGAGGAATGGGAGGAATGATGTAGAATAAATTCAAATCATTACTTATAAAAAAAGGTCACACTTAGTGACCTTTTTTTATATTTAAGCTTAAGTTAGAGTTTTGCCACTCTACCATACCGCCTTTAATATTATATACTTCTTTAAAACCATTATCACGCATAAAACTTGTTGCTATGCCACTTCTCCTACCAGATCTACATATTAAATAATATGTCTTATGCCTATCAAGATTCAATAAATCATTCTCAAATTCACTAGAGTAGAAATCAATATTTATAACACCTTCTATTTTAATTTCATCTAACTCCTCTTTTGTTCTAACATCAATTAAAATAGAGTTTTTATCATGATTTGTTATTTTTTTTATAGCATCAGTGGGAATAATATCATATGGATTTTGAATAAAGTATATGAGAAAAAAAAGTTTTATTATATTCATAACCTAGTAGATAATTAATTCTTTACTATTAGATTTAATAAAGCCTTGTAATCCATCTTTAATTTCCACTACATCAAAATCATAATTTCTAAGTATAGATGAGGCAATCATTGATCTATATCCTGTCTGACAATGAACTAAATACTTATTTCCCCTATCTAATTTTTTATAATTTTTATTAATATCATATAAAGGTAGATTCATAGAACCACTTAAGTGAGAATTATCATATTCTGATTTTGTTCTTACGTCTAGAATTTGAAATTCACTTTTGTCTGACACTTCCCAACTGTTGATTTGAGGGATATAACTCAAGTATTTATCATCAAAATATTTATCAATAGAAGAATCTAAATATCCAATTATATTATCAAACCCAACCCTTGATAATCTTATTATTGATTCCTTTTCTCTTCCTTTTTTACAAATTAGAACAATTTTTTTGTTTGCTTTAATCAAATTTCCTGCAGAAATAGCAAATGATCCATTCAATCCAATATTTATTGATTTTTTTATATGCTTTTTTGCAAACTCATCAGGATTCCTTGTATCTATAAAAATATAATTTTCATTATCTAATAGCTCTAAAAATTTTACTTGATTTATTGGATTATTTGATTGATTTATTATTTTTTCCTGATATATGTACCCATTAGCATTTTTGTTAACAGCCTCAATAAAATAGTCAGGTGGCTCAGGTATATTAGAACAAATTGATTTAATGAAATCTTCTTTTCTGCTAAAATTTAAAGCATAATTTAATCTTTTTTGTTTTCCAATAGTTGAGCTAGTCTCTGATGAAAGATTTTTTCCACATTGAGTCCCTTTTCCATGACCAGGATAAACAATTACATCATCACTTAATAACATTAATTTTTCTAATGATTCATATAAAATTGATGCTAGTTCTTCTTTAGTAGTATTTTGATATCTCTGAGCTACATCGGGTATGCCAACGTCACCAATAAATAATGTGTCACCAGTAAATAAAGCATGATCGTTACCATTTTCATCAATCAAAAGATAACAAACTGATTCTAATGTATGACCAGGTGTATGAATAATTTTAATCTTTACTTTTCCAACTTCAATAATCTCTCCATCTTTTTTTCCTAAAAAATCGTATGCAGGTTCTGCATTATGGCCAAATATTATTGGCACACCATACTTTTTATTTAGTTCTAAGTGTCCAGATATAAAATCAGCATGAAAATGAGTCTCCAATATAAATTTTAACTTAGAATTATTTATATCCAACAAATTAATATAAGAATCTATGTCTCTAATTGGATCAATGACGACTGATTCACCATCAGATTCTATATAATAGGAAGCCTGAGCAAGGCACTGAGTATATATTTGTTTTACAATCATTAAATCTAATTATTCTTTAAATATTCCTCCCATGTCATATTTTTCCAAAAATCATTACCAATGTAACTTAATACTTTTTTATAAAAATCTGGTTTATGATATCCTGGGAGTAATGTAATAAGATTATAATTTTCATCAAGAAATACTGTCATGGGGTAAGATAAATTGCCATTTGTGAGGTAATATGCTAATTCATTAATACCTCTTCTTCCTGACTTGACGAATTTAAAATTATTATTATTAAAGAATACCTCTTCTTGATACTCAGCATCAAATTTTATGGGAATAAATTTATTATTTATGATATTAATAACTTCTTCATTTGTAAATGTGTTTCTATCCATTACTTTACACCAGCCACACCAATCTGTATACAAATCGATTATTATTTTTTTTCCATTATTATTAATTTTGGTTGATGAGTCTAACTCATACCAATTTATTTTATTTTGAGAAAAGGCTGAAAATGATGCTATTAGAATAAATAATGAAAGAATATATCTCATGAATCAATTTATAAATAGAGATGAGGCAATGATAATATTAAAAAAAATGTTATCAAACAAAAGTTTAATCATTCATTCACTCAGTGTTGCAATGGTTATGGAGGAATATGCAAAAAAAATTGATGAAAACATTGATGAATTTTATATAACTGGATTATTACATGATGCAGATTATGAAAAATATCCAGAGAAACATCCTGATGTTATGGTAAAAAAGCTAAATGATTTAGGACTAACAAAAATAGCTTATGCAATATCATGTCATTATTCTAAATGGGGAAATGAATGTATAACTAATCTTGATAAATACTTACTTGCGTGTGATGAAATTACCGGTTTTATTGTCGCATGTTCTAAAGTGAGGCCTAATGGCATATCCGACTTAAAAAGTAGATCTGTCCTAAAAAATTTAAGGAAAAAATCATTTGCAGCATCAGTTGATAGAAATGAGATAAAATTAGGTAGTGATTTGATCAAAAGAGATCTCGATACACACATTGATTTTATAATTGAAGTATTAAAGAAAAATTCAAATGCTTTGGAATTAAAAACTTAGATCAAGTGATATTGGGCAGTGATCTGAACCAAAATATTCATTATGAATCTCTGTGTTTACAACATTATTTCTAAGTGAAGAACTTAAAATAAAGTAGTCAATTCTCCATCCAACATTTCTTTCTCTTGATTTAAATCTATAATTCCACCAACTGTATTTAACTTTATCAGGATTTAATTCTCTATATATATCAATAAATCCTTTACTTATAAAATTATCAAAACCATCAATTTCAGTTTGAGTGTACCCTGCTGATTTATTGTAATTAGGTTTAGGTCTAGCAATATCTATTTCTTTATGAGCAACATTAAAATCACCAGTTATAATAGTCGGTTTTATTTCTGAAAGCTTACTACAATAATTTAAAAATTCAACATCCCAGTCTTTTCTATAATCAAGTCTTCTTAATTCTTGTCCACTATTAGGAACATAAACATTTACTAAATTAAAATCATCATTTTCAAAAAACATAACTCTTCCTTCCTGATCATGGATATCGACACCTATATCATTTATGATTTTTTGAGGTTTTTTCTTTGATAGAATAGCAGTTCCTGAGTAACCTTTTCTTGCTTTCGAAGAATTAACATGAAGGTAATAACCATCCATTACCTCTAAAGTTTTTAAAGCATCCTCTTCTCCTGCTTTTGTTTCTTGCAAACAGATTATATCTGGATCCATTTCCTTTATGTCTTTTAGAAAATCTTTCTTAATAATAGCCCTGATACCGTTTACATTCCATGAAATGATTTTAGTACTGCTACTCATTTTAAAGCTTACCCTCTTTCCTTAATTTTTTTCTGATTTTTGTCGCGCTTATTGCATGAGTTGCCTCGTCAAAGACCTCTTCATCAAATGCATAACCTACTCCCCTACCATAAGTAATGTTAACTATATTTGGAACCATCATGATCTCGTAATCTTCACCTCTTATAAAGTTATCTCTTAAAAGTCCATCTTCAATGTTTTTACATACCTGATCCCAATCAAAGGGATTGTCGTCTTGATCCTTACCTCCTGATGCACCTTGTACATCTCTAACTTGAATGATTACCTGACCTGTTTTAGCTACACATCTTTTAAAAAGAGCCTGATGGCCGTCATGCCACGGTTGCCATCTTCCAAGCATCTGTACTGTTGGTTTTTTCCAATCGAACATAAATTATTTTTTTAGATTAATAAATTATACATTGCATAATTAAATCGTCTTTTGTTATATAACAAATAAATACATCATTAAATATGAATATAAACCAATTCAAGAAAGAGGCTCACAATTTAGTTGATTGGATGTTTGAATACCACAATAATATTAAAAAATACCCTATAAAATCAAAAGTTAAACCTGGGGAAATATATGATTCTCTACAAAGTTCTATACCTGAAGATGGAGAAAGTTTTGAAAAGATTTTTCAGGATTTTGAGAATAAAATTATGCCAGGAATAACTCATTGGCAAAATCCTAATTTTTATGCTTTTTTTCCAGCTAATAATAGTTTTCCATCAATACTAGCAGAGATGTTAATTTCTACAATTGGAGCACAGTGCATGATGTGGGACACGTCACCTGCAGCAACTGAACTAGAAGAAAAGGTCACAGATTGGTTAAGAGATTTTATGGGATTACCAAGTAGGTGGAAAGGTGTTATTAACGATACAGCTTCTATAGGAACAATATGTTCTCTTCTAACTGCTAGAGAATTAAAAAATGATTTTAAATCTAATTCTGATGGAATTAATAATAATCGATATAGGGTTTATGGATCTAAAGAAGCACATAGTAGTATCGAAAAAGCAGTTAAAATAATTGGTATTGGATCCAAAAATTATATTAAAATAAATACAAATTCTGATCTATCAATAGATATAAATGATTTGGAAAAAAAAATCAATGAAGATATAAATAATGGATATGTACCTATTGCAATTATTTCTACTTTTGGTACAACTGGGACTGTTTCATTTGATGATATAAACAAAACTTGTTTATTGGCAAATAAATATAAAATATGGCACCATATTGATGCTGCTTATGCAGGAAGTGTACTTATTGTTGATGAGTACAAAAAATATATCAAAAACTTAGACCTAGCCGATTCTTTTCTCTTTAACCCACATAAATGGTTACTGACTAACTTTGATTGCAGCTTATATTATGTCAAAGACCACAATTTACTTACCAAAACACTGGAAATTCATCCTGAATATCTAAAATCATCTAATAAAAAGATCAAAAATTATAAAGATTGGAGTTTACAACTAGGAAGAAGGTTTAGAGCATTAAAACTTTGGTTTGTTTTAAGAACTTACGGAAAAAAAGGTTTAAAAAAATATATTTTAAACCACATTAATCTTGCTAAATATTTAAATAAAAAAATAAAATCTGATAAAAACTTTGAGATTACCTGCAATCAAAATATTAACATGATCAACTTTAGGTTTAGACCATATAACGCCAATTTCAAAAATTTGGATCTAGATACATTGAATTTTGATTTGATATCAAAACTAAATAATACAGGTGAAATCTATATTTCTCATACAAAAATAGAAGATAAAGTATCTATTAGAATGCCAATTGGGAGCACATTTGCAGATAAAAAAACTGTAGATGAAAGTTGGGACCTTATTAAAAAGACGTCAAATAATATTATCCAAAAGAATTGATACATAATACAGAGCACCAACGTTAGCACTTCCAAAGCTAGTTGTGTGGTACTGATTCAAAATATTAGAGCCACCAATTTTTATTCTGGATTTTATATTCTCTAAATTGAAAGTAACCTGTGCGTCTAGATTATGAATCTGAGGTATAGTGCCAACACCGAATGCTGATTCCCATAAAAATGAATTTTGCCATCTATAATTAATATTAAACCCAATTATACTAGTCAATTTTCTATTACCAAATGAAATATTATATCTGTAATCTGGAGTATTAAACTGTATCTGGAAACCAGGTTTCAAAACTGTATTGACATCGTTATAAGACACATTACTTGAGAATTCAAAATTATTTTTAAGTTTATAATCAAAGCCTAATGCCCAGCCGTAAGAATTGACAGGTTGATCTAAACTAACTGTTGTGATAAATCTTTTGTCTTCTCCTGATGGATCTAGTGAAAGTAATTGTTGAGCTAAGAATCCATTATAGTTATTATAAAATAAATAAGCATCAAGTAAAATTCTCTTATTTAGATATAAGGATTTGTATCCTATTTCAAAAGCTGTTACTTTCTCTGGACCAAACTCAGGCATTTGAAAAATATCTGTAAGAATTGGATTTGACAAGACAGGGTTATTGCCATCAAGAGGGTAAATATTTGAATCTCTTAAATTGTATTGATCCTGTAGAACTGACTGACCTCCCACTACATTTACTGGAGCCACGTATAAATCAGTCCATTGATCCACAACTGATGGAAATCTAAACGCAGTCTGAGCTGATAGTCGTAAAAATTTTGAGCTTTGGTTGTCTAAATCGTAAACCATTGAAAATCTTGGAGTTATTCTAGTTGAGAAATACTGGTTTTTATCTAATCTTAAGGAGATGTTAGGAAAAACTCTTTTTGAAAACCACTCGTCAGTATATTGTAAAAAAGCTCCAAGTTCATAGATACCTAGTGGGTCTCCAGGTTTATCAAAGAATATTGACCCTTCACTATTTATTACTGTGTATTTAACATTTGCACCAAATAAAAGATTAAATGATGAAATTAAATTTTTAAAGTTATAATTAAAGTCAAAATTATACATTGAACTTTTATCAAATACCCTTGCACCTCCATCAGGAATGTTTTTTGATATGATAGACTCTTTAAGGTCATTTAATTGGGTTGAACCTGATTGCGGCATATGCGGTTTAGATGAGTCTAAAATATTACCAAATTCATCAACATTATCAGCAAACATTCTACCAAGCTTAACAGACTCATCATCACTTAATGCAAATGCTAACTTTCCGTTTAAGAAACCAGTAAAAAAATCTTGATACCATAATTCACTATTTTTCCATGATTCATTCATTTGAATTGCAAGAGTACCAGCATCGTACGTATCGCCAGAATTTTCATTAGCACCAGAAAATCTTAAAAGAACAGTTTCAGATTGTAATTCAGCCTTATAATTCATTATTGAAAAATTATTTAATGAAAATCTGTTCTGAGCAGAATAAACACTTGAACCTTTTGCATAATTAAACTGTAATACAGATTTAAAGTTGTCGTTTATGTTATAATGAAAACTTCCACCGATTTTAACATTTTCAGCGTTATAATCAACTAAATCAACTTCTTTAAAACCTGTCCTTGTTAAATCCTTATTGGGTACAGCATTTCTTATTAGTTCAATAGCGTCATCATATTCTTGGGTACCTTCGGTATAACCTAAATTATCAGCAAATCCTTCAGCAATTTGGTCTTCAATATCTTCCAAATTTATAGTAACCTCATCCCCATATATATTTACACCATCATATCCAGAATCAGTCCATCTACCACTACTTGGAGTAGCTAAATTAAGTTTATTTCTGTAGTCACTAGCTTGCCAGTCATTAGCTTTTAAAAACCCTCCAGTGATTTTGAAAGCAAACTTATGTGATAGTTTCTTTCCATACCTGAAAGAAAAATCGTTCATAAATGATGGATTTTTATTGTAATCAT
>CACPHX010000011.1 GCA_902633975.1 uncultured Marinoscillum sp.
AAAACTCTTAACCCTATTCCCTCTGGTGGAACTGAAGATTTAAGTCACACAGAATTTCTAATTCCTGATTTCATTATTAAAAAAGATGAAAAAAATTTTATGATAGAGTTTACATCTCTAAATAGAGAAATAAATATTAATAAAAATTACATAATAATGTATGACGAATTATCCAAAAAAAAGGAGAAAGATAATGAATCAAAAGAGTCTTATGATTTCATTAAAAATAAGATTAAGTCAGCTAAATGGTTTATCGAAGCTCTGAATCAGAGAAATTCTACACTTAAAAAAACGATGAAAGCAATAATTGATTATCAAAAAAAATTTTTTAGAGATGGAGATGAAAATGACTTAAAGCCTATGATTCTAAAAGATATTTCTGAAATAATTAAGATGGATATTTCAACTGTTAGCAGAATAGTTAGTAGTAAAGTAGTTCAAACAGACTTTGGAGTTTTCCCACTGAAATACTTTTTCTCAGAGTCTAAAATTAAGAAAGGAGAAAAGTATGTAAGCAGTAAAGTTGTTAAAAACTTTTTGAAGAATGTAATAGACTCTGAAGATAAAAAAAACCCATTATCAGATGAGCATTTGGAAAAAATATTAAATAAAGAAGGATTCAAAGTAGCAAGAAGGACAATATCAAAATATAGAGAACAACTAAATATACCAATAGCTAGACTCAGGAAAAATTTTTAAAAAATTGAAAAAGAAATTCCAAATTTATTAATATATGGATTCTTAGATACATTTAATGGGACTGTTGAATCACCAAAAAGATTTGACAGATGCATCTTATAGTATAAATTAAAATTTCCTGATCCAACCTGTAAAGAAATAGCATATTTTAATTGATTTAGACCGAAGTCATTTTTAATTTTTGTGTGGGTCATTACGTTATTTATCTTATTCTTAATTTTGGTCGAAGAACTTATCATAAGACCAATTTCAGCACCAAGACCTATAAAAAATCTTCCTTTGTCATATTTTCCAGAACCAAAATAATATTTTAAATCTATAGGCAATATCAAATAATTGCCTTTCAAAGAATTTTTATCTGGTACGAAAGACAATGTATCAATTGTTGTTTGGTCTAAACCGTCATTATCTATAAAAGTAATTGGAATGATATCATTTTTAAATGACATCTTATCTATCGAAAGACCCAACCCTGGATTAAAAGAAAAATTTTCATCTAAAAAAAGAGGTTTAGAGTAGTATAAATCAAATGATCTTGATGGAAATAAGTTTGTCTTCATCGACGGATCTGAATCACTTAAAGTTGTCAAGGAAAAGTTTAACTTTAAGTAGCCTGGAAGATCGAAACTTGATTTTTTCTTTTTTATCTGTATTATCATTTTCCTGAGCATTCAGATTAGAAAATGAAAAAATGGTAAAAAGTAAAAAAAATAATTTCATACTAACTAATTCGGACAAAGATAGTTTATATAATCCTAATCTTAAATAATTCTCAAACTACTTATTATTAATTATTAGATTTACAAATTGGACTTGTAGCTTAACTGGATAGAGCACCTGGTTACGGCCCAGGAGGTTGGGGGTTCGACTCCCTCCGAGTCCTCAATAATTATTATTAAAAACAGAAATTACATACTGTCAAAAATTATTCTCTACAGAGACTCATTTCTTATTTTTTGTAGTTCTTTATACTTTTCAATTGCCTCATTCAAGTCAAGATGAAATGTTTTGTCAATTAATAACTTCATTTTATTCACATAAATTTCATCTTTCGTAAATAATAGAAAAAACTCATCTGGTTTTTGGTTTGTTTTTTTTGATATTTCAATTTTAGAATTATAAATCAAACCTTCAGGAGGTATTTTACAAATTATTGGGGATCCATCGATTATATCGTCTTGAACAATATTATTTAAGGTAACAAAATATGAAAATATATCAGACGAATTTGAATAAGTAGGAATACTCTTTAAGTTATTATCGTATTGAAAAAATTTTAAATTCTTTGGATTATTAGTATTAAATGAAAAAAAGTGTGTAAGTATTTGATAGGAAAAAGTATTTAAATTTGAATTACTAGATTTTGATTCGAGTCCTTTTCTCTCAGTAACATCAGATCTTCCAGATCCACCCCCAGACAATGAGGATTGGTCACCTACAGGTACAGCACCTCCACTATCTACATAAGAAGATCCTTTTTGAACAGCGGTTGTAACTTTAGCTTCCTTTTCATTTCTATTATCATTGATGGTTTCTATACTTTTAGTTGATAAATTTTTACCTTCAATAGACCTCTGAATATTCTTAGATTCTAAACCAATATAATAGATGTTTTCATTTTTTTTATTGATTATTTCAAAAGAAATTTCATAAATTTTCTTTTTTTTAGTCTCCTCTAATAAAGTCCATTTGGTCAGAACTTTAACATATTCATTTTCAATAAAATTATTTTCTGATGAAAATAACCAGAATAAAACAAATAAAAATTTTAGAATCATATTACAATCTAAAAAAAGAAAACAAAAAATTCAAAAAGGAAGTTTAATAGAATAATTTTGTGTAAAATAAAAAATACATTGAAAAAAACTTTATTTTTTCTGACATTAATCTTATTACTTTCAGACTGTACGTCAAAAAAAAAAAATGAAAGTAAAATAAATATAATAAAGAATCTCTCTCCAGATATTGACAATGGTGGTTTATATATGCCTGAAGGATTTGGTGCCATAGTCGTATCGGAAGGAGTTGGTCCATCAAGACACATTGCAGTAAAAAGCAATGGTGATATTTATGTCAAGCTACGAAAAGCATCTGGAAGAAATGGCAATGTAGCATTAAGGGACAACAATGGCGATGGCAAAGCTGATATAGTAGAACGATTTGGTGATTATCCTAATGATGGAAAATTTGGTACTGAGATGAAGATAAATGATGGATATCTGTATTATAGTTCTGAACTTGTAATTTATAGACAATTGCTTGATCCATATGAATTAATACCAAAGGGAAAACCAGAAATAGTTCTTGTTGATCCTTATCCAATTAGATGGCACAATGCAAAATCGCTCGCTTTTGATAAAGAAAATAACATGTATGTAACATTTTCTGCGCCTACGAATGCATGTGAGGATTGGGATACCAAACCAAATACATATTCAACTGAAAATGTTAAAGGTCAATATCCCTGTGAGCAACTTGAACTTCTTGGTGGAATTTGGAAATTTAATAAAAATAAGCTTGGACAATCTTTAAAAGATGGTATTAGATATGCAACCGGTATAAGAAGTGTCGTGGGATTAACTTGGAATAATGAGGTTAACAGTTTATATGGTGTTAATCATGGTAGAGATTTTCTACACAACCATTACCCACAATATTATAGTAAATGGGATAATACTGTATTGCCTGCCGAGGAGTTTATGAAAATACAAAGTGGAGATAATTATGGATGGCCATATACTTATTATGATCATTTCAAAAATAAAAGAATGTTAGCGCCTGAGTACGGAGGAGATGGAAAAATTGAATCAAATGATTATTCCAACCCAATAATGGGTCTTCCAGCTCACTGGGCACCAAATGATTTACTTTTTTATACTGGAAATCAATTTCCTTTAAGATATAAAAATGGTGCATTTATTGCTTTTCACGGATCAACAAATAGAATGCCCTATCCTCAGGCAGGTTACGTAGTTGGTTTCATTCCTTTTGAAAATGGAGAACCAATTGGTCAAATGGAAATATTTGCTGATGGTTTTATTGGGAAAGATGTTATAAGCGATATGGAAGAAGCTGAATATAGGCCTATGGGTTTAGCTCAAGGTCCTGACGGCTCATTATATGTATCTGAGTCAAAAAAAGGAAAAATATGGAGAATAATTTTTAGAGGTAATAAAGAGAGTTTTGGGAAGCAAAACTTGAACTCAATGAGAGATAGGCTTAATAGATCGAATATCAAACAACCCGAAGAGGGTTTAGATATAATTAAATAATTCAATTAGCTATTTTGTCTTTATAAAGATTAGTTATTAAATCAACAATTTCTGGGTTGAGTAATGTTGACGTATCACCAAAATTATCAAATTCTTGACTGGAAATTTTTCTTAAAATTCTTCTCATAATTTTACCTGATCTTGTCTTAGGGAGACCTGGAACTATCAAAATATTATCTGGTTTAGCTATTGGACCAATATGTTTTGTTACTGATAACCTTATTGAAGAAGAATAATCATACCCTGATTTTGGATTATTTATTATAACAAAAGCAAATATTCCTTGACCCTTGATATCATGGGGATATCCAACAACAGCAGATTCAACCACATTAAAATCTTGATTTATTGCATCTTCCACTTCAGCAGTACCTATTCTATGACCAGAAACATTAATCACATCATCGACCCTACCAAGTATTCTATACATACCATTCTCATCTCTTTTTGCACCATCTCCTGTAAAATAATATCCTTTAAATGTGGAAAAATAAGTTTCCTTACATCTTTTGTGATCACCGTAGGTTGTTCTCAAAATAGATGGCCACGGAAACTTTATGCATAAATTTCCCTCCCTATTATTTTCTTTTATTTCTTCTCCATCATTGTCTAACAAAATTGGCTGAATTCCTGGTAATGGTAAAGTTGCGTAAGTTGGCTTACATTCAATCACATTTGGTATAGGAGAAATCATAATTCCTCCTGTCTCTGTTTGCCACCATGTATCAACCAGTGGACACTTTTTCTTACCTACCCTCTCATAATACCATTTCCAAGCTTCCTCATTGATTGGTTCTCCTACAGACCCAATTACTTTTAGTGACTTAAATTCATAACCTTCTACATACTTATCACCATAAGACTGAAGAGCTCTTATTGCAGTAGGAGCGGTATAGAATTGATTCACTTTATACTTATCAATAACATCCCAAAATCTAGATGGATTAGGGTAATTAGGAACACCTTCAAACATTATGGTTTTTGCCCCAGATAACAAGGGTCCATAAACAATGTAACTATGGCCAGTAATCCATCCAACATCAGCAGTACACCAATACGTATCTCCTTTCTCATATTGAAAAATATTTTCAAAAGAATACTGACAATAAATCATATATCCAGCACAAGTATGAACAACCCCTTTTGGTTTACCTGTAGAACCTGAGGTGTAAAGAATAAAAAGAATATCCTCAGAGTTCATATTTTCTGGCTTACAAAAATCATCTTCCCTTTTGACAAGTTCATCATACCAATAATCTCTTCCTTTGACCATTTGTATATTATTATTTGTCCTTTTTATAGTCAGAACACTTTCGACAGAGGAAGATTTATTAAGTGCCTCATCAACGACATTTTTAACAGGGATAGTTTTATTGCCTCTAAAATTTCCATCAGATGTGACTACAACTTTTGCTTTACAGTCATTGATTCGATCTGACAAAGATTTTGCACTAAAACCTGCAAACACAACAGAATGGACTGCACCTATTCTAGCACATGCTAGCATTGAAATAGCAGCCTCCGGAATCATAGGTAAATAAATTATAACCCTATCCCCTTTTTTTACTCCAAGAGATTTAAGGACATTTGCAAAAGAACATACTCGTTTAAATAATTGGGAGTAAGAAAGTTCAATATTTTTTTCATTTGGTTCGTTGGGCTCCCAAATAATTGCTGTATCACTTTCATTTTTTCTATTTCTCTCAAAAATATTTTCTGTAATATTCATCTTTCCGTCAGCAAACCATTTGACATCAGGATCTTCAAAATTCCATGAAAGAATATCTTTTGGCACCTTTGACCAAAGAAATGATTTAGAATATCTTAACCAAAATTCTTTTGGATCTTCAATACTTTTTTTGTAATCCTCTCTGTATTGAGTTAAAGATTTAATCATATCTATAAAAGTTCATTAGCTAGATTAGCAAGCTTTGATCTCTCACCTTTTCTCAAGGTGACATGTGAATATAATTTCTGGCCTTTAAGCTTATCAATTAAATATGATAAACCATTACTTTGTGAGTCAAGGTATGGTGTATCAATCTGATTAATATCTCCAGCAAAAATAATCTTAGTATTTTCCCCTGCTCTAGATATTATTGTTTTAACCTCATGAGGAGTTAAATTTTGAGCTTCATCAATTATAAAGAAAATATTAGAGAAACTTCTTCCTCTAATATAAGCTAGAGGTTGAATTACAAGTTTTTCTGATTCAATCATATTTTTTAGAACCTTGTATTCCTTTGAAGTCTCTTTATATTGATTTTGGATATATTTAAAATTATCCCATAATGGCTCCATATACGGATTAATCTTAGACGAAATATCTCCTGGCAAATATCCAATATCTTTATTTCCTAAAGGAACAATTGGCCTAGCAACAAATATCTGTTTATAATTTCTCCTCTGTGATATTGCTGCAGCTACCGCGAGTAAGGTCTTACCTGTACCAGCTACTCCATTAATTGATACGAGAGGTATTTTCTCATTAAGGAGAGAATGAATAGCAAAGGCTTGTTCAGCATTTCTTGGGGTAATCCCAGAAACTGAGGTTTTTTCAATCCTGCATATATTTCCTTCATCGGAATCATGATATATTAAAGCAGATTTCTTAGAGTTTTTCAGAACATAATAGGAATTATCTAAAAGTTTTTTTCTAGGAAAAATGTCTTTTTTATTAATTGAATTGTTTAAATATATTTCATCAATTATTCCTGACTTTATATTATGTATAACCTGACTTTCATATTCTAGAGAATTAAGGTTTTTAATTTTACCGGTAAGATAATCTTCTGCTTTTAGATTTAGTGATTTTGCCTTAAGCCTAAGATTTATATCTTTTGATACTAAAGTCACTGTCTTATCTTTTTCCTCTTTCTGTAGGTTTAAAGCAGAATCTAGAATTTTATGGTCGTTTATATCATCATGAAAAATATTATTTTTTGTTTCTTGATTAACTAAAATTTTAAACTTTCCTTTTGTCTTACCATTTAATGGAATCCAATCATTGAGCATCTTCTCATGCGATAGTTTATCAATCATCCTTATAAATTCTCTAGCTTCAAAATTTAGAGTATCGTTTCCCTTTTTCATATGATCTAACTCCTCTAGCACTGTAATAGGAATTCCAATATCATTCTCCTCAAAATTCATAATTGAATCATGAGAATATAATATTACTGAGGTATCTAGAACATAAATTTTTTTTCTTTTCTTGACCACTTATAAGCTACTTTATAACCCCTTTATACATTTTAATATATTCTGGCAATATTTTCTCAATATCATAATTTTTTGCCCTCTTAAAAGCATTTTCTTTAAAAATTTTGAGATTTTTTTCGTCTAAAATTTGAAGAGATTTTTTTGACATATCATCTATATCACCAATTTCACATATATACCCAGACTTAGCATTTTCAATCAATTCAGGTAAACCTCCAGCATTAGAGCTTACAACTGGAACTGATGAAGCCATAGCCTCTAAAGCCGAAAGACCAAAACTTTCTTTTTCAGAAGGTAAAAGAAAAAGATCAGCTTTAAATAATACATTTTCTACATCAGGAACTTTACCAATAAAAATTACATCATTTAATGAGCAAAGTGTTCTAGTTAAAGATTCAATATTAGCCCTTTCAGGACCATCGCCAATCATTATTAACTTACATCTTTTCTTTTTCCTTATTTTACAAAATACGTTAATGACATCTTGGATTCTTTTTACTTTTCTAAAATTAGATGTGTGTATCAATAATTTATCACCTTGGTCACAAAATTTAATTCTATAATTATTTTTTTTGACAGAAGTATATATTTTAAGATCAATAAAATTTGGAATTACATCAATTGTATTTTTAATATCAAATATTTTTTTTGTATCATCCTTTAAACTTTTAGAAACAGCAGAAACCTTATCCGATAAATTTATAGAATGATTTATAACAGGTTTACAGGATGGGTCTTTTCCAACTAGAGTTATATCGGTTCCGTGAAGAGTTGTAATTACAGGTATATGGATGCCCATAGTCTTCAAAATTTCTTTAGCTAAAATTGCAGCTGAAGCATGTGGAATAGCGTAATGAACATGTATTAAGTCAAGCCTTTCAAACTTGACAATTTCAACTAACTTACTTGTTAAAGAGGTTTCATAGGGTGGAAAATCAAATAACGGATAATTTTTAACAGAAACCTCATGATAAAATAAATTATCACTAATCAAGTTCAATCGTGCTGGTTGAGCATAAGATATAAAATGAACAATATTACCTTTCTCTGAAAGAGACTTTCCAAGTTCTGTTGCAACAACTCCACTTCCACCGAAGGTAGGATAACACAAAATACCTATCTTCATAAAATTCTTAAAGATTTAAAATATGCAGAATATATAAATATTATCTTCATTTCAAGTATCATTACTAATTTAACAAATTTTAAATCTATCTTTAAGATTAATTAATATGATTTGTAAAAATGAAGTTGCCATCATTTATAAGACTTCCTAATAACAGAAAATTTAAATTTTCTCCTAGACATTATGACCCCGTCAAAGATGACATAGATCAAAGAGTTTCAGGAATAAAAAATTCAAAAAAATATTTTAAGAGATCCAAAAAAAGCAAACAATTAAGTAGTTCAAAATTACAAATAATAATAGCATTTTTTCTTTCATTTTTTATTTTTGGCTGGTTATATGCAGGCAATAAAATTTTTATTTTTATTCCTCTATTTTTTGTGTGGTTATTATATAAAAGTTTTGTAAAAAAGAAATGAGTATAATCAAGTTATTACCAAAAGCAGTTATAAATCAAATTGCGGCTGGAGAAGTAATTCAAAGACCAGCTTCTATAGTTAAAGAACTCATTGAAAATAGTATTGATGCAAATGCAAAAAATATAAAGCTAATTATAAAAGATGCTGGTAAAGAATCAATTACTGTGATTGATGATGGGGTGGGTATGGACAAAAAAGATATTAAAAAATGTTTTCTAAGACACTCTACATCAAAATTAAAAGTTACAGAAGACCTTTATAAAATAAAAACAATGGGTTTTAGAGGAGAAGCCCTTTCCTCAATATCATCTGTAGCAGAATTAAGAATTAAATCCAAAACCAAAACATGTAAAATCGGTAATGAGATATTTATAAAAGACTCAAAAGTTTTAGATGAAAAAAAATCTGATATACAATCTGGAACAATAATCAATGTAAAAAATTTATTTTTTAATGTTCCGGCCAGAAGAAATTTTTTAAAATCTAATAATGTGGAGTTAAGGCATATTTTTGACGAATTTATTAGATGTGCTCTATCAAATCATAAAGTAAATTTTATCTTGATGAATGAGGAGGTGGAGGTCTTTAACTTAAAAGAATCAAATCTCAAAAAAAGGATAACTGAAATCTACAGGAAAGGGTATGAAAAAAAAGTTATTCAGTGTAATGAAGGATTTGAAGATATTAACATAACTGGATACATAGGTAAACCAGAAAACTCAAAAAAAACCAGAGGAGAACAATTTATATTCGTAAATAATAGATTTGTTAAAAATAATTATATAAATCATGCTGTTGTAAAAAGTTATCAGGGACTGATAGAGGATAAAAAATACCCTTTCTATACTTTATTTTTAGATATTGATACATCTAGAGTTGATATTAATATCCATCCAACGAAAACAGAAATAAAATTTGATGATGAAAAATTAATATATAGTTTGGTTAGCTCAACTATAAAAAAAACCCTTGATAAGTATAACATATCACAATCAATAAATTTTAATGCTGATGTAAATTTTCTACAAGAGGTTGTAAAAAATTATGACAGCCCTAAAAATGAGGATAAGGAAATAAATGATATTAGATCAAAGAAGGGAAATGATTGGGATGAAATTTTTGAAAGTGTTAAATCGGAAAATAAAGCAAATTTTATTTTTGAGGAAGAGGAAAATATAAATAATAACAAGCCAGTACAATTTCTAGATAAATTTATATTTAAACAACTAGGAGAAAAGCTACTGGTTTTCAATCTGAAAAACTGTCAGCAAAGAATAATTTATGAAAAATTTAAAAAAGATATTAGTAAATACACAAATACACAACAATGCTTATTTCCTCAATATATTGATCTAAATAGTTCAGATTTTGAAATACTTAATACAATTATGGAGGATATTAAATCTATAGGTTTTGACATAGATTATTTTGGAAAGAACTCAGTTGTAATAAATGGTATACCTGCTGGGATTGAAGATATTAATGAAAAAGATCTTATAGAAGGTTTCATTGAGGAGACAAAAAAGAATAATAATGATTTAGAAAGTGAAAGAAGAAACCAAATTCTTAAATACTTTTCAAGTAAAGTAAAAATAGTAAATAACAAAATCTTAGATGAAAGTGAAATGAATCTAATTATCGATAAATTATTTGCCTGCAAAAATCCAAAATTTACTCCAGATGGGAAACAAAATTATATTGAACTAGGTATTGAAAAGGTAGAAAATTTATTCTAATGTTTAATTTAACACCAGCTGCAAAAAATATATTAATAATTAATGGGATAATTTTTGTATTGACATCAGGCTATATAATTGAAGAGTTTGGATTAAGATATATATTATCATCTGAGTTTAAACCGTACCAGTTTTTGACTTATATGTGGATACATGCTGGTTTTGGACATATTTTAAGTAATATGTTTGCAGTTTTAGTTTTTGGACCAATTTTAGAGAGGGTTTGGGGATCAAGAAAGTTTTTTATCTTCTATTTATTAACGGGTATCGGTGCAGGAATGCTTTATGCTGGAGTTAATTTTATAGAAAATTATAGACTTGAAAGTAAGGTTACAAGTTATGTTTCGCAACCATCGCCAGAATCATTTAGGAAACTAATTCTAGATGAGTCTAAAGAATACTATAATCAGCTATACGATTTTATAAATAGTTACTCAGAAAATCCAAATTCTTCACAGTATAGAAATGAGAGTGTGAGTATTGTTATGAGTATACTTGAAAATAAAAGTAATGTGCCAATGGTTGGAGCATCTGGAGCTGTTTTTGGAATATTATTAGCATTTGCTATGCTCTTTCCAAACATGGAGTTATATATGCTTTTTTTTCCTTTTCCAATAAAAGCCAAATATCTTGTGTTAGGATATGGAATTTATGAAGTTTGGAGTGAGTTTAATAGAATGCCTGGAGATAATGTTGCACATCTTGCTCACTTAGGTGGCATGTTAATAGGATATATAATTTTAAGATATTGGAAAAATAAAAACGGTACGTACTACTAAACATGGCAAACTTTATAATTGAAGATTTCAAAAATGAATGGAGAAAGAAGGATAATGGTCTTATCAAAATCATTTTAATTAATGTAATTCTATTTGTTGGAATAAGCTTTATTCAAGTAATTATGACTATCTCAGGTCTCTCATCATTTTTTAATATTTTTATAAATAAATTGATGCTTCCTGCCTCATTTAATATATTTATTTTTCAGCCCTGGTCAATAATTACTTATTTTTTTCTTCATTTAAATTTTATGCACATTCTTTGGAATATGCTTTTTCTTTATTGGTTTGGCAAAATTATTCAAGACAATATTGGAAATAATGCATTAATATCTTTGTATGTTTTGGGAGGTATTATAGGTGGACTTCTTTTTATGGCTATCTATAATATAATACCATATTATGGTGAAAGGGTACCTGAGTCATTAATGCTTGGAGCTTCAGCAGGTGTTTTCAGTGTAGTCGTTGGTTCAGCTACATTATTACCAAACTACTCCTTCTATTTGTTACTAATAGGCCCCGTAAGAATTAAATATATTGCTTTATTTTATGTCCTTTTATCTTTTTTTGATGTTGCTGGAAGTAATGCTGGAGGTGAAATTGCACATATGGGAGGCGCAATTATAGGCTATATATATATTAAGAAATTACAAAATGGCATAGATATAGGACAAGGTCTTATAAATTTTATTAACCTTTTCAATAACAAACAGGTTAGTGAAGTGAGAGATGAAAAAGATACTAATATTTTTGAAGAAAGCTCTCAAGATGAAATTGATAAGATATTAGATAAAATTTCTGAAAGTGGATACTCAAGCTTATCTAAAGACGAAAAAGAAAGGTTATTTAATGCAAGTAAAAAAAAATGAGACAAATTTTATTACTTATCTGTGTTTTATTAATTTCTTGTAATAATCCTCAGAAACAAGAAAATCCACCAACTTTTAATATTAATGAGGAAAAAGCTAGTAAACTAATTAGTTTATCAATTAATTGTGTTGATAAAAAATTTCCATATAAGATTGGTTATAGATTTATTGACAAAGACTGGGTTAGACCTCACTACGAAATAACACCTTCCTTTTATGGTTGTTGGGATTGGCACTCTGCAGTTCATGGTCATTGGGCAATGGTCAAAATAGTTAAGGAATTTCCTAATATTCCAGAAAAAGAAATTATTCTTAAAAAATTAAAAAAAAATTTATCTCAAGAAAATTTAAGAAAAGAACTTGAATTTTTTCAAAATGAATTTGCAAAAAGCTTTGAAAGAACTTACGGCTGGGCATGGCTAATGAAATTATATTCTGAACTGATCAGCTGGGATAATCCTGATTCAAAAAAATGGGCTAAAAACTTACAGCCGCTAGTACAACTTCTAAGTGAAAGGACCATACTATTTCTTGATAAGTTATCAACACCATTAAGACCTGGTACACATGCAAATACTGCCTTTTCTTTTTCGCTAATGATTGAATATGCAGTTGAGTCAGATGATATTAATCTTCTCAATAAAATTAAAGATTACAGTTTAAAAAATTTTTTAAATGACCATGACTGTCCAGTAAAATATGAACCCTCAGGTACAGATTTTTTGTCTCCATGTCTTGCTGAAGCTGCTCTCATGTCATATTTACTTGAAGAAAAAAAATTTAATAAATGGTTTAAAAAATTCATCCCATCTTTAAAGGAATCGGAGTTTAAATCAATAATTAATCCTCCAGTTGTTTTGGATCCAGAAGATCCTGGAATTGGTCATTTAATAGGTCTGATGTTTCATAGGGCATGGACACTTAAAGAGGTAGCAAATAAATTAACAAAGGAATCTGATAGAAATCTTCTATTAGCAATATCTGATTCTCACTCAAAAAAAGGATTTGATATTATGTTTGATAGTGGATACGGTGGTGAACATTGGTTAGCAACTTTTGCTATTTATAACTTTTTACGATAAAGTTTATCTCTCCTTTTCTAGATATATTGTACCAATAAGTTTATCTCTTCTCCTTATATATGGTGTGTCATAATATTCAACTGGAGTAATTTCATAAAAATAAAAATCAGTTTTTACAAAATCAGATCCATCAATATTCATTCCATCCCAAATTTTATCAGATGATTGTATAACAGATTCATTAACTAACCTTTGATATCTATCAAATATCTTAACTTCAAAACTCATGTCTTTAATTAATATATTTTCATATTTAATCAAGAAAAAGTCATTAAAATCATCTCCGTTTGGTGTAAAATAATTTGGTAATTGGTATCGAGGTGTTTTTAAATTTTCTATATATATATAAATACTACCTGTTTTCTCACAACCTTCAAAGTCTCTAACGCTGTATACAATCGTATCATAAGGTATTGGAGACTCTTCAAAACTATAACTAATTGTACCATTAATATTTGAAATGGCATTTCCAAAATTTGGACCAGAAATAATTGTTACGCTTGTAGTATCTATTTGAGAATCTATATCATAATCATTATTTAGTACATTTATTATTCTCGAACTTGGAACACTTCCATCAACGACTATTGAATCATCCTGTACAACTGGACAATCATTTTCATAATTAATTGATATGGTTACTGTACCTATTGAATCACAAAAGGCAAATCTATCGGTGGCATCTGAAAGAATATAATTAAATGTTACAATTTGAGGCCCAGGCGCCTGAACATCTTGGGGTGCTGTATACACAAATGAACCATCTTGATTCCAAGTAAATCCACCTATTGTAGGAGGTGATAATATATTGATTAGTAGTTCGTCACCCTCTACATCAAAATCGTTAATAGTAAGTGTAGAGTCTATAATATCTCCTTCATTAATAGTAAATACGTCATCTGAAGGTTCAGGACAATCATTGACAGGATTTATACAAAGTGTCACGGTTACTGTATTACTCGTAAGGTTTGTAGGAGAATCCGTTACATAGTATGTAAATGAGTCTGATGTTGTTTCTCCTCCGTCATGAGTATAAATAAAAGTACCATTAGGATTTAATATAAGAACTCCGTTTTGGACATCGTCAACTAAAGTAACAGTTAGTGTTTGACCTGTATCTAAATCATAATCATTAGAAAGAACA
This sequence comes from uncultured Marinoscillum sp., assembly GCA_902633975.1. GTDB lineage: Bacteria > Bacteroidota > Bacteroidia > Cytophagales > MED-G16 > MED-G16. The sequence goes on from CACPHX010000011.1 coordinate 14,349, forward strand.
CCATCTTCTGGCAATAAGGCTTGAATAAAATCTCCTTCATCAATACAAGGAAATGAATCAGCAACAGCAACAGGAGGCGTATCAGGTAATGGGTTTATTCTTATTGTGACATTCACTGTGTCTTGATCTTTACATTCTCCGTCAGTAAGAAGATAAGTAAAGGTATCTTCAAAGTTATCGCTGTCATCATGAATATAATCAAAAGAGCCGTCCGGTTTTAGGTCAAGAGTTCCATATAAAGGATCATCAAGTTTTGTTATTTTAAGTATATCACAAGAATTCTGATCTGAATCGTTGGATAAAACTCCATCCAAAGATGATATATTAAGAGTACCACCTTCATCGATTCCATCATATAAATCATCATTTCCAATTGGACACTCATTCAAAATATTGATTTTTGAGGTTTTTACAGCAGAGGTGTCTTCTCCGTCAGTAATATAGTAAGAGAAGAAAACTTCATTTGGATTGTCTGAACAGTCGTGGTCATAGAAGAACGTACCGTCAGCATACAATTCAAATGTCCCATTTCCTGGACCAGATATTGGAATTACAGTTAAAGTGTCTTTTGGATCTGGATCAGTACAGTTTGATAAAACCCCATTTGTTAAATCAGTAATTATAACTTCACCCTCGAGAATAGAATATTCCTCACCATCACAATCAGGCAATCTATTAATGATATCAATACACACTTGGGTTATACTTGAAAAACCTGGTGGGGGTCCTGGCACTCCATCATATGCCCTGTATGTAAAACACACTTCGTTTGGTGTATCTGAACCATCGTGTATATATCTGAAAGAACCATCAGCACATATTCCGTCAGCATTTGTTGATGGGCATTTTAACTCACCTACAGAAACATCTTGTATTAATAGAGCTGTCAGACTAGACCCAATATCTGAGTCCGCATCATTTGACAAGATGCCATCTATTTCAATAACATCAAGCGTGTCACCCTCGAAAACAGAGTACCTATCTTCTACTGAAACCGGAATGTCGTTCACACTATTTATAATGATTATGATCTCAGATATGCTTTCACAACCCGTTGGATCAATCGCTTTATATCTAACGCTATCAATCGTTGATTCTGATCCATCATGTTGATATATTAACCTACCATCTGGAAATATTGATGTAACACCATGATTACTGTAGTTTAAACTCGTTGAATCCTTCTCTGCTCTTAACACATCTCCATCAACATCAAAATCATTTAAAAGTACTCCTAAAGTATCAAGTGTTCCACCCTCATCAATATAGAATGTATCTCTCACAGCATCTGGACAGTCGTTGACATTTATTGGAATTATAATAATATTTGCAAATGCATCACTCTCACAGAGATCACTTTCAATTTTATATTTTATAGTATCTCCAAGCTGACTACCGTTATGGGTGTATGTAAATTTACCATCATACTTGATCTCATTATTCGTAAGAACTCCATTGATTGGTAGATCCCACTGACTTACAAACAAAGTATCTGCACCTCCAGTATCATCATTAAGTAATACTCCACATAGCGTCCTTGATTTACCAGTATCATATAAATATGTTCCATCTATCCATTTCCATCCACCCTCAGGTTCTTTGAAGAAAGGGTCTGTTTCATCTTGGTACAAACCAAAGTGAAATTGTCCATTTGGTAACATTGCTGCTACAGAATCATTCTCTTCTACCGTTTTTAGCATAGCCAGGTAACCCCCTTTTGCTGCTGCATCAGCTTTCGCATTATTCCATAGAAACGATTGATCAGAAATGAAGTATGTGTGACCATCGTATTCACCAATTTTTGTGAAACCTGGCAATGAAGCTACTATACTCTCATACTCAAATAAATATCGTTGATTTCTTCTTGTTTCGTCTTCATCATTCCAGGTACCAATCACATTACCAGTACCAATACCATAAATTTCTCCTATATTCTCATCTCCGGAGCTGTTAGGTTCACTTGGAGCCCAATTTTCATTATTAGATCCAGGGTATAAAACCTCAGTTACACAGCTGTCAACCTCGAGGACACCCCCTTCAATAACTCTATATATGTCGTCAGCAGGAATAGGACAATCCGCAACAGGATTTATGTTAATGTAGACGGTAGCTGTATCTGTACATGCCGGATCTCCACCAACCTCTTTTACTATGTAACGAAGAGAATCAATTTGAGTCTCTGAGTCGTCGTGAACATATGTAAATGATCCGTCCGGATTAATAAGAGCCCCAACTAAAAGACCATGCCTTGGCTGTTCAACAATTTCTGCTTCAATTGGATCACTTTCAACATCATAATCATTAATAAGAACACCAGGAGCATTAATAGTTACGGTTCCTCCCTCGTCAACATTTATTGTGTCATTAACAGCAACAGGACAATCATTAACTGGATTTATTACAATTCTTACAATACCAAGATCTGTACAGGCTCCGTCAGATATTTGGTATACAAAATTGTCATCAAAGTCATTATCCTTACCACTATGAATATAAGTAAAAGATCCATCAACATCGAATTCTGTCAATACACCATCCTCAGGATCATTAATTAATGAAGTAGATATTCCATAGTATAATTTTAAAATTTCATCTTCCGAAATAACATCACTGAAAATATATAATTCATCCATCCTACCATCGAACATACCTCCTGAGATTGATTTCCCTATTAGTAATTGAGCTTTATCAGAGATAAGAGATGCATTATTCAAGGTCTGAGAATAAATTTCATTCTTATTTAGATACATCTTATAATTATCACCATTTTTTACAAAAACGTAGTGATTCCACTGGTTATTAAGATTAGTTCCCCCTATTTCACCATAAGGTTTAACCGAGTAAGTATTTCCATTTCCTATACCAAATGCGAGTCTATTATTTTGAATTCCAATCTTTATTCCTTCTTCATTACCATTTATTGTAAAATTCAGAATGGTTGAGTTTGCTGCAGCTCCATTAAAGGACCTAAACCAACCTGATATGGTATAATTTGGAGAGGATAGGTCTAATATCTGGTCCTCAACCTCAACATAGGAATTTACTCCATCAAACTCCATAGAGTTTTTTTGTTTAGGTATTAAAAATCTATCATTTACTACTTTAGGTGCATCAACAAAATATACAAGGGAAGGAGGGGACTCACATTTTCCACCGTGATCTGGATCAGCACATCCAGGTGGATTCGGTAACAAAATAGTATCTTGAATTCCCCCTTTCATGGAACCATGAAATTCGTTTGAACTTTGATCTTTTAACTTCTCCAAAACAAGTATACTAGGTAATGTGTCGAGTTCAAAAAGAAATCCAGGCCCATCAATAGAATCATAATACTGTGACATAGAATAGAATGCTATTAGATTATCAGTGATTTGAGGTGTTGAACCAACATCAGTATCGATGTCATTACCCATAATACCAGGTAGATTTCTAAAATGTCCAGATCCTCCACCAAATACCCCATCAATAATTAATGTATCCCCCTCATTTACCGTGTATGTAGTATCTATAGCATCAGGACAATCGTTTACTGAAATAATATTTATGTAGACAGTTACCTCGGCACACTCCCTTCCGTTGTCACCCATGATGTAAGTAAAAGAGTCGGCAGTCTGTTCTCCTCCATCGTGAACGTAAGTAAATGATCCGTCAGCATTAATTGCACCACCCTGAATAACACCATAGGTTGGAAGCGTATTTAAAGTTACCTCCAAGATATCGCCTTCTTCGTCGTAATCATTTAAAAGAACACCGGTATATTTTTGACCAGATAGCGAATCCATAATTTTATTAAATCCTAGGTTTGCCTCATCTGCAACTAGAGATCCACCCTCATTTACCGTGAAATAATCTGTTTGACCTTGTGCACATGCATTATCAGGACCAAAGAATAGGTTTATAGAATCTAACTCACAACATGGTTCTTCACCTGTTTGGGGAACATCACACACCTCAACGTATATGACATCTCTTACATTTCCTGATCCGTCATGCTCATAATAGAATGAACCATCTGCATAAACATCGTAGTCAACTGCGTGGGCAGGAAATGGATAGACTGGATCTCCATTAGCATCTAGAAGCCAGTTTTTTGTTGAGGTAGGTAAAAGTTTTTGCATGTATATGAAATCCCCATCAGGATCTGTATCTGTCAATAAAGCTCCAGAAAGCGAATCTCGCTGTAAAATTCCACCTTCATCCATTCCAAGAACCCAGATATCTCCGTCTGAAGAGTAAACTAATAAGGTATCACCAGAGGCATCAATTCTCACACTGTCAATTGATAAATTTAATGGATTGCCATCCTCATCAGTTAGATTTTCTATATAGGACCTTATCGGTGCACCGCCAAGTAGGGATAAACTGTTATAACCATTTGCTCTTGTTTCAGGACAGTCATTTCTAGGAAGAATCGTAATCTTAGCAGTATCATATGTTTCACATAATCCATCCCAAGCATAATAAACAAAATAATCTTCTGTTTCCTCACCACCTCCGTGGGTGTAAATAAAGTTTCCATCTTTGTCAACAGTAACAGTGCTACCATCAGTTACAGGTTCAATGTCAAGGTAAGCTTCAATAGGATCACCATTAGGGTCAGTATCATTATCAAGTAAACTCGGATCAAGAGTAAGAAGTGTGTTTATTTGACCACCTTCAAAGACTGTATAAAAATCTGGGGCAGTTATTGGACAATCATTAACTTTAATAAAAACATCTGTTTCAGATGCATCAGTGATTCCAGGTTCATAAGTAATTGTCATTCTGTAGGAAAAAGTGTCAACCTTTGGTGATGGGCTTCCATCATGAGTGTAGGTAAAACTACCATCTGGATTCAATACAAATAAATCAGGACCACTTGTTATAGCAAGATTTGGAGAATTAGTAACATCAACAGATGCTGAACCAAATGGTACTGGATCATTGGATAGGACACCTTCAGGAGCAGGAATAGTTATTGTGCCTCCTACACCAACAACAAAAGTATCTGCCACTGCTTGTGGAGCTGAATTAGATATCTGAAGAAGTATAGTTGCATCCTCTGGACAACCAAAACCATCGGTAACCCTAACATCAAACCTTACTAAAACGGGGGCTTCACCATCCAAATATGGTGGGGCCTCAAAAGTCATAATACCTTCTGGTGTTATGTCTAGTGTACCAATGTTTGGAGAAGGATCTGTTAATTGTAGATATGTAAGATCATCATCAATACCTGCAAGTTCCTCAGGATCAGCAGTCTCCTCTAAAAGATTAAGGACAAAAACCTCACCTTCGTCAAGATTTTGTAATCCAGCAACTATTATTGGACAATCATTAACTTGATTAACTTGAATAGTCACTTGACCAATTGCAGAAAAACCGTCAGCGTCAGTGACAGTATAAGAAAATTTATCAATACCAGTTGGTGTTTCTTCTCCGTCATGAGTATATTCAAAAGTACCATCAGCACAAATCGTATTAGGAACACCTGCACATGATATGAATCCGTCATTGGGACTCAGTTGAAGTGAAATGGATAGAGGAGTTCCTTCAGGGTCAAAATCATTGGCTAATAAACCTAACAACGGGTCGTTGATTGTTAAAACATCACCCTCGTCTACACTAAGAGTATCAAAATAAAAATCATCTCCTGGGACTGGAGGGTTTTCGTCATCATCAATTGTTATCTTTGACCTCACGATTCCAAATGTTATATTCTCTGATAAAGGGTTATGGCCTGACGATGGATCGGTGTCGTTTAATTCAATAATTATCTCCTCATTTGGGTCCTGGATCAGATCATCGATTGATGATATAGTAAGTGTAGTCACAGTATCACCTGCAGGAATTGTTACTAAGTCCGATTTGTCAGATGAAAAATCAACATCTTTCTCTGCCGAAAAATTTTGTCCTTCATAGTTTAAACCAATTTTAGAGTCCTGATTAAATGCTCTACTCAGAATAATAAGTAGCGTAGTAGACCCTCCATCCTCAGCAATATGTGTGGTATCAGCAAAAAATGTAACCTGAGGCGGTTCATTATCAATGACTGAAAATCCAATAGAATCGTTTTCAATTGTCCCAGGACCAGATAATTTGGAACCTATCTTCATGTAAAATGTTTCTACAGAATCTTCATATACATTGTCATCAATTGCGTTTAGTGTGAAGTCTGTGAAAGTATCACCATCATCAATCTTTATAAATCCGTCATATAGTATATCGTTGATATCGGCTGTTCCTAGTACAATACTTATTAATACAGTTACGTCCACAGGAGCCGGTTGATTAAGCTCAACCCTCATTGTTTTTTGAGGCTCGCCCTCCTCAAGTAGGACTGTGTCACCTGTAATATTTCTTAATGAAATAATTAAATCATCATCAAGAATAGTTATTGTTCGATCGGCATTTACTGGATCAATAGCGCCTGCTGATATACTTACAATCTCTGCAACTATTTCTTCAGCATCGTCTATGAGATTGTCATCAATAGAATTTAGCGTAATAAAACCTTGTGACTCACCCACTGGAATAGTTATAGTGTTACTCGTTACGGAATAGTCATCTCCTTCTGTTGCTGTCCCTGAAAAACTTAGTATGATATTTGTTTCAGTTGCTGCATTTACTATATTATCTGAATTATCTTTTAAGGTTACTCTTACTTTTGTTGACCCTCCGTCCTCTAATATGGAGGAAAGATCTACAGAAAGATGAGCAAATGGATTACTTTTTGCTGTTAAATTTAATAAGCATGTGAAAACAAAAAATAAAAAAAATGATATATGCTTTTTTACCATATTATATCCTGTATGCAAATATAAAAAATTTAGGTGTGGCATATGAACTAAATATGCACATATAACGAGTAATTCCGATGAAAATTTTAATTTTTATTGGCTAGCTGGCCACAGGCAGCATTAATGTCCTTTCCTCTACTTCTTCTTAAACTGACATTGACACCCTTTTTACTCAGATAATTAATAAATTTTTCAGTTTTTTCGTACGACGACTTTTTAAAATTAAGCTCTTCTACTTGGTTGTATTCGATAATATTTACCTTAGAATTTAAATGTTTAGTGTATAGAAAAAGCTCTTGAGCATCTTCAATACTATCGTTTACATCTCTTAGTAAAATATATTCATAGGTCACTTTTTTCTTGGTTTTAGAAAAATAATATTTTAAGGAATCTCTTATCTCTTCAAGAGAATTTGATTTACCTATTGGCATAATTTTTTTTCTCAAATTTTCATTAGCAGCGTGCAAGGAAAGTGCTAAATTAACCTTAACATTATCATCAGCTAATTTTCTAATCATCTTTGATATACCAGATGTCGATAGGGTAATTCTCTTATAAGACATTCCTAGACCCTCATCTGTAGTAATAAAATGAATTGATCTCAAAACATTTTTATAGTTTAGAAGTGGTTCTCCCATACCCATAAATACGATATTTGTAAGTGGCTCATCATATTTCTCTAAACATTTTTTTGAGATATACACTACCTGTTTATAAATTTCTGATGCTGTTAAATTTCTTGTTAAACCAAGTGTACCTGTCGCACAAAAACTACAACTTAAAGAACATCCTACCTGTGATGATATACATGCTGTCATCCTCTTATTTTTTGGAATAAGAACACCCTCAATACAGTTGTTATCAAAAAGTTTAAACTTAGTCTTTATTGTACCATCTGTGCTTTCTTCTTCTTCTTCAACTATTAAATCATTTATAAAAAATTCTTTGTCAAATATTGATCTGTCTTTTAGAGAGACGTTTGACATGTCAGAAAAGGAGGAACAACTTTTATTCCAAAGCCAGGAAAATACTTGAGATGAAACATACGATTTAATCCCGTTATCTAAACAGAAATTCTTTATTTCCTCTTTTGTAAGTTGAGTGATATCTTTTTTCAAAATAATTAAATATCTAACAAAGATATTAAAAGCATATCTTTAAAAATTATGTATTTTCGTTAAATATGAGTTTTAATAATCTGATTAATTTGATAGGGCTAGTATGTTCAAGGTTATCTTTTTTACTTGTCATTCTTGTCTCTACCGATGTTTTTCTTCGTTATATTTTCAATTTTTCATCGGCATCAATTTATGAGTTAGAGTGGCACATTTTCGCTCTTATCTTTTTACTCGGTTCCGTGTACACGTTGTATAAAGACGAGCACGTAAGGGTAGACGTATTTTACAATAGGCTTTCAAAAAAAAATCAAGAAATAATCAATCAAATTGGAAATGTACTTTTTCTAATTCCTTTTGGGCTAGTTATTGCTTACACATCGATTCCATTTGTTGAAGATTCTTATAAGATTTTAGAATCAAGCCCAGATCCTGGAGGTCTCCCATTTAGGTTTGTTATTAAGTCAGCAATTACTGTATCGTTTTTTTTATTATCCATTATAGGAATAATTAGGATAAAAAAAACATTAAAAAATAGAAATTAATGGAGAGCGCAGGTCTTTTTTTATTTTTAATAGTAATTATTTTAATCCTCTTTGGTTATCCCGTTGGTCTAACTTTAGGAGGAATATCAATCATTGCGGGTTTGATTTTTTTTGATATTGATTTCTTCTACTTAGTGTCTCTAAGAATTTTTGGAATTATGAATAACTTTGTTCTGCTTGCTGTTCCTCTGTTTATATTCATGGGCTTAACACTTGAAAAATCAGGAATTGCTGAAAAGCTTTTAGATACTATGGCCATTCTATTCGGAAAAATAAGAGGTGGCCTCGCATACTCAGTCATAATAGTTGGTGGTATGCTGGCAGCATCAACAGGTATTGTTGGTGCTACGGTTGTTACAATGGGACTAATAAGTCTTCCTACAATGCTCAAAAGAGGATATAATAAAAAAATTGCTACTGGAGTAATAGCATCTTCAGGAACACTAGGACAAATAATTCCTCCCTCTGTTGTATTGGTTTTATTAGGAAGTGTATTAAATATTTCTGTAGGAGATCTTTTTACCTCAGCTTTATTGCCTGGTTTAACCTTAGTTTTTCTCTACACAATATATATCTGGTTAATATCAATTATCAAACCAAAAATGGTTCCAGCAATGCCCGAAAAAGAAATAAAAAAATTTAAAAAAGACACTACTACTCTTGAGTTGATTAAAACTTTTATACTACCCTTCGTCCTTATTTTTTCTGTACTAGGTTCCATATTTTTTGGAATAGCCTCCCCAACAGAGGCAGCAGGAATTGGTGCATTTGGAGCTCTCGTATTAAGTAATTTTGAGGGTGGACTTAACATAAAAAAAATTGATACGATTTCTCTAGATACAATGAAATTAACATCAATTGTATTTATGATACTCCTAGGGGCAACATCCTTCTCTCTCGTATTTAGAGGTCTTGAAGGAGATAAATTTATTATTGATCTGATTTACGCTTCAAACCTATCACCAGAAATGTTTACTATTCTTGTATTAATAATTGTTTTTGTTGCAGGTTTTTTCATTGATTTTATAGAGATAATATTTATAATAGTACCTGTAATCACTCCTATTCTTATTGCTTTAAATATTGATTTATTGTGGATTGGAATTATGCTTGCCATTAATCTTCAGACATCATTTTTAACACCTCCTTTCGGATTTTCACTTTTCTATCTCAAAAGTGTTTCGCCAAAAGGAGTTAAAACAACAGACATTTATATGGGAATAATACCATTCGTCGTTATACAATTGATTTTTTTGGTATTCTTATTCTTAAATCCAGATTTTATATATGTTATACCAGATATATTAAAGAGCTATAACTCATAATATATTTTATCACTAACAACAGACCAATCCTTAAATTTTATTCTAAATTCTTCGTAGGCATCAAATATTTTTTTGCTTTTTGGATCTTTTTCAATCATTTCAAGAAGAACTTCTTTTGACTTTTCTTTGAATGATTTTAAAACATCAGTAGGAAAGACTTTTAGCTGAACATTTTCCTCATTTAGTAATTTGTTTAAATACACGCTGTTTTTAGAATCAAATTCACATTGCATCCAAATATTTAAGGATTCAATACCTTTTCTGACAATTTCTTGAAGATCAGTAGGCAATGATTCAAATTTACTTTTGTTAGCAATCATCTCAAGAACTCCTCCAGGTTCTTGCCATCCAGGGTAATAGTAATACTTTGCAACCTGATAAAAACCCATAAGGTAATCGTGATATGGTCCAATCCATTCTGTTGCATCTATTACACCCCTTTCTAGGTTAGTATATATCTCACCTCCAGCAACAGTTACAGCTGTTCCCCCTGCCTTTGACAAAACCTTACCACCAAATCCAGGAATCCTCATTTTCAAGCCATTTATATCTTCTATTGATTGGATTTCTTTATTAAACCAACCGCCCATTTGCATACTGGTGTTACCACCTACAAAAGGGATTAGGTTAAACGGTTCATAAATTTCTCTATAGTATTTATAACCTCCTCCAGCAATTATCCAAGAATTCATTTGTTTAGAATTCATTCCAAATGGTACTGATGAAAAAAACTGACCAGCAGGAATTTTTCCTGCCCAGTAGTAAGAGGCACCACTTCCCATTTCAATTGCTCCATTACTCACTGCATCAAAAGATTCTAAACTGGGAATTAATTCTCCCCCACCATAAACTTTAATATTTAATCTATCTCCAGACATTTTGCGTACCCAATCTGCAAAAAGATTACAACCCTCCCCAAGAACAGGCATATTCGGAGCCCACGTAGTAACCATCTTCCAATTAAATTTTTTGTTAAAATTGATATTAATATTCTTAATCTCGTTATTATCTTCATTCATTGAGCATGACGAAAGTAGGCTTGCTCCTGACAATGTTAGGAGTGAATTATTTATAAATTTTCTTCTATTAGACTTTTTAACCATATCCGTATGTATTTTAAATGTAAAGTACGAAAAATATTCATTTAAAGAAATTAAATATTAAATTGCCAAACTCTAAAATGAAGAAAAAAAATTATAGTCTTTTATTTATTTTTATAACCATATTCATAGATATAACAGGTCTAGGTATAATCATACCAATTATTCCTACCCTTATTTCAGAATTAATTGATGGATCCATAAGTGAAGCTGCAACCTACAGTGGTTGGTTAATGTTTTCATACGCCTCTTTGCAATTTTTATTTGCTCCAGTTCTAGGTGGGTTAAGTGATCAGTTCGGAAGAAGACCAGTAATATTATTATCGTTACTTGGATTTGGAATAAATTACATCGTCCTTGCAATTGCACCAAGTATTACGTGGTTATTTGTTGGAAGAATATTTCAAGGAATCATGGGAGCCAGTTTAACAACCGCTTCGGCATACATAGCCGACATAAGCACACCTGAAAAAAAGGCACAAAACTTTGGACTAATAGGAGCTGCATTTGGTCTTGGGTTTATATTAGGTCCAGTAATAGGAGGATTTCTTGGACAATATGGGTCAAGGGTTCCGTTCTACGCAGCATCAATATTTACGATTCTTAATCTATTATATGGTTATTTTGTTTTACCTGAATCTTTAAAGAAAGTGAATAGAAGAAAATTTGATATAAGAAGAGCCAATCCAATTGGAACATTATTAAATTTAAGAAAGTATCCTCTGATATGGGGATTATTGATTTGTATCGTTCTTTTTAATATCGCTCAACACTCTAAACATAGTACTTGGTCTTTTTTTGTAATTGAAAATTTTGGATGGGATGAAATACTTGTTGGATATTCCCTCGGTTTCATTGGTCTACTAGCTGCTGTTGTTCAGGGTGGCTTAATTAGGATAATAATACCAAAACTAGGAAAAGTTAAAAGTTTATACTTAGGAATGTCTTTCTACATCACAGGACTTTTTCTTTTCTCAATTGCTAACGAGAGCTGGATGGTATTTGCTTTTGCTATACCATTATCCATGGGCGGCTTATGCGGTCCGGCATTACAAGGGATAATGACCAATAATATTCCAGACAATGAGCAAGGTGAATTTCAAGGTGGCATAACTAGTTTAATAAGTTTAACCTCAATTATTGGGCCACTTATAATGACTAACCTTTTTTATTTTTTTACAAATGATGAAAGTTTGGTTTATTTTCCTGGTGCTCCATTTCTACTAGCGGCAATAATTTCAACATTAGGTCTATTTGTAGCAATAAGCTTCCTCAATAAATCAAAGCTAAAAATTTAAATATTTATCCAATAATTTAATTTCAGAGCAAGTGACCTATTCTTGAGGTCAAAAAGGTTTGATCCTTTTGCAAAATAATTGTCAGTATATACTAGGTAAACATCAGAAAGAGGTTTAAAGTTCCATTGAAATCTAGTATTAAAATTAATATTATCAATCTGCTTGTTATACTGAAAATATGATGTTAAAAAAAGTTTTGTATTAAAACTAACCTCAATTTTAGAGCTATATGATGTTAGATTTACTGATGAGTAAGGAAGATCAATTTTATTATTTTCAACAGATAGATTAATGTTAACGTAAGGAACAAATTTATGATTTAGACTTAAATCATATGAAAATATATTTCCACTAAAAAATTCTCCAATCTTGGAATTAAATCTTACAAAAAACCTTCTTTTATAGTCGCTTATATAATCAAAACTTATTGTATTGTAACTGTATTTTGAAAGTGCTGGTAGATATTCAACTCCAGTACCTGTAGGGTCAAAATTATTAAGAAGTAATGTAAAATCTCTTTGAAACTTTAAGTTAAATCTTGATGAATTTATCATATTAAGAGTATACTCTAACTCAAATTTTCTATCTGTGTCTTTATACTGTGGATGATTATAAAATTCATAATCTATATCAGGTCCGTGACTATTTACTTTACCAGTTTTTGGATAAAAAAGATATCTAAATGAAGGGCTATAAAATAAAACGTTTTTTCTTCTTATAAAACCAACCTCTGGGTTATAATTTTCTCCAACCTTACTAAAATAGTTGGTTATTCTAATTTTAGAATCTTGGTAAACTGCATTTCCTCCTAATGCAAATGAGTTTTTGGTATTGTTGTTATCAAAAGAATTATTAAAATATAGATCTGATGAAAATTTCGTATCCTTGCTAAGCAACTTTAATTCAATACCAGCAACTCTATTATACGATTGATTAATCTGGTTTAATTCTTTATCTGTAGGTTGTTTATTTACCAAAAAAGATGATATTCTAGAATTTGAAAGTATTCTCCTCTCAACAATGGCCATACCATAGTTAGTACTTGGTATGCCAACCGAACTTAGTTTAGAAGACTGCATATTCAATAAACCAATTCTATAATTATCTCCTATTTTACCACTAAGTTTTGTCCCAAAAATTATAGGATTTTGCTTATACTGATTCGTAATAGAATCATAGGCGATACCAATTCTTCTAGAAAAAAAAGGCTTGATTCTATAATCTCCAACATCGGAAAATAAATCTGAGTTTTCGATAAAGAATTCTCTTTTTTCAGGATACATAAGTTCAAATCTTGTAAGATTTGTTCTTTGCTGATCAACCTCAACTTGAGAGAAGTCAGGATTTATAGTAATATCTAAATTCAAAGTAGAGGACAACCCTATTTTCATGTCTAAACCTATATCAGGATTAAAGTTTTTACTTTCATTAGTTATATAATCTTTATAACCAGATCCAGATAGGTAAGGTATTAGTATAATATTTTTTCCGGGCTTTGTTAGTTTAGTGTCAAATATTAATTCACCTGCTAACGATAAATTATAATCATTATATCCCCTTGGTATTGCAGTCCAATTTGACTGCTCATTAGACTTTAAATTATGACGCCAAACATTAAAGCCCCATTTCTGATTTTCTTTACTATATCTTATAGACCTAAGTGGTATTGATATTTCGGTAATCCAAAAATCTTTGTATTTTTTCACGTAAGAAAGCCATTTGGTATTCCATGACCTATTAAACCAGCCCAAAGAACTACCTCCACCAAGTCCCCAAGTACTTGTCCCACCTTCCGATATAACAGCTTCCCTTTGTACATTATATGGTGTCACACCGAAATTATATGCGTTTTTCTGATCATAAAATGTATCGAAAGTGAAGGTTACAGATTCATTAGTTAACCCATCAAAGTCTCGCCTTAGTGACTTAACTATATATTTTTCTGGTACTGAATCGTACATTACTGCAGATATAAAAAGATGAGTATCAGTATAAGCTAATCTAACCTCTGTCAGTTTTTCTGCAATTATAGAATCGTTAGGAAACTGCTGAAAAAAGTTATCAACGAGGTTAGCATTTTTCCAAAATTGTTCATCCAAATTCCCATCTAAGATAATATCTTGATCAGTCTTAAAAACAGTAATATTTTTAAGGTTTTTACCGTAGGATAAAGAAAAGAAAAAATTGAAACTTAAAATTAAAAAAATATGAGTCCACTTAATCATTTAGTTAGTAACGTAATTTATTCAAAGTAGTTAAAAATCTCTTGGATCTACTATCGATAATAAATTAATTAAAGATTAATCCAATAATTTAATTTCAAAGCAATTGATCTATTTTTTATGTCAAAAAGATTATTTCCTTTTGCAAAATAATTATCAGTGTAAACTAAATAAATATCTGACAAAGGCTTGAAATTCCACTGAAATCTGGTGTTAAGGTTAATATTATCTATTTGACGGTTGTACTGGAAAAAAGTAGTTAAAAATAATTTTGTATTTAAACTAACTTCAACTTTAGAGGTATAGGAGTCTAAATTAGAACTAGCATAAGGTAATTGTATTTTATTGTTATTATATGAAAAATCAATATTAACAAAGGGCACAATTCTATAATTAAATGACAAGCCGTATGTATAAATATCTCCATTAAAAAATCCCCCAACTTTAGAGTTTACTCTAAATGAAAATAATCTTTGAGTACTGCTGTTATAAGATACAGAGATGGTATTATATTTATATTGGGAATTAACTGGTAAATATTCAATACCCGTCCTAGTAGGATCAAATTCATCTAAAAGCAAAGTGAACTGTCTCTCAAATTCAAAACTGAATCTAGATGAGTTATTTAAGGATATTGAATATCGTAATTCGAGCTTTCGGTCTGTGTCATTATATGTGGGGTGATTATAAAATTCATAATCAATTTCTGGACCATGATTATTTACTAAACCACTTGTTGGATAGAATAAATATCTAAAAGATGGACTATAAAAAAAAACATTTTTTCTTCTTATAAAACCTACTTCCGGATTATAATTCTCACCAACTTTACTGAAATAATTTGTTATCCTTATATTAGAATTTGTATAGACTGCATTTCCACCCCAAGAATATGTATTTTTGGTTTTCAGATTATCAAAAGTATTATTTATATACAGATCAGAAGAAAAATTAGTATTTGTACTTAACAATTTTAATTCTAATCCAGCAACTCTATTAAAAGATTGGGATAAAAATTTATTTTCATTATTTAATGGCTGTTTGTTTATCAAAAATGTTGATATTCTGGAGTTGGAAAGTATTCTTCTTTCTACTACTGCCATTCCATAATTAATTGACGGTTGACTTATCGATGACATTTTTTGTGTTTGCATATTTAAAAGTCCTATCCTATAATTTTCTCCAAGTTTACCACTTAATTTAGCACCAAATATTATAGGATTTTCAATGTACCTACTTTCGACTGAATCATAACTTAGTCCTATCCTTCTAGAGAAAAAAGGTTTATTTCTATAATCTCCTAAGTCTGAAAACAAATCTGAATTTTCAATAAAAAACTCCCTTTTTTCTGGATACAGTAGCTCGAATCTTGTCAGATTCGTTCTCTGTTCATCTACCTCAACCTGAGAGAAGTCAGGATTAATCGTTACATCTAAATTTAATGAAGAGGATAGGCCCACTTTCAGATCCAAACCTAAATCAGGTTGAAATTTTTTGCTATCATTATTTATCTTGTCATCAAATCCACTTCCTGAAATATAAGGTATCAGAGTAATATTTTTACCAGGCTTAGGTAAGTCGGAATCAAACTCAATCTTACCGGCATAGGATAAATTATATGAATTATAACCTTTAGGTATAGCTGTCCAATTTGATCTCTCATTAATTTTAGTATTGTTTCTCCATACATTAAATCCCCAAACCCTACTATCCTTACTATACCTGATAGATTTAAATGGTATTGATATTTCAACTATCCAAAAATCCTTATACTTCTCAACAACTGATTGCCAGGTTGTATTCCATGACATATTAAACCAACTACCCATCCAACTACTACTTCTTCCACCAGAAAAAGAACTTGTACCTCCTTGTGATATTAAACCCTCCCTTTGAGAATTGTATGGTGTAACTCCAAAGTTTATAGCATTTTTTTGATCATTATAAGTGTCGAAAGTAAAAGATATTGCTTCATTTTCTGGACCAAAAAAATCTCGTTTAAGTGTATTAACTATATACCTCTCAGGAACGGAGTCATAAAGCTTAGCCGAGACGAATATTTTTTGAGATGAAAAAGCAATTCGAACTTCAGATATCATTTCTGAATAAATTGAATCATCAGGAAACTGTTGAAAAAAATCATTAATCACTTCAGCCTGAACCCAAAAAGATTCATCTAACTTACCATCAAGTTTAATGTTTTCTTGTGTTTTATATATTATAACTTTCTTTTCGGATTTAGCATAAAGAGGAATCAGCAGAAATATAAAAAAGCACTTTAATAAATTCATTTTATAAATGGTTTAAAGTGTAGATAATCATGGAAAATAATTTCCAATTAATTACCTTTTTATTAAATCGACAAAAACAGGTGTCGCAACAAAAATGGATGAATATGTTCCAACTATAATTCCAATTAACAAAGCAAATGAAAAACCACTAAGGGAAGGTCCACCAAACAAAAATAATACTAATACCACAACAAATGTAGTTAATGAGGTTATCAGAGTTCTGCTAATTGTTTTATTTATAGATTCGTTAACGACTGGAATAACATCACTTCCAGCTTTTATTCCTAAGTTTTCTCTTACTCTATCAAAAACAACAACCGTATCATTAATGGAATATCCAATTATTGTTAGAAGAGCAGCAATAAAAACCTGATCAACTTCATATGATAAGCCAAATAAATTGGCAATTGAAAATGCTGATAAGACAAATAATGTATCGTGGAAGAGGGCTACAACAGCACCAGTTGAAAATTGCCATTTTCTAAATCTTAAAAGTATATATAGGAATATTGCAATTAACGCTAAAATTCCAGAATAAAGCGATGAATTTTGAATATCATCTGCTATAGTTGCCCCTACTTTAGATGAACTAGATATTGTAAAGTTTTTTTCATCAACCATTGTATCATCCTTAGTAAATTTTAGATTGGTTATGGAAGACAAACCTTGTATGAGTGATTCTCTTACAATAATGTCTGCATCATCACTGTCATCATCAATAAGATAAGATGTTGTAATTTTAAGAACGTTATCCGACCCGAAAGTTTTCACTTCAACTCCCTCATTTTGAAACGATTCTTGTAAACCAGTTTCAATAGCTGTAGGATCTTGCATAATATCGAATGTAACAACATAAGATCTTCCACCTTTAAAATCTACCCCAAGAGTTAGGCCAGATAAAATAAAAGATATTAAACCAAGACCCAAAAATGCTGATGAAAAATAGTAAGCTATCTTTCGTCTGCTAAGGAAATTGAGGTTTACTTTCGATAGAAAATTTTGTGTAAAAGGAAATGAGAACCTTAATAAACTTTTATCACCTTTTCTACTAAAATATTCAACAATAACTCTCGTTATAAAAACTGCCGAAAAGAATGAGCATATAATTCCAATAATTAAAGTAACAGCAAATCCTTTTACAGGTCCTTGTCCAAGATTATATAATATTAAACCAACTAAGAAAGTTGTAAAATTGGCATCAATAATAGACGTATATGCCTTGCTGTAACCGTTTGATATGGCTTGCTTTAAATTTGCACCGTTTCTAATCTCCTCTTTAATTCGTTCAAAAATTAGAACATTTGCATCAATAGACATACCAATTGTTAAAACTATTCCTGCAATTCCCGGCAAAGTTAACGAAGCAGAAAGCTGTGCTAAAATTCCAAGTATAAAAAATATATTGAAAAATAGAGCTAAGTTTGCTACTATACCTCCACCCGAGTAGTAAAATATCATAAACACAAGAACTATGATTAAACCTGAAACAATAGATCTTATACCTTGTGACTGAGCAACTTTCCCAAGAGTAGGGCCTATAACAACATCTTCAACAATTGTTGTTGGAGCAGGTAAAGTTCCGGCCTTAAGAATATTAGCTAAATCTTGTGCTTCTTCTAATGTAAAATTACCAGTTATTTGAGAATTTCCATTAGGGATTTCATTTTGGACAAATGGAGCTGAATAAACAAAATCGTCTAAAACTATCGCAACTCTTCTTCCAATATTTTGAGATGTTAACTTTCTCCATTCTTTAGCACCATTAGAATTCATCTGCATTGAAATGGAAGGCCTTGCACTTTGATCCAAGTCTTGTCTTGCATCAGTTATAACCTCTCCTGTCAATGGTGCATTTCCACCTCTTGATGTTCTTATAATAAATAATTCAATAACTTCACCATCAATATTATTAACTTGACCATTTGCATCAGTCGTGCTGGTAATCGATTTGACAGACCATAAAAACTTAATATTGCTAGGTATTAACTTTTTAACATTTTCGTTATTAATTATTGTATTTATTTGAAGCGTATCCTCTATATTATAAAATAAACCACCTAGATCAGTTCTTAAGTTTCCAAGAAGAGGAGAAGAATTATTTGTTATATCTTGAGATAATGTATCTTCAATTTCATTGTTGGATAATTGTTGTTCGTCTGAATTTTCAGTAAACAACTCCTCAAGATCACTTTCTTCTCTAGAAATATCTGAAATATTATCATCACTTTGGGTTCCCAAAATATTTTTTGAGGCTACAAACTGATCAATAATTTGTAAAGTCTGAAAAATTTCTGTTTCACTTAACTCAGCAACCTCCCAAAACTCAAGCTTTGCAACACCTTGTAATAGTTTCCTTACTCTTTCAGGATTATCAACACCTGGCAGTTCAATTTGAATCCTACCTGTACCTTGTAGCCTCTGGATATTTGGTTGAGATGTTCCAAACCTATCTATTCTTGTTCTTAGAATGTTAAAAGATCTATCAATTGCGCTTTCAATTTCACCATTTATAATATCCAAAATTTCGTTATCAGAGGAATCAAAACCAATCCTTCCTCTATTAGAAACTGTAGCAAATATTTCTGCTAGATTTTTATTGGGAGCAATTGATTTAAACTCGCTGTAAAATTGTGAAATAAAGTCAATCTGGGTGCCTCTAACGATTTCACGCGCATTATTTATAGCGAGTAAAAAGTCAGGATCTTTGCTATCAGAAGATAAGCCCTTTAAAATATCTATTGGTGACACCTCTAAAGTTACATGCATACCTCCCTGTAAATCTAAACCTAAATTCAATTCTGATTCCTTAACTTCCTTATATGTAAAGTCCGAAACTAAACTGTAGACTGGTTTGTTCCATATAGAATCCAAATACTTTTGTTTTTTATTAAAATCAATATTTCCATCAGAGTCTCTTGAAAGTTCTGTAGCTTCATTTTGAATTCTCTGAGAAACAAATGTGAATTGTAAATAGTATATCGAAAGAAATGATATGATGAATGTTAAAAAGTAAATTAAACCTTTATTGTTCATTATTTTTTAAAAAAATTGGTTGACAAAAGTATTGAATTAAATGGAAATTAACTAAGAGCCTAATAGATATTATAATTTGAGAGAAAATTGCTTATTTATTAATTTGTAAACTTGATGTGCTGCATCTAAATTATCTAAATCATTATTTATAATAAAATCTGATGTATTTTTTTGTGGTAATATATGATTTTCATACGATGGTAAAACGTGGTTCTTAAATTTATATTCTACATCCAACCTATCATATCCTCTCTGCTCGCTATCTCTTTTTATTCTTCTTTTTAGCATAGTATCTACTGAAGCGTCAATGAAAATTTTATAGTCAATGTGACTACATATTTTTTTATTACTAAAAATGAATAATCCTTCTAAAATTATTATTGATTTTGGATGTGTTACTAATATTTTAGGTTTAATACTTGAGTTATTATAATTGTATTGAATTCTTTTAATTTTTATACCATTTTTTAATGAAATAATATCATCAATCAATTCTCCATTTTTGAAGGATGTTGGCAAATCAAAATTATACTTACCTTTTTCATCTTTTATCTGGTTCTGTCTTTTTTTATAATAATTATCTTGATTAATAAATGATAATTTTGATTTAGGAATTTTTTCTTTTAAGTATTTAACAATGTGAGATTTACCAGATCCACTTCCTCCTGTGATACCAAAAATCATCTAATTAAGTTTATTTAAATAACTGACTAATTTTTTTATGGCAATTGATCTATGTGAAATCTTATTTTTTTTGTCAATTGTCATTTCTGCAAAAGTTTTTGAGTAACCTTTTGGAATAAAGATTGGATCATACCCAAATCCTCTCTTACCAAATTTTTTATGAGTAATAATTCCTTTGACTGATCCTTTAAAGTAGTTGATACTATTATTTATTATAAGACAGATACATGTCTCAAATGATGCATTTCTATTGGTTTTATTTTCTAATTTTTTTAAGACTAGATTCATATTTTCTTCTGAGTCTGAATTAGAAGAAGCGTATCTTGCAGAATTTACCCCTGGTTCGCCACCTAAAGATTCAATAAATAAACCTGAATCATCCGAAAAGCAGTCAATCTTAAATTTATCATTAATAAATTTTGATTTTAAAAATGAATTACCTTCTAAAGTGTCTTCGGTTTCCGGTATAACTCCGTGAAAATTTAAATCAGCGTATGATATAATATTAAAGTTCTTAACAAGACTTTTAACCTCATTCAATTTGTTATAATTACCTGTAACAAAACAGATATTATTCATTTTCGAATTCTAATAAGTTCAATATCAAATATTAATACTGCATTTTCAGGAATAACTGGATTATTATTATTACCTAATTCGCCATATGCATTACCAGATGGCATTAAAATTTTTACCTTTCCTTTCTCACTAATAACACTCAAAGATTTACCTAAAGATAATTTGAAGTCAGATAACTGTGCAAGATAACCGTGATCAGATACCACAGGAAAAAAGCTCCCATACCCGTTATAAGTATATACAAGTGGTGAATAATATTTTGTAGGATCATAATATCCTATATTTTCAGCTAATGATTGTTGATTTGTATCGAAAATAATTAAATCAATAGTATCGTTTGTAAAGAAAATAGAATCATTTGTGTAATATCCTGCTATATTAATACTTAGTATATCATTTATTTCAGGATATAAAATGCTGTCTCCCTCTTCAATCACAGTATAAAAGACTCCACTACTTGTTGTATCGTATGATGTAATATTGTTATTATCAAGGTAAGAATATATAATATTTTTATCAGTTTTTCTTTGTTCCATAGAATCAATTCTATTTTGTACTGGATCGTATACATCTACATACACTTCATCAATATTACATGAGATAGCTAAAGACAGGATAAAGATTGTATATATGTATTTCATCTATTTAATATCGATTAAATCTATTCTAAAAATTAAAACAGAATTTTTAGGGATCGATCCACTTGATGATTGACCATAGCCCATTCCTGATGGTATAATTAATATTCCAGAACCTCCTTCATCAATTTTAGTTAGACCTAATTCCCAACCCTCTATTACTTGACCCACTCCAAGCACAAACTCAAATGGTTGATCAGTGTTACTTCTATCAAACTCAGAACCATCTAGTAATTTACCAATATACTCAACAGATAAGGTGTCACCTAAATTAGGAAAAATAGAATTCCCATTACTTACAACCTTATAATAAAGTCCTTTCTCAGTACTTATAAATCCATCAAGATTATTTTCGCTTATGTACCCCTCTATTCTTTTAATATCCAAATCTAATTGCTCTTGTTTTGATCTATTAAATTCAATGTTATCATCAGAACAAGAAATAATTATTAGGATTAGACTAAAAAAAATAAGTCTATTCATTTAATTAAAATCTACAAGCTCAATCTCAAAAACTAGGATAGCGTTGGGTGGAATAGCACCACCAGCTCCTCGGGAACCGTACCCCAAGCTGCTTGGAATATAGATTGTTCCTTTAGCATTTTTATTAAAATAAGTAATACCTTCGTCCCAACCCTTAATAACCATGCCTTGGCCCAACGTAAATGATAGTGGTTCACCTCTGTTTAGAGAGGAATCAAAAACCTCACCGCTCAGAAGCATACCTGTATAATGAACGGAAACGTTATCTCCTGGTGCAGCATTTCTGCCCTCACCATCTTTTTCAACAACATACCTAAGCCCACTTTCTGTTTTAATTGCATTTATATTATTCTCTTTCAAATAGTTATCAATCAATTCTAAATCGATCGACAACTGTTGGTCGTCATTCATTTTCATTTTTTCAAATTGTTCTCTTTGATAATTTTCAAATTCTTCTTTAGTCATTATATCTTGAACTCCTGTGTAGAAAGACATCAACTCACTACCTAAAGAGTCAGGATAATTTGCTCCAGGTATATAACCAAAAAATTGATCAAGAGATAGCTGAAAAAAAACACTATCACCAACTTTCAGGTTACTAATAACATTTAAAAATGGAATGTTTTCCCATAAAGAATCTTTGAGCTGGACTATTGGCTCCTGAGAGTTAAATTCTTCATTCCCTTCATAATCGAAATATTGGATATTCAGCATTATAAACTCATCGTTTTCAACGACGTCTCCTATACCATTTTTGAAATATTTAATTGAAACTCCATTGTCCAGTACAACTTCTCTATTTGTACACGAAAACATCATTAATAAAATGATAATAAGATGGTAATATTTCATTTTTCTAGTAATTAAGTTGTTTCTCATTTTTAGAAACTGATTTTAAAAATATATTCAAAGCTACTGAAAGTTTATCTTCTATACTTCCACCAGCAGCATTTTTATGACCACCACCATTAAAATACTTATTTGCAAACTTATTTACTGAAAAGTTGCCTGATGATCTGAAAGAAAATTTAATTCTATCTTTAGTTTCAATTATCAGTACAGCCATATTTACTCCTAAAATTGAAAGAGCGTAATTTACAATTCCTTCTGTATCCCCTTTTCTATAATTATGATTTAGTAGATCTTTCCTAGTCAAAACAATATATGCAACTTTTCCATTACATATGATTTCTAGTTTTTCTGAAAGAGAATAACCCAAAAGTTTAAGTTTATCAAATGAATTTGACTCATATATTTTTTTTCCAATCTTTTCAGACTTCACTCCTACATCCAAAAGTTTAGCAATTATTCTGTGCACTTTTGATGTAGTTGAAGAAAACCTGAATGAACCGGTATCTGTTAAAATTCCAGTGTAAATACAAT
The DNA here is from genome assembly GCA_902633975.1 of uncultured Marinoscillum sp. Classification (GTDB taxonomy): domain Bacteria; phylum Bacteroidota; class Bacteroidia; order Cytophagales; family MED-G16; genus MED-G16. Next base: position 37,824 of record CACPHX010000011.1, read on the forward strand.
CTGAAATATCTTTATCAATTAAATTATCATCAATATAACTAATCAAGTCATATACTAATTCAGCAGTGGCGCTTGCATTTACGTCGTGATACTTAAAGTCATAAAAGTCATCTGGATTTAAATGATGATCAATTAATACTTTTTTCGCATTGCTTTTCTCAATCAGTTTTCCTAATTCATTTATTCTTGAGAGATTATTAAAATCAAGACAAAATATAATTTGAATATCATTTATCAACTTTTGAACTTTGTCAGTATTATCAGAAAAATTAAGGATTTTTTTATCTGATTTCATCCATTTCAAATAATCTGGATAATCATTAGGAACAACAACAATTACTTCATGGCCTAATTTGATCAAAAAATTGTATAAACCTAACGAAGAACCAATAGCATCGCCATCGGGATTAACATGAGTCGTTATCAATATTTTTGATTTATCTAATAATAAGTCTTTAATATCTTTCATTAAAAATGTTGATGGCAAAACTGGATAAAATTAATTGAAAAGAAAAAATTAATTCTTATGATCGTAATACTTTTGAAATACAAAGCATCTAATTAAGTTTGCAAAAAAATTAATATGTCAGGAAATAAAACTTTTACTATTATCAAACCCGATGCCTTTAGAGCATCATACACCGGTCCAATTATTGAAATAATTGAGCATGCCGGATTTAGTATCAAAAATATGAGACTGGTAGAAATGGATAATAAAATGGCTTCAAGATTCTACTCTGTACATAAGGAAAGGCCTTTTTTCTCAAGGCTGTGCAAATATATGTGCTCAGGACCTATAATCGTGATTGAACTCGAAAAAGAAAATGCAGTATCAGATTTTAGAAAATTAATTGGTTCAACAAATCCTGAAGAGGCAGAAGAAGGAACTATCAGAAAAAAATATGCTTCATCGATTGAAGCAAATGCAATTCATGGATCTGACTCCGATGAAAATGCTCAGATAGAAATTGACTTTTTTTTCAAAAATTAAAATTTCTGAATCCAAAAGTTATTCATCCCATTTCCGATGGATAATCTCACCTTAGATTCTTGAATGAGCTCAAGCATCGCCAAAAAATTATAAATCACTAAAATTTTTAATGGGTTTTCTTTAATCAACCTATCAAATGAGATTTTTGATTTTGATTTTAAAAGATTAATTAAAAAAATTTTTTGTTGAGATATTGTATAAGGGTACTCAAAAATTTTATGTTTAGGCTTATTTTTTTCATCTTCAAACTTTGATAATGCATTTTTAAAAACAACCAATAGCTTATATAAATCAATGTCCTGAAGCTCAGTCTCTACTTTTGCTCTTTCTGATAATATATCTACCTCTTTGAGAAGGTTACCTCTCTTCTTCTTTGCTAATCTTATTGCCTCAAGATCAGAAAAAGTTGAAATCACTGATTTATATTTTTTGTATTCAAGTAAATGAGCAACTAATTCATCTCTAGGATCAATTTCATTTCCCTCAAGATCAACTGGAGGTCTTGGTAGTAACATTTTAGATTTAATTCTCATTAGGGTTGCTGCTACAACAATAAATTCACTTGCTACCTCTATATTCATATTTTCTAGTTCAGAAATATATTCAAAGAAATCATTAGTTATTTTAGAAATAGGTATGTCCATTATATCAATCTCATCTCTTTCTATAAAAAAAAGCAAAAGATCAAATGGGCCTTCAAAAAGAGGTAACTTTATTTCGTAGCTCATTAATATTTATATGCTATTGGAATATTTTAAGATATTCTTAAAATAAAAATTAATAGATTTATAAACCAAAAAGAAAAAAAAACTAGTATAAATACCAATAGTTTTATGAACATCTTAACCTACAAACATCTTGACAAAATTAATTTTCCTAAAGATCTGAGAAAATTAAAGAAAGAAGATCTCAAAGACGTATGTAATGAACTAAGAGAATTTATAATCAATTCAATTTCAGAAAATGGTGGACATTTTGGTGCAAGCCTTGGTGTAGTTGAACTAACTGTTGCCCTTCACTATGTTTATAATACCCCTGATGACTCTATTGTTTGGGATGTGGGTCATCAAGCATATGGACATAAAATTCTAACAGGGAGAAAAAAAGATTTTCACACAAACAGGTTATATAAAGGCATTTCTGGTTTTCCTAAAATTTCAGAAAGTGAGTATGATACATTTGGCGTTGGACACTCTTCAACATCAATCTCTGCTGCTCTTGGAATGGCTATTGCATCACAGTATCAAGGTAAAAATGAAAGACAACACGTAGCAGTCATTGGTGATGGAGGGATGACTGGAGGAATTTCATTTGAGGGCATGAATCATGCAGGTGATACAGATACCAACATTACAATTATACTGAACGATAATTGTATGTCAATTGATCCTAATGTTGGAGCACTAAAAAGATACCTTACTGATATATCAACATCTCCAACATTCAATAACATTAGAAATGATATTTGGAAAGTTTTGGGTATGTTAAAAGATTTCGGAGATAATGCAAGGAAAACTGGAAAGACAATAGAAAAAAGTCTTAAATCATTTGTTCTTGATAACTCAAATCTTTTTGAAGCTCTAAACTTAAGGTATTTTGGCCCCGTTGACGGTCATGACATAAACCACTTAGTTAGAACTTTGGAATATCTCAAAAAAATTCCTGGCCCTAAAATTCTTCATTGCCTTACGAAAAAAGGGAAAGGTTACGATTTAGCTGAAAAAGATCAAACTAAATGGCATGCAACGGGTAAGTTTGATATTAATTCTGGTAAAAGCCTTGCTACAAGTTCAAATAAAAAAAGCCCTCCTAAGTACCAAGATGTTTTTGGACACACAATTGTAGAACTTGCTGAAAAAAATAAAAAAATTATGGGTATAACTCCTGCCATGCCATCAGGTTCATCATTGAATATTATGATGGAAAAGATGCCTCAAAGAGCATTTGATGTCGGCATTGCCGAACAGCACGCAGTAACCCTCAGTGCAGGACTTGCCACAAAGGGAATCATACCATTCTGTAATATTTATAGTACTTTTATGCAGAGAGCGTATGACCAAGTAATCCATGACGTATGTATACAAAACTTACCTGTAATTTTTTGCTTAGATAGAGCCGGAGTAGCTGGAGCCGATGGCCCGACTCATCATGGTGCATATGATATTGCTTACATGAGGTGTCTACCAAATATGATAGTATCTGCACCAATGAACGAAATTGAATTGAGGAATTTGATGTACACTGCACAACAAATTAATAATAGACCATTTACAATTCGTTATCCTAGAGGTAAGGGTGTTATCAACAACTGGAAAAAAGAATTTGATTTAATTAATATAGGAGAGGGCAGGACTATATGCGAAGGAGATGAAATAGCTATTTTATCAATTGGACACATAGGAAATTATGTAACAAAAGCAATTCAAAAACTTAATGAAGAAAATATCTATCCCTCTCATTATGACATGAGATTTGTTAAACCACTTGATGAAAAATTATTACATAAAATACTTAAAAAGCATAAATTTATTTTAACAGTTGAAGATGGTTGCGTAATTGGTGGTTTTGGAAGTGCAGTTTTAGAATTTATAAATGATAACAGTTACCATAATACTGTGCAAAGACTTGGAATTCCTGACAAAATTATCGAACATGGAACACAAGATGAGTTATATCGAGAATGTAACTATGATGATATTTCCATTTACGATTACAGTAAAAAGATGCTCAATTCAAAAGACAAAAATTACCAAGAAATACTTGTTTAACTACTGGATTTAACTAATCTATCTATCTCTTTCACAAATAAATATACTTCATAAAATGAATTATAAAGTGGAACTGGTGCTACTCTTACCACATCAGGTTTTCTATAGTCTATCACAAATTTTTTACTAATCTCATAAAAAAAAATTTCTGATGATTTTTTAAAGAAAAGAGAAATTTGAGAACCCCTTCTGGCAGATCCAACTGGAGTAATTATATCAAAAAAATGAGAATAATTATCTATTGAATTTAAACCATCATACAAAAAATCAGAGAGCAGTTTTGATTTGTGAAAAATCTTATCAAGACCTGCATTACAAAATACCTCTAAAGAGGCAAGATGAATATCAAGAAGAACTACTGGAGGATTACTTAATACCCAAGCCTCAGCTGACTGCTCAGGATCATATTTTTTCAACATCTCAAACCTTGAAGATAGTTTATTACCCCACCAACCCTCAAACCTCACAATATCATTATTGATATGTCTTGAATTAACATAGATTCCAGAGACTCCTCCAGGACCTGAATTTAAATACTTATAACTACACCAAGTTGCAAAGTCTACATCATATGATTTTAGATCTATTTTTACATTTCCAACCATATGTGCTAGGTCTAAACCAATGGTGATATCATTATCCTTACATACTTTTGAAATTTTAGGTATATTCAAGACTTGACCATTATAGTATTGAATTCCCGGTAATAATACCAATGAAAGAGATTCTTTATTTGTTATAATTTTTGAAATTATTTTGTCTTCATCAATAGAATGATCCTCTTCGGGATATACAGTCAATAAACTTGATTCATTAAATCCATGATGTTTTAATTGGGAATTAACAACATATCTATCCGATGAAAAAGCATTTTCTTCTATTAAAATTTTATTTTTAGTTTTAGAAGGGCTGTAAAAAGATACCATCATAAGATGTAGATTAACAGATAAAGAATTCATTATTGCAATTTCATTTTCTGAACACCCAAGAAATAATTTTAATTTTTCCTTGATCTTATCTTGAATATCCATCCAAGGATAATCACCATTAAAATGATTTTCAACCGCAAACTTTTTCCATTGTTCTAGATGCTCATTTATTTTATTTTTTAATGATTTGTGTTGAAGGCCTAAAGAATTACCACAGAAATAAATCTTTTTCTCATCATTATCATCACCGTACAAAAACTCTTTTTTTAGATGAGATAATTGATCATTATCATCCATTTTTAAAGCATCTTCTTTTTTCATATATTGAATATAATTAATAACTAAAAAAAATCATGAATCTTTCTTTAAAAGGTACAAGAGCTTTGGTGTGTGGAAGTTCACAAGGAATTGGAAAAGAGATAGCTATTGAATTAGCAAGCGAAGGTGTTGAGGTGATTTTAATCGCTAGAAATGAAAAAAAATTAAATTCAGTATTGAATCAACTTTCAAAAAAATATGGCCAAAAACATAAATATATAGTTGCAGATTTTGGAAATGAAATTGATTTAAAAAGTAAAATTGAAAAATTTATAAAAAAAAATAAATTTAATTTTGATATATTAATAAATAACACTGGAGGTCCACCACCCGGAAAAATAGAGGAAGCTGATGTGTCTGATTTTGAAAAGTATATGAAAATGCATCTCCATTGTAGTCATGTTTTATCTCAATTGTTACTACCAAATATGAAAAAAAATAGGTTCGGAAGAGTATTAAATATTATATCTATTTCGGTTAAATCACCAATAAATAATTTAGGTGTATCAAACACTGTTAGATGGGCTATGGCAAGCTGGGCTAAAACATTATCAAATGAAGTTGCAGAGTTTGGAATTACTGTTAATAATATTTTACCAGGTTTCACAATGACAGAAAGATTAGAGAGTTTGATAAAAAACTCAGCCAAAACACAAAAAGTATTACCAAAAAAAATTAAAAATAATTATTTGAATATTATACCAAGTAAGAGATTTGGTGAGCCTCAAGAAATTGCATATCTAGTTACGTTTTTATGTAGTAAGAAGTCAGGTTATATTAATGGTGTTAATATCCCTGTTGATGGAGGGTATCTTTCTTCTTTATAGTATTTTATAACTGATGGAGTTTAACCACCAAAATCATCAAATCTGATATTTTCATCAGGAACACCCATATCCTCTAACATTTTTAAAACTGCTTGATTCATTAATGGAGGACCACACAAATAATACTCAACATCCTCGGGTTCTTCATGCTTACTCAAATAATTATCATATAAAACTTGATGAATGAATCCAACGTATCCGTCTTTCTTATCATCTAGATCTTTTTTAATAGACCAATTATCTTCAGGTAGGGGCTCAGATAATCCAACATAAAAATTAAAATTTTTGAAATCCTTCTCAATTTTTCTGAAATGATCCATATAAAAGAGTTCTTTCTTTGATCTTCCTCCATACCAATATGAGACTTTTCTATTTGTTTTTTGAGTGTTGAATAAGTGGAAAATATGCGATCTAAGAGGCGCCATCCCTGCACCACCACCTATATAAATCATCTCTCTTTGAGTCTCATTTATGTGGAACTCACCATAAGGACCTGAAATAAAAATTTTATCACCCGGTTTTCTTGAGAATACATATGAAGAACAAATACCTGGATTTATATCCATCCACTTATTGTTTATTCTATCCCACGGTGGTGTTGCAATTCTTATATTCAACATAATTATGTTTCCCTCGGCAGGATGATTTGCCATTGAATAAGCTCTGAAAATTGGTTCTTCATTTTTCATTTTTAATGGCCAAAGACTAAATTTATCCCAATCGCTTTTGAATACATCTTTGTCATGACCAAGTTCAGGGTGAGGAGTGATATCCATATTTTTAAAATCTATGTCTACCTCTGGAACATCAATTTGAATATATCCACCGGATTCAAAATCAAGATTTTCGCCAGGAGGGAGTTTAACAACAAACTCTTTAATAAAAGTTGAAACGTTATAATTAGAGACAACCTCACATTCCCATTTTTTGATTCCAAAGATTTCCTCTGGAATTTCTATCTTCATGTCCTGTTTTACTTTAACTTGACATGATAGTCTAACATTATTAGTTTTTTCTATTCTTGATAGATGCCCTACTTCAGTAGGAAGCACATCACCTCCTCCTTCTGAGACCGTACATTTACACATTGCACAAGTACCACCACCACCACAGGCAGAAGGTAAAAACATCTTCTGTGTGGCAAGAGTTGATAGAAGAGTTGATCCTGCTGGTGCAATCAATGGATTATCGGAGTCACCATTAACTATAATGTTTACATCACCAGATTGAACAAGTTTTGACTGTGCAAACAGAAGTATGAAAACAAGCATCAGTATAACTAATGAAAACGCTACTACAGATGTTACAATTGTCAAGGACACTTAATCTTATTTAATTTTTTGACAAATATATAATAGAAAAAAATTATTTTGATTATAAATTTTTTTAGTTTTTTAGGATAGATAGAAGCTTAGATATTTTTGACTTTAAATCTCTTCTATCAACAATAAAATCAATAAATCCATGCTCAATTAAAAATTCTGAACTTTGGAAGCCTTTCGGTAAATTAGATCCAATTGTTTCTTTTATCACTCTTGGTCCAGCAAAACCAATTAATGCACCAGGTTCAGCAATATTAAAGTCACCTAACATAGCAAATGAAGCTGAAACACCACCTGTGGTTGGGTCAGTCATTAATGAAATATATGGGATCTTATGTTTATCTAGCAAGGAGAGTTTTGCAGAAGTTTTTGCCATTTGCATCAAAGAATAAGTTGATTCCATCATTCTTGCTCCCCCGGACTTAGAAATAATCATTAATGGAATTTTTTTTCTTAGAGATAAGTCAATTGCTCTTGAGATTTTTTCACCTACTACAGAACCCATTGAGCCCCCAATAAAGGAAAAATCCATACAAGATATTACCAATTTGTGACCATTTACTTTTCCTAACGCGGTTCTTATCGCATCATTTAAGCCAGTTGCTTTTATAGTTTTTTTGACTCTATCCTTATAAGATTTAGTATCTGTAAACTTCAAAGGGTCTTCAGATGACATATCGGAATCATATTCTTCAAAAGATTTATTATCAAACAATATTTCAAAGTATTCTTTAGACCCAATTCTCACATGATAATCATCTTCTGGTGAAACATAAGAATTATTTTTTAATTCTCTCATGTGAACAATAGAACCTTTCGGAGTCTTGTACCACATTCCATCAGGAAGTTCTTTCTTTTGTGATGTTGGGGTATTTATATTTTTATCCTTTCTATTAAACCACTTCATGATATAAAATTAATCAAGTTCCTCGTAATCAACATATTCTCCTTCATTGTCTAGAATACTATTTTTTTTCTTTTTATCAGAATTACTGGCTTGAGTTATATCATTTATGATTTTTCTAAAAAGATACGTGGAGACTTTATATAAAATATATATTACTACAAATGTTATAAAAAGAAACTTGAACATTGCTATTTGCTTAAATAAAGATTTCTTTTTGAATATATATCTAAAAAATAATCATCCATGAGGTCGTCAATAAAGTAAATTGATTCACCGGTGGACTTCATTTCTGGCCCAAGCTCTTTATTAACATTAGGAAATTTATTAAATGAAAAAACTGGCTCCTTAATTGAGTACCCATTCTTGTGAGGTTTCATATTAAAATTCTTTAGGGTCTTCTTACCTAAAATTATTTGAACAGCATAATTCACATAGGGTTCTCTGTAAGCTTTAGAGATAAAGGGTACGGTTCTTGATGCCCTAGGATTAGCCTCAATTATATATACCTTATCATTTTTTATTGCAAATTGAATATTAATAAGACCAACGGTTTGAAGAGCTAAAGCAATTTTTTTGGTATAGTTCTTGATCTGGTTAATTACAAAATCACCTAAACTATAAGGTGGAAGAACTGCATTAGAATCTCCAGAATGAATACCGGCAGGCTCAACATGCTCCATTATACCTATGATGTAAACATCTTTACCATCACATATTGCATCAGCTTCTGCCTCTATCGCGCCTTCAAGAAAGTGATCTAATAAAATTTTTCCATCAGGTTTATCTTTAATTAAATCAACAACATGTTCTTCTAACTCTTTCTCATTAATTACAATTTTCATTGATTGACCGCCAAGAACATATGACGGTCTAACTAGAAGTGGAAATCCAATTTTCTTTGAAAGCTCGATTGCATCAGTTGCAGAGTCAATCGTACCATACTCAGGATAAGGTATCTTATTTTCTTTCAATAAATCAGAAAATCTTCCCCTATCCTCAGCTAGATCTAAGGCATCAAATGTGGTACCTAAAATTTTGATTCCGTGCTTATCAAGTTTTTCGGATAACTTCAATGCGGTCTGACCACCGAGTTGTACAATAACTCCAATAGGTTTTTCATGCAAAATAATTTCATATAAATGTTCCCAAAAAACGGGCTCAAAATATAATTTATCAGCCACATCAAAATCAGTTGAAACTGTTTCAGGATTACAATTAACCATGATTGTTTCATATCCCGATTCTTTTGCAGCTAGAACCCCGTGAACACAGCAATAATCAAACTCAATACCTTGGCCAATCCTGTTTGGTCCAGATCCAATTACCAAAACTTTCTCTCTGTCAGAAGAAACTGATTCATTTTCATCACCAAATGTTGAATAATAATAAGGAGTAGCCGCCTCAAACTCAGCAGCACATGTATCAACTAACTTATAATTTCTTTTTATTCCTAATTCATGTCTTTTACTAAATACTTCACTTTCTAGGCAACCTAAGATATGAGCAATTTGTCTATCAGCATATCCTTTCTCTTTCATAAGTTTTAAATCAGACTTTGGAATGTCATCAATTGAGAACTTTTGAATTTCTTTCTCCATGAGAACAAGCTCATTAATTTGATTCAAAAACCACTTATCAATTTTAGTGATGTCTTGGATAGTTTTGAATGGAAGGCCCAGTTTTAGAGAATCGTAGATGTGAAATAATCTATTCCAGCTTGCATTTTTAAGGCTATCTAATAATTTGTTTTGGTCTTTTAATTCTCTTCCATCAGCTCCTAAACCATTTCTTTTTATCTCTAATGACTGACAAGCTTTTTGTAAGGCTTCCTGAAAATTATTTCCTATACCCATTGCCTCACCAACTGATTTCATCTGTAAGCCAAGTCTTCTGTCTGACCCTTTGAACTTGTCAAAGTTCCATCTAGGTATCTTGACAATAACATAATCAAGTGCAGGCTCAAAAAATGCTGATGTATTTTTTGTTATCTGATTTTTTAACTCATCTAAGTTATATCCTATTGCTAACTTAGCAGCAATTTTAGCTATTGGATATCCAGTTGCTTTTGACGCTAGTGCTGATGATCTTGAAACCCTGGGATTGATCTCAATACCAATGATACTATCATTTTCTGGATTTACTGCAAATTGCACATTACATCCTCCAGCAAAATCACCGATACCGTTCATCATTTTAATCGCAAGATTTCTCATCTCTTGATATACTGTATCAGGAAGAGTCATTGCGGGTGCCACTGTAATTGAATCACCAGTATGAATGCCCATAGCATCAAAGTTTTCTATCGAACATATTATAATTACATTTCCAATATTATCTCGCAATAATTCAAGCTCATACTCCTTCCAACCCAACACGCTCTGTTCAACAAGAACTTCGTGTACAGGTGACATATTTAAACCATGATTTAGTGCATTGTCAAAGTCTTCTTCTTTCTCAACAAAACCACCACCAGAACCACCAAGAGTAAAAGAGGGTCTAATTACAAGTGGAAAACCAATATCTTGAGCAATTTCTTTACCTCTCAAAAATGATTTTGCAATCTCACCTTTACAAACATTAACATCTAACTCTTTCATCTTTAACCTAAATAACTCCCTATCTTCTGTTGTATTAATTGCGTCAACATTTACACCAATCATTTTCACATTAAACTTTTCCCAGACTCCAGCCTTATCACATTCAATTGCGAGATTTAGTGCAGTCTGACCACCCATTGTTGGGAGAACAGCATCTATTTTATGCTTACCTAAAATATCAATTATGGATTTCTTTGTTAGTGGCTTTAGATAAATATTATCTGCTGTGACAGAATCTGTCATAATGGTTGCAGGATTAGAATTTATGAGAGTTACCTCTATACCTTCCTCTCTTAAAGATCTTGATGCTTGTGATCCGGAGTAGTCAAATTCACATGCTTGACCAATAACAATAGGACCTGAACCGATGATTAGAATTGACTTGATGCTCTTGTCGCGAGGCATTGAAATTTATTTTGCAATATAAATTGTAATTATGAAATAATATTAGAATTTCATTAAAAAAATTGATGCCTAATTAAAAAAAATTAAAACTGTGAGGTTATATATAATATAAAAATAAGTTGTATTTTTGTTAACAATTCCTTAACATTGAATTAACATTTGATTAATCTAAATTATATTGTATGAGAAATTTATTAATTGTATTGTTGCTCTTTTTTTCTTTTAATACAATTTCAAAAGAAA
>CACPHX010000012.1 GCA_902633975.1 uncultured Marinoscillum sp.
TTAAGGTTTTCACTGAAAACTTCCCTATATCTGACTCTAGAGAAAATTTTGTTTTAGAGTTTATTGATTATACAGTTGATCCACCAAAGTACTCAGTAAGTGAGTGTATTGATCGTGGTTTAACTTATTCGTTGCCTCTCAAGGCTAAGCTAAGGCTGATTTGTAATGATGAAGACAATGATGACTTTGAAACGTTAGAGCAAGAGGTTTTTCTTGGAAATATTCCATACATGACAGGAAAAGGTTCCTTTGTGATTAATGGTGCTGAAAGAGTCATAGTTTCACAATTACATAGGTCACCTGGTGTATTTTTTGCTCAGACCAAACATACAAATGGAACTCCACTCTATTCTGCTAGGATAATCCCTTTCAGAGGTTCTTGGATTGAATTTGCTACTGATGTTAACAACGTGATGTATGCCTATATTGATAGGAAGAAAAAATTTCCAATTACAACTTTATTGAGAGCAATTGGTTACGGCTCTGATAAAGATATTCTTGATATTTTTCAGCTTTCTGAAGAGGTTACTTCTACAAAATCCAATCTGAAAAAAGTAATAGGAAGGAAACTTGCCGCAAGAGTATTAAAAACCTGGGTTGAAGATTTTGTTGATGAAGATACGGGAGAAGTTATATCTGTTGACAGGAATGAATTAATTTTAGATAGAGATCATATCATATCTGATGAAGATATTCAAACAATATTAGAATCGGAATCTCCATATGTTACAATACATAGAGAAGACATTAATAGTGGTGAATATCAGATTATATATAATACTTTGAAGAAAGATGTTTCTAATTCTGAAAAAGAGGCTCTCGAAGAAATATATAGACAGTTAAGAAATACGGAAGCACCTGATGAACAAACAGCAAGAGAAATCATTCAAAATCTTTTTTTTAGTGATAAGAGATATGATTTGGGCGAGGTTGGTAGGTATAGAATTAATAAGAAATTAAATATTGACACCGATCATGCTGTAAGAGTTTTAACAAATGAGGATATTATCCTTATCGTTAAATATCTTATAACATTAATAAATGCTAAAACTGTTGTTGATGATATTGATCACTTAAGCAATAGAAGAGTCAGAACTGTTGGTGAACAATTATACTCTCAATTTGGTGTTGGATTAGCCCGAATGGCAAGAACAATCAGAGAAAGAATGAATGTTAGAGACAATGAAGATTTTAAACCAGTTGATTTAATTAATGCAAGAACCTTAACATCAGTCATAAACTCCTTTTTTGGTACAAATCAACTTTCTCAGTTTATGGATCAAACCAATCCTTTGGCTGAAATAACCCATAAAAGAAGGATGTCTGCTCTAGGTCCTGGTGGTTTATCTAGAGAAAGAGCTGGTTTTGAAGTAAGAGATGTCCATTATACTCACTATGGTAGATTGTGTACAATTGAAACGCCAGAAGGTCCTAATATAGGACTTATATCATCTCTTTGTGTTCACGCAAAAGTAAATAATATGGGTTTTATAGAGACTCCATACAGAAAGGTAGAAAATGGAAAAGTTGATCTTTCTGGAAATATTAAATATTTGACAGCTGAGGATGAGGATCAATCGTTTATAGCTCAAGCTAACGTAGCTCTTAAAAATAACGGTTCTTTTGTTGAAAAGACTATTAAAGCACGATACGAAGGAGATTTTCCATTGACAAAAAATGAAGAACTTAAATATATGGATGTAGCTCCAAACCAAATTGTTTCTGTGGCTGCCTCATTAATTCCTTTTCTTGAACATGATGATGCTAATAGAGCTCTAATGGGTTCAAACATGATGAGACAAGCTGTACCATTAATGAAACCAGAGGCACCAATTGTTGGTACAGGTATGGAATATAGAGTTGCAAAAGATTCTAGGTCCACAATTGTTGCTGAAGGAAAAGGAGTTGTATCTTATGTTGACTCTGATAAAATTGAGATCAAGTATAATCTTGATAAAAATGAAAAGGTTGTTTCATTTGACGAAGAATCAAAATCTTACGATTTAATTAAATTTAGAAGAACGAACCAAGACACTTGTATTAATCTGATTCCGACAGTAAAAGTTGGTGATAAAGTCAAGAAAGGTGAAGTTATTTGTGAAGGATTTGCTACAGAAAATGGTGAACTTGCCTTAGGTAGAAATTTGAAAGTAGCATTTATGCCATGGAAGGGATATAATTTTGAGGATGCGATTGTTATTTCTGAAAAAGTCGTAAAAGAGGATATATTTACATCTCTGCATATTGAGGAGTTCAAATTAGAGGTTAGAGATACAAAAAGAGGCGAAGAAGAATTTACTAATGAAATTCCTAATGTTAGTGACGAAGCAATCAAGGACCTAGATGACTCAGGATTGGTTAGAGTAGGAGCTAAAGTTAAAGAAGGTGATATTTTAATTGGTAAGATTACTCCTAAGGGAGAAAGTGATCCAACACCAGAAGAGAGGTTGTTACGCGCTATATTTGGTGATAAGGCTGGCGACGTGAAAGATGCATCTTTAAAAGCTCCTCCTTCATTGAATGGAGTAGTTGTTGATACAAAGCTTTTTACAAGACAAAAAAAGGATAAGGAGTCAAAAAAAATAGCAAAAAAACAAATAGATATATTAAAGTCTGACTATGGTAAGTCTCTAGATGATTTAAAAGATAAACTTATAAACAAGTTTGACAAGCTTCTGAAAAATAAGAAAACCAATGGTATAAATCACAAATATGGTGATGAATTGGTAAAAGCTGGGATTAAGCTTAATAAGAAAATCATTCAAGAAAAACTATTTCCTATCAAAAACAAGTATTATGATATAAATAGTCTAAATATTCCAGAGGAGTCAAGCTTGATTCAAGATGTTGTATTAGAGGAGTGGACTGATGATTCAAAGATCAATAAATTAGTTACAAAAGCTGTTAAAAACTACATAGTAAAAAGAAATGAACTTGCTTCTAGTTTTAAGAAGGAGAAATTTTCATTAGAAGTAGGAGACGAATTGGCACCTGGAATAGTCCAAATGGCAAAGGTTTATGTTGCTAAAAAGAGAAAGCTAAAGGTTGGAGATAAAATGGCCGGAAGACATGGTAATAAAGGAGTTGTTGCTAAAATTGTTAAAGAAGAAGATATGCCATTTTTAGAAGATGGATCCTCTGTAGATATTGTTTTAAATCCTCTCGGTGTACCATCTAGAATGAATGTCGGGCAGCTTTACGAAACTGCATTAGGTTGGGCAGGGTTAAAACTAAATAAGAAATACAGAACACCAATATTTGACGGAGCAACTGCAGATGAGGTCAGTAAAGAGTTAAAAGATGCAGATTTGCCAGACTTTGGTAGAACAGATCTTTTTGACGGTTCAACTGGCCAAAAATTTGACCAACAAGTAACTGTTGGTGTAATTTATATGTTAAAATTAGGTCACTTAGTTGATGATAAGATGCATTCCAGATCAATTGGTCCATATTCACTAATAACCCAACAACCTTTAGGAGGTAAAGCACAGTTTGGTGGACAAAGATTTGGTGAAATGGAGGTTTGGGCTTTAGAAGCCTTTGGTGCATCGCATATACTTCAAGAGATTTTAACAATAAAGTCTGATGATATTATTGGTAGAGCAAAAGCTTATGAGGCTATTGTTAAGGGTGATAATATGCAACCACCTGGAATTCCTGAATCCTTTAATGTTTTAGTTCATGAATTAAGAGGTCTTGCGTTAGAGATAACAATGAAATAAATATGATGATATGATATCTAATAAAACAAATAAATCAAGTGATTTTTCAAAAATTATAGTAAGTTTAGCATCGCCTGAGTCTATACTTGAAAATTCATTCGGCGAAGTTACAGCACCGGAAACGATCAATTATAGAACATTTAAACCAGAGATGGGTGGGTTATTTTGCGAAAGAATTTTTGGTCCAGTAAAAGATTGGGAATGCCACTGTGGAAAATATAAAAGGATAAGATATAAGGGTATCATTTGTGATAGATGTGGTGTTGAGGTTACTGAAAAAAAAGTCAGAAGAGAAAGAATGGGTCACATAGAACTCGTAGTTCCAGTCGCCCACATATGGTATTTTAGGACACTTCCTAACAAGATAGGTTACATGCTTGGAATTCCTGCAAAAAAGTTAAATCAGATAATATATTATGAGAGATATGTAGTTATCAATCCTGGTGTAAAAGAAGAAGATGGATGTATGAAAATGGATCTTTTAACTGAGGAGGAATATCTTAATATTTATGATTCGTTGCCAAAAGATAATCATATTCTACCAAATGATGACCCTAAGAAGTTTATTGCAAAAATGGGTGCTGAAGCTATTAGCGAATTATTATCAGATATAGATTTAGATTCATTGTCAGTTGATTTAAGGTATAAAGCTGCAAATGAGACATCTCAACAGAGAAAAGCTGAAGCATTAAAAAGACTGAGAGTAATTGAGTCATTTAGAGATTCAAGAGAGAATATTGAAAATAATCCGGAATGGATGGTTGTAAAAATGATTCCTGTTATTCCTCCTGAGCTAAGGCCTTTGGTCCCCCTGGATGGTGGTAGATTTGCTACTTCTGATCTCAATGATTTATACAGAAGAGTGATAATAAGAAATAACAGATTGAAAAGGTTACTAGAAATAAGAGCCCCTGAAGTTATATTAAGAAATGAAAAAAGAATGCTTCAAGAAGCTGTTGATTCTTTATTTGATAATTCTAGAAGAATTAATGCTGTTAGATCTGATGGTAATAGATCTCTTAAGTCCTTAACAGATATGTTAAAAGGTAAACAAGGAAGATTCAGACAAAATCTCTTAGGAAAAAGAGTTGATTATTCAGGAAGATCTGTGATTGTTGTAGGACCTAAGCTTAAAATGCATGAATGTGGGTTGCCGAAGGATATGGCTGCTGAGTTATTTAAGCCATTTATAATTAGAAAATTAATTGAACGAGGAATTGTAAAAACTGTTAAGTCAGCTAAAAAGCTTGTTGATAGAAAGGAACCTGTAATCTGGGATATTTTAGAAAATGTATTAATTGGACACCCAGTTCTCTTGAACAGAGCACCTACTCTACATAGATTAGGTATCCAGGCCTTTCAACCTAAATTAATTGAAGGAAAAGCAATTGAATTACATCCACTGTCATGTACAGCATTCAATGCTGATTTTGATGGAGATCAGATGGCAGTTCATGTTCCTTTAGGACATGAAGCAATAATTGAGGCTTCACTATTAATGTTAGGATCAAATAATATTTTAAACCCTGCGAATGGAGCTCCAATTACTGTTCCTTCACAGGACATGGTTTTAGGTTTGTATTATGTTTCAAAAGGTAGGAAATCTACTGAAAATAGTCCAATAATAGGTGAAGGTTCAATTTTTTCAAATATAAAGGAGGTAATAATAGCCTTAAATGAAGGTAAAGTTGTAAAAAATGCTATTATAAAACTTAGAGTTAATACCAGATTACCTAATGGTGAGTTTGAAACTAAAATTATTGATACAGTTGCTGGAAGAGTTCTGTTTAATTCATTAATACCTAAAGAGGTTGGATATATTGACGAGCTATTAACTAAAAAGAAATTACAATATATTATCTCAATTGTTTACAAAATATGTGGTATTGCTAGAACAGCACAATTCCTTGATGATATAAAGGAACTTGGTTTTAGTATGGCCTATGAAGGTGGTTTGTCAATGGGTCTTGGCGATATTCAAGTACCATCAGCTAAAAAATCAATGGTTGAATCAGCTAAAAAAGAAGTAAATACTGTGTGGGATAATTATTACATGGGACTTATTACTGATAATGAAAGATATAATCAAGTTATTGATATTTGGACTAGAGCTAATACAAAGCTTACTACAACTCTAATGAACCAGTTAGAAGATGATAGACAGGGATTTAATCCTATATATATGATGATGGATTCTGGAGCAAGGGGGTCTAGGGAGCAAATTAGACAGCTTGGAGGTATGAGAGGTTTGATGGCTAAGCCACAAAAAAATCTTTCTGGTTCAGTTGGTGAGATTATTGAAAACCCAATCCTTTCAAATTTTAAAGAGGGTTTAGATGTAATTGAATATTTTATTTCAACTCATGGTGCTAGAAAAGGATTAGCTGATACTGCACTTAAAACAGCAGATGCTGGATACTTAACAAGACGGCTTGTTGACGTTGCCCAAGATGTTATAATAAATGAAGAAGATTGTGGAACATTGAGAGGTGTTAGTGTTTCTGCTTTAAAAGACAATGAGGATATTGTTGAGCCATTATCTGAAAGGATTTTAGGAAGAGTGACTGTACATGATGTTTATGACCCGATTACAAACGAATTAATAATTAAATCTGGACAAGAAATCAATGAAGAAATAGCTAGTCAAATTGATAATACCAGTATAGATGAAATTGAAATAAGATCTGTTCTCACCTGTGAGACAAAAAGGGGAGCATGTGCAAAATGTTACGGGCGAAATTTAGCTAGTGGAAATATGGTTAATGTTGGTGAAGCAGTAGGTGTTATTGCTGCTCAATCTATTGGTGAGCCGGGAACCCAGCTTACTCTTCGTACCTTCCATGTTGGAGGTACGGCTTCAAACATAGCTGTTGATGCATCTATAAAGGCTAAATTTGATGGTAAAATAGAGTTTGATGGTATAAGGACTGTTCCAACAAAGGATAGTGAAGGTAATAAAGCAACAGTTGTTATGGCAAGAAGTGGTGAAGTAAGGTTAGTTGATCATAAAGGTGTTACCTTAATTTCAAATATTATTCCTTATGGTTCTTATCTGAAAGTTAAAGATGGCCAGAAGGTATCACAAGGAGATACTATATGTAATTGGGATCCTTACAATGCAGTAATTTTATCTGAAATAAAAGGTAAAATTAATTTTGAGTCGATAGAAGAAGGTATTACTTACAAAGAAGTTTTCGACGAACAAACTGGGCACAAAGAAAAAGTAATTGTAGAATGTAGAGATAAAACTAAAAATCCAGCAATAATTGTAAAATCATCAAAAGATGATAAATCTTATAATATACCTGTTGGGGCTCACTTATCTGTTAAAAGTGGTGAAAGTGTAAACCCAGGAACAATATTATCTAAAATTCCAAGAATGATTGGTCAATCTAGAGATATTACAGGTGGTTTACCTCGAGTTACTGAATTATTTGAGGCAAGAAATCCATCCAATCCAGCTGTGGTAAGTGAAATTAATGGTGTTGTTTCATACGGAGGAATTAAAAGAGGTAATAGAGAGATATTTATTGAATCTAAAGATGGTACAAAGAAAAAATATCTTGTATCTCTATCAAAACATATTCTAGTGCAAGATAATGATTATGTAAAAGCTGGTACAGCTTTATCTGATGGTGCCATTACACCAGCTGATATTTTATCAATTAAAGGACCTACAGAAGTGCAAGATTATCTTGTTAATGAAATCCAGGAAGTTTACAGGCTTCAGGGAGTTAAAATAAATGACAAACATATTGAGGTTATAGTAAGGCAGATGATGCAAAAAGTTATAATTATTGATCCAGGGGATACCAGTTTTCTTCAAGATGAAAAGGTTGATAAGCTTGTTTTCAATAATGTTAATGATATTACTTTTGAGAAGAAAGTAGTTACGGATCCTGGTGATTCATCTCAGTTTAAAATTGGTCAGCTTATTACTTCTAGGGAGTTAAGAGATGAAAATTCGTCTTTGAGAAGAAATGATAAAAATATTTTGAAAGTTAGAAATGCTGAAGCAGCCGTTTCCCGACCTTCACTGCAAGGTATTACAAGGGCTTCTCTTGGTACTGAGAGTTTTATATCTGCTGCATCTTTCCAAGAAACAACTAAAGTTTTAAGTGAGGCCTCAATTAGAGGTAAAGTGGATGATTTAAAAGGTTTGAAGGAAAATGTAATTGTTGGTCATTTAATTCCTGCTGGAACTGGTAGTAGAGAATACAGTGACTTAATAGTTGGGTCTGATAAAGAATATAATGATCTAATGAATAAGTCACATGATGATGTAATTGATGATGGTATTGAAATTGATAACAAAGAGCAGGATAAAGTAGATCAAAAATGAGTCAAAAACAGAATCAGATAAATATTGAGTTAACAGATGAGGTATCAAAAGGTAAGTATGCTAACCTTGCAATGATTGCTCACTCTAGTAGTGAATTCGTAATTGATTTTATCCAGCTCATGCCTGGTGTACCTAAAGCAAAGGTGAATTCTAGAATTATTATTACACCTGAGCATGCAAAAAAGTTCTCATTAGCTCTAAGTGATAACATTTCTAAGTATGAAAAGAAGTACAGTCAAATAAATGATTTTAATGAAATACCTAAGTTCCCATTTGAAATTAAAGGTAAATAGAAAATAAAATATGTCTTTTTATAATCTTTTTAAAATTTTTGTTAAATAAAAATGGTTTTCTATTTTTGCGACGCATTAACTTAATTTGAATTTATGCCAACGATACAACAGCTAGTAAGAAAAGGTAGAAAAAAATTGAAATCTAAATCTAAATCTCCTGCTTTAGATTCCTGTCCTCAAAAGAGAGGTGTGTGTACTAGAGTTTATACAACTACTCCCAAAAAGCCAAACTCAGCAATGAGGAAAGTTGCTAGGGTAAGACTATCACATGGAAAAGAAGTTAACGCATACATTCCTGGAGAAGGACACAATTTACAAGAGCATTCTATTGTTTTAATTAGAGGGGGAAGGGTAAAAGATTTGCCAGGTGTTAGATATCACGTCATAAGAGGTACTTTAGACACTGGTGGTGTTGATGATAGAACACAGAGAAGATCAAAATATGGAGCTAAAAAACCTAAGCCTAAAAAGTAGAGATGAGAAAGTCTAAACCCAAGAAAAGATATTTTCTTCCCGACCCTATATTTAAAAATACATTAGTTACACAATTCGTCAATAATTTAATGGTTGATGGAAAAAAGAGTTTATCATATTCAATTTTTTATGATTCATTAAAGATTGTTGAAGATAAAACCAAGGAAAAAGGAATTGATGTTTGGAAAAAGGCTTTAGATAATGTAATGCCATCTGTTGAGGTAAAAAGTAGAAGAGTTGGTGGAGCAAATTTTCAAGTTCCCATTGAAGTAAGGCCACTAAGAAAAATAACTTTAAGCCAAAAATGGTTAATTCAGTATGCAAGAGCTCGTGGTGAAAAATCTATGAAGGAAAGGTTGGCTAACGAAATTATCGCTGCATCCAAAGGTGAAGGAAACGCAGTTAAGAAGAAAGAGGATACACACAGAATGGCAGAGGCTAATAAAGCATTTTCACATTTTAGATTTTAACATATAAAAATGGCTTCAATTAAAGACTTAAGTTATCTAAGAAACATTGGTATTATGGCTCACATAGATGCCGGTAAAACCACTACCACAGAAAGAGTACTTTACTATACTGGGATTAGTCATAAAATTGGTGAGGTTCATGATGGTGCTGCAACAATGGATTGGATGGAACAAGAACAAGAAAGGGGAATTACAATTACATCAGCTGCAACTACTACATTTTGGAAATATCCAACTCAACAGGGTAAAATTGTTGATAATACAGACGATTTTAGAATAAATATAATTGATACTCCTGGCCACGTTGACTTTACTGTTGAGGTCGAAAGGTCATTAAGAGTTTTAGATGGGGCCGTTGCTTTATTTTGTGCTGTTTCTGGAGTTGAACCACAGTCTGAAACAGTTTGGAGACAAGCAGATAAGTACAAAGTTCCAAGAATATGTTTTGTAAATAAAATGGATAGAGCAGGCGCTGATTTTCTTAATGTTGTAAATGAGATAAAAGATAAATTGAATGCTAAGCCTGTTCCTCTTCAAATACCAATTGGAGCTGAAGAAGGATTTAAAGGTGTAGTTGACTTAATAACTAAAGAGGCAATCATATGGAATGAGGACGATCAAGGAATGACATACGAGGTTATTGATATTCCTGACGAACTAAATGAAACCGTAAATGAATGGAGACAAAATCTTGTTGAGAGTGTAGCCGAATACGATGATAATTTACTTGAAAAGTTTTTTGATGACCCTGACTCAATTACCAAAGATGAAATGATGAGTGCAATAAGAAAAGCAGTTATAGATATGTCTTTTTCACCTGTTATGTGTGGTTCTGCTTTTAAAAATAAAGGTGTACAAGCTTTGTTAGATGCAGTTTGCTCATATTTGCCATCCCCTCTTGATCTTCCTCCTATCTCTGGTTTAGACCCTGAAACTGATAATGAAGTATCAAGAAATGCATCAAATAGTGAGCCCTTTGCAGCACTAGCGTTTAAAATTGCTACTGATCCATTTGTTGGTAGGTTGTGTTTCTTTAGAGTTTATTCTGGTAAATTAGATGCTGGTTCGTACGTATTCAATAATAGAAATGGAAAGAAAGAGAGAATATCTAGATTAATGCAGATGCATTCAAATAAACAAAACCCAATAAATTTTGTTGAAGCAGGAGATATTTGTGCTGGTGTTGGATTTAAGGATATCAAAACAGGTGATACATTATCAGACGAGAATTCAAAGATTGTATTAGAGTCAATGAGTTTTCCTGATCCTGTGATTGGTTATGCTATTGAACCTAAACAACAAGCTGATGTTGACAAATTAGGTATGGCAGTGAGTAAGCTGGTTGAGGAAGATCCAACTCTTAGGGTTCAGACGGACGAAGAAACTGGTCAAACTGTACTTAAAGGAATGGGCGAGCTCCATTTGGAAATCATTATTGACAGATTAAAAAGAGAATTTAAAGTTGAGATTAATCAGGGTGCACCTCAGGTTGCTTATAAAGAATCAATACAAAACTCAACTACTCATCAAGAAATTTATAAAAAGCAAAGCGGTGGTAGAGGTAAATTTGCAGATATCGTTTTTGAGATTGGTCCAAAAGATGATGAATTTGAAGGTGATGGTCTTCAGTTTGTAAATCAAATTGTAGGAGGCAAGATACCCAGAGAATTTATTCCTGCTGTTGAAAAAGGATTTAAAAATGCGATGGACAATGGTCCTTTAGCTGGATTTCCTGTTCAAACAATGAAAGTTAGACTTTATGATGGATCTTTTCATGACGTCGATTCTGATTCATTATCATTTGAATTAGCTGCTGGAATAGCGTTTAAAGAGGCTGCTAAAAAAGCAAATCCTGTTCTCTTAGAACCAATTATGTCTGTTGAAGTAACAACACCTGATGAATTTACTGGTGGTGTTACTGGAGATTTAAATAAAAGAAGAGGTATCATGAAAGGAATGGATATGAAAGGAAACTCTCAAATAATTAAAGCAGATGTTCCTTTATCTGAGTTATTTGGTTATGTTACAGATCTAAGAACATTAAGTTCTGGTAGAGCCTCTGCTTCTTTAACATTTTCACACTACAACAATGTTCCAAAAAACATTGCAGAAGATATTATTAATAAAAATAATGGTAACATAAATCAGTGAAATGGCACAAAAAATAAGAATTAAGTTAAAATCTTTTGATTACAATCTTGTTGATAATAGTTCCGAGAAAATCGTTAAGGCAGTTAAAACAACGGGTGCAATTGTAAGTGGTCCAATACCATTACCCACAAGAAAAGAAATTTTTACTGTTCTAAGATCCCCTCATGTAAATAAAACTTCTAGAGAACAATTTAAGCTTTGTACCTATAAAAGACTTTTAGACATATATTCGAATAGTAGTCAAACTGTTGATGCATTGATGAAATTAGAGTTACCAAGCGGGGTTGATGTTGAAATTAAAGTATAAAAGTCTATTATTTCAAAAAAAAATAAGTTTTTTATTATTTGAACAGACAGCTTAAATTATTATCTTTGCACACATTTTTTGTGTAAAAATTATTAAAAAAGATGTCAGGATTAATTGGTAGGAAATTAGGTATGACTAGCATATTCGATGCTAGAGGCAATAATGTAGGCTGTACAGTTATTGAAGCTGGTCCTTGCTATGTAACTCAAATCAAAAATATTGATAAAGATGGTTACAAGTCAATCCAACTTGCATTTGATGAGTTGAAGTCTAATAAAATAAATAAATCTGTCAAAGGACACTTTAATTCCTCGAAAATTTCTCCTAAAAAGAAGCTATTTGAATTTAGAAATTTTAGAAAGGATTTTGATAACAAGGTTAAACTTGGAATGGAGATTAAAGTGGATGATATATTCAGTGAAAATGAATTTTTAGATGTCACTGCTGTTTCAAAGGGAAAAGGCTTTCAAGGCGTTGTTAAAAGACATAATTTTTCTGGTGTAGGTCAAAGTACCCACGGCCAGCATAATAGAAATAGAGCTCCTGGTTCAATTGGTGCTGGTTCAACACCCTCGAGAGTTTTTAAGGGTATGAGAATGGCAGGTAGAACTGGTGGAGATAAAGTTACCATTCAGAACTTGAAAATTTATAAGATTGATTCCAACCATAATTTAATCTATGTTGGAGGATCTGTTCCTGGATCAATAAACACTTATGTAATATTATCAAATTAACAATGAAATTAGATATAAGTAAAATTTCAGGTAAAGCTAGTGGTAAGAAAATTAATCTTTCTGACAAAATATTTGCTATTAAACCTAATGACCATGCTATATATCTTGATGTTAAAAGCTACCTTAAAAATCAAAGACAAGGAAATTCTAAAGTAAAAGGTAGATCTGAGATTATTGGCTCAACAAGAAAGATTAAAAAACAAAAAGGCACTGGAACTGCAAGAGCAGGAAGTATAAAGTCGCCACTTTTTAAGGGTGGAGGACAAATTTTTGGTCCACAACCTAGAGATTACAAAAATAAAGTAAATAAAAAAGTTAAAGATCTTGCTAGAAAATCAGCTCTTTCACATAAGATAAAAGATAAATCATTAACTGTAGTAGAAAACTTCACCCTCAAATCTCCAAAAACTAAAGATTTTTTCAAAATATTGACTAGCCTATCAGTTGAAAATAAAAAGTCACTTTTATTTTTAGCCGAAACTGATAAAAACCTGATTTTATCGTCAAACAATATATCGAATACAATAGTAAAAAATATAAGCGATATTAATACATATGACATTATTAATGCTGATAATGTAATTTTTATTGAGGAATCAGTATCAAAACTTAATGAAATATTAGACTAATGGCTATTTTGATTAAACCTATACTTACTGAAAAAGCTACTGCATCAAATGATTCTGGGAAATTTTATTTTATGGTTAATAGGAAAGCTAATAAAGTCCAAGTAAGAAAGGCTGTTGAGAAAACTTACAATGTAAACGTAGTTAGTATTAAAACTATGAATGTATTAGGAAAATCAATTTCTAAGTTTACTAAGACTGGAATTGTAAATGGAAGAAAACCATCTTACAAGAAAGCAATTGTTCAATTAAAAGAAGGAGAGTTTATAGACTTCTATTCTCAAATATAAGATATGAGTAAGAAAATTAAACCTACTACACCTGGATTAAGATTTAGAGTTCCTCCATCATTCGATGAAATTACATCAAGCTCACCTGAGAAATCATTATTAAAAACACTTAAGAAGTCAGGTGGTAGAAATAGTAAGGGAAAGATGACTGTTAGAAATATTGGAGGAGGACATAAAAAGAAAATAAGATTAATCGATTTTAAGAGAATAAAAGATGGAATTGTAGCAAAAGTAAAATCTATTGAGTACGATCCGACCAGATCTGCCAATATTGCATTGATTTATTATATTGATGGCGAGAAGAGTTATATTATTGCACCTTCGGGCCTTAAAGTTGGAGATTCTGTTGTTTCAGGAAATGATTCTCCAATTGAGATAGGAAATACTCTTTCACTTGATTTAATTCCATTAGGTAGTATTATTCATAATCTTGAGATTACACCTGGAAAGGGTGCATCAATGGTTAGAAGTGCAGGATCTTTTGCTCAAATAGTTGCAAAAGAAGGCAAATATGCTACAGTAAAATTACCTTCGGGTGAAACCAGATTAATATTATTAACTTGTAGAGCAACAATTGGATCAGTCTCCAACTCTAACCATATGAATGTTAGATTAGGAAAAGCTGGAAGGAACAGATGGCTAGGAAGAAGGCCAAGAGTAAGAGGGGTTGCAATGAATCCCGTTGATCATCCAATGGGTGGAGGAGAAGGCAAGGCATCTGGTGGACATCCAAGATCCAGAACTGGTCTTTATAGTAAAGGACTTAAGACAAGAAAAAAAAATAAATACTCTGATAGATTAATTATTAAAAAAAGAAAATAATAATAAAAAATGGCTAGATCTCTCAAAAAAGGACCCTACATTGATTTTAGACTTAAGAAGAAAGTCGATGAAGCCAATGATAATGGTTCAAAAAGTGTAATTAAAACTTGGTCAAGGAGGTCAATGATATCTCCCGATTTTGTCGGTCACACATTTGGTGTACACAATGGAAATAAATTTATTCCTGTATTTGTTACAGAAAATATGGTTGGACATAAATTAGGAGAGTTTTCACCTACTAGAAATTTTAGGGGTCATATTAATAAGAAGAATAAATAATGGAAGCAGTAGCAAAACTTAGAAATGTTCCTACATCGACAAGAAAAATGAGGTTAATTGCAGATCTTATTAGAGGTAAAGGTGTCGATTTAGCTTTAAATACTCTAAAATTTGATTCAAAAATAGGTTCAAAAAGAATGGAAAAGCTTTTACTTTCAGCTATTGCAAATTGGCAAGAAAAAAATAAAGACTCTAAAATTGAGGACTCTGATCTTTTTATCAAAGAGATATTTGTTGATGGAGGAAAGGTAATAAAAAGATTAAGACCCGCTCCTCAGGGAAGAGCTCACAGAATTAGAAAAAGATCAAATCATATTACAATGATTTTAGATAGTTTAAATAAAACTGAAAAAAAAGATGGGACAAAAAATTAACCCTATAGGTTTAAGGCTTGGAATCATTAAGGGTTGGGAATCCAGCTGGTATGGAGGTAAAAACTTCTCTGAAAAGATTGTTGAAGACCAAAAAATAAGAGATTATATTTTGCTAAGAATACCAAAAGGTGGTATTTCAAAAATAGTAATAGAGAGAACTATAAAATTATTAGAAATCACAATACATTCGGCCCGTCCAGGTATTATAATTGGTAAAGGTGGTGCTGAAGTTGAAAAACTTAAGCAAGAACTAAAAAAGCTTACTGGAAAAGACATTCAGATAAATATATTTGAAATAAAAAGACCAGAAGTTGACGCCAAACTTATTGGTGATTCAATTGCTCAACAATTAAGAGCTAGAATCTCGCATAGAAGAGCCATGAAACAAGCAATAGCATCTGCTATGAGAGTAGGTGCAAAAGGCATTAAGGTAAAAGTTTCAGGAAGGATTGGAGGTGCAGAGATGGCTAGATCTGAACAGTACAAAGAAGGCAGAACTCCTCTTCACACAATAAGAGCTGATATTGACTACGCAATATGTGAATCTCAAACAATATATGGTAAGATTGGTGTAAAAGTGTGGGTTTACAAAGGTGAAGTAGTTGGTAAAAGAAATTTATCGTTAAACGTAGGAAATAAAAATTCATTCAAGGTATAATTAGAAAAAATGTTACAACCAAAGAGAACAAAATTCAGAAAGAAACAGAAGGGAAGAGTTAAAGGAATCGCTCAAAGAGGCCATACAATAAGTTTTGGATCTTTTGGTATTAAATCATTAGAGTCTGGTTGGATAACTTCTAGGCAAATTGAGGCTGCTAGGATAGCTGTAACCAGAAAAATGAAAAGAGAAGGCCAGGTTTGGATAAGAATCTTTCCTGATAAGCCTGTAACAAAAAAACCAGCCGAGGTTAGGATGGGTAAAGGTAAAGGAGCCCCTGAGTACTGGGTTGCAGTTGTAAAACCTGGAACAATAATGTTTGAAGCTGGTGGAGTCACCACCGAGCTTGCTAAAGAGGCACTTAGACTTGCTGCTCAGAAACTACCAGTAAGAACAAAATTTGTAACTAGAAGAGATTATGTAGATTAATATGAAGAATTCTGAACTTAGAGCACTGTCAATTGATGAACTCAATAAAAAACTGGTTGTTGAGAAGGATAATTTGGAAAAGCTTATCTTTTCCCATGCTGCCACTCCTATTGAAAATCCTATGAAAATTAAAGTTGCTAGGAAATTTGTTGCTAGAATAAAAACAGAGATAAATAATAAAAAATAATGGAAAGAAATTTAAGAAAACAAAGGGAGGGCATAGTTACTAGTAACAAAATGGATAAAACTATTACTGTTGAAGTACTTAGAAGGGTTAAACATCCTATCTATGGAAAATTTGTAAAGAAAACTTCAAAATTAACAGCACACGACGAGGAGAACAAATGTGACATAGGTGATTTAGTAAGAGTAATGGAATCAAAACCAATTAGTAAAAATAAGAGGTGGAGATTAACAAAAATTGTAGAAAAAGTCAAATAATATGATTCAACAAGAGAGTAGACTTAAGGTTGCTGACAATAGTGGTGCTAGGGAGGTATTATGTATAAGAGTCCTTGGTGGTACTAAAAAAAGATATGCATCTGTTGGAGATAAGATTGTCGTCTCTGTTAAAAATGCAATTCCTTCAGGTAACGTTAAAAAAGGTTCTGTATCAAGAGCAGTTGTGGTAAGGACTAAGAAAGAAGTTAGGAGAAAGGATGGTTCTTATATAAGATTTGAAGATAATGCTGCTATTCTTTTAAGCGAGAATGATGAATTAAAAGGAACAAGGGTATTTGGTCCCGTTGCAAGAGAGTTGAGAGAAAAAAACTTTATGAAAATTGTTTCACTAGCCCCTGAGGTTTTATAAAATAGAGATGAAGATACACATTAAAAAGGGAGATACTGTTTTTGTTTTATCGGGTAACGATAAAGGTAAGACAGCAAAGGTTCTAACAGTTTTTCCTGCTAAATATACTGCAATTGTAGAAGGGCTTAACCTTGTAACCAAACATATAAAGCCATCAGCAGATAATCCAAAGGGCGGTATAGAAAAGCAAGAAGCTCCAATGCATATAAGTAATCTGATGTTAGTTGACCCTGCAGATGGTAAGCCAACTAGAATTTACAGGAAGAGAAATAAGGACGGTAAAATTGAAAGAATTTCTAAAAAAACTAATAAAGTTATATAGATGGCAACTTCAAGATTAAAGACAAAATATAATGATGAAATTATACCTTCACTGATGGAAACTTTGAAGTTTAAGTCTATTATGCAGGTACCTAAAATTAAAAAAATATCTGTTAATCAAGGCCTAGGAGCTGCAGTGAATGATAAAAAGCTTATCCAGTTTAGTGTTGAAGAGTTAACTCAAATAACTGGGCAAAAAGCTGTTGCTACAAAGGCAAAGAAATCAATCTCTAACTTCAAGTTGAGAGAAGGTATGCCAATCGGAGCTAAAGTAACACTAAGGGGTAACATGATGTATGAGTTTTTAGATAGATTAATATCTGTAGCCTTACCAAGAGTAAGAGATTTCCGTGGGCTAAGTAGCAAAGGGTTTGATAAGAATGGAAATTATACTTTAGGTATCAAAGAACAGATCATTTTTCCTGAGATAAGTATTGATAAGATAAATAAGTTGACAGGTATGAATATTACAATAGTAATTGATTCTAAGTCACCAAAAGAGAGTTTTGAATTGTTAAAGGCATTTGGTATGCCCTTTATTATAAATTAGATATTATGGCTAAAAACGCAGTTAAAGTTAGAGAATTAAAAAGAAAAAAGCTTGTTGAAAAGTATGCAGCTAAAAGAAAGGAACTTAAGGCAAAAGGTGATTGGGAAGGCTTGGATAAATTACCAAGGAACTCTTCTGCAGTAAGGTTACACAACAGATGTAATCTATCCGGAAGGCCAAAAGGATATATGAGAAAATTTGGTATTTCACGTCTTGAATTCAGGAAAATGGCTTCTGAAGGTAAGATACCTGGTATAACTAAAGCAAGTTGGTAATTTTTTATGAAAATGATTAAATTTGCAATCTTTTTTTAATTAAATAAAATGAATACAGATACAATTTCAGACTTCCTTACGAGAATTAGAAACGCGATTCAAGCTAATCATAGAATTGTTGAGATTCCTGCGTCTAATATCAAAAAAGAAATTACAAAAGTTCTACACGAAAAAGGCTTTATTCTTAACTATAAGTTTGAAGATGAAGGTCCTCAGGGCACGATTAAGATCGCACTAAAATATAATCCTAGAACTAAACAATCTGCAATAGAGAAAATAAGCAGAATCAGTAAGCCTGGTCTTAGGAAATATGTTGGATTTGATAATCTTCCAAGGGTAATTAACGGTCTTGGTGTTGCAATTTTATCAACCTCAAAAGGTGTAATAACGGATAAGGAAGCGAGAAAACTAAAAATAGGTGGTGAAGTTTTATGCTACGTATATTAAAAATTTAAAATTATGTCAAGAATAGGGTTAAATCCAATTAATTTACCAGAAGGAGTCACAGTAAGTGTCCAAGGATCCAATATCAATGTAAAGGGTCCTAAAGGTGAGCTTAACCAAAAATTTGATTCTGATTTTAAGATTAGTATTGATGATAATATTCTTACCATCAAAAG
The DNA here is from genome assembly GCA_902633975.1 of uncultured Marinoscillum sp. Taxonomy (GTDB): domain Bacteria; phylum Bacteroidota; class Bacteroidia; order Cytophagales; family MED-G16; genus MED-G16. The sequence goes on from CACPHX010000012.1 coordinate 18,549, forward strand.
ACCATCTGAAATTAAAAAACATAAATCACTTCATGGTCTATACAGATCTCTAATTAATAATTGTGTTGTTGGAGTATCTGAAGGTTATGAATTGCAATTAGAATTAATAGGTGTTGGATACAAAGCATCGAATCAAGGCAACTTGTTAAATCTAACACTTGGTTACTCACATAACATATATTTCCAAGTTCCTGAAGAGATCAAAGTAACGACTGAGATGCAGAAAGGTAAACCACCAGTTATTACGTTGAATGGAAATGACAAACAACTCATTGGTCAGATTGCTGCAAAGCTAAAATCTCTAAGACCAATTGAACCATATAAAGGAAAAGGAATAAAGTTTGTTGGTGAATATGTTAGAAGAAAAGTTGGTAAAACAGCTGCGGCTTAAATAATAGAATTATGAGTTTCGATAAAGAAAGTAGAAGATTAAAAATTAGAAAAAGTATTCGTTCTAAAATATCTGGAACTAATGAAAGACCGAGAATTTCGGTTTTTAAGAGTAATAAGTCTATTTATTCTCAGATAATAGATGATAAGAAAGGACACACTTTGGTATCGACATCTTCTTCAGATGTAAAAATGTTTGGTAAAAACAACTTAGAATCTTGTAAGAAAGTTGGTCTTAAGCTTGCAGAAAAAGCTAAGAAAAAAGGAATAAAATCTGTTCTCTTCGATAGGAGTGGTTACAGGTATCATGGTAGAATCAAATCTTTTGCTGATGGCGCAAGAGAGGGTGGTTTAAAGTTTTAATTATGAAAAATGTAAAAGCAAGTGACTTAGAATTAAAAGAAAAAGTTGTCTCTATTCAGAGAGTAGCAAAAGTTGTAAAGGGTGGTAGAAGATTTAGTTTTTCGGCTATTGTCGTTGTAGGTAATGAAAATGGAGTAGTTGGTTATGGACTAGGTAAAGCCAATGAGGTTACAAATGCAATAATTAAGGGTACTGATGATGCTAAAAAGAATTTGATTAACGTTCCTGTTTATAAAAATACTATACCTCATGAGGTTTTAGGTAAGTATGGTGGTGGATTGGTTCTAATGAAACCTGCATCTGCGGGAACTGGAGTTATTGCTGGTGGTGCAATGAGAGCAGTTATGGAAAGTGCTGGCATTAAGGATGTTTTAGCTAAGTCTAAAGGCTCTTCAAATCCTCATAACGTTGTGAAAGCAACTTTTAATGGTTTAATGAGGTTAAGAGATCCTCTTGCGATATCAAAACAGAGAGGTGTAAGTTTAAATAAGATATTCAATGGCTAAGCAAAAATTCAAAAAGGTTGTTATTACTCAGACTAAGAGTACAATATCTCAAACATTGAGACAAAAAAGAACCATATCAGCGCTTGGTCTCGGTAAAATTAATAAATCAGTTGAGAAAGAACTTTCTCCTCAAGTCGCAGGGATGATAAGTAAGGTAAATCATTTAATTGAAGTTAAAGAAGTTTAAGATGAAACTACATACATTAAAACCAGCTAAAGGCTCTACAAAAAAAGGAAAAAGGATTGCAAGAGGTCAGGGTTCAGGACGTGGAGGTACCTCAACAAGAGGTCACAAAGGAGCTCAGTCAAGGTCTGGTTATTCTAGAAAGGCTGGCTTTGAAGGTGGACAAATGCCACTACAAAGAAGAGTTCCAAAATTCGGATTTAAATCTCCAAACAGAATTGAAACAAAACCAATAAACCTAGATACGCTTCAAGAGATTTGTGACAAATCAAAAGTCAAAGAAATTAATCCTGATTTTTTATCTAAAAATGGGTATGCGAGTAAAAATGATCTGATAAAGATACTAGGTAGAGGTAAGTTAACTTCAAAAGTTAATGTTACTTCTCATTATTTTTCTCGATCAGCTGTAAAGGCTATTGAAAAGTCAGGTGGTAAAGTAAAGAAATTATTTAATGATTAAACTTTTTGAGACAATTAAGAATATCTTCTCAATTGAGGAACTAAGAGATAGGATTATTAATACTGTAGGTTTTTTAATAATCTTTAGGCTAGGTTCTTTTGTTGTTTTACCTGGTATTGATCCATCAAAGCTTCAACAGAGCGCTGGTGGTATTTTTGGTCTTCTTGACACTTTTCTTGGTGGAGCTTTCAGTAACGCATCAATTTTTGCTTTAGGTATTATGCCTTATATATCTGCCTCAATCGTTGTGCAGCTACTTGGTGTTGCCTTGCCTTATTTTCAGAAGCTTCAAAAGGAGGGAGATAGTGGAAGAAAGAAAATGACTCAAATAACAAGGTATCTAACAATAATAATTTGTATGTTCCAAAGTACTGCATATCTATCAGGAACTATACCAAGTGATGCAATACTTGTAGAAAATAGATTTTTATTTACTTTATCTAGTATGATTATACTAACATCTGGTACAATATTCTGTATGTGGCTAGGAGAAAAAATAACGGATAAGGGGATTGGAAATGGTATCTCTATGCTCATCATGATAGGGATAATTTCAAGATTTCCTGGAAGTATTGTTGCTGAAGCCTTGTCAAAGGGTATGAACCAAGCTCTATTCTTTATCCTTGAGATTATTGTCCTCTTCTTAGTTGTGATGTTTACTGTCATGCTGGTTCAGGCAATCAGAAGAATACCAATACAATATGCTAAACAAGTCGTTGGATCAAGTCTGTACGGAGGTAAAAGGCAGTACCTACCCCTGAAAGTTAATTCATCAGGAGTGATGCCTATAATATTTGCTCAGGCATTAATGTTTTTACCTGCTATAATTGGTTTACAGTTTGCAGAAAATTCAGATTTTTTTCAATATATTGCAACCTCTTTTTCAAACATGCAGTCTTGGTTGTATAATGTAACATTTGCAGTTTTGATAATTGCTTTCACTTTTTTCTACACTGCAATCACTGTCAACCCAAATAAGATGGCTGATGACATGAAAAGAAACAATGGGTTTATTCCCGGAATAAAGCCTGGCCCTGATACATCTGATTTTATTTCTAATGTAATGGACAGGATAACCTTACCTGGGTCTATTCTCCTTGCAATTGTAGCTATATTACCTGCTTTTGCAATGATTTTTGGTGTAAATCAGAGCTTTGCTCAGTTTTATGGTGGAACATCTTTGCTGATTATGGTTGGTGTTATTTTAGATACATTGCAGCAAATTGAAAGTTATTTACTGATGAGGCATTATGATGGCATGATGAAATCAGGTAAAGTTAAAGGTAGAAGTGTTTAATTTATGGCGAAACAAAAGGCAATAGAACAAGACGGTGTAGTTACTGAAGCTCTTTCAAATGCTATGTTCAGGGTAAAATTAGACAATGGTCATATTGTGACGGCTCATATTTCAGGTAAGATGAGAATGTTTTACATCAGATTATTACCTGGAGATAAAGTTAAACTTGAGATGTCACCTTATGATTTAACTAAGGCTAGAATAACGTTTAGATATAAATAATATGAAAGTAAGAGCATCAGTTAAAAAGAGAAGTGCGGATTGCAAAGTCATTAGAAGAAAGGGCAAGGTGTACGTTATTAATAAAAAAAATCCTCGATTTAAACAGAGGCAAGGATAGTTATGAGAATAGCAGGCATAGACATTCCGGATAACAAAAGAGGTGAGATTGCCTTAACATATATATATGGGTTAGGTAGGAGTGCTTCTCAAAAAGTATTATCTGAAGCAGGAGTAGATTTTAGTAAAAAAGTTTCTGAGTGGTCTGAGGATGAATCAAATAAAATTAGAAATATTATATCAACTAATTTTAAAATTGAAGGTGACTTAAAATCTGAACAGAGATTAAATATCAAAAGATTACTTGATATTGGATGTTACCGAGGTCTTAGACATAGGAAAGGTTTACCAGTAAGGGGACAAAAGACAAAAAATAATTCTAGAACTAGAAAAGGTAAAAGAAAAACTGTTGCCAATAAAAAGAAAGCTGTTAAATAATGAATAAAAAGAAAGATAAGTCTAAAAAAAGAGTAGTAGTTGTTAACAAGAATGGGCAGGCTCACATAAAGTGTTCATTTAATAATATAATAATTTCTCTTACAAATGAATCAGGACAGGTTATTTCATGGTCTTCTGCTGGAAAAATGGGATTTAGGGGATCTAAAAAAAATACACCGTTTGCAGCTCAAATAGCAACTGAGGATGCAGTAAAGAAAGCGTACGAATTAGGTTTAAGAACAGTAGATATATTTATTAAAGGTCCTGGCGCAGGAAGAGATTCTGCTATCAGAGCAATACAAAATGCTGGTTTAGATGTTGTTTCTATCAATGACGTAACACCTATTCCTCACAACGGTTGCAGACCACCTAAAAGAAGAAGAGTATAAATTATACATATGGCAAGATACACAGGTCCAAAATCTAAAATATCAAGAAAGTATGGTGAACCAATTTTTGGTGATACTAAAGCCCTTGAAAAGAAGCCTCACCCACCGGGACAGCATGGTAGGGGAAGGAGAAGAAAGAAATCAGAATATGCAATTCAACTTGCCGAAAAGCAAAAAGCAAAGTACTTATATGGTATATTAGAAAGACAGTTCAGAAACCTATTTAGTAAAGCTTCAAGAAAAGAAGGTATTACAGGCGAGAATTTATTACAGTTATTAGAATCTAGACTTGATAATGTTGTTTACAGGCTAGGAATTGCTCCAACGAGAAGATCTGCAAGACAACTTGTCTCTCACAAACATATAACTGTTAACGGTAATCTTGTAAATATTCCTTCATTCAGTGTCAAAGAAGGTGATATGGTAGCTGTAAGAGAAAAATCTAAATCATTATCATCTATTGCTGAGAGTATATCAAGGCAGTCATCAAATAGATTTAAATGGTTAGAGTGGGATGATAAGTCTTTATCTGGTAAACTGATAATGTACCCAGATAGAGAGTCTATTCCTGAAAATATTAATGAACAATTAATTGTTGAATTATATTCTAAATAAAATATTGTATAAATAAATTTTAAAAATTATGTCACTACTTTCATTTCAATTGCCAGATAAGATAGTAATGGAAAAAGCCGATGATTTTCACGGTATATTTACTTTCTCACCATTGCAGCCAGGATACGGATTAACTATCGGTAATGCTGTAAGAAGAGTTCTTCTTTCATCTTTAGAGGGATATGCTGTAACTGGTATTAAAATTCCTGGTATACAACATGAATTCTCAACAATTGATGGTATTGTCGAAGACATATCAGAAATTATTTTGAACCTAAAAAATGTAAGGTTTAAGGCTACTGGTGATAATCCTGAGAAGTCAATTATAATGAAATTCGATACAAAAGGTACTTTAACAGCAAAAAGTATTGAGAAAAGTACTAGTTCATTCAAGGTTTTGAATCCTGATCATGAGATATGTACACTTAGTAAAAAGGTTAAATTTACTATTGAACTTAGAGTTGAGAAGGGTAGAGGATATGTTTCATCTGAAGAAAATAATGCTAACTCAGTAGACGTTGACTTTATTTCGGTAGACTCAGTGTTTACTCCTATTATTAATGTGAAATATAATATTGAGAATACAAGGGTTGAACAGAAAACTGACTTTGAAAAACTAATTCTAGATATTCAAACAGATGGTTCAATTCATCCAGAAGATGCTTTAAAGGGATCAGCTCAGTTATTGATTAAACACTTCTATCTATTTTCTGACAAGGACATGGAATTTGCAGAGGATAACTCTGATGAGATAGAAGTTGTTGATGAGGAGCTACTTCATATGAGAAAGTTATTGAAAACTTCATTGAATGACCTTGACCTGTCAGTTAGAGCTTATAATTGTCTTAAGGCTGCTGAGATCAGGACTCTAGGAGATTTAGTTAGTATTGAGATATCAGACATGATGAAGTTCAGAAACTTTGGTAAAAAATCATTAACTGAACTTGAAGAGTTAGTTGATAGCAAAGGTTTAAGCTTTGGGATGGATCTCGCAAAGTATAATTTAGACTAGAAATGAGGCACGGTAAAAGATTCAATCATTTAAGTAGGAAAGCACCACATAGAAAGTCTATGCTCTCCAACATGGCTTCATCCCTTATTATACATAAGAAGATAGAAACTACTGTTGCTAAAGCTAAGGCTTTAAGAAAATATGTGGAGCCGCTCCTAACTAAATCTAAAACTGATACCACTCATTCGAGGAGATCTGTATTTTCACATCTACAAAACAAAGAATCAGTCACTGAACTTTTCAACAATATCTCTGAGAAAATTAGTTTAAGACCTGGGGGATACACAAGAATAATCAAAACAGGTAATAGGCTTGGTGATAATGCTGAGATGTGTATCATTGAACTTGTAGATTACAATTCACTTCTTTTAGAGGAGGCAGCTCCTCAGAAAAAGTCTACAAGGAGAAGAAGAAAAAAGAAATTATCTGAACCTGCAAAAACCACAAAGCCAGCATCTAAAGATAAGAAAAAAGAAAAGAAAAAAAGTGAATCTGAGAAGCCAAAAAAGGATGACAAAAAAGATTCAAAGTAAGTTTTTTAATAAATATTATATTTTAAAGGGATTAAATTTATTTAATCCCTTTTTTATTTTATATTTTTGGAAAAAATGGGATTAATAACAAGAAAACCAGCTATCCTTGTTCTCGAAGATGGTTCTGTATTTGAGGGTTTTTCATTAGGTAAGATTGGAGTCGCTACTGGAGAAATTTGCTATAATACAGGAATGACAGGGTATCAAGAAATTTACACGGATCCCTCTTACTTTGGCCAGATTATAATCAATACTTCATCGCATATAGGAAATTACGGAACAGTAGAAGAGGAACAAGAAAGCTCATCACCCCAAATCAGTGGAGTGATAATTAATGAATATTCAGAGATCTATAGTAGATCTAATTCTGATGAAAGTTTAGAGGATTATTTTATTAAAAATAATACTGTAGCAATTTATGATATTGATACAAGAAAACTTGTGAAGTATATAAGAGATAAAGGTGCTATGAATGCAATAATTTCAAGTGAGTCACAGGACGTAGAGAAATTAAAGACTTCCCTAGATGAGGTGCCATCTATGAAGAATCTTGAACTTTCCTCAAAAGTAACCACGGGGAAAGAATATGAATACGGTGATAAAAATTCAAAAATCAAAATTGCAGTTCTTGACCTTGGTTGTAAGCAATCTATCCTTAAAAATTTTAGTGAGAGGGGTGCGTTTTGCAAAGTATACCCTGCTAAGACCTCGTACAAGACAATGAAGAAATGGAATCCTGATGGTTTTTTTATATCAAATGGTCCAGGTGATCCAGCCTCCATGGATTATGCAGTTAAAACAGTAAAAGAAATTTTAAAAAATCATCAACCCCTTTTTGGTATTTGCTTGGGACATCAAATTCTAGCAAGAGCATGTGATATTTCAACCTATAAATTACATAATGGTCATAGAGGTATAAATCATCCCGTAAAAAATCTAAAATCTGGAAAGTCAGAAGTGACATCACAAAACCACGGATTTGCTGTAACGCTAGAAGATATTAAGAGATCAGATCTTTTAGAACTGACGCATATTAATTTAAATGACGATACGGTAGAAGGAATAAAAGTAAAAGGAAAGAAGGCATTTTCTGTTCAGTATCATCCTGAGTCCTGTCCAGGACCTCATGATTCAAGGTATCTTTTTGATGATTTCATTAAAATGATTAAAAAATGAGTAAAATAACCAAGATTGTTGGAAGACAAATTCTAGATTCAAGGGGAAACCCAACCATTGAGGTTGATATATATGCTGATAACATCATGGGAAGAGCTGCAGTACCATCTGGAGCTTCTACAGGTGAAAATGAAGCTGTTGAGTTAAGGGACGGAGGATCAGAGTTTTTAGGGAAATCAGTTAAAAAAGCAGTAAGAAATATAAATGATACCATCTCGCAAGAGATTATAGGTCATAATTGTTTTGATCAAGAAAGTATTGACGAACTCCTGATTAATCTTGATGGCACTAAAAATAAATCAAGACTTGGTGCCAATGCAATTTTAGGGGTTTCTCTTGCTTACGCAAAACTTTCATCTAAAATAAAAAACATTCCTTTATATAAATACCTTGGGGATGATTCCTCCAATATAATGCCAGTTCCTATGATGAATATTATTAATGGAGGATCTCATTCTGATGCACCGATTGCATTTCAAGAGTTTATGATTAGACCTGTTGGTGCTAGCTCTTTTAGTGAAGCGCTACGATATGGAGTGGAGATATTCCATACCTTAAAATCAATCCTTAAGAAAAAAGGACTAAGTACTGCTGTAGGTGATGAAGGAGGTTTTGCACCAAATTTAAGTGGAGGAACAGAGGAGGCAATAGAAACAATATTAACCTCAATTAATGAAGCTGGTTTTAGTGTTGGAAAAGATATAACACTTGCTATGGATTGTGCTGCCTCAGAATTTTATATTGATGGAGTATATGATTATAAAATTTTCGAAGGTCCAGGAGGAAAATCAAGATCCTCAGCAGAGCAGGTTGATTATCTTAAGGATTTAGTTGATAATTACCCCATTGATAGTATCGAGGATGGATGTGATGAAAATGACTGGGACGGTTGGGACCTTTTGACAAAAGAAATAGGAGATAGATGTCAACTAGTTGGTGATGATCTACTTGTGACTAATATAGAGTATTTAGAAAAAGCAATCGAAAGGAATAGTGCTAATTCAATTCTAATTAAACCAAATCAAATTGGTACACTTACTGAAACTATTAGTGCAATTAATTTAGCAAAAAAGTCTGGTTGGACTGCAATTGTTTCTCATAGATCAGGAGAGACTGAGGATACTACTATATCTGATATTGCTGTTGGTTTAAATGTTGGCCAGATAAAAACTGGATCTTTGTCGAGGTCTGATCGAACAGCAAAATACAATCAACTTTTAAGAATAGAAGAGGATCTTGGAGATAATGCTAAGTATCCAACTAAATAATTTATATTTGAAATATGAATAGAGATAATATAAAGAGGCTTTTTAAAAATTTTTATTTTTTATTTTTTGTAGGATTCTTGGTGTGGATGGTTTTAATAGATTCAAATGGATTTGTAAATAGATTTAAGTTATCAGGTAAGTTAAATGATCTTGAAGAAGAAAAGAGTTTTTATTTAGAGGAAATCAATAAGATATCTAAAGAAAAAAATCAGTTTGAGACAGATGAAGAATTATTTGAAAAGTTTGCACGAGAGGAGTATCTAATGAAGAAAAAGTCGGAAGATATATTTTATATTATAAAGGAGTAAAATGGAAAAAAGCAGTCGTGATTTTTTGTATAAATATTTAAATAATATTTCCCCAACAGGTTTTGAGACACCAGGTCAAAAGATTTGGCTAGATTATATTAAACCTTACATTGATGATTACATATCAGATACTTACGGAACTGTGGTTGGAGTTATAAATCCTAAGTCCAAGTATAAGGTTGTAATTGAAGCTCATGCAGATGAAATATCCTGGTTTGTAAACTATATAACTGATGACGGATATATCTACGTGATACGAAATGGTGGATCTGACCATCAGATAGCTCCTTCGATGAGAGTAAATATCCAGACAAAAAAAGGTATAGTCAAAGGAGTTTTTGGTTGGCCTGCCATTCATGTAAGAGATCCCAAAACTGAGCAAAATCCTTCATTAAAAAATATATTTATAGATGTCGGTTGCTCATCTAAAAAGGAGGTAGAAGCGATGGGAGTTCATGTAGGTTGCGTAGTAACTTTCGAGGATGAGTTAATGGAATTAAATAAAAAATATTTTACTGGAAGAGCATTAGATAATAGAATGGGTGGCTTTATGATTGCAGAAGTAGTCAAAAGGTTAAGTGAAAATAAGAAAAAACTAGACTTTGGACTTTATGTTGTTAATTCAGTTCAAGAAGAGATAGGTCTAAGGGGGGCACAGATGATTGCTGAAAGAATTAGTCCTGACGTTGCAATAGTAACAGATGTAACCCACGATACAAACAGTCCCATGTACGATAAGAAGAAAAGTGGGGATATTAAAGCAGGTTCTGGTCCAGCACTTACTTTCGGGCCAGCAGTACAAAATAATCTTCTTGATCTACTAATTAAAACTGCTGACAAAAAGAAGATAAAATATCAGCTGATGGCAGCATCAAGATTCACTGGTACAGATACTGATGCATTTGCATATTCAAACGAAGGAGTTGCATCTGCACTTATTTCCTTGCCTTTAAAGTATATGCATACTACCGTAGAAACAGTTCATAAAGACGACGTGGAGAGTTGTATAAATTTGATTTATGAATCTGTCTTATCAATAAAAAAGGGACAGGATTTTAGATATATTAAGTAATGATAAATCCTACTTTCTTCAAGTCCTCCCAATAAGTTGGATATGATTTTACAACAACCTCAGGATCATTTATAATTATTGATTTTTTTGATGCAAGCGGTGCAAAAGCCATTGCCATTCTATGATCTTTATACGTGTCAATTGCTAATTCATCATCAATTTCTCGGCTCCTTTTTTCTAGCACCCAATAATTATCTTCTTCATAAAAATCACATCCTATCTTTTTTAATTCATTTTTCATTGCTAGAAGTCTATCTGTCTCCTTTATTTTTAAACTCTCAACACCAGAAACTTTTAATTTTAATTTATGATAAGCGGCTACTACTAATATGGTTTGGGTGAGGTCTGGACAGTCTCTAAAATCTAATTTGATTTCCTCAGTATCAAACTTGATTTTAGTGAGAACAATTCCATCCTCTTTGTATTGAGTATTAACACCAAATGACTTCATTAACTCGGATATAACACTATCACCTTGGTTTGATTTCTTCTTTAGTCCTTTAAGCGTTAGATTATTTATATTATCAGAGATTGATAGGATGCTGTACCAATAACTTGCTGCGGACCAATCCGATTCAACTATGTAGCTACCTGACGAAAATTCTTGATTTTTTATACTGATCTTATTTCCTTCTACTTCGCTTTTAATTCCAAAAGAATTCATCAGGTTCAAAGTCATATTTACGTATGGTCTACTATAAAAAGGCTCTTCAATATTAATTTCAATTCCTTTTTCTAGTAGAGGAGCTATAAGTAGAAGAGATGATATGTACTGACTACTTATATCACCTGGAATGTCTAATTTGTTTTTTACTTGATTGATTTTTCTCTTTACATAAATGGGTGGGAAACCTTCATTTTCTAGGTATAGAATTTCTGCACCGATTTTATTTAGAGCATCAACTAATACCTTAACTGGTCTTTGATTCATCCTTTCTGTACCAGACAAAACAACGTGTTCCTTTTTTATTGCAAGAAATGAGGTAAGAAATCTAAAACTTGTTCCAGCATCTTGGGCATCCCAGACCACAAGATTCTCAGATTCAAGAAGATTTTTTAGAAGTACTGAATCATTAGCTTTTGATAGGTTTTTTATTGTTATTTCCTTCTCAGATAATGCCTTAATTATTAAAAGCCTATTACTTTCACTTTTAGATGAGTTTAAATAAATAGTAGAATCTTTAAACTTATCAAATGATAATTTTATTTTTTTCATGAGATAAGTTTGTTGTAGTATTCGATACTTTTTTTAATCTCATCCTCACTTACTTCGAAATCAAAATTGCATTTTCCGACTTCCTCTAGTAACGAAATCATTATTTTTTTATTAAAATTCTTTTTGTCTTGTTTAGCATTCTTCAGTATTTCCTCATGATATTCTATTTTATTTGATTTAAATGCAGAAAGAATATAGCCAGATATAGTATTTAACTCATTTTCAGAAAGCATTTTTTTATGAAACGATATGTACGATTCACAAATCATTCCTATTGCTATTGCTTCGCCGTGTAAGAATTTATTTTTTTTCTCTAGATATGTTGTTTCAATGGCATGTCCAATAGTATGTCCAAAGTTTAAAATTTTTCTCAATCCTTCCTCAGTGAGATCATTTTCTGAAACTTCGCTTTTTATTAAAATTGAGTGTCTTACAATTTCTTCCCAGTTGTTATCTTTCCAATTAATTTTAATGATTTCTTTGAATTTTGTAGCGTCTTTTATCAGACAATGTTTTATAACTTCCGCATAACCTGACTTTAGTTCTCTTTCAGATAGGGATGAAAGAAATTTTGTATCAACTATTATAAGGGTAGGTATTTTAAAAATTCCAATTTGATTTTTATATGAATTGAAGTCAATTCCTAATTTACCTCCAATACTAGCATCAACTTGAGCTAATAAAGTTGTTGGAATATTAATAAAGTCAATACCCCTTTTGAATGTTGATGCAACAAAACCACCCATGTCACATATTACTCCACCTCCAAGATTTATGATTAGAGATTTTCTGTCGTAAAGATTTTCAGTGAGAAAATTCCATACCTTAGAGCATGTTGCAAGATTCTTTTCCTCTTCTCCCGAATCAATTTTAAAAATATCATAATCGAAATTAATATCTCCCTCAATTTTTTTTAAACAGTTAGAGTGAGTGTTTTCATCGACTAGAATACAGATTTTAGAATAATTATTTTCAGATAGGTATCTATTTAAGTGAGAACTTGAGTCACCAATCATAATATGATCTGGAATCATATCTTGGAATTAGCCTTTTTCTTATTTATAATTTTATTTTGGACGTTAATTGATCCTAGATGAATTACCTTGTAAAGATCTTCAATAAAATCTTTTTCTAGACCTTTTTCTATTGCCCAATCAATTCTTGACTTAAATACCTCATTCCATCTGTCAACTTGGAAGGTGGTCAAATCCTGTTCTTTTTTAAATTCACCAATTTTTTTGACTAGTTCAATCCTCTTAGAAATGATATCAACTATCTCTTTATCAACATCATCAATACCTTCTCGGATTTCGTCGAGTAAGTGCTTATAAGATTTGTCATCTTCTCTTTTGGTCTTGACTTTTAAATCACTTTTTATTTTTGATAATACATCCGGTGTGACTTGTTGTTTTGCATCGCTCCAAGCATTGTCAGGATCTATATGAGACTCAATTATTAGACCATCATAACCTAAATCAAGTGCCTTCTGTGATGTCTCGAATATCATGTCTCTATTACCACATATGTGTGAAGGATCACATATTACAGGTAGGTTTGGCATATTACTTTTTAAATCTATTGCTATTTTCCACATTGGCACGTATCTGTATTTAGACTTACCAGTCATTGAGAAGCCTCTGTGAATAGCACCCATCTTAGTGATACCTGCAGTATTAATTCTCTCAAGAGCCCCCATCCATAAGGATAAGTCTGGATTAATAGGGTTTTTGATAAGAACTGGTGTGTCTGTTCCTTTAATAGCATCAGCAATCTCTTGTACTGAGAACGGGTTTACAGTTGTTCTTGCTCCTATCCATAGGATATCAATTCCATACTTTAATGCTAATTCGATGTGTGATGTGTTTGCTACCTCAACAGTAAACTGTACATCTAACTCTTCTTTGATATCAGCAATCCATTTTAATGCATCTTCTCCATTACCTTCAAATGTTCCAGGTCTTGTCCTTGGTTTCCATACCCCAGCTCTCATAAGGTTAATTCCATGAGACTTTAATTGCTTACATGTTTCACGAAGTTGTTCATATGTCTCTGCGCTACATGGGCCAGAAATAATTAGAGGATCAGAATCGTTTTTAATCCAAGTATTAATTGGATCTATATTTAACTTTTTGCTCATTTCTATTGTATTTTTGTCTTATATCTTCGTAAAAAATAAAACAGGTGGACAAAACTAGTAAAAACTTATTTAATAACACAAAATTAGCCTTTACTAATAAGTCTAATTTAGAGTTAAAGAAGGCATTTTTCTTATTCTCTGTCCTAGATTATCCTGTTTTAACCAAATTAGGTAACACCTTTCTATTATTAGTTTTAAAGTTAAATTTACCTTTCAAGGGCATAATTAAGAAGACTATTTTCAACCACTTTTGCGGTGGAGAGACTATTGAAGAATGTGATGATACATTTAAGTCCTTAAATAAATATAATATTAGCGCTATGCCAGAGTACTCAGTTGAGGCCGAGTCGACTCTAGAGGGTTTTGAAAATTATAAAAACGACTCTATTGAAATTATTAATTATTTAGGAAATTTAAAACTCCCATTTATTGCTATTAAGTGTACAGGTTTGATGGATATTTCATCTCTTGAGAAAATTTCTGTGGGAGAATTAAACGAGGATAGTGATGAGTATAAAAGCTTTTTTAAAAGAGTTGACGAATTGTGCAGAGTTGGTGAAAAAAACAATGTTAAAATCTTGATTGATGCTGAGGAGAGTTGGATTCAAGATTCTATTGATAGTATAGGACTTGAGATGATGAGAAAATATAATAAGAACTCTGCGAATGTATTTATAACACATCAGTGTTACAGGACGGGTACCCTTGATAAGATTAAAGATTATCTGGAACTAGCCAATAAAGAAAAGTTTAATCTTGGTGTTAAGTTGGTTAGAGGTGCATATATGGAAAAAGAGAGAAAGAGGGCACTAGATAATAATTATCCAAGCCCAATTCATGACATGAAAGAAAATACAGATAAAGAATTTAATAACTCGCTTCTCTTTTGTGTTAAAAACATACATAAACTCTCGTTATGGGTTGGTAGTCACAACGAAGACTCTTGCCTGAAACTAATGGAAATGATGAAAGAAAATAAAATTAAAAGAGACGATGACAGGATATGGTTCTCTCAGCTTTATGGAATGAGTGATAACATATCCTATTCTCTTTCTAGCCTGAAATATAATGTTGTAAAACTAATTCCATTTGGTCCTATAGAGAAGACAATTCCCTACCTTATAAGAAGAGCTAACGAGAATAGCTCTGTCCAGGGACAGAGTAACAGACAATTTACTCTGATAAAAGACGAAATAAGTAGAAGAAATAAATTAAATTAACCATATATGAGTTTAAGCGAACAGGAAGAACAAAGGCGAAAATCAAGAGAAGAGATTATAGATTTAGGTATTGATCCGTATCCTTCTGAGACATTTGATATAAACACTAATTCCCAAGAGATTAAAGACGATTTTGATGAGAAAAAGAAAAATTTTCAGGATGTAAGTATTTCCGGTAGAATTATGTCTAGGCGAGTTATGGGTTCTGCCTCATTTGCTGAAATTCAAGACTCCAAGGGTAAGATTCAGATCTATGTTAGGAGAGATGATATATGTGAGGGAGATGATAAAATATTATATAACACAATCTTTAAGAAAAAGCTTGATTTGGGAGATATTATTGGAATTACAGGATATGTTTTCAAGACTCAGATGGGTGAAACCACCATACACGTGACAAGTCTTAAGGTTTTATCTAAGTCAGTTAGACCACTCCCTGTAGTTAAGGAGACAACCGACGAGGAAGGTGACTCAACTAAATATGATGTTTTCAGTAACAAAGAGCTAAAATACAGGAGGAGGTACATAGACCTTATTGTTAATCCAGAATCTCGAGAAATTTTTAGGAAGAGATCAGCAATTATAAACGAAATTAGAAATGTATTGAATGAAAATAATTTTTTAGAGGTAGAGACACCTATTCTTCAGCCAATCTATGGAGGTGCTTCTGCTAGACCATTTAAAACACACCATAATACACTTGATATCCCACTATACCTTAGGATTGCTAATGAGTTGTATCTTAAGAGACTTATTGTTGGAGGTTTTGATGGTGTTTATGAATTTGCAAAAGATTTTAGAAATGAAGGAATGTCAAGGTTTCATAATCCTGAATTCACTCAGTGTGAGTTCTATGTTGCTTACAAGGATTATGTCTGGATGATGGATTTTATTGAGGATATGTTTAAAAGAATTGTAAAGAAAGTTTGCGGCTCTACTAAAGTAAGTTGTGGAGAAAATAAGATAGATTTTGAGAAGAAGTGGAAGAGGTACTCAATGTATGAGGCCATTGAAAAATTCACTTCAGTCGATGTCTCCGAAATGGATGAGGATTCTATCAGAAAAGTATGTAAGGATATGAATGTGAAGGTAGATAAGTCAATGGGAAGGGGTAAGCTAATTGATGAAATTTTTGGTGAGAAATGTGAGCCGAACTTAATTCAACCAACCTATATAACGGATTACCCTATTGAGATGTCTCCTCTTGCTAAGAAGCACAGAGATAAAGATGGACTTGTTGAGAGGTTTGAGTTAATATGTAACGGTAAAGAAATTTGTAATGCTTTCTCTGAAATTAATGATCCAATAGATCAGAGAGAGAGGTTTGAGGAACAGGTAAAACTTGGAAACAGAGGTGATGATGAGGCAATGGTTCTTGACGAAGATTATTTAACTGCACTAGAATATGGAATGCCACCGACTGCAGGGATTGGAATCGGTATTGACAGGCTGACAATGATTCTCACCGACTCTGAGTCGATCCAAGACGTCCTCTTTTTCCCTCAAATGAAACCCGATAATTCTTAGAGATTATCAAAGAACCTACTCCTTTTCTCTAATTTAAGATCTTGGAGAAGAGCTGAAACTGCATTAATAGATAAATTATATGACTGGAATCTACCAAAAGGAACCCAATTAAAACTTATTCTCCAACAATGTAAATCTCTTGTTGCATTAATGCTTGTTTGTGTAAACATTTTATTTTTAAAGTCATAACCTGATCTAAATGAAACTTTTGTTTTTTCAGAAACACTCAAGTCTCCTGAAAAAGTTAGGGTCTGAGTTAAAGTCGGATCTCTATACCCAAGTTTTCTTCTATTTAGATTGTAGCTTGCGTTTATTGACCATGGAATATTAAAGTCAATATATTCTGCCATATTTGAGTTTATATAATTTAGTTCTTCATTAGTACCAAATTCTGAGTTAAGCTCGGTATCTCTACCATGATTCTTGAAATCTTTAGCAGAAAATCTAAATCCCAAAGCAATATTTATAAAGTCTAGAGAACCAATTCCTTGTTTATTTATTATTGCTAGATCACTGACTCTTCTCTGATAAATTACTGAGCTATTTGACGACTCTACTACGCTATCTAATTTGTATATATAAGGATCTATATTCCCTGATAAGTTTAGATTAATCAGACCCTTAAAGAATGAAGTTCTTGCGTTAAATCTGATTGGACTTAATTTAAAAGAGTCTGCAAGGAAATTATAGCTTGAGGTGAAAGCTAGATTGTCAAATATTTTAATTTTTTTAGTTCCACTAATTGTATCATTTTTATCTAGCACTTTTAATTCTAAATTATTCCCAATATAAAAGTTCATTGAAGCAGAACTTCCTATTCTAGGAGTTCCATATAAAAAGTTCTCATACTTACTTAGAAGTTTTGTATCGCCTTCTTCATTTATTCTAACGTCTTCATAGTAACCAAATTTTGGTTTTGTAAAATCAGGACTAAAAGAGAAAGAGACTTCTGGAGAAATCACATGCCTAATGGCTTTGATTTTTCCTTTTTTGAAGAATAACGTACCATAAATTCTTGTAGACATTGAAAAAGCAGTATTATACGACCACGCCCTTGAGAAAGAATTAGTGGTATCAATCCTTATTCCATTTTCTATTTCGTTATAGGAGTAGTTTAATTTTTTTAGATACCAAATTTCCTCATAGTTAAGGTTAGGACTAAAGGTAAAATATTTAAATAGATTAAATGATGTTGATACTGGGATTGTGTGCTTTACTCCAATTTTGGACCTATCAAGAATCGAATTAAAATTATCTAAATTAAATTCTATCTGTTCGGAGAAGTTATCTGAAGAATTAATAATATTAATTCCACTAAGATTACTACCTATACCTGCATTACTTAATTGTACTCTCCCTGTAAATCTATGACTTAAACTTAATTTACCAAGGGCAGTTTTACCTAGTTTTCCTATATTTTTGAAAGGGTATATTCGGCTCATATTATAACTTATATCTGGAAGAGTTAGATTAACTTTTTTCGTTTGGACATTTTGGGAGTGTCTGAGGTTTGCTGAAAAGTTGAATGGAGTTCCTTTAAATGTTTTGCTGTAGGATATATTAGAATTGAACTGAGCATTAATACTCTCATTAAAGTTTGAGTAAACTAGGTTCTTATTTTGATTGTATGAATTTGTCTGAAAATTTACTGATGAGGAAAATCTACTTGATTTTCCTCTGCTGTCTGGAGAGTGTGACCATGCCAAGGAGAAATCTTTAGATACACCTGAGTCTTCAAACTCACCCATTTTAGTACTATTATAGTCAAATCGTAGACTCCCATTGTAAGAGTATCTCTTCTTGTAGTTAGTTCCTAGTGACAATCCATAACTACCTTTAGAATAAATGTCACCAGTCAGTTGTAAATCTAATTTTTCGTTAACAGCAAAATAATATCCTCCATCTCTTAGATAAAAACCTCTTCTCTTTTCTTCACCATAGTTTGGCATGACAATTCCAGATACTGTCTTTTTAGGTTGAGGGAACATACCAAAAATAAATCCAATAGGTGTTGGTACATCTCTAAATTTTAAATGAAATGGTCCTGAAACTACTTTTTTACCTGGAATAACTTTAATTTTTCTTGCTGATATATGAAAGTGAGGTTCTGCAAGATTACAAGTTGTATATTTCGCATCGTGAATAAATAATTCGTCAAATTCATTTTTTTTCACATCTTCACCTTGCATGTATGCGTCATCTAACTGGGTTACTATTCCCTTTATTTTTGCTTTTTTTGAATCGAAGTTGTAAGTAATCTTATCTGTCTCATACGACTGGTTGTCTTCAGAAAATATTGGTTTACCAACTTTTTTACCAAGTGAATCAACTTTAAAATTTGCTTCGATAGTTTTTTGATTCCAATCAATCTCAATTTCCTCTGCCTGAAGAGTAATGTTTCCATAGTCGATATTTGATTCACCATACATACTAATTTTTTGATTTTCTATATTATAAAAAATAGAATCAGCAGCAACATAATTGACTGTAGTTTCAATTTCACCTCTAGTATCTACAGTATCGTTAACTAAAGATTGTGTAGTATCTGATTCACTACCTATAAACAGAGAATCTATTTCATTTTGTGAAAAAAGTAAAAAAGGAAATAACAAGAAAAGATTTAACGCTATTACTTTCAATTTTATAAATTTATCTGTTTTTATATAAATTTACTTTAGTGCAAATTTATTGTCTTGAAGCTTAATAAGTGTCAATGAGAAAAATTAATATATCAATCCTACTAGGTTTATTGCTTATTTTAACTTCTTTTAACTC
The DNA here is from genome assembly GCA_902633975.1 of uncultured Marinoscillum sp. Lineage (GTDB taxonomy): Bacteria > Bacteroidota > Bacteroidia > Cytophagales > MED-G16 > MED-G16. The sequence continues at coordinate 37,714 of CACPHX010000012.1, forward strand.
ACTCAACCGTCAGTACAGACTCCAAACAATAGTAATTGATGCTGGTCACGGAGGAAAAGATCCTGGAGCAAGAGGAAAATTTTCGTGGGAAAAAGACATCGCCCTCTCTATCTCTCTCGAGTTAGGTAGAATTTTAAAGGAAAATATTCCAGGTATAAATGTTAAGTATACTAGAAAAGATGATAGATTTTTAACTTTATATAGACGTTCTGAAATTGCAAACAAAGCCGAGGCTGATCTTTTTATATCTATTCATGCTGACTCATTTTCAAAGTCTTCTGTATATGGAGCAACCACCTATCTAATGGGTCTAAGTAAATCTACAGCCAATATGAATGTAGCAAAAAGAGAAAATTCTGTAATATTTATGGAAGAAAACTTTGAGGAGACTTATAAAGATTTTGATCCTAATTCATCGGAGTCAGTGATGTTACTTAGTTTAACACAGAAAGCTAAAATTGATAACAGTACAATATTAGCAAATCTAATTCAAGATCAATTTGCTAATAGGGCAGGGATAAGGTCAAGGGGAGTTAAGCAGGCACCATTCCAAGTACTCTGGAATACAACGATGCCAAGTGTTTTAATTGAGACAGGTTTTATGACAAATCCAACAGAGGAGAGGAAGTTAAACGATAAAACGCATAGAGTATACATTGCCTCTGCTATTTTTAGAGCAATTCGAGATTATAAAAACTATTTAGAATCAAATGTTTAATTTTAATTTATGAGTAAGGAAATAAAAGTTGGTTTAATAGGTGTAGTTGGTCTAGTATTTTTCTATTTAGGATCAAATTTTTTAAAAGGAATTGATTTTTTTTCTCCGGTGAGTAGATATTATGCAGTTTACGAAAACGTTGACGGACTAATTGTTGCCAATCCAATCATTGTTAACGGATACTCAGTAGGTAGGGTTAGTGACATAAGAATTCTACAGGATAGAGATAACAAGATTTTAGTCTCAATGGATATTGATAAAAATCTTATTGTTGGATCAAACGCAAAAGCAACGCTTAGTAGTAACGACTTTTTAGGAAGTAAGGCGATAGTTTTATCTATTGGAGATATTAACTCACCTATAAATGAGGGAGACACTGTTATGTCTGAGATAGCTGGTGGTTTGTCTGAACTACTTGAAAAAGCTACTCCAATAACTGATAATTTAGGGGTTACCATCAGTAGACTAAATGATATTCTTGCAAGTTTGAGAGGTAGTGGAGATATGATAACAACTACTCTTGATAACCTCAATAATGTGCTTACTAATACAAATGACCTTATTGACAATAATGAGGAGACTATAACAACAACTCTAGAAAATTTAAATAGTCTTACAGATGACTTATCTAAAAAGTTAAGTGATATTGATCCTATCATTAAAGGAGCTAATGATATGATAAGTAACCTAAATAGGGTAGATTTTGAAAATACTTTTAATCAGATTGATATTTTACTTACCTCGATGAACGGAGTTTTTGATGATATTGAGTCTGGACAGGGAGGTACCTTGTCACTACTACTTTCTGATGACTCTTTATATAATAATTTAAATAAAACAGCTTTTGATCTTGATAAGTTACTTCAACACATTAATGAAAACCCAAAACATTTCTTTGCCCCACTTGGAAAGAGTAGGAAAAAAATTGAAAGAGACTTAAGAAAACAAGGCAAGGAATAGCTCAGGTTGTGAAGGATAGTATGTGACCCTCGAACTCAATGGTTTCTACTTTATACTTCCTTTCATGTATTCTACTCTCATACAAATTATCTTTTACTTTACTTACGAATATTTCTTTTAGGGGAATTGTATCACCCTCAACTTTGTAGGAAGATTCTTTTACAGACCAGATAGCAGTGATTTCATTATTCTTTGTACTAAACTTTTTTTCGTTTTCATTCAAAAACTTATCCTTCACCTTTTTTATTTTTTCATCTATCCTCTCAATATCTACTCCACATTTATTTTTCAAATTTACCATGCCAACGGCGTAAGGAAATTTATGTGATATGGATATTCCTCCCTCTTTGATTGTATCAAGAGCTGGTTTCCCACTATCATCTTTTATTATTTTACCATAAACTACTCTCAACTTTTCACAGCAATATTTGATAGCCTCCCTGGTAGCTACATGTTCCTTAAACTTATTCTCGTTTTTAATTTTGATTTCATCAGTGGATAGTTTTTCTAACTCTTCAAGAGATTCATCTATTTTCCATATTGAAATTAATGTATTATCGTCAGGTGATATAGATTTAATTATAGGCATATAACATCTTATTAGTATAAAAATATTAAATATTTAAATGATTTTATTTAAATTAAAAGATATATGGAGAGTAAAAATTCTCGTGATATTCAAAATCAAAAATTCGATACCAGTTTTAGAGGTTACGATAAAAGTCAGGTAGATAATTACCTCAAACTAATTTCCAAAGAATTTGAAATACTTGAATCAAAAGTAACCGACTTAAATAAAAATATTGAAGAGTTAAAGCAAGAAAGTGATAAATTCAAAAGCGTTGAAAATTCTCTGATAGAGACGCTCAAGACAGCAGAGGATACTGGTAAAAATATTATTGAGAAGGCGAAGGAGGATGTGAGTTCGATAATTGATGACTCAAGGAAAGAACTTAGCCATATAAAAGAGGAATATAACTCCTTGAAAGACATGAGGGATTCTTTGGTTGATGAGTTAAAAAGTCTAAGTTCAAAAATCAGTGAAGGCATTGGTGATGTAAGCGTAGATGCAGATTTTGATGAAGTTGAGAAAAATATTGATGCTGTTGAGGAAAATATAAATACTAATGAAGTGGAGGAAAATTTAGAGGTTCAGCAGTTAGAATCTCAAGCAGAGGAGGAGATGGATTTAGAACAGACTGATCTCAGTGAAGAGGCTGATGATGAAAGTGATTCAGAGGGTGAAGCAGATGAAACTTTAGAGTCAAGCGATGAGGAGGTTGATGGTAGTGAGCCAGAACTTTTTGATGACGAAGAGTCGCAGGAAGATGATATCTATGAAGTGACTACAGAGCCAAGGGATGAGGAGGAGTTGATATCTGAGGGAGAACCAAAAGATGAAGAAAATTTA
>CACPHX010000013.1 GCA_902633975.1 uncultured Marinoscillum sp.
AACCCTATTATTTCAAATAGGTTGAATGTAGTTTTAAAGAATGTTGAAGTGGTAGAAAATTTATATTTTTTATCAATTAATGGAAACAGGACTGATCCAATTAGTTCACAACAAATCGGAAGAAATTTAATTATTGATGTATCTAACATCAAAGCAGGTATATATTTTCTTAGAATTTATACTAAAAATGAATTAATTCGAGAAAGGGTTAGGATTTTGAAATAAGTTGTAATTAAAAAATATAAATATCTTTTAGCATTTTACTGGAATATAAAATTGATTTAATTTAAAAAAAAAGTGATCATTAAATGATCACTTTTTTAAGTGTTTGGTATTTTATATAATTATTCTTGAAATGAAGCCATAAATCCTCCAAAATCAAAATAGTCACCTCCACCAATAATTTTACCATCTTTAAAACTCATTGCGTGATAAGAACTTAAGCTAAATTCTTTACCTGTTTCAGAATGAATACCAGTCCATGTACCATAAGTTCTTACTGCACCGTCTCTCATTCCTGTTTCAGGATCGACACCTGGCAACCAATAATCTGCTTCATATTTAATATTGTCAAACATACTTTGATACATTTTCATTGCTGCAATATGACCCTCTTTTCCGTAATTTTCAGATCCATAAACGGGTTGTGACCAGTTAAGATCTTCGTGAATGAGTTCAGCTTGAGCCTCCCAATCTTCTGATGAGTGTAGATTAATAAACTTTTTAGCAATTTCTAAATTGTTGTTAAAATCGGCATGATTTTCACTACTAGAGCATGATATCAATACGATTGAAATAAGTGTGAATAAAATCTTTTTCATAATAATTAAATTTTGTTAAAAAATTAAATTACAAAATATATGAAAGAAATGTAATAAATACCATGAAATTGTGGGTGATACTGGATTCGAACCAGTGACCCCTGCCCTGTCAAGGCAGTGCTCTGAACCAACTGAGCTAATCACCCATATGTTAAAATTACTTAAAAATTATTATGATTTAACTTCAAAAATTTTCTTTAAGTAGATTTGCATATGGATAAAAACAAATTTTTGTTAATTGCTATACTCACTGTAGTATCAATGGTTTCAATTCTACTTGTTCAGTTTTCTTGGATTTTCCAAATAAACGAATTGAATAATGAGAGGTTTGAAAAAGACATAAATGATGTTCTGTTTACTGTTAACCAAAAGTTAGAAGAGCGTGAAATTCTTATTCTAACAAGAGATAATCTTGAAGCCAACTTTAAAGTTAGAAGAAGTAATGAAACTGGTGAAATTGAGTTGATAGAGAGTATTTTCAGTAAAAAAACTATTAAAGAAGATGAAATCGAAACAAAAAAGAATTCACTTCAATTTGATTTAAAATCAAGTAATAAAAATATAGATTCTGATAATGACATAAAAGCTTCAATACAAGTTGAAGACTTTAATGAAGTTACTGTTGACACTTTAATTCAAAGGCAAATAAATAAAGTACTAGATAGATCTGAGATGATTCAGATTATATTAAATAAGTTATTGACGGGAGATAGAGACATTAAAACTGAATTAAGCCCTAGATCTATTGAAGAATTGATTTCCTCAAGTTTAGAAAAGAAAAATATTAATCTAGATTTTAAATATCTATTGCTTGATAAAAAAGAGAATTTAGTTCTTCTAACCAATACACAAGATAAAGGTATATTACAATCTAAATTTTCAATTAGTCTTTTTCAGAATGATTTAATTGACTCTAATTTGGTTTTATTTTTAAGTTTCCCATTTCAAAATAGTTATTTGATAAGCAGTAATATTTATAGCCTAATATTTTCTTTTTTGTTTATTCTATTGATTGCATTTTCATTTTACTATGTGATTTTAAAAGCTTTTCAACTCAAGAAACTTTCCGATATCAAAAATGATTTTATTGATAATATGACTCATGAGTTAAAAACACCAATTTCAACAATATCCCTGGCTTGTGAGGCAATGATTGATAATCAAAAAAATAAGAATAATTACATTAAAATAATTCATGAAGAAAATAAAAGACTAGGTTATCAGGTAGAAAGAGTACTAAACATAGCAAGAACTGAAAAGAAGAATTATAAAATAGATAAATCCTCAGTAAATATTCATGATATAATTGAAGAGTCTATTAACATTTTTAAATTTAAATTAGAAAAAAGTGGGGGAAAAATAATTAATAATTTAAATGCAGAAAATCCAATTGTAACTGGTAATAAAAGTCATCTTATAAATGTCTTTAATAATTTAATTGAAAATGGCATTAAATATTCAAATGATAAACCTGTATTAACCATTTCGTCTAAAAATAATAAATCAATACTTGAGGTTTCCATTAGAGATAATGGGATTGGAATTAAAAAAAATAATCTAGATAAAATCTTTGACAAGTTTTACAGAGAACCTCAAGGCAACATACATAACGTAAAAGGTTTTGGATTAGGTTTGTCATATGTTAAAAATATTATTGATAGACTAGGTGCTAAAATATTTGTAGAGAGCAAGTATGGATATGGATCAATTTTCACTTTAAAGTTTAATAATGAATAATAGGGTATTAGTTATTGAAGATGATAAAAATTTAGGTAAAGTTTTAACTGACTATTTGACCTCAAAAAATTACCTTGTACAGTTAGCTGAAGATGGCGAGATTGGTTTCGATTTTTTTACTAACAATGATTACGACATTATAATTCTTGATGTAATGATGCCAAAAAAAGATGGTTTTTCTTTAGCTAAGGATATTAGGAAAATGAATAAAGATATTCCTATAATATTTTTAACTGCAAAATTACACAAAGAGAATATAATTAAAGCATTTAATTTAGGTGCAGATGATTATTTAACCAAACCATTTAGTATTGAGGAGCTTCTGCTTAGGATGGACGCTGTTTTAAAGAGAACTGTAAAAATTGATAAAATAGAACTTGATGATAATTTCACAATTGGTTCATATACATTTCATCACAACCAAAATCTTCTTATAAGTAGTTTTGGAACAAATTATAAACTTACAACAAAGGAGAACGATTTGCTAAAGCTTTTTTGTGAGAATATTAATAGTAAAGTTGATAGAAGCCTTGCCCTTATGAAAATCTGGGGCGACGACTCCTACTATAACGCAAGGAGTATGGATGTTTATATTGCTAAACTGAGAAAATATCTAAAAGAAGATAAAAAAATTGATCTGAAGACAATTCATGGATTTGGGTTTAAGTTATTAATTTTAGACTAATTCCTTGTTTGTAAGTTTTTTTTTAGTTAATAATAAGTGTGAACTTAATAGCATCTGTTTATATAAAAGATAATAAAGTAGTAAAAGTCAAATCTGGTGACTTTAGAACTTTAAAATTTTATCATGAAAGTCCGATTGATTTAATCAAAAGGTTTGAAGATCTTGGTGTTAAAGATATTTATTTTGTTGATCTAGGTTCTGCAAAAATGTATGAGAAGAATAATTTTATTCTCCTTGAAATGCTTTCTCAGTTCTCTAGTATAAAAATTAATTATTCTGGTGGTTTGAGAACCAGCGAAAAAGTAAGCTCAGCATTCATTAACGGTGCTGATAAGGTTACTTTAGGTAGCATGCCAGTCTACGATAAGAATATTTTTCTAAATTGTTTAACAACATGGGGTTTTAAAAAAATTGTCATGGCGGTAGATATATGGAAAAATAGTTTGAGAATAAATGGATGGAAGCATCAAACCAAAATTGATCCACTTGATCATATAGATTATTTTTCGAATAAAGGTCTTAAAAATATTAAAGTAACAGATATATCTAAGGATGGAACACTAGATGGGCCACCTTTCTCTCTTTATAAAAAAATTCTTAAGAAATACCCACAAATGAATATGATTACAGGTGGAGGAATTAGAAATATTAAAGACATTGAAAAGCTTAAGGATATTGGAATTAAAAATGTGATTTTTGGAAGAGCTTTTTATGAGGAAAACATTACTCTTAATGAATTAGAAAATTATTTGAAAAAATAATTCATATTAAACTAAACTTCCCTTGGTGTATTGATTCTAACATTCAATATAATTTGATGTATTTTTGCCCATATGAATTCACCATTGTTAAATAAAAAACTTGGAATTATCGGAGGTGGCCAGCTTGGTAAGATGCTTTTAGTTGAATGTAATAAGATGAATATTTACACAAGTGTTATTGATCCAAATAAAGATTCTCCATGTAAAAATCAATGTGATAATTTTGTTTTAGGCGATCTAAACAACTTTAACGATATTGTAAACTTTGGTAGTAAATGTGATATAATAACCTTTGAAATTGAGCACATAAATATTGATGCGCTAGTAGAATTGGAAAATTTAGGTAAAGAGGTCTACCCTAAGTCTAAAACTTTGAGGATTATTCAAGATAAAAATTTACAAAAAACTTTTTTTATAGATAATAACATACCTACTGCTCCCTTTAAGTATTTTGAATCAATTAAAGATTTATTAACATCAATCGATAGGGATAAATTAAAATTTCCATTTGTTTGGAAGCAAACTAAGTTTGGATATGATGGTTTTGGCGTAAAAGTTATAAATAGCATCTCAGATGTAGAAAAACTTCCAGATAAACCAATGATTATTGAAGAATATATACCTTTTGAAAAGGAATTAAGTGTTATTGTATCTAGAAATTCTGATGAAGAAGTAAGCTGTTTTCAAACTGTTGAAATGGAATTTAATAAGAATTCAAATCAGGTTGAGTTTGTGATTAGCCCCGCTATAATTAATAACGAAATAAATATAAAAGCACAAGAATTGGCGATCAAGTTATCTAAATCTCTTGATTGTGTAGGCGTTATGGCAGTCGAAATGTTTTTAACTAATGATGATAAAATTCTTGTAAATGAATTGGCTCCAAGACCTCATAATAGTGGTCATTTCTCAATTGAAGCCTGCTCAAGTTCTCAATTTCAACAACATATAAGATCTATTTTTAATTTGCAATTAGGTGAAACTGCTCACACTGGAACAGCTATAATGCTTAATTTGGTTGGAGAGGAAGGATATCAGGGAAAAGTCAACTATCAAAATCTGGACTGTGTTTTTAGTTCCAAGAATACTAACCTTCACTTATATGGAAAAGAGTATACAAGACCTAACAGGAAAATGGGGCATGTCACAATAATTTGTGATAAATTTGAAGATGCTTACAAAACTGCAAAATTTATTAAAGAGAGAGTTAAAGTTAAATCTAAATAGATATGAATAAGGTAGGCGTTATAATGGGAAGTAAGTCAGACTATCCAGTAATGGAGGAAGCCATATCCATTTTAAAAGATTTAAATATTAAGCATGAAGTTAATATAGTATCGGCTCACAGAACTCCAGATAAGATGATGGATTATTCAAAGAATGCTTCAAAAAATGGTATTGGAGTGATTATTGCAGGTGCTGGAGGTGCTGCTCACCTTCCAGGTATGGTTGCCTCAAACACTCACCTTCCAGTTATAGGAGTTCCTATTAAATCTAGAAACTCCATAGATGGATGGGATTCTGTACTATCAATACTTCAAATGCCTTCAGGTGTACCTGTTGCTACAGTTGCTTTAGATGGTGCAAAAAATGCAGGAATTCTTGCTGCACAAATTCTCAGTGTTTCAAATAAAGAAATTGCTGAAAAATTAAAAAAATTCAAAAATGACCTTTCTGATAAGGTTAAAAAAGATGATAAGACTTTATAATTTCATTTGATGAGCGAGAATGATTCATTAGGGAAAAATGAAAATTTCCTAGAACAAATTATTAAAGACGATTTGGGAAATAGCCACTCTCAAAACCAACTTAGATTTAGATTTCCACCAGAGCCAAATGGTTATTTACATATTGGTCACGCAAAGTCCATATATATTAATTTTGGTTTTGGTCAACAGTTTTCTTCTCCTGTAAATTTGAGGTTTGATGATACAAACCCAGAGAAAGAAAGCGTTGAATATATAAATTCCATAAAAAATGATATTAGGTGGCTTGGTTATAGTTGGGATAAAGAATGCTATGCCTCTGATTATTTTGATCAGCTTTATGAGTGGGCTGAGGGTCTGATTAAAAAAGGAAAAGCTTATGTTGATGATCAAAATCAAGAGACAATATCCGATCAAAGAGGTATTCCTACAATTCCAGGAAAAGAGAGTCCTTTCAGAGATAGAGATGTTGATACAAACCTTGATCTATTTAGAAAAATGAAGGATAATTATTTTAAGCCTGGTGATTGTGTCCTCAGGGCTAAGATAGATATGTCATCACCTAACATGCATATGCGAGATCCTATAATGTATAGAATAATTGATTACGAACATCACAGAACAAAAGATAATTGGGTTATATATCCCACGTACGATTGGGCTCACGGACAATCTGATTATATTGAAAACATATCTCATTCATTTTGTACCCTTGAGTTTGAAGTTCATAGGGAATTATATGATTGGTTTATAACAAATATATCAGATGAAAAAAAAATAATTCCAAAACAAAGAGAATTTGCAAGATTAAATATTTCATATACAATTATGAGTAAACGAAAATTATTGGAATTGGTAGAGTCTAATGAGGTTGATGGTTGGGATGATCCTAGAATGCCAACAATTTCAGGTATGAGGAGAAGAGGGATTCCCCCAGCTGCTATAATAAGTTTTTGTGAAAAAGTTGGTGTGGCAAAAAGAGAAAATATAATTGATTTTGCACTTCTTGATTATTGTACTCGTGAAGTTTTAAATAAGAAAGCTTATAGACTTATGGTTGTTATAGATCCTGTAGAACTTGAGATTTTAAATTATCCTGATGAAAAAAAAGAACTGTTAAAAGCAGAAAATAATCCTGAAGATGAATCGTATGGACACAGAGAAATTTCTTTTTCAAAAAATTTATATATAGAAAGAGATGATTTTAAAGAAGAATTCAATAGAAAATATTTTAGACTTTCAATAGGGAAGGAAGTCAGATTAAAAAATGCTTATATAATTAAAGGTGAAAGGGTTGAAAAGAATGATAGTGGAGAAATTATAAAAATATATTGTACTTATGATTCTAAGTCAAAAAGTGGGTCAGGGACTGAAGAAAGTCTAAGAAAGGTAAAAGGGACTATTCACTGGATCGATAAAAATAATTATGAAAAGATAAGTGTAAATAATTACGATAGGTTATTTAAAGTTGAGGCTCCAGATGGAAACAAAGATGATGATTTTAGAACGTACCTTAATGAAAACTCTTTTGTTCAGGTTAAAAATGCTTATGCAGAATCAAATATTAGGGATTCAAAAAAAGAAAATTATTATCAATTCCAGAGAAATGGATATTATAAACTTGAATCAAAAAATAAGGAACTTACCTTTAATAGGACTGTTACTCTCAGAGATACTTGGAAAAGTAAATCTTTGTCTAAGTAACATTTTTTCGCTTTTTAAGTATAATTGATGTATAAATAATTAACTATGGACACAAAAAAAATAGAATTAATTGGTGATAATCATGAGTTTTTTTCTTTAAAAACACCTCTTCGAAAAGATGCATTTGATAAATCTGACAATGAGAAAATTAAAAATATCCAGAAGCATTTTAGAAAGATAGTTGATGAATTAGGGTTAGACCTTGAAGACGATAGCATAAGTGGCACACCATATAGGGTAGCAAAGATGTATGTTAAGGAAATATTTAGTGGTCTGGATCCAGATAATAAACCTAAAATTTCTCTATTCGAAAATAAGTATAACTACAACAAGATGCTTATAGAGAAAAATATTAATTTAAACTCAACTTGTGAACATCACTTTCTTCCAATAACTGGAAAGGCTCATGTTTCTTATATATCAAGTGGTAAGGTAATCGGACTTTCTAAGTTAAATAGAATTGTTAAATACTACTCTCAAAGACCTCAAGTTCAGGAGAGATTAACAACTCAGATATACAATGAACTCAAGGAAGTTCTTGACACTGAGAGTGTCATGGTTGTTGTTGAGGCTAAACATCTATGTGTTTCTTCAAGAGGTATAAAAGATTATACAAGTTCTACCATCACGGAAATGTATGGTGGTGATTTCAATATTTATAATAAAAGAGACGAGTTTTATAAGTTACTAAATTCAGTCAATATCTAACTTACGTAATCTTTTAGATATTCATACTTTTTTGTAAGATTACCGTTCTTAGCTATTGTAGCATTTTCAATTATTCTATTATTTGACTCATTAAGGAATGGGATCACATATGTCATAAGTATCTTGCCAAAGTAGTTAGAAGAATCTCTAGGTAATTCAGATGGTAGGTTATCAATCGTCATCATAGTTACAGTATTATCATTTTCAAATGCTTTCCTAACTCTTTTGGTTTTTAAACAGTAATCAAAGAATGGTTTTTTAATTGTAGATGCAAACTCTGTAAGAGGTACGGATCCCTTGATATCACAACTAATATCTCCAATAACTTTTATGGAAAATGTATCATCTATTTTATCTTTCTCGAAAAGCCTTGGATATCTAGGATCCCAATAAGATGCGTTTATTAATATATCTGTATTTTTAGATAATTTTAAAAAGTTAGATTTATAGTCTTTGGGGTTATTATAATAATCCGTTTTAGAAAATTTATTTCCAGTTATATTTTCCATATAATCGCTTGTTTTTATAGTACTGTAAACAGGATAGTTATGTGAATTATTTTTGTATTCATTAAGTTTGACATTTTTAAAACCAAAATACTTTAAAATTTCGCTTGCTCCCTTGGCAACTCTTCCATTGCCGACAATTAATGTTCTTATTTTATGTGAGATAGGATTATTTTCTAAAAAAGAGTAAAGTTCCTTTTTATTCTTAAAGTGAGACAATCGATTTAAATTAAATAAATTAAATTTCTTCCCAAAAGCCATAACTGAGTTATAAGTTCCAGCTATTCCTGCATACTTACCAAAGGCGACTATCCTTTTACCTCTTTTTTTTAAGCACTCATAGTCAATAAGTTTGATTTTCTTTTTTAATATCTGAATTAGAAGATTTCTATTATGAGGTTGTTTTTTTATGGTATGAGAAAACATAAAATATGTTTTATTCTTAATGAGTTTATCTTTATCAGCTTCTTTAATTCCAAAAATTATATCAGAGTTATTTAACTTCTTAACTACTCGAACACCCTCATGTTCAAACTCATTATCTTCAAAGCATCTTAAATTACTACTCTGGACTTCAACATTAAAATTAATATCTGAATTGATCTTTTTAGATTGTCTAGGATTGAACGGACTCCTCACATCTCTAATTTCAATATTTTCTTTTGTTATGCCTATCCTAATCATTAATGATATTCATACTTTTTTTAAGCCTTATTACTATTTTATCCTTACCTAATATTTCTGTCAGTGTAAATAAGTCGGGTCCAGATGTTTTCCCTGTTAAAAGAACTCTAAGTGATTTCATTCCTTGACCAATTTTCACATCATTATTTTTTAACATATGAAAATAAATTTCCTTTAATTTATTTAGGTTTATATTGTCTATTTGCTCAAGTTTTTTAATAAAATCTTCTATTATTTCCAAAATGTTTTCAGTCAACTTAATTTCTTTTGAGTTGCTCCTAATCTCTTTTTTATCGTAGCTAATAATTTTTTTACATTCATTTAATATTTCCATCTGAAAGTTTACTCTATCCTTTGCAAGAGATATTAGGTTATCTATTTTTTTTACATTGATTTCTTTAATTATATCACTTTCATTTAAGGCCCTTACAGTTATTTTATTAGTACTAATTTTTTTAATATGCTCTTGATTAAACCATAGAGCTTTATCGTAATCATATTTTGCGCCACCTTTTATTATTCTCTCTATGCTAAATTGATTAATTAGTTCATCTAATGAGAAAACCTCTTTTTCATCACCAGGGTTCCATCCAATAAGACTAATGAAATTTACTAGTGCTGTACTTTCAAATCCTATTTCTTTAAAGCCCTTAAACTCTATTCCTGCCTCCCTCCATGAAATTGGATATACTGGAATCCCATATTTTTCTCCATCTCTTTTACTTAATTTTCCTTTTCCACTGGGTTTTAATATCAATGGTAAGTGTGCAAACTTTGGTGGTTCCCAGTTAAATGATTTATAAAGCAGATAATGTAATGGTAAAGAGGGTAACCACTCTTCGCCTCTTACAACATGTGAAATTTTCATATCGTGGTCATCTACCACATTGGCTAAATGATATGTTGGCATTCCATCCTTTTTGAATATTATCTTATCATCTAATAACTTTAAATTTATTTTGATATTTCCCCTAATCTCATCACTTACTGTAATCTCACTTCCTTGTTTTTCATCATATGATTTATATCTAACTACATAATCTCCTCTATCAATATAACTTTTTGACTCATCTTTTGATAGTGTAAGAGAGTTTTTAAAATTTATTCTATTCTCCCAGTTATATATGAATGTTTTTCCACTTTTTTCACTAGCTTTTCTAAGCTCATCTAATTCATTAGTTTTGTCAAATGCATAGTACGCATCACCCTTATCTATCAAATCATCAATCATTTTAGTATAGAAATCTTTTCTTTCCGATTGTCTGTAAGGTCCGAAAGGCCCGCCAATTGTAGGGCTTTCATCAGGAAAAATGCCACACCACTCTAATGATTCCATTATGTGTTTTTCTGCATTTTTATTAAATCTATTGCTGTCAGTGTCTTCAATTCTTATTATGAAGTCTCCTCCTAGATTTTTTGATATAAGATAGTTATAAAGTGCTGTTCTTAATCCACCAATGTGCAGTGGTCCCGTTGGGCTTGGTGCAAATCTTAACCGAATGTTATTTGACATTTATTTCTTTATTGCAATGCAAGATATCTCTACATTTACATCAAGAGGTAGTTTTGATACCTCAACTGTCTCTCTGGCCGGAGGTGTATTTTTAAAGAACTCTCCGTACGTTTCATTAACATCTTTAAAGTCATCCATATTTTTTAAAAAAATAGAGGTCTTAACGATATTATCAAAACTCATATTGGCTTCTTTGAGGATTGCATCAATATTTTTCATTACCATATTTGTTTCATCAACAATTCCACTATCAACTAGTTTGTTTGAAATTGGGTCTAAAGGGATTTGCCCCGAAACAAATAACATACCATTAAAATTAATAGCCTGATTATATGGTCCTATAGGTAAAGGTGCTTTTTTGGTTAGTATTGCTTTTTTCATTTTATTCTTCTTTAATACAATTTACTATTTTATTTTTTTTGGAGAAAATTTTCTGCTATCATACACCTTGCACTCCCACCCCCTAGTTTTTCTATTTGTTCAAGGTTACTATGAATTACTTTGTTATAACTTAATATTTTTTTTATTTGAAAAGTGTTCAAAGATTTATATGCAGAACTACTCATAATCAGGAATTTTTGATCATTTCTATTTGAAACTTGAAGCATATTTCCTGCAAAGTTGTTGCATTGTTTTTCGCTTATCTCAATAATCTCTTTATTAGTTTTTTCAAGACTTGATATTAGTACTTCTCTTTCTTTTGTATCGTGAATTGTCTCCAGGCATACGATTGCATACTGATCAGCAATACACATCATCACATTAGTGTGGTATATTAAATTTATTTTTTCTTCTACCTTCTGATATGATTTAAATATTACTGGATTATATAATGCTCTATTACAGAAATCATTTAAAGCAATTAAATTAGTTCTATCAGAAAGTGCTGCGTAACAAATTTTATTTTGTCTATCAAGAATCATGCTTCCAGTGCCCTCAAGAAATACAGATTCCTTCTCGAAATAAGATAAGTCAATAACCCTTTTAATTTCAAATTGTTTTTTCAACTTTTCTATGATATCAAATCTTCTTTCTTTCCTCCTATTTTCTGAGAACATAGGATAAACATAAACTGAACCATCCTGATGGAGACTTATCCAATTATTTGGAAATACACTGTCAGTAGTCCTTACCTTTTTTCTATCATTGAAAACATTAACATTAATTTTATTCTTTATTAGTTTATTATACAAGTTGTCGAACTCATCTTTAGCATTTTTTAGAATTTTTTCTTTTGACAACTTCTTCTCCTTTTTCTGAAAGTGGTTATTCTCTGCGGTTTCATAATTAAAATCAAAGTGTTCAGGCCTCACCATAATTAGATTCTCTGTTATTTGTTTTTTTATTTTCTTCATAAGTTTATATGTATTTTTATATGATTTAGATACATATTATATAATGTATCCTATAATGTATCCTTTTTATATGATAATAAATTCCCTTTTTTAAATAATATTTTGTTAATAAATTTTCTCTCTTGTATTTTATTAGAGGCTATAATCTCATTTTTAATAAGATATTCTTCTTCATTCATGTTTTTGTATTTCTTTTTAGTATGTTCAATTGACTTGTCACCAAGAAAAGCTGAGACTAAATATATATTTTTAGTTTCTCTGTAAAGATTATTTGCAAATGTGTGAACAGCATCAACCATCCTTATATCCTTGTTCAGTTTTGCTTCTTCAATCATTTTACCAAATAATTTAGACCTGGATGACTCATTTTCTGGACTTTTAAACATATTTATATCTTTATCCTTTCTTCTTCCTATAATATTTCTGGTCTCATTGTTAAGTTTTACATACCTTTTTTTAATTTTTAGTATAAAATTTTCTTCACTTTCTTTCTTAAGATCACCCCATTTAACTTTTGAAAGTTGTCCGATCTTTATTCCTGTCCTAATTGAAATAATAAACATGTCCCTAATTCCCTTGAATTTTTTTTTGGATATTGAGTTTAGAGCTTCAATATCCTTACTTGATATAGTAATTGGCCTTCTTTTTTTTTGATTTACTTTTATTGAACCAAGTTTAGGGTAATCACATAAGTTTTTTTTATTAAGTTGTTTTAACCCCTTTTTAAAATCACTCCAATATTTTGAGGCTGTAGTATTTTTGATTTTTTTCTCTTCAATATTACTTTCTATAGATTTTTTAATACTTACTAGATATTCTGAATTTATATCTGAGGTTAATTTATTATTTATTTCAGTGTCTTGTGCTGATATAAATTTATATATAGCCTTTTTATTTTTAATTTTTGTGTGAGTCAAGAAGTCATCCCTTAGATATGTTTTTTTCTTATTTTCAAAACTTATACTAACTCTATCATTTTCAATGTCATCTTTTACTCTTCTTATAATCTCCCCTGATGCTTTTTTAACACTGTCGTTGTGCTCCTCTTGAATCTTATTAGATGGATCTATCCACTCCCAGAGTCTCATCGACTCAACTTTTGCTTTGTTTTGATTAATTCTATATCGTAGGTAGAGGTTATATTTAGTGTTATCTTTAGTTCTTCTTTTCCAAATCTGAATTTGCATATGTATCCTATAAAGTATCCTTAAAAATACACTATTTTCGAATATCAGTGTAATTATTAATATATTTTTTTATTTTCTTTCAATAGGAAGAGTGGAACAACGAAATAATCCACCAAATTTTGATATCTCACGGTAATACACTTCCTCCACAACATATCTGTATCCCCTCAGAGTATCATTTAATCTTTTAAAAGTTTTATCAGACACTATTACATTTTCATTTATAGAAAAAATATTTGAGCATCCATCAAACATCTCATCCTTTGATATATTAATTAAGTTTTCCTCATCAAAAATCTCATCTAAAAGTTTTTTATCTGAACTTTTTTTAAAACCGTCTTTGAAAATTATGACTCTATTATTTCCTATTGGCTGCATTGTACAATCGAGATGAAGTATATTATTGTAAGGATTATCGTCACTTTTAAATAATTCCAATCCAATAACTCTTTTCCCTGGAAATACATCTTGAATAAATTCTACAGCATTAATTTGAGTCCTGGAAACCTTAAGATTACTATCTCCTTTACTACTTATACCAATAAAAATAAATTCACCATGAACAATAACATCACCTCCCTCTACCTTGATGTCTTCTGGAATCGTAATTAAATTATTCATGCCAACCTCATTCAAATAATTTTTAATTCCTTCTTTCTCCTTTCCTCTCTGTTTAATTGTATTTGATATAAAAAATTTATTTTCAATCACAAAACCTATATCCCTTGTAAATATTTGATTTAACCCATCTATATTTTTTGGTCTTAAAACTTTAACTCCATTTTTAACTAATACCTCATTAAAATTTTTTATTTCAGATTTGCAGTTACTTTCCAATGGAAATTTTTCTTTTTTAACAAAATATTTTGTTTTTGGGTCTATGCAATTTTCTAGACTTGGTTCAGATCCAAAACTATTGGCAATTCCCAAAATTACAGATTGAAGTTGGTTTACTTCATTCGTAATATTCAATTTTAATCTATTCATTTAATTATCTGGTATAAATAAAAATAGATTTTTTATTTGTTGTTTCTTGTTTACCGTAATAAATATATATGTATTATTTTACTAATGAATTATGAGAGCTTTTTATTTTTTATTTGCATTAATAATTACATCCTGTAACTCATCGAAGTACCTAGTTTCTAATACTGGTTTCCCAAAAGCCCCAGATTACAACTATATGAAAAATTGGATTGCCTCACCCAAGATTGAAATACCATTGCCAGTAAATTATTATGACACTTTAAAAGATTTTAAAGCTAATGTTGATGTTTTTTATTTATATCCAACAGTTTATAACTCAGGATATAACGGTAATTTTTGGAATGCAAATCCAGAAGATCCTGAACATATAAGAAATGTAAGAGACTTAGCATTAGGGAATCAAGCCAGTATTTTTTCTGGTATTACTAATATTTATTCTCCCTTATACAGACAAATTTTTTATGATGGCCTCGTGTACCATAACTCAAGTAATATTTTAACGGATATAGCACTTGACCCAATTCTTAAAAAAGAATTTAAAAAGTACAAGGACGAGATCTTCTCAAATAAGTCCTTGCAATATTTTACCTACGAAAATGACAAATTAAGATCATACTCAAAAGAGTCCTACGAGGTAGCCTATTCTGATATTAAACGAGCATTTTTAAAGTACCTTGAGCTTGAAAATAATGGAAAGTACTTTATAATAGCTGCCCACAGTCAGGGTAGTATGCATGCCTCCAAGTTAATTAATGACATAATTATGCCTAACAAGGAAATAAAAGATAAACTTTTACTTGCATACCTAGTTGGTGTTCCTATAGTTAGTAATTTTTCAGACCTACCTCCTTGTTCTTCTCCAGACCAAATTAAATGTTTTCTTTCATGGAATACTTTTGGAGACAATGTAAATCCATATGACAATGAATATTATAAAGATATAGTTGCATCTAATCCAGTCTCGTTTGATGAAAGTAATGTTATTACAGATATCTATAACCATAAAGGTATTTTAATGCCAAATATTGTACAAATGTTTAAGTACCAAGTGTTAAAACTACCAGTGAAAAATTTTAAGTTAAAAAAACCTAATAAAATATCTGTGCAATCTGAAAGAGGCTCACTACAGATAAAAGAGATCAATATACCATGGATTAAACTATTTAATATGGAAAGTTATCATTCGGGGGACTACAATTTATTCTGGCTTAATATTAGAGAAAACCTCCATTATAGATTATCTAATTATTTTAAATAGATTATATTTTTTCAGATAAGTATTTCAAGTTAAAATTTATTCTTTTGTTCAGTTGAATAGTCTTTTCTTCTCTTGGTATTTAATTTGAGCATTATAATATTGAGATACTGTTTTATCAGTATTAAGTCTATTAATATCAAATCCCTCTGGTATTTTATTGTCGTAAACTAAAATATTTTTCACCATTTCCCCCAGGCCAGGACCCAGCTTGAAGCCGTGACCTGAGCTTCCAGATAATACAAGAACATTTTCATTTTTCTTATGAAAGTTCATTATGAAATTCCCATCTAAACTGTTTTCATCAATTTTTACTTCACCTAAAAAAACTTTTCCACCCTTCTTTTTAAACTTTCTGACAACATTTTTACAACATCTACTTGCCATTAAAGCTCCAGCTTTTTTCTCATAATAAACATTGTTTATATCTTCGTAGTTGATTAGAGGATACTTTTCTTTTGCATCTTTTATTGAAATTTCTTCTATATTATGTCCTACACTTTTGATATGTTTTTTTGATTTTTCTATGTAGCTATTATCCTCTTGACTTACTAACCACAACATACCACACTCATCGTATAGTTTTCTTTCACTTTCGTTTGAAAGTTCTTCCCAAAAGTTAAATGAATTATCAGTTAACTCTGTGTAGATTTTGTCATCACCATATGCTAACCTTATTATTCTTGAGGCACCTCCTGAACCCGATCTTGAGTTACCAGCGCCCCACATATCGTAAAGCTCAACATCAACCCCAGCTTTTTTAAGGTGATACGCCGAACATGCACCCCAAATACCAGATCCTACAACCGCTACTTTCATTTTACGTTTATTCTTTATTAGATTATATAAATATAAATTTATTATTTATATCAATGGAGAAAATATTTATAAAACAGGGATATTTAGGTATATTTCTTTTCGTATCATTTAATTTACTTGCATTTAATTTTTATCCTGGTGGAACCATAATTGATTCTTCAACAGAGGGTTATCTTTTCTTTTACAACTTTTTAAGTAATCTCGGTGAATGGGTGGCAAAAAATGGAGAGGATAATATTATTTCTGCATATTTGTTTAACTCATCGATGCTAATCCTAGCCATTTCATATGGTCTTTTTTATTTTATGTTTTTAAAAATACAATTTAGGATATCAGATAATAATATTATTAAAACCCTATTGATGGTAACGATATTATTGTCACTAATTTCCTTTGTTTTAATTGCTGTGTTTCCTTCTGAGGTTCCTACCTTCAACTTACATATATTCTTTGTTAAGGCCGCATTTAGACTACTTTTTGTACATAGTTTGATTCAGGTCTACAACTTATTTGAAAGCCAAGTGTTCGGTAATAAAATTAGAATTATTTCAACTGTTTTTTCTTTTGTTCTATTTCTTTTCATATTAGTTATGGAATTTGGACCTAGTCCTTTCGAAAACAACAGATCTCTTTTTATACAGGTCACCTCACAAAAGTTAATTGTAATTTCAATTATTATTTATTTTTATTTTCAAGTTAAGGAAGCATTGAAAGTTAGAAATTTATAATTTTTTTATTAATAAGTAATGCCTCCTCCAATGAAAATTTTCCATTTACGTAGCATGATGAATGAAAATCTTTGATTTTTCTATTTTTAAGAAAAAGTTCAATGTTAGAGGATCTGAGATTGGATCCAGGCATAATAGATATCATATCATCACTTTCATCAACTAGTTTTTCAATAAACTCTAATCCATCTTTAACATTCTTTTTACGTCCACTTGTTAAAATTCTATCAAAACCTAGATCAATTATTTTTTTCATTGATTTGATTGGATTTTTACACGCATCAAATGCCATATGAAAGGTAGTTGATAATCCTTTAGAGTGTGTGATTAGCCTTTTACATTTTTTGGTGTCAATTGAAAGATTTTTGTCTAATACTCCAAAGACTACACCCTTACAATTTTTCTCTTTGCAAACTTCTATATCTTTAATCATTTGACCCATTTCTTTTTTACTGTATATGAAATTTCCTTCTCTGGGTCTAATTATAGGGTGAATTGGAATTCCAGTTGATACGGCATAATCTAAATCATTAAGATTTGGTGTAAGGCCACCTACATTTTTATTTTGACAAAACTCTATTCTTGCTGGTTTAAGGCTGACAACTTTAACTAAATCTCTAATATCATAACTGCAAATCTCAAAATTTCTGTGCAAGATACTATTGATTGAATTTTGTATAATAAACTTTTAGGTAGAACCGATTTTTGTCAATAACTAATTTTTCAAACGAATTTGGGTTTTCTGGGTAAGCTACCAATTTTTTTGCATTAATATTTCCTGATGCAAGTTCTTGAAAAAAAACGGTTGATTGGCCTTGATATGTAAAGGTTATATTTTCGTCAAATAAATATTCTCCTTGATCATTATCTTCTGTGAAGTACGAGTTATCTCTCATAATTACATTTTCGTTTGGATTGGAAATTATACCAATAGGATTTATTTTATTATTGGAATTTGCTATATAATAAAAAGACTTCTTAGGCGCTAAGTTGTGAAATGTTTCATTTACTGGTCCTGTCACTATTTGTACTTTATTAAGTACTATATTTTTAGCTGTGTCAAGAAAACTTTGAAAATTATTGAGGTTAATAATTGGATATATACCACTCGATGATTGCCAATAAATTTTATCATTTAATATGAATTCTTCATCATCATCAAATGATTCAACTGCTGAAAGTTCGCTTGTGGATCTATTATTTTCGTAATAAGTATAATGTTTTGTTTGAGGAGTATTAAATCTAAAAGTATATTGGAGTGAATCCATCATAGGACTATTAATTTCAGGAAACTCCACAGGATTTTTAAAATAAACAATTAACTTGGAATTGTCATTATCTAGATCAAATGATATAAGTTGATTATTGTTTTCTCCAGGTTCAAGAGCAAAACCTCTCATTTTATCTAGAAGTTTATAATTTTTTGTTCTTTTAATTATTTCATTTAAAATAAATTTTCCGTAGCCCTCCTTTAGTGTGATTGATAGAATATTATTATTGAGATTAGCTGTTTTGAATCTTGATAACCCTATGATACCCCTTTCTTCAGTTGTAATTGGCGTGTATTTATTTGATGTGTAGAGTGCAGATGAAAATAAAGTATCGGCAATTTGTTTAACAAATATTTCTTGTTCATCAATTTCATTTGGTCCGAAAACCTTAGATAAATGAAGATATATAACTGCAGAATCAAATTCTGATGAATCATTAGGAATGTAATAGTTTTCAGAATATTCACCAGGTATTGGCGGTATTTCTGATCCTTCTTGATAATAGGATTGGGCATATCCTATTGCTTTGGTTTTACCAAATATAGGATCATCGATTTTTCCAAAGTACAATTCTCCATCATCGGTTCTCACACTGTCGTAGTAAATATTTTTTACCTCAAGAGGTATATTAATGTAATGAACTTTTATTTTTTCTTTTTGATCAGTAAGAAGTTCTTCAATACCAATTTCACTAGATTGATCACAGCTAATTAGAAAAAAATATATTAGCAATGGTGATCTAACCAAGAATTTCATTATATATTTTATAATGTGAATCAACAGATTTCTCGTCTTCAGGTACTTTATAAATCTTCTCTTTTTGTATTAAATCAGTTATTGATTTTTCAACTGACTTATTAAGATCTTTTTCAGGTCTTATTATAGCATCTGAATACTCTGAAGCAATTTTTATTAGACCATTATAGTCATTTGATTTAAGGGATGAGAGCATATCTTTATCTATATCTTCATCAATAATTTTATCAATCATATTTTTATCTAGCTTTTCTTTAAAACTGTTTTTATAAACCGAAAAAATACATTTTGTATTTTCGAAAATATGCCTGTCACTATATGATGTTCTAATGAGTAGTGGAACTAGTGAACTCATCCAATCATTACAATGAATTATGTCTGGAGACCAACCAAGCTTTATTACTGTCTCTAACACTCCTTTACAAAAAAATAGGCACCTTTCGTCGTTATCTTTGTGAAACTTTCCATTTTTATTATATAATATAGATTTTCTTTTGAAGTAGTCCTCATTATCTATAAAGTATACTTGAAGTTTTGCAGTTGGAATTGATGCTACCTTTATTATTAATGGTTTGTCATCATCTCCAATTGGTATATTCATTCCAGATAACCTAACTACTTCATGAAGCCTATTTTTTCTTTCATTAATCAAACCAAACTTAGGAACTAAAATTCTTATTTCAACTCCCTTTTCTTGCATTCCTTGTGGCAGTCTTCTAACAATATCCGATACATAAGTTTCGTTAAGAAATGGTTTGATTTCTGTTGCTACATAAAGAACCTTGAAAGTTTTAGCCATTACGGATTATGATTTTTTTATAAGATTTCAATACAAATTTAAATAAAATAAGTCATTTATCAATCTTAAAATTTATTCAATGTCTATATATACTTACCTATGATTTTCACGTTAAATTTGTTAAAAAAAATTGAATACAAAATCAGTCATAATAAATTCATTGCTATCACTCACTTTTGGTGGTGTGTTGTTCTATCTTGTTTTTAAGTCGATAGATTTTTCGGATTTCTACAATAGATTAACTGAATTAAATTTTTTTTGGATATATCTTTCAATGTTTATTTCAATTTTTGAACATGTGATAAGGGGGTATAGGTGGAATCTTATGATGGAAGTTGGTCAAAGCAAAAAGTTTTCAACATTTGTCACAACCAATGTAATTATAATATCATATTTTTTTGCATTGATAATTCCTAGATTTAATGATGTGGTAAGATGTTATTTGATATCCAAGACTGATGATATTAATTTTTCTAAATCATTAGGTTCTGTTGTTGCTGAGAGGTTTATTGATATTATATCACTGTTAATACTCATAATCTTTTTTTTAATATTGGAGTTTCAAAGTTTTATTTTATTTATTAAAACATATATAATTGATTATACTTCTATTAGTAATAAATCAATAATAATTTTAATTTCATTTTTAATTTTATTTATAATTATTTCAAGATTAATTATTAAAAAATCTAAGTATTTAGAAAATAAGTTTAATGAATTCAAGGATGGCCTGATATCGGTTAAGTTCCTCTACAACGATAAAAAATTTTTATTATCAACTCTATTTCTCTGGTTTACATACTTTCTTATGGGATACTTAATATTTTTCTCTTTTTCTCAAACCACCGAATTAGGTATTAATGCCGGTATAGCCGTTTTGGTTGCAGGATCTATAGGTATGGTAGTACCTGTAAATGCTGGAATAGGAGCCTACCATTTTCTTGTTGCTAGTATACTTTTAGGCTATAATTTAGATTATGAAAGTGGTTTGTTCTTTGCAACTGTGTTACACACATCGCAGATAGTGTGTCTACTTGTTGTGGGAACAATGAGTTCTATTTATATTTTTTTTAAGATACGTTCAAAATCATGAATAATGTCTTAACCCACAGTTCGTTAAATATTATTATTAGTAAAATTAGATCTGATCATAAAAAACTAGTATTTACCAATGGATGCTTTGATATTATACATCCTGGCCATATTCATGTTCTATCTAAGGCAAAATTATTCGGTGATATTTTGGTTGTAGGGTTAAACTCTGATAAGTCAGTAAAAAAATTAAAAGGAAAAGAAAGACCTTTTGTTAATGAATCCGATAGATCAAAAATCCTTTTATCACTAAAGTATGTTGATCATGTAATAATATTTGATGAATTAACACCTAGAGACATCATTGAAAAAATTAAGCCGGATATACTTGTAAAGGGAGGTGATTATAAGGTTAATGATATTGTTGGATCAAAATTTGTTATAGATTCTGGAGGAAGAGTTGAAATAGTAAAATTTTTAGAAGGATATTCTTCTTCAAATTATATAGATAATATAAATTAGTCTTGTAAAATCAGTTATCTGATAATTCACAATTAACTATTCTAATTAAAACTATTTTAATGAGTAAAATTTTACATGATGTTATTTCAGAGAATCTATCTATATCTGTAAGAGGATGCAGTATAATTAGTCTTAAAAAGTCATTTACAATAGCAAATTTCTATGATATTGAAAACACAATCATTTTTCCCCTAAATGGTAAGCTGAGATATGGTAAAAACAAAAGAAAATTAGAAAAAAATTCTGCTTTATTCATATCCTCGCATAGCACAGAGTTACTTTCTTTCGGTTCCTCAAGAGCTAAAACTCTTGCATATGAGGATTTTATTGATGAAAAATCAGAATATATTTTTGATGATTCTAATTCAAATTCAAAATCAACATGTGAAAGTTTTTTAATTGTCAGTGTGGATGTTAAGGCGTATGATTTAATAAATATATTTCACAATAAATATGTTGATGTCAGTGTATTTTATGATAGTCCTATATTGTCAATTCTCAAGCTTATTGAGAATGAATTAAGAAATAAACCTATAGGTTATAAGAAAGTAATTAATCTTATGTCCGACAGGTTAATTTATGAAATTATGAGATCTTTAATTGCTAGTCAGCCATTATTCTCGGGTGTTGAAGAAAACTATAAATTTTTTAGTGATCAAAAAATACTTAGTTTACTTTATTTTCTACAGAAAAATTTAGATAAAGAATTGTCTAATAAAGTTATATCTAATCACCTTAATATTTCTGAGGATTACGTCGGACAATTTTTCAAAAATAGTATTGGGTTCTCTCCCCAAGATTATATTGAACATCAAAGGATGGAGAGAGCAATTGAATTGCTCAGGGAGAATGAAAATGCAGTTAAGGTTATAAGTAATGAGGTTGGTTACAAAGACACTGCCTATTTTTGTAGAAGGTTCAAACTAATGTTTGGTGTCCAAGCTGGGAAGATGAGAAAAAGGTTAGGTGAAATTTGACTATTTTAAGCCTTTTAAAAACTCTGACTCGATTCTTTTTTTTAATTTGCCTGTTTTAGAGTATCTATATAATCCAACAAATATTAACAGGTATAAACCACCAACAGCTAAATATCCAATATAGCTATTATGAGAAAAATCATTTATCAAGTTAGCACAAGCAATACTTAAAAACCCTATTAAAAACATCAGGATAAGAAATAGAATAAAAAATGTTATAAGCCTTGAAATGATTAATGATATTCTTTCAACTATATCTCCTTTCATCAAATCAAATTTCTCTTTAAGAAATTTAGAAATTGATTCTATTAATTTATCCATCTTTATCATAATGCCTACAAAGTTAAATTGTTTTTTTTATTATAATCTTTTAAAGAATTAACATTTATTTAATTTAAATTGATTTAATAACTTACTTATAAACATTATAATCTAAAAATGAGATTTAAAAAAGCCGATTTAACTATACCATTAATTCTCACGATTATTTGTTATGTGGTATACCCATATCCTCAAATTGCGATGTGGTGTGTTTTCTTCTTTGCATCATATTCAGCTATAGCAAACGATAGTATTCAGACAATTGGTACATTCATTGCGTCAAATTCAGATAAGAAATGGTATTACTTGTGGATTTATATGGGTGGCATATTTTTAATTACTGTTACATACAGCTGGATTTACTATGGAGGAGATATAAGTTATGGTAGACTAGCATCTAAGGGTTTAAATGAAGCTCCTACAAATTTTCAATTTTTACAGGTATTTGCTCCTGTTGCACTATTGATTATGACCCGATTTAAAATGCCTGTTTCTACTTCTATATTACTTTTAAGTGCATTTGCTACTCAGGCAAGTTCAATTACAAGTATACTTTCAAAAAGTTTTTTTGGTTATTTCATAGCCTTTACACTGGCAGTAATTGTATGGATTTTCACTACAAATTTATTTGAGAAATATAAAAATACTAAGCCCTCAAAATTATGGCTTCCATTACAGTGGGCCTCTAGTGGAGCCTTATGGTCAGCTTGGATTATGCAAGATATGGCTAATGTAGCTGTAGTTCTTCCAAGATCCTTAAATTATGATCAATTTCTAGTTGTTGCATCTTTTATTTTTTTTGGTTTAGGATTACTTTTTTACTTGAGAGGGGATAGAATTCAACAAATTGTTCTTGAAAAATCAGACATAATTGATGTTCGTGCAGCAACTGTAGTCGATTTTACTTACGCTTGTTTACTATTTTATCTTAAAGAAATAAGTACAATCCCTATTAGTACAACGTGGGTATTTATTGGACTTCTTGGTGGTAGAGAGTTAGCAATAAATCTTAGAAAGAAAAACGGAAATTATAAAGATGCAATTAGAATGATAGGTAAAGATACTTTTAGTGCAGGTATTGGTTTAGTTATATCATTGATTCTTGCAATGTCAATTAATGAAAATATGAGACAGGAATTTCTTAATTTATTTTAATTTTTTCAGGTATTATTATTGCGTTTGGAAATATTTTTTTTAACTTTTTATACTCAAAATTAGCCTTAAATCTATCTTCAAATGTTCCCGTCTTTACTCTGTAGTTTGGTTGTGTAAAGATTGTATTGCTCTTGATGAGACTATCATACTCAAATAATTTTTCAACAGTATTTTCAGCTTCTTCTCTTTTGTCTCCAAGATATATTTGAATTGTATAACCATCAGTAAATATTTCCTCATCAACTTCACTTTTAATAATTTTCAAAATACTGTCTAGTTCAATATCTATTCCTAGATTACTTTTGATGCCAACTATGTTCTCTTCATCAATAGTTGCACTTGGTGCGTTTTCTGACTCTCTTATAAAAGACAGGTCTTCAAAATATTTTCTAGAATCATTATTTGAAGAAATACTCATTTTTTTATTTACACAGCCAAATACAAAGAATACTGAAAGAATACTGATAAAAGTTAGTCTTCTAGAATAACACATTTTTCAGAATTAATATCGTTTTCAACTTTTTTGAATTTTATATCTTTTTTAACAGTTCCATCTTCATACCTGACAGATACTTTTGTGTTTCTTCCAAAAACTTTTTCTGACCTAATGGGTTTTGTTTTTTCAACTTGTTGAGTTTTGTTACCCGTGAGTAGGGATCGTGATTCTTCTTTATTTGTATCGTATTTATTCGATTCTTTTCTTTTTCTAGCCTCTTCAACCTGATTAGCATTCTGAATAGGTATCAAACACTTCGTTAAGAATGATACCGTGTCCTGATTTACTTTGGCAATAAATTTCTTGAAAAGTTCAAAGCCTTCAAATTTATATATAACTAAAGGATCTTTCTGTTCATAAACAGCACTCTGAACAGATTGTTTCAAATCATCCATCTCTCTAAGGTGTTCTTTCCAATTTAGATCAATCATGCCGAGAGAAACTATTTTTTGCATCTCTTTTATGATATTTTCTCCATTATTTATTAATGATTCATCAAGATTGACAGATACACCAATCTGCCTATTGCCGTCAGTAAATGGAATTAAAATATCTTTTACTACACCACCTCTTTCTTTTTTTATCTTTTTGAGAATAGGATGTGCAGCTTCGGAAATACTTTTATTTTTGTTGTCATAATTTTCGTTTACTGCTTTGAATAATTCTCTAGTTATATCTTCAGGTTGTTTTTGTTTAAAGTCCTCTTCATTAAGTTTATCAAAATCTAAACCTAAAACTGTCAAAACATTTAATCTAAAATCTTTATAATTTTCATTTTGCTTTGAAGTTAAAACTATGTCTTCACATGTATCAAATATAGTATTTAAAATATCTACCTCTAGTCGTTCTCCTATTATAGCATTTCTTCTTTTTTTGTAGATTACCTCCCTTTGTGAATTCATTACATTATCATACTCAAGGAGTCTTTTTCTTATTGCAAAATTATTTTCTTCAACCTTTTTTTGAGCCCTCTCTATTGATTTGGTGATCATGCTGTGCTGTATTACCTCATCTTCATCCATATTCATTTTATCCATGACTTTTATCATTCTGTCTGATCCAAATAGTCTCATTAGGTTGTCTTCTAATGAAACAAAAAATTGAGAAGATCCTACATCACCTTGTCTTCCTGACCTACCTCTAAGTTGTCTGTCAACCCTTCTAGATTCATGTCTTTCAGTACCAATAATTGCTAAACCACCACTATCTCTTGAGCTTTCCGTGAGCTTAATATCAGTTCCTCTACCTGCCATATTTGTGGCGATTGTTACAGTACCAGGCTTACCAGCTTCTGCAACAATGTCAGCTTCTTTTGCATGTTGCTTTGCATTAAGGATTTGATGATTGATTTTTTTCATATTTAACATCCTACTTAAAAGTTCAGAAATTTCAACAGATGTTGTTCCAACCAAAATCGGTCTTCCATTATTTTTCAGCTCTATTATTTCATCAATGACAGCGTTGAATTTTGCCTTAAGTGTTTTATATATTTTGTCTTCCATGTCAGACCTTACAATATCTTTGTTTGTTGGGATAACTATACAATCAAGATTATATATTTCCCAAAACTCGCCTGCCTCAGTCTCTGCTGTACCAGTCATACCTGATAGCTTATTATACATTCTAAAATAATTTTGAAGCGTAATAGTTGCGTATGTCTGAGAGGCATCTTCTATTTTTACATTTTCTTTTGCTTCAATAGCTTGGTGAAGGCCGTCAGAATACCTTCTTCCCTCCATTATTCTCCCTGTTTGTTCATCTACAATCTTAACTTTTGAATCCATAACAACATATTCCTGATCTTTCTCAAAGAGCGAGTATGCTTTGAGAAGTTGGTTAAGACTATGAATTCTCTTTGTTTTTACGCTGAAATCTCGAATTAATTTTTCTTTATCTTTTGCGATTTCCTCAATTGGTTTTTGTGATTTTTCTATCTGATCAATTTCAACTCCTATATCAGGAACTATAAAAAAATTTTTATCGTCTCCTGAACTTGTTATTGTATCTGTTCCCTTTTCGGTTAACTGTATACTATTACTTTTTTCTTCTATAGTGAAGTAAAGAGGTTTATCTGCTTCAGGCATCAGTTTAGAATTATCTTGTAGATATATATTTTCGGTTTTTTGCATTATAGCCTTTGTCCCTATTTCACTTAAGTATTTAATTAGAGGCTTATATTTTGGTAGACCTCTATACGCTCTGAATAATGAGAGTCCTCCTTCTTCTTCATTCCCTTCACTAATTAATTTTTTGGCTTCTGCCAGATAATTTGTTATTAACTTCTTTTGCAAGTCAAAAAGTTTTTGAATTCTTGGTTTGAGTTCAAAAAACTCATGATCATCACCTTTTGGAACTGGCCCAGAGATAATTAATGGTGTTCTGGCCTCGTCTATTAGAACTGAATCGACCTCATCAACCATTGCAAAATTATGCTTTCTTTGGACAAGTTCAGACTTCTCTCTGACCATGTTGTCTCTCAAGTAATCAAAACCAAATTCGTTATTTGTACCGTAAGTTATATCAGCATTGTAGGCGTTTATTCTTTCTCTGGAATTGGATTCATGTTTATCTATACAGTCAACTCTAAGTCCATGAAATTCAAAAATAGGTGCATTCCACTCAGCGTCCCTTTTTGCTAGATAATCATTAACGGTTACTATATGAACACCTCTACCAGGTAAAGCATTAAGGTATGCAGGAAGAGTAGCTACTAAGGTTTTTCCCTCTCCTGTTGCCATTTCTGAAATTTTTCCTTGGTGTAATACAACACCTCCAATTAGCTGTACATCATAGTGAATCATATTCCATTCGATAGATACACCTGCAGCTTCCCATTTATTTAACCATAAGGCTTTAGAACCTTTTATTTTAATATTCTCCTTGTTTTCTGATAGGGTTTTATCATAATCTGTTGCCATGACTTCTAAAGAGCCATTTTCTGAAAGTCTTCTTGCTGTTTCTTTCACAACTGCGAATGCCTCTGGCAATATTTCATTTAATACATTTTCTATCGTTTTATTTTGATCTTCTAGAATCTTATCAATTGAGTTTAGTATTTCCTCCTTTTCATCTAAAGAGCCTTCGCTTACTTCGTATTTATTTTTTAAGGATTTAATTTCATCATCAGTCTCTTTAAGGGACTCTTTAATTTTGATTTTAAATGATTCTGTTTTCCCTCTTAAATCTTCATCGCTGATATCTTTTAACTTATCAAATTCAGTATTTATCTTGTCAACAAGAGGGTATATTTCTTTTAAATCTTTATCTGATTTAGAACCTAATATTTTCTTAAGAAAACCAAACATTATAAAATTTTACACAAATTTAATAATAACATTATAAGAATCTCTTATTACTATTATTATCATTACAAAATTAAATTTTAAAGTTGATGAAAAAACTCATTTTATTTTTTCTTTTATGTATATCATGTACGACAAAGAATCAAGAAAATACTAACAGAGTTGTAATTTCTTCTTTAATCCAAACTGAGAAAGTTCAAATAGATATTGATGATCCCGCCATCTGGTATAATAAATCAAATCCTGCTAATAGTCTAATAGTTGGAACTCAAAAAGATGAAAACGGTGCTCTAATAGTATATGATCTAGATGGTAAAATTGATAAGGATAAATCCATATATAATATATCAAGACCTAATAATGTTGACATAATCCATGAAGTTAATTTCGGGGACTCTAAGGTTGATATTATGGTTACAACTGAAAGATATAAAAATAGGATAAGGATTTTTTCACTACCTGATATGAAAGAGTTAGATGCGGGAGGTTTAAGAGTTTTCTCTAATGAAGAAAACCCAGAGCCAATGGGAGTTGCTTTGTGGAAAGATGAAGATGGTTTCGCTCATGCAATTGTTGGTAAAAAATATGGTCTCTCGGGTGAATATATTAATCAGTATAAGTTGTCATTTGACAATGATAAGTTTACCCTTGAATATCAAAGAAGTTTTGGTGCATTTTCAGGTTTAAATGAGATTGAAGCAATAGCTGTAGACAATAATAATGATATCATATACTATTCTGACGAAGGTTTTGGGGTCAGAGCATATCCTGCTAATCCGAGCGAAGGTGATGAGGAAATAACAAATTTTGGAAAAAATTTCGTTGGTGACCAAGAGGGTATAAGTATAGTTAATAAAGTTAAAAATTACGTTGTTGTCTCAGACCAACAAAAAATAAATCAGTTTAGAATTTTTGCACCTTCATCTAATTATGAGGAAGTAGGTAGTTTTTATGTTAATAGTATTGATTCTGATGGTTCTGAATTCCATCCAGGCCCATTTCCAGAACCGTTTGAAAATGGCATTTTTGTTACTATGAGCGATGATTTATCTTTTCACTACTACTCTTGGGATCAATTAAGTGAGTATTTTGAGGAATAAATAAATTCTGAGTAGAAAATTTTAAAAGATTAAAAATAGAGTATATTTGCACACCAAAATTAAAAATTTATGTCATCTGCTGATTTCAAACTTACAAAAGAGAATTCTGAGATCTTAAAATCTTTTCCTGATTTTGGTGCTGGAGATACAATTAATGTACATATCAAGATCAAGGAAGGAAATAAAGAAAGGATTCAGCAGTTTCAGGGTACTGTTTTACAAAGAAAAAACCCCGGAACAAATGGTGAGACATTTACATTGAGAAAAATTTCTGACTCTATAGCAGTTGAAAAGATTATGCCAATATTTTCTCCCTCTATAGATAAGATCGAGTTGGTTAGGAAAGGAAAAGTTCGAAGAGCTAGAATATTCTATTTAAGAGATAGAAAAGGTAAGAGTGCTAAAATCAAAGAGAGATTATAATTATAATCTCTGATGCTAGATGGATTTAAAATATTTCAAATTAGAATCCTCAGGTAATAACTTCATTTTACTAGACTTCATAACTATAGGCATAAATCAATTTGATAAAATTTCTAATTTTATATTCAAGGAAAAAGCGATAAAGAGTTCAGATGGTTTACTCCTTATAACCAATTCTCAATCATGTGATTTTGATTTAAATTTTTATAACCCAGACTCCTCACCAAGTTTTTGTGGTAATGGGTCAGTTTGTGCAGCAAAATACATGACTAGGATAAACTTAAAAAAAGAATATAATTTTTTATCTAATGGATTGTATTGTAAGGCTCAAGTAAATAAAAATAACATCGATTTAAAAATTGGTAAAACCAATAATTACAGAGAGTTTATTAATGGATTTCTAATTAATACAGGAACCCTTCATTATGTGGAGTTTTCCAAAAGTTTACATGATAACTTTTTTAATAAAAGAGTTATCGAATTGACTTCATCTCAGGAATTTCTAAAGGCTCCATTCAATATTAATATTGTTAAAAAAGAAAAAGATCATATTCAAATTAGAACCTTTGAGAAGGGAGTTAATAGAGAAACCTTAAGTTGTGGCTCTGGTTCTATAGCTTCTATTTTGGCTGTCTTTCTTGCCTTTGAAAAAAAATATAGTTTAGTAAAAGCCAGGGGCGGTAATTTAAATGTTGACTTTCACTTTAATAATAAATTCTTTGAAAAAATCAGGTTAATTTCTAAGCCAACAATTATTAATTCGGGTTATTTAAGCATCGATGTTTAACAATCTGATAACATAGAATTTAAAATGTAGCAACATTAAAAATTTAGTTTTGTTAAATACTAAAAAAATGAAAAAACTTTTTTTACTATTAATTATTTTTTTATCATATAATCTCTATTCTCAAAATGGAGCAATTGTAGGTACCATAAAGGATGCTGATAATAGAATACCACTTCCTGGTGCTAACATAATTTTAGATGGTACTGATTATGGCACGGTCTCTGACATCAAAGGAAATTTTATTATTCCAAACGTTATATCGAATGATTATACTTTAAAAGTATCATACATTGGATACAATGATTTTGAAATTGATGTTAATGTGTCTAGCACCAATCTAGAAGTTAACATTGAATTAGAATCTGGAGTTTTAGTAGGTGACGAAATAATTATTACCGGAAATAGTTTGCAAGGGCAAGCTAGAGCAATAAATGAACAAAAAAATAATGTTAATGTAACAAATATAATTTCATCAGATCAAGCAGGTAAGTTTCCAGACTCAAATATGGGAGATGCCTTGAAAAGGGTACCAGGAATTACAATGCAGGGAGATCAAGGCGAGGCAAGGAATATAGTTGTTAGAGGATTAGCTTCTGCCCTAAACTCAGTACAAATTGATGGCTCAAGAATTCCTTCTGCCGAAGGAGATAATAGAAACGTTCAGTTAGATTTAATTCCAGCAGACATGATTCAAACAATTGAGGTCAATAAAGCTGTACTTCCATACATGGATGGTGATGCAGTAGGTGGTGTAGTAAATTTAGTAACTAGGTCTGCTCCTGATGCATTGAGATTTTCAGCTGATATAGGTTCTGGGTTCAGCCCAATAACATCAAAACCAATTTATAATGGATCTTTTGTTTTAGGTAATAGGTTAGGAAATTTTGGTTTCCTTTTATCAGGATCTTATAATAATAGAGATTATGGTTCTGATAATATTGAGGCAGAATGGAGAGAAGTTGATGGTATAAGATATATGAAGGAGATGGATATAAGAACGTATTATGTAAAAAGAGAAAGAAAAAGTTTATCGTTAAACTTAGATTATGAATTTTCTGCTTCAAGTAAAATTTATTTTAATTCATTGTATAATCATAGAGATGATTGGGAAAATAGGTTCAGGCTAAGATTTAAGAATATGGATGATACAATGGGTGAAGGTGCATATACATCACTTGGAAATAATACTTATCAGATGGAAGCTAGGGTAGAGAGGCAAACAAAAGGAGGAATTGATGATAAAAGAAATAATGCAACCCGGCTAGAAGATCAAAAAGCTCTCAATATGACTCTAGGGGGAGATCATTTAGTGTCTAGTAAGCTAAAGATTGATTGGATGATCAATTATTCGAGGGCTTCAGAGGAGAGACCTAACGAGAGATACTTAACATTCAGAAATGACCCTGTATCTATAATAATGGATTTATCCGACACAAGAAAACCATTTATATCATATGCAGATCCTAATGTTATCAGTCAGTCTAAGGTAAGAGATCCAGAGCAGGCTCAGAAATGGACATATGAGAATGAGGCAAACGCTAAAGTAGACTTTACCCTTCCAGTAAGTACCAAAGGAATTTTAAAATTTGGATTAAAAAATAGGGGAAAATCAAAAAAGAGAAATAATACCTGGTCAGAATTTGAGGGTTTAATGGCTGGTGATGTATTATCTCAATTTCCACTTGAAGATCAGTCTGATCCTAACTACTTAGCTGGAGGAAAATACCTTGCTGGAAATTTTGTAACTAGAGAATATCTAGGTGGTCTAGATTTATTAGGAAGTAATTTTGAGTCTTCACTTGTATTAGATGAATTTGCGGCAGGAAATTATGAGGCTAACGAAAATATTTTTGCTGCCTATCTTATGTATGATGTTGCTTTGACATCCGATCTCTCTTTAATAATAGGAGGTAGGCTTGAGGCAACAAATATTTCCTATACAGGAAGAAATGTAGACTATGATAATGAAACGGTAACTTTAACTGACGATGTAGAAGATAACTATTCAAACTTTTTACCTGCAGTATTATTTAAGTATAATTTATCAGAAAACTCAGTCCTTAGATTTTCTTGGACAAATACTATTGCAAGACCTAATTATTACGACTTGGTTCCATACCAAGAGTATGTTGAAGAAGACGATGAACTAAGCCTTGGAAATTCACTTTTAGATCCTATGAGGGCACTTAATTTAGACTTAAATTTTGAGTCATATTTTTCAAATATTGGACTTGTGTCAGCGGGTATGTTTTATAAAAACTTAAATGATTTTATTTATAACACAGAGTTTGAAGGAACTTATACTGGATATACGGGAGAGCTTACTATAACTCAACCTCAAAATGGTGCAAATGCATCTGTTTTTGGTTTTGAAGTTGCCTTACAAAGACAAATATTGAAGAATTTAGGACTTTATCTTAATTACACCTATGCAGATACTGATACGGAAGGAGTGCTCGATAGGTCTGACCTAGATAAAATACCTTTACCTGGTGCTGCTAAAAATACATTTAATGCATCACTTGATTATGAGACAGATAAGTTTAATGTTAGAGTTTCTTATAACTACACTGATGGATATATCGATGAATTTGGAAGTAAGCCAACAAGGGATAGGTATTACGACTCTCAAGGATTTTTAGACATTAATGCTTCAGTTTCTCTATCAAAAAACCTTATTCTATATGCTGAAGCTAAAAAACCTTACTAATCAAGCTTTAAGATATTATCAGGGGGAAGAACAGTACGTGATGCAAGAAGAATTTTATGGCTCAAGATATACTGCAGGTATAAAATTTGACTTGTTTAAATAAATATAAAATTAGTTAGTAGTAATAGGGACTAAATTTTTAGTCCCTTTTTTATTAGAAATTTATTAGCTTAATATAACTATGTTAAGATATAATTATTTAACCCTTTTAATTTTTTTATTCTTTTTTTATTCTTTCAATCTAAAATCTCAATCACACTCGCAAGTTTGGCCAACTATTGAAATGACAGGTAAAGTAAATAAAGATCTTGATCTGAAATTTAAATATAGAAATAAATATGATTTTGAGGAGGGAGAGTCCACTGCCTCATGGGTAAACTTCGGGATTAGTTATGACATAAATGATTTAACTCTTGGACTTTATTACAGAGAATTAAGTAAAACAAATAGGAGAGGTAGGTATTTAGAGAGAAGACCTTATGTAGACATTTCATATGAGATATTTAAAAACTTTAAAGTTCGCATAAGAAATGCGTTTAGATTTAGGGAAAATTATCAAGAAAACTTAATAAGAAATAGATTTAGAGTTCAATACAGCACCAAAGTAATTGGATTATCTCCTTTTATTTTAAATGAAATATTTATGTCTAATATGAGCTTTAATAGAAATAGGGTCGGAATAGGATTTAAGAAAAAGATTAAAAAAACCCCTATTACCCTTAAGCCATCATACATAATTGAGTTTTTTAGGAATGATGAAACTCGTGGAGCATTACTCTTAAGTTTAGAGATAAAATTCTAGTTTTTATTTTAAAAGATCTGGTCTATTTGACTTTGTCTTCTCATAAGATTTCTTTTCTCTCCATTTTGTAATTTCCTCTTTATTGCCAGATAATAAAACTTCAGGAACTTTCCATCCATTAAAAACTGAAGGTCTGGTATAATTTGGGTGTCCCAAAAGGTTATCTTGAAAAGAGTCAAATAATGCAGCAGATTCATTTGATATTACTCCCGGGATTAGTCTTGAAATCGAATCAATTAAAACAGCTGCAGGAAGTTCGCCTCCAGTTAGTACATAGTCTCCGATACTAATTTCGCTTGTTATTATATTTTCCCTAATTCTCTCGTCTACCCCATTATAGTGACCACATAAGATAATTATATTTTTAAGCATGGATAATTTATTAGCTTTTTTTTGATTAAGTTTTTTTCCATCTGGACTCATATAAATGATCTCATCTATCTTTTTATTTTTTTTAATTTTTTCTATGCATTTATATATAGGCTCAATTTGAAGAACCATTCCACCCCCACCTCCAAATGAATAATCGTCAACTTTTTTATGTTTATCAGTACTATAATCTCTTAGGTTGTGGATATTTATTTCAATTAGCTTTTTTTCTTGGGCTCTTTTGACAATACTTTCATTTAGAGGTCCATCTAAAATTTCAGGTAAACATGTGATGACATCAATGCTAATCATTCTAATTCAAATTAATTAATTCTTTTGGTATTAGAACATTAACTAATTTATTCTTATGGTCGATATCTAGAAAATATTTTTTAACGTATGGAACCATAACTTCTTTCCCATCAAAATCGCATATAATAATGGACTGTTTATTATTTATATAGTCTATTATTTTTCCAACATTGGACTTCTCTTGTATTAAGCTATATCCAATTATTTTGAATTCTTCATTAAGAAACTTTTCAGCAACTTTGTCAGGTATATAAATATCTGATTTTATTAGTTTCTCGTTATCCTCTCTAGAATTTTGATTTACTAGTAATATAGTAGATTTTTTATCATTTATTTTTTTGGTTTCTTTGATGAAAAAAGGCACATAACTACCATCGATATGAATATATATTAATTCAATATCGTTAAGGTTTATGTTATAAGTTTGATTTTTAATTATTACTAACTCTCCTTTAAGTCCCCTGTGGTTAGATATTTTTCCTAGTTGGGTATATCCCATAGGTTGAATTAA
>CACPHX010000014.1 GCA_902633975.1 uncultured Marinoscillum sp.
GGTTTAGTTTTTAATCATTCACTTAAAATAGAAACCATGAGAGCGTTGTCAACACTAACTCCAAGAGAAAGGGATGTAGTTTTAATGAGTTTTGGAATAGGTTTTGATAATCCTTATACCCTTGAAGAAATTGGTGATGTAATGGGTCTAACAAGAGAAAGGGTTAGACAGATTAGAGAGAAAGCTCTCCAAAAATTAAGAGAACCAGGTAAAAATAGAAGGCTTAAGGAATTCTGCGCAAATTAAAAAAATATTTACCTGTTTTGATAGCCTTATTAGTGTTTCATCATTAAATTTAAGCATGAGATTTCATCTACTTTTTATCATTTTTTTTATCTCCTCATGTAATTTTGATAACAAATTTGATAAATTAGTTATCGATAATACAAAAGAATCTAATCTAAAATTTCCAGTTGAAGTTGGAGATGTAAAGTATACTGGACCAGGAAAAATCAATTATATTTTAGAATCAAAAAGGCATGGGGGAATTGATTTAAGTGTTCCTTCAGAATTTGGGGTATACCCTTCAGATATATATGAAAAAGCACTGAATGAGATGTATAATATTAGATCTCTATCTTTTGCAAAGCCTACAATGTCCTCTAGTAATGAAGATGAAAATAGTAATTATGCTGAAAATAAAGCAATATTTAAGAGTAGGGGTCCATCTAATACACCAGGTAGGGTTTTAACAACACTTGTCGATTCAAGAGACAAAACAAATAGCACTTGGATCGTTGGCACAGTTGGAGGTGGATTATGGAAAACTGAAAACTCTGGAGTTAATTATGAACAGATATCCTCTGATCTTCAAAATTCATATATATCATCAATTGTACAAAGTAAGTCAAACCCTGAGATATTGTATATGGGTACGGGAAATGCATGGCATTTTGAAGAAGCCGGACAATTTGGTGGCGGTGTTTATAGATCTGATGACGGTGGTGTAACATGGGATAACATTTCATTATTAGACTCAATAGGAAATATTGATCTCAAATTTAGATCGATAAGCAGTGTTGTTGTTGACAACGTTAACTCAGATATCATAACTATTGCTGCGTGGCCAGGTTCTTATTATATTGATAGTGATGGTCCAGGTTTTATTTATAGATCTGAAGATGCTGGAGTAAGTTGGAATTTGTTATATGTAAGTCGTCCACTAGAGAGGATTACTCAGCTTATTCCATCTCCTTCAAATAATAATATTATTTACGCCAGCGTATCTAAGAATGGTGTTTTAAAATCAACCGATGGAGGATTAAGCTGGAATAATCCTGGAAATATCGGTTTAATTGGTGATATTTCCTATGATCATTCTGATGGAATATATAAACCTTCAATAACCTCAAATTTCGGAAGGGTTTCAGTGTCAGTTTCCCATTCAGATCCAAATACACTATATTTAGCTGCAGTTAATGAATTTCCAGCTAACGGCTTTACTGGTACGCCCTTTTCTAAATTATACATATCAAATAATGGAGGTGTATCATGGAATTTAATAAAAAATGATGACGGTTCTGATGATGATTGGCTAAATGCCCTTGGGTATTTTGCAAATAGTATAATGGTTCATCCTTTCAATGACAGTATTGTTTATCATGCATCACAAGATATGCAAAGATCAAAATTATTACCAGGAGAAGGTGCTGGATACTCGGGAAGTTCAACTGTTGTTGAGATTGACAATATTTCAAGTAGTATTAAAATTCAAAATATTTGGGGAGGCTCTGCAATGGGAACAGGATCAGATTGGTCTGATCATTCAGAGAATCCTGAATTTGACAATTTCGAAATATTATTTGGCACTGGAATTTCTCAGAAAGCATATAGGTTTTCTGTTCCTGAAAATTCTTCATCCAATGTTGGACACCAGTTTTATACATACCAAGACGTAGTTGAAGTTCCTTTTCAAGTTTGGAATACATCCTCCAATCCCCCTCAACAGATAACAATTTCATTTAGAGATAATAATAATGATGGTCAATTTAATCTTCAACATAATTCCAACGAAAGTAGAGAATACATATTCATTCAAAATATTCCTTACGATCAAACAATGTCTCAAGCTGATATCAAGTCACTTTATGGTCAATTATATCAAACAAATTATTTGGTTTGGCTCTACCTTTCTGAGGGTATTGAATGGAATCAAAATAATTTACCAAATTCATCTATTAAAATAAAAAATATTGATATTTCTTACACTAACTATAAAAAGGATTTAGTTGATATTACTAATTGGTACACTGGTAATACAATTAATCAAAATGTTCATGTTGATCATCATTTCTTTTATCCATTGGTAGGTACTTCTGATTCTATGTTTTCATTTATTCTTGGTTCTGACGGTGGATTAAATCTAACCAAAATCAAAAAAAATCCTGGCATTGATGATGACGACTTTTTTTTAGCAGGAGAGGTAACAGACTCATGGTATGACACACCTCATGGTGGACTTAATACATCCCTTTTGTGGGGAGCAGATAAGGTTATAGGAAAAGAGCAATATCTTATTGGAGCTCAAGATCATGGATCATTTTTATCTCACAAAAATTTCAATGCGTCTGATACATCAAAGTATACATTCACTTGGGGGGGTGACGGTTTTGAGGTTTTGACACATTTTACTGATCCAAATAAAATGCTTGCTGGAAGCCAGTTTAATAATGCAATAAGATCATTAGATGGTGGTGAAACCTGGTATTATGTATCAAATATACCTGGATATAGATCTTTAGATGCACCTTTTTCTTCTCAGTATGCATCCTCATATCAAGATCCTGATGTAATATTCTCAATGCATTCAACAGGATTGGGTAAGAGTTCTGACTGGGGTGATAATTGGAAAACAGTGCAGGTTCCAGATGGTAATTGGGAATTATTAAATAACAGAGATATTAAAGTTTCAGATGCTAATCCAAGGTTTGTATGGACTGGAGGTTATATGGGTAATCTTTCAAAGATTTATGTTTCTGATGATTGGGGTGATTCATTTAATCCAGTTAATAATTTTACTAATTCTAATGGCCAGTCCATGGGCACTATTTCTGGTTTATATACCCATCCAAATGAAGACTCTACAGCATACGTATTATTTAGTTATTATGGATATCCAAAAATTATAAAGTCAAATGATCTGGGTCAGACTTGGATTGACATATCAGGCTTCGGTTCATTAGATGAGGGAATTTCAGTTTCCTCAACAGGTTTCCCAAATGTAGGTGTTTACAGTTTACTTGTGATGCCACACAATAATGATATTATTTGGGTTGGTACTGATATTGGATTGATTGAAACAACGGATGGCGGTTTATCATGGCACATTGTTCCTAATATGCCGCATGTGGCAATATACGATATGAAAATTAAAGATCAAGGACAGGTTATTCTTACAACTCATGGAAGAGGTTTATGGACTGCTACTTTAGATGATTTGATGGACTTTACACCAAAGGTTGCAACAGTACCACCTCGCATAAATAATGCTATTCAAATAGAAGATGAGATTTTATACATTATTGAGGCAGAAATTCAGTTGAAGTCTATATATGACTCAATTCAAATAGTAGTAAATGATAAAATTTGGAAATCAATTACCGATTCAATTTCCATCTCAATTATCAATACTAGATTTAATGTTGATTCTAAAGGAAATAAATATATAAAGGCTATTGGTTATAAAAATGGTTTTCCATACCCTTCCAATGAATTTCAATTATATTTAAATCCAACACTTGAGCCTAGAAGTGAGTTTAGTACAACATTTAGTGATTTAGTTGGTGACGAATTTGCACTTGACAGATTTAAAATCGGTCCACAAGGTGGATTTGTTGGAAGACAACTTCACACAGAACATCCATACGAGTCAGGAGTTGCTGGTGGGTACACTAACGGATATAGTGTTCATGCTCAATTAAATATACCAATAATTGTAAATGATTTTACACCTTCAATAAGGTTCAAAGAAATTGTGTTAGTTGAGCCTGGTGAACCTGGAACATCATATGGTGATTGGGATTTTTGGGATTATGTAATTATCGAAGCATCAAAGGATGGTGTTTCTTGGAAAAAACTTGTTGATGGATATGATTCTGATTCTGACCCTTCTTGGAAAGCTGCATACAATTCTGGTTCAGTAGGAACACCTGATTTGTTAAGAGATAGACAAATTAACTTCTCTCCACATTTTGCTATTGGAGATACATTGAAAGTAAGATTTAGATTATTTTCTGATGATTTAACTGTTTCATGGGGATGGCTAATTGACGACTTGTATATACAAAAAGAAACACCTGTTGTTCAAGGTCTTGAATTTTCTTCACTTGATAAAGAAATTTCCATATATCCAAATCCTACTTCTGGAGATTTTAATATAAAATTCGATGAAACCTGGCAAGGTTATATAAATTGTAATATAACAGATATCTTCGGAAGAAATATTTATGAAAATATTCTTGATAATACTAGTTCTAATTCATTGCATCAAATAAATATTACTAATAGCAACGATGGATTATATTTTGTTCAATTAGTACAAGGTGATAAAAAAACTATGAAGAAAATAATTAAAGAGTAGTTATTTTTTTATTTTAATCCTTTTTAAACTTACTCTCCTAAACCTTATATTTATTAGCTCAACTCCCAATGTAAAGAATAAAGAGAAGTATATAAACCCTTTTGGAATATCAATATGAGCAGCCTCTAATATTAAGGTGAACCCAATTAGAATTAAAAAGCACAATGCTAATATCTCTAAGGAAGGGTATCTATCAATTATATCGCTAATTTTTGAGGCATAAAATATCATAAACAAAATAGAAATAACAACAGCAATTACCATTAGAAGAAGCACCTCAGTTAATCCTATAGCAGTTAAAATCGAGTCAACCGAAAAAACAAAATCAACTGCAACAATCTGCCAAATAACAGTTGATAAACTCACAGTCTTATTTGATAACTCCTTTTCGTCAAAATTACCATTTATCTTATGTGAAATTTCAAGAACACTTTTAAAAATTAAAAATCCACCACCAAGGAAAAGAATAATATCTTTAATGCTAATATTCATGTAAACAGGTTTAGTAAGACCAATAAACCATGTGAGACCAAAAAGCATAATTATTCTAAGAAGAAGGGCAAGTAATAATCCTAAAACTCTTGCTCTATGTCTATCCTCTTTTTTAACCTTATTCGTAATAATTGATATAAAAATTATATTATCTATTCCGAGAATTATCTCAATTATTGTTAGAGTTAATAATGCAATGTAGGTCTCGAATTCAAAAAATATTTCCATTATATAATTATATTTTTTTATCTTATTTTGCTAGCAAATTTATTTACTTTGTCATCTATAATTAAAACACGAAATTAATTATTTATATGAAAAATATTATTGAAGTGAGTGATATTTCTAGGCACTATAATGTTGGAAAGCAAATTGTTAAGGCATTAGATTCAATAAGTGTTAATATTAAAAAAAATGAGTATGTATCCTTTATGGGTGCATCAGGTTCAGGAAAATCAACTCTGATGAACATAATTGGTTGTTTGGATTCTCCAACGGGTGGAAAATATAAGCTTAACAATAAAGATGTTAGTAATATGAGTGAAGATGAGCTTGCTGATATAAGAAATAAAGAGATTGGTTTTGTTTTTCAAACATTTAATCTTCTGCCGAGAGCTTCAGCAATTGATAATGTTTCCTTACCCTTAGTATATGCAGGGTATCCTAGAAAAAAAAGAAATGAAATGGCAATTAAAGCTTTGAAAGACGTGGACTTATTTGATAGAGCTACACATAAGCCCAATGAATTATCAGGAGGTCAAAGGCAAAGAGTTGCCATCGCAAGAGCACTTGTAAATGATCCAAGTATAATTTTAGCAGACGAACCTACAGGTAATTTAGATAGTAAAACCTCATATGGAATTATGGATTTATTTACAAAACTGCATAATAGAGGTAATACCATTATAATGGTAACACACGAGGAAGATATTGCGGCTTATTCAAAAAGAATAGTTAGATTAAAGGATGGATTAATATCATCTGATAAAAAAAATTAAATATTTAAGGTTTGGAAATTAAAGTTATTAAGTCTAAAAACTCAAAAATATCAAATGTCGATTATGATAATTTAGGTTTTTGTAAATATTATACTGACCATATGTTTATTTGTGACTACACTGACGGGTCATGGCAAAATTTTAAAATTCAGCCTTTTCAAGACCTTTCTTTATCACCAGCATGTACAACACTACATTATGGTCAAACTATATTTGAAGGATTGAAAGCTTATCGAAACCAAAAGGGTGAAATTCTTATTTTTAGACCTGACAAGAATGCAGAGAGGTTTAATAAAAGTGCAGAAAGAATGTGCATGCCATCAATACCAGAAGACATCTTTATAAATTCAATTGAAGAATTATTAAAAGTTGATAAAGCTTGGGTACCAAATGGAGAAGAAAACTCCCTATATATTAGACCAATCTCATTTGCATTAGATCCTTATATAGGTATCAAGCCAGCTGACAATTATAAATTTATGATTATATGTGGTATGGCAGGAGGTTATTACTCTGAGCCAGTAAATGTAAAAATTGAAACTCAATATACAAGAGCTGTTTCTGGAGGTGTTGGATTCTCTAAAACAGCTGCTAACTATGCGGCAGCATTATATCCAGCCGTTGAAGCACAAAAAGACGGATATCATCAATTAATTTGGACTGATGGTAAATCCCATGAGTACGTAGAAGAATCGGGAACAATGAATTTATTTTTTGTAATTAATAATCAATTAGTAACACCTCCTCTTGGTGACACTGTTTTAGATGGAGTGACAAGAGATAGTATAATTCATTTATCAAAATTACTGAAAATTGATGTTGATGTAAGAAAAGTTTCTGTTAAAGAAGTTATTTCTTCCCTTGAAAGTGGTTCAATGAGCGAAGCATTTGGAGCTGGT
This sequence comes from uncultured Marinoscillum sp., assembly GCA_902633975.1. Taxonomy (GTDB): domain Bacteria; phylum Bacteroidota; class Bacteroidia; order Cytophagales; family MED-G16; genus MED-G16. Next base: position 6,969 of record CACPHX010000014.1, read on the forward strand.
ACTGCGGCAACAATAGCACCAATAAAATCAATTGGTTACAACAATAAAAAATATAATCTTCCAGAAATATTAGAAAAATCAATTTCAAATACTTTATTGAATAAATTAAGTAATATAAAATTTGGAAGAGAATTGACTGAACTTAATTGGCTTAAAAAAATATCGAAATGAACCTAGAGCAAATAAATAACATTAAAAAGCGAACCTCTGCTTTAAGAGGTTATCTTTGACTACGACAATAAAAAAAATATTGTTAAAGAAAAGCAGAAAATTAGTTCAGGAGAGGGTTTCTGGGATAATAAGGAAAATGCTGAAAAAATTCTCAAAGAGATCAGTTCTAACAATTTATGGATCGAATCTTTTGACAAATTAGATATTGCTCTTTCAGATTTAGAAACGCTTCATGAGTTTTTTATTGAAGGAGAGATTGGGGAGGAGGAGATAGAAAAAGAATATACGAAGGTTTTGAAATTACTTGAATCGCTGGAATTTAAGAAGATGCTTTCAAGTAAAGAAGATCAAATGAATGCCATAATTGAAATCAATCCTGGGGCAGGAGGTACGGAAAGTCAAGACTGGGCTAGTATTCTTATGAGAATGTATGTGATGTGGGCTGAATCACAAAATTTTAATGTTAAAAAAGTTAATGTTCAGCCAGGAGATACCGCAGGAATTAAATCAGCTATTATAGGTATCGAAGGAGATTTTGCATATGGAAATTTAAAGTCTGAGATTGGCGTCCATAGACTAGTTAGAATATCTCCTTTTGATTCTGGAGCAAGAAGACATACATCATTTGCTTCGGTTTTCGCATATCCTGAGGTTGATGAAACTATAGAAATAAATATAGATCAATCTGAGATATCTTGGGAGACTTTTAGAGCTAGTGGAGCTGGAGGACAAAGTGTGAATAAAATTGAATCAGCAGTTAGATTAAAACATAAATCATCAGGATTAATAATTGAATGTCAACAAGAACGAAGTCAGATATTAAATAAGGAAAAAGCTATGAAAATGTTAAAGTCTAAATTATATCAAATAGAACTTGAGAAAGTAAATAAAGAGAAAGATGAAAGGGATAGTAAAAAGTTAAAAATTGATTTTGGATCCCAAATAAGAAATTATGTGCTTCATCCATATAAAATGATTAAAGATGTTAGAACTAATATAGAACGTGGAGACGTAAATAACGTATTAGATGGTGATATTAATGATTTTATAAAAGGATTTCTCTTGATGAGTAAATAGTTAAAATGAGTAAAAAAAAAGCAGTTGTTATAGGTGCTGGAGTAAATGGTTTAGTTCTTTCAAATTACTTACAAAAAAATAATTATGATGTCAAAATCATAGAGAAATCAAGTAAAATAGGTGGTGCTTGTACTTTTGACAAAATAAAAATTGATAATAAGAATATAGATTTTGCAAAGGGGGCAACAGTGTTAGGGATGATGCCTGATTTTATTTTTAATGACACCGGCTTATCAAATAAATTAAAGATCTACTCTCCTGAATATCAAAAGATTGTTTATTTCGAAAATGATAATACTGAGATAAATATATATAAGGATCCTAACCGGTTAGAAAAAGAGCTGTATAACAAAGTTGGAGAAAGAGGTAGAGTTAAAGAGTTTAGAGAACATGAAAATAGGGTGATCAAATATATTCAAGAAGGATATTTAAAAGGAGAGGCACCTTCTTTTCATAAAGCCTGTAAAGTTTTAGGTGAAGATTTAGCACAACTTTGGATAAGAGGTACAGCTAGAAATCTACTTGATTATTACTTTACATCTGAAAAAACTAAGTTATATATGGGAATGACTGTCATCGAGAGCAGTCCTGAATCAATTGATTCAGATGGTTCGGCATTTATTATCCCATTAATGGACTCCGGATCAGTTTTTGATGGTTACTGGGGATATGTGAAACATGGTATATGGCAAGTTACTGAAGAACTTGGACTATTAAATGAATCAATCGGTATTGAAATTAATACCTCATCTGTAATTAAATCAATTGACAGAGAAAGTAAAAAGGTCATGTTGAATGATGGGAAGAATTTTGATTACGATATATTAATTTTTGCTACTGATCCAGTTTCTCCTATGAAATATATTGATAACGAATCTCTGAAAAAATCAATTATAAAAAGAAAGTATACAGGCACTAGTGGAAAGGTAACTGCATTTTTTAAAAATAAAGTTAGATGGATCAATCATAGTGATAATGATGATTCTCTCTCATCCTTTAGATTTATTTTCTCAGTTGATAATTTAGATGATTTTGAGATTAAGTCTCAAAATACTTTAAATGGTTTAAAAGATTATGAACCTGGTTACATCCAAGTCTATTGTGAGGGAGCAGGTCAGAGAAAATTAGGAAATGATGAGCCATTTGATAAATTAATTTTTTTTACTAAAAATTTATCTTATGATAAAAAAGGAGAAGAATTACCTCATATACATGAAGAAATTAAAAATAAAGTTTTTAAGTACATATCAAATCCTGAGGACTGTATAGGAAGTGTATTTTTAACTCCTAAGGATATGAATGAACAATTCTATTTTCCTGAGGGTAACATTGATCATATGATGCTTACCGAAGGTCAAAATTTTGATAAAAGAACATTTTCAAAAATTGATGGCAGCTTCTATAGCTATGGAAATATGAAGGATATTTTTTATTGTGGGGCAGGTTCTTACCCTTGTGGAAGTGTTGCAGGTACCGCCGGATATATGTGTTTCAAAAATATAATTAATAACTAGGTTGATTAATTGATTTTTTTAGAATTTCAAGGTACCAATTCTTAAATTTTTCAAGACCAACCTCCATCTTTGATAAAGGCCCAGGAGAATATTCTTTTGATAATACTCCCTTCTGATTATCCTCAATTATTCTTTTATCAGCAAGTGTAGTCTCATGCCATAACCATGATATATTATCTTTTTCGTAATCAACCCCTTCAATAGCTGTCTCATCAACTAACCACATTAATTCAACAACAGTTTTTAGTGTTTCTTTTGGTAAGAATGTAAAGCAGGTTGCAAAATCGTTTGACATTATTAAACTATTGAAAGGAGAGGGACCGATTGTGGTATATCCTCCATCGTATTCTTTAAACTTTCCCATTAACTTTGATGCAGGTTCACCAGATTTTGTTTCAGATAATCTTCCATCACTAAAAGGTGTTCTTTCAGCACTTCTATAGAAATTTGAAAATTTGTTTTCTGAGTATTCGCCCCTAAAATATCCAAGTTTATCAACTTTTTTATTCCAGTCGTTTAATAGTGTTTTAAAACTCAAGGATTCAGGACCAGTATTACTTCCTGCGCCATATGACTGAATATAATCTTTTGAATGAACATCACAATATTCAGGATGAGATGGGTGACAATGATAACACTCATGAAAATTATCCAGTGCCAATTTCCAGTTACCTTCTATTTCATATACTTTTCTTAAAGCAATTTTTGATTTCCCTAAGCCGTGTAATGAAATAAAGGGTTTTAACGGACTTATGAACTCATTAAAATTAGATGGTTTATTAGATAGATTAATAAAAATTAAACCTTCAAATATATTTTTATTACATTTTATTAAACTCCATTCTTCTTTTTTAAAATTATCACACATCATACTTGCATTACTTAAAGAACCATCAAGGTTATATGTCCATGCATGGTATGGACAAACAAGCTTTCTTAGTGAGCCTTCAGTTTTTGTACAAATATGAGACCCTCTATGTCTACACACGTTATAAAAACAATTTATATCACCTCCTCTATCTCTTACTACGATAATGGATTCATTAGCAATTTCAGTTATGAAGAAATCACCTTTATTAGGAATTCTAGAGATGTGACCAATAAATACCCATTGATTAGAAAATATATGTTTAAAGTCTTCCTCAAAAATTTGTTTATCAGTAAAAAATTTTTGTTCTAAAGGAAAATTATCCTTCTGATTTTCTATTAATCTTGTTAACTCAGAATTTATATTATTCATTATATCAAAAAGCTATAATAATTTTTATTAATTAAGTTTACTATATATTTTAAGAAAAGTTTAATGGTTTCTAATAGAAAAAATAATCCATCATTTTTACAGTCAATTTTGCCACTATTTTTTTTAGTTGTATTGCTTGCAATTAATGTCACAATATTCAAGGGTGATTCATTGAGCGGTAGTATTCAAATTGTTCTTTTCCTATCTTCTGCATTTGCATCAATCATAGCTTTTAATGTTGGTTTTTCATGGAATGAAATTCAAGAGGGAATTGTCAAAAGTATTAAATCTGCTCTTCCATCCATATTAATTTTATTTCTTGTTGGTTCCTTAGCAGGATCTTGGATGGTTAGTGGTATAGTGCCAGCAATGATTTATTATGGTATTAAAATACTTAATCCAGAGATTTTTCTATTAGCTGCGTGTATTATCTGTATAATTGTCTCGATGGCAACTGGAAGCTCATGGACCACATCAGCCACAATTGGTATCGCATTAATTGGTATTGGTAAAGCTCTAAATATTTCAGAGGGTGTTATTGCTGGGGCAATTCTTTCAGGTGCATATTTTGGTGATAAAATGTCACCACTATCTGACACTACTAATTTGGCACCTGCTGTTTCTGGTAGTGATTTATTTTCTCATATAAGATATTTATCATTGACAGCACTTCCTTCAATTATTATTTGTCTTCTAATATTTACATTCATAGGTTTCAATTTAAATTCCACTCAAATTGTAGAAAATTCCCTTAATATTTCAATTATTATAAAAGATAAATTTTTTATATCTCCAATACTTTTTATCGTTCCATTAGTAGTTATTTTTATGATATATAAAAAAATTAAAGCAGTACCTGCTCTATTTATTGGTGTCATTCTAGGTTCATTATTTGCACTTGTTTTTCAATCTGAACTGTTAGTGGAAATTTCTGGTAATACTTATGGGGATTGGAGAGATCTTTTTATTGGATCAATGATATCTCTATATGGAAATGTAAAGATATTAACCTCTGATGAAATGTTTAGTGAACTTTTATCATCTGGTGGTATGTCAGGTATGTTGGATACTATTTGGCTTGTTATTTCTGCCATGATTTTTGGAGGTGTAATGGAGAGCTCAGGGTTTTTAAATAAAATATCATCAGTAATATTAAGTAAGGTTAGTTCACATGCATCAATTGTAACATCAACTGCAGGGACATGTATATTTTTTAATCTTACAGCTTCTGACCAGTATTTATCGATTGTTGTACCAGGTAAAATGTATTCTAATATCTATAAAGAAAAGGGTCTTGCTCCTGAAAATTTAAGTAGAACTCTTGAGGATAGTGGCACGGTTACTTCTGTTCTTGTACCATGGAACACTTGTGGTGCATATCATGCATCTGTTTTAAACGTTGAAACGGTGAATTATTTACCCTTTTGTTTTTTTAGTCTGATAAGTCCTATTATGACAATTATTTTTACTTTTTTTAAAATTAAAATTAAAAAATTAGCTAGCTAAGTTCTTTAATTATTGATAAATAACTACTGAATCTTTTACTCCATATTTTATTACCTATATTTTTTTTTATTTCACAGTTTGGCTCGTTTAGATGAAGACAATTATTGAACTTGCACTTTTTTTGTAGATCGATAAATTCTTTAAATAAATATTTTACATCTTCTTTTTCAATATCGTAAAAATAAAAATCTTTGAAACCGGGTGAATCCACAATTAAACTTTCTGAATCAATTTCAAAAATTTCGGAAAATGTTGTAGTTTGTTTTCCTCTTCCTGTTTTTGAGGAAAGACTATCAATTTTTTGATTTGATTTTGATATTAGATTAATTATTGTTGACTTCCCAACTCCTGAATTTCCTAAAAATAAAGTTTTTTTATCTTTTAATAATTTGTTCAAAGCCTCAAGATTAAATCCATTGGTTGCTGATATTTTACAGAAATTTATTCCGATAAAGGAGTACTTTTTTTCAATTTCTTTTAGTTTATTAATTTCCTCTGGTTGTAGAAGGTCTATTTTATTAAAAACTATAATTGGTTTTATATTATAAAAATTAGCAGCTGATATACATTTATCAATAAAAATAAGTTTTGTATATGGTTTTTTAAAACTGCAAATGATAAGAATTTGATCAATATTTGATCCTACAACGTGTGCCTTATTATCTTTTAAAGATTTTTTTATGAATAGGTTCTCTCTCTCTAATATCTCGGTTATGATACCATTTTCATTATTAACCATTTCAATTTTAACTAAATCTCCAGAGACAATTGGATTTGAGAAATTATTTTCTAGTCTAAAGTTACCTTTTAAGGTGCATTTATAAACTTTATTTTTGGCTTTCACTAATGAGTTTTTGCCTGTAGATTTTATAACTAAACCAATCATTTAATAAGATTTATGGTCTCTTTAATTATTTTATTTGTAGCTCCAGAGTTTTCATATATTAATTTGTTCCCTCCTGATCCAATATCCCCATATTTAATTATTCTATTAACTAGCAATTTAAATTCATTTCCACTCTTAATTGGATAACCAATCTTTTGATTTTCTAAAAGAGAAATTTCATTAAACTTTTTGTTGTTTTTATTTTTTCCATAAATAATTGGCAGATCCCATACAGCTGCTTCTAGAGTATTGTGTAATGCACCTCTAAATCCACCGCCAATAAATGCAATATCACAATATTTATATAATGATGATAACAAACCAAACTTATCTATTATTAGTATTCTTTTTTTTATAATTTTTTGGGGGAGTTCAGAGTATTTGATTGTGTCATTAATAAATATATTTTCTATATACTTGATATTATCGTTATTTATTTCATGGGGGACAATTATATATTTAGTATCAGTTAAGTCCCTTAAAATTTCATTTTTTAGTTTATCAATATCACTTTTCCACGAGCTTCCAATTATAACTGTTTTTTTATTTTTTTTAAACTGTTCTACAAGAGGATATTTTTTTGAGTCATTATAAATTTTTAGTACTCTATCAAACCTAGTATCTCCAACTTTTTTTACGCGAGTGATATTATTTTTTTTTAGAAGACCAACTGAATTATTATTCTGTACTAAAAAAAGATTAATTTTTTTTAAAGTATTTATAAAAAAAGAACTGTATAAAGGAACATAAAATTGACTTTTTCTAAAAATAGAAGAAACCGAAATTATTGGAATCCTTTTTTTATTTGATGAAAAAATTAAATTTCTCCAATATTCATACTTTATAAGCAATAAGATTACAGGATTTATTTTTTCTAGTAAGAGTTCCATATTTTTTTTTGAATCGGATGGTAGGTAAAAACTATGATGAACAGATTTGTCTTCTCTGATTTTATTTTCAACTGATGAAGAAAAAAAAGAAACAATAATTTCGAATTTATTTAAAGATCTAAATCCATCAATAATTGGTTTTGCTTGCTCAAACTCACCAACAGAAGATACATGTATAAGTATATTTTTTTTTTGAGTATCAATATTCTTATCAATGTATTTAAATGTAATTTTTCTTCCCTCATAAATTCTTTTTAATTTTTTATTAAAAAAAGAAGATATAAGAATATATGTATCTATAAGTTTGATTGCTAGCTCATACATTAATTTCATTTTTCAGTAATTAAATTTATTGTTTCACTTATCTGGTTTAATATATCATCTAAACCAACACTATTTGTAGAAGAGGTTATAAAATATTTTGGTACGTCTTCCCATGTATCTAAAATTTGATTTATAAATGAATCTACATTAATTTTTATTTTTTCTTTTTTTACTTTATCACATTTTGTAAAAATTAAATTTAAAGGCACATTATTTTTTCCTAAGTAATTAATATTTTCCAAGTCTATCTTTTGGGGTTTTAGACGTACATCTATTAAAATAAATAATAAGGCCAAATTATGAGATTTAATCAAAAAATTCTTTGACATTTTATCCCATTTTATTCTATTTTCTTTACTAGTTTTTGCCCAGCCATAACCTGGTAAATCAACTAAGTAAAAACTTTCATTAATTAAAAAATGATTTATGAGTTGTGTTTTACCCGGTTTAGAAGATATTTTAGATAATTTTTGATTATTTGTTATTGCATTTATTAGAGTTGATTTCCCCACATTTGATCTTCCAAAAAAAACAAATTCAGGAAAATCTCCTTTCGGACATTCCTCTAAAGACGTACTGCTTTTAATAAATTGAGTTTTTTTGATTTTCATTTAATATATTCCAAATTGCAATTTAAATTCATTTTTAGAGTTTAGGTAGTATATTAGAATAGAAAATGAAAAAAAGCTGCACTGTTTTTTTATTATTTATTGTTTATTTTGATTCTTTCTCTCAGTCGTCAACATTTAATCTAAGCGGTTATGATGACACTAAAGTTCATTACGGTTTCTTACTAGGTGCGCACTCTTCATATTATAGACTTGAATATTCTTCAGTTTTTTCTTCATCTAATTATTCAAATTTACATAGCATTCTTCCTGATGTTAGCCCAGGTTTCAAACTTGGTTTTATATCAGATTTCAGTATATATTATCCTTTTGATTTAAGGACATTACTCCAAGTATCTTTTCAAGAATTCAAAGTTGATTACTTATATGATGATGGTACAGTATTTTCAGATGTTAGACCTGCAACATTTTTAGAGAGTCCAATACTTATAAAGTATAAATCTAAGAGAAGGAAAAATAGTAGAATGTTTATTATTGGAGGTATAAAACCAAGTCTAGAGATTGGAGCAAAAAATAAAGATGAAGCTGGAAAAGATATTCTTGAATTGAGGGCATTTGACATTTCTTTAGAAATTGGTTTTGGTGCTGATTTATTTTTCCCTTTATTTAAGTTATCTCCTGAAATAAGATATTCAAGAGGTTTATTTAATATGATTAAAGATAATTCGAGGAATGAATATAATCTCCCGATTGACAAAATCATTGTTCACAATATATCATTTTTCTTTACTTTTGAGGGTGGGCCAAAATAACAGAAAAAAAATATTAATCACTGGATCAACATCTGGAATTGGTAAAGCAACAACCAGGATTCTTGCAAAAGATAATGATCTGATAATTTGTGGAAGACGATTGGAGAATTTAAATAAAATTAAAAACGAACTATCTTCTATTTCAAACATTAAAATCTTAAACTTTGATATTTCAGATAAAAATCAAGTTAAGGATGCTTTCCAAACTCTTGAAGCAAAATGGAAAGAAATTGATATTTTAATTAATAATGCTGGCAATGCTCACGGCTTAGATTATATTCAGGATGGAGATACTAATGATTGGGATAAGATGTTAGATATAAACGTAAAAGGTCTTTTATACATGTCTAAAATTGTTCTAGATCTTATGATTAAAAGGAGAAAAGGTCATATCATTAATCTTGGTTCTATTGCTGGTTTTGAAGTATATCAGAAGGGAAATGTTTATTGTGCATCTAAATTTGCAGTTGATGCAATAACTAAAGGAATGAGACTAGATTTAAATAAATTTAATATTAAAGTTTCTCAAGTAAGTCCTGGGTTGGTGAACACTGAGTTTTCAAAAGTAAGATTTAAGGGTGATATGAATAGAGCTGATGAAGTATATAAGGGAATTAAACCTTTAGTTGCCAAAGATATTGCAAGGGTAATAAAGTTTGTTATTGATTCACCTGATAATGTTAATATAAGTGAAATAAGTATTCTTCCTAAAAATCAAGCTTCATCAACAATAATTAATAGAGAAGATTAGTATTTTAAAATGCTAAATATCCAATTTAAGCCAACTTTTTCTAATTCTATTGTGTCAATTATTTTAGAGAAATTTTTATTATAAATTTCAACTCTAGTAGGCATCTTTAATTTATACTTATCAGTTATTTTACTTCCTAGCCACTTTATATTTTCCATGAACTTTGTAGGTCTTATTCTACTAAAACCCACATAGTTCATATCATTACAAAAATTATATCCTCTGCACCATCCCAAAGAGCAATCATCTACAGCAAATTTGTTTAGATCAATAATATCTTTAATTGATTCATTTTTTTTGTTAACCTTAATAATTTTTCCTGTAACAGTTGTGTAAATGAACTCATCATTGAAAATAGAACCATCATGAGGAATCCCATTTTTTAACTCAATATTTTTTAGATAATTTCCATTTAATTTATATACAATAACATCTTGCTGTTTATATCTTGTTATGTAGAGTTTTTTATTAAAAATTGTAACATGGTTTGGATGGCTTAAGTGAGGTTTGGTAGTATTAATTTTTCTATAATCAATCTTTTTACTAAACCTTTCCCATGTATTTTTTTCTCTGTAACAATTAAAAAATTTTGATATTCTCTTTTTGTCTAAATCATATTCAATTGTTAAATCAAGACCGGTAATAACTATGTATAAAAAACCTTTTTCATATATTACGTGATGAAGATCGTTAAATATTTTCAGGGAAATCCTATTGATTATTTTATAATCAGGCAAGCTCAAAATTAAAATTTCTGTTAGAGTAGTTACATATAATTTTCCTTGATGAATAGACCCACTTTTAAAAGATATGCTATAATCATTTTTTGGTCTCAATTCCTCTGGGGTTTCATATACAAATTTCTCTTCAATTTTTTTTGAATCTGTATCGTATTCAAAAATCACCCCTCTTACTCCACTTGACCATTCTTTATTGAAATATGAGAGAGAAGAATTTGATTGTCTTCCACCAGTTATTATTATTTTCATAAAAAAATGTTTGAAATATATATAGATTAGTTTTAAAATACTGATCTAAATTTATGATAAAAACAATAACAATCCTAGGTGCTGGAAAGTCTTCTTACAACCTAGTGAGTTACTTATCCAAAAATCAAGAAAGAATTGGAATTGATATTAAAGTTATATCAAATCAAACCCCAAAATATATTAATGATTTTCAAAAAATTGATTTTAAAAAGATAGACATAAATGATAATTCTCAGATTTCAAAAGAAATTAAAAGTTCGTTTCTTGTAGTAAGTTTATTACCACCTAAACTACATTACCAAATTGCACTAATTTGTTCAGACAATAAGATAAATATGATCACGGCATCTTATTTAGATGATAAAATTAAATCTTTAGATAAAAAATTTAAGAAAAATAATTGTTTCCTTTTTATGGAAATAGGCTTAGATCCAGGCATAGATCATATATCTGCAAAAAAAGACATAGATTATTTAAATAAAAAAGGAGAAATATTAGGTTTTGAATCATATACCGGAGGTTTAATAAAAAAAAATAAAGATAACCCATGGGGATATAAATTCACTTGGAATCCAATGAACGTGATTACTGCTGGAGTTGATGGCGCAAAATATCTTGATAATGGTAAAATTATTGATGTTCCTTACGATAAGGTTTTTTCATCGGTGAAATATATAAATTTTAATGATTCTGATTTTTATGAGGGATATCCCAATAGAGATTCTTTAAAGTATAGGTCTATTTATAAATTAGAAAATGTAAAGACATTAAAAAGAGGTACATTAAGACACCCTGGTTTCTGTAAGACATGGAATATATTAGTTAACTTAGGACTAACAGATGATAATAACAATATAAAAAATCCAAAACTAGAAACCTATTTTGACTTTTTTAATTATAAATTAAATCTCAATAATCAAAAAGAAGTAGAAAAATATATAAAAAAAAATTTTTTAATAAAAAGTGATTCCAAGGAGTTAAAAAATTTGAATTGGTTAGAATTATTCTCTAACCACAAATTATTGAATAAAAGTAAAAAGGCAAGTCATTTACTTTTGCAGATTTTAAAAAATAAGTGGAAACTAAAAAAAGAGGATATTGATATGGTAGTTATGTATCACTCTTTTATTTATAAAGAAAATAATCATTTCAAAAAGAAAGAATCTTTTATGAAAATAGAAGGTAAAAACAATTCAGAGACAGCAATGTCAAAAACAGTAGGTTTACCTATTGCATTACTTATAGAATTAATAATTAAGAAAAATCTTGAGTTCAATGGAGTATTTCTTCCTTTTGATGAAAATATATATAATCCCATGTTAGAGAAATTAAAAGATAATGGAATAACTTTTAATCACAGGACATCTAATATTCAAAAGTATCCATGAAATTTGTTGTGAAATCACCTTTTTTAAAGTTTTCATCATCCATAATTTTTATATGAAATGGTATTGTGGTCTCAATACCTTCAATAATAAATTCATTTAAAGCTCTTTTCATCCTTACAATTGCTTCTTCTCTTGATTGATGACTAACCATAAGCTTAGCAATCATAGAATCATAATTAGGAGGGATTACATACCCTGAATAAATATGTGAATCAACCCTAACACCATGACCCCCAGGTTTATGAAGGGCAGTAATTTTCCCAGGGCAAGGTCTAAAGTTTGCTTTTGGATCTTCTGCATTGATTCTACATTCAATTGAATATAGTTTTGGATAATAATGTTTACCAGATACTTTAGCGCCGTCTGCTACCTTTATTTGCTCTTTTATTAGGTCATAATCTGTAACTTCCTCTGTTATTCCGTGTTCTACTTGAATTCTTGTATTCATTTCCATGAAATAAAAATCTTTATTAGCATCAACCAAAAATTCAATGGTACCTGCTCCTTCGTATTTAATAAACTTACAAGCTTTTACTGCTGCTTCTCCCATTCTATTTCTAAGTTCATCATCCACAAATGGTGAAGGAGTTTCCTCAATTAGTTTTTGATGGCGTCTTTGAATTGAACAATCTCTTTCTGAGAGGTGACTTACATTTCCGTATTGATCACCCATAACTTGAATTTCAATATGTCTAGGTTTAACAATGAACTTTTCTAAATATAAACCTGAATTTGAAAAGGAAGCTTCAGATTCGGTCTTAGCACTATTCCAAGCACTATCAAAATCTTTTTCATTATTTACTATTCTCATCCCTTTACCTCCGCCACCAGCTGTAGCTTTAAGAATTACAGGATAACCAATTTTATTTGCAAGCTTTTTTCCATCAGATATTGATTCAACCAGACCATCTGAACCCGGAACTGTAGGAATTCCAGCTTTTTTCATAGTTTCTTTAGCAGTAACTTTATCTCCCATTTGTTGAATCATTTTCCAATCTGGTCCAATAAATTTTATATTACTTTCGTTGCAAATTTTCGAAAATTCAGCGTTTTCTGAAAGAAATCCGTATCCAGGATGGATTGCATCTGAATTTGTAATTTCTGCTGCTGCCATTATTCTTGGAATATTTAAATATGATTCTTTAGAAATTGCAGGGCCTATACATACTGCCTCATCAGCAAATCTAACATGTAAACTTTCTATATCTGCTTTAGAGTAAACTGAAACAGTTTTTAATCCCATTTCTTTGCAGCTCCTTATGACTCTTAGTGCAATTTCTCCTCTATTTGCAATCAATACCTTTTTTATCATTTTAGGAAATTAGCTAGGATCTATTTCAAAAAGTGGTTGGTCAAATTCAACAGGAGAGGAATCATTAGCTAATACTTTTACAACTTTACCAGTAACTTCTGATTCAATCTCATTGAATAGTTTCATCGCCTCAATAATGCATATTGTTTGACCTGGTTTAATAGTATCACCTTCTGAAATAAATGGATCACTTTCTGGATTTGGTGACTTATAGAATGTTCCAATCATAGGTGATTTAATTAGGATAGTATTACCAGTTTTTTCTTCAGATGCATTCGATTCGGTAGTAGTATCCTCAACATTAGTTTCCTTTTTTTCTAACATATGAGGTTTTTCTGATTTATGAACAACTTTTTCGGTTATTGAAGATGAATTCTTTTTAACTCTTATTTTATAATTTTCAGTCTCAATACTTACATCATCTAGATCGGTTTTTTTTATAAAATTAATAATGTCCTGAATTTCTTTTGTGTTCATCTATACAAAGTTATACTTATTTTACTCTCTCAATATATTTACTCTCCTTTAAATCAATTTTTACTCTATCTCCTTCATTTATAAATAAAGGCACTTGAATTTCAGCACCTGTTTCGATTTTAGCAAGTTTTGTTGCATTTGTGGCAGTATCACCTTTTACTCCAGGCTCAGTATAAATGATTTTAACTTCAATAGTTGCTGGAAGTTCACATACTAAAACTTGATTTGTTTCTGTGTGAATTGAAATTTCAACCTCCATACCCTCTATTAAAAATTCTGGATTATTAATAATATCTTTATTAATCGTAATCTGTTCAAATGATGAGTTATCCATAAAATGATAACCAGAACTATCATTATATAAATATTGATGGGCTCTTTTTTCAACTCTTGCTGTTATAATTTTATGACCTGAGGGGAAAGTATTATCTATAACCTTTCCCGTAATAACATTTTTTAATTTTGTTCGAACAAAAGCCGGACCCTTTCCTGGTTTAACATGTTGAAATTCAGTAACAAAGAATAAATTTCCATTATATTCAATGCAAAGTCCATTTTTAATATCACTAGTATTTGCCATTTTTTTAATTTGAATTATATGACCATTTTAGATATAGTGAGCCCCAAGTAAAACCACCTCCAAATGCTGCTAAAATTAAATTATCTCCTTTTTTAAAACTTTTTTCAAAATCCCAAAAACAAAGTGGTATTGTACCTGCTGTAGTATTTCCATATTTTTCGATATTTAATAAAACTTTTTCAGGTCCTACACCCATCCTATTGGCGGTTGCATCAATTATCCTTTTATTAGCTTGATGTGGAACAAGATAAGATATGTCATTTGATGTAAGTTTATTTTTTATCATAATTTCCTCAGAAACGTCAGCCATATTGGTTACAGCAAATTTAAAGACGGATGATCCTTCTTGATATATAAAGTGTTCTTTATTTTCTATCGTTTTAATTGAAGCAGGGCGTAAACTTCCACCAGCCTTGAGACATAACATATCTCCCCCAGACCCATCACTTTTTAGTATGTAATCCTGTATTCCTGTTTCATCTTTTGAAGCCTCCAGCAGTACTGCTCCTCCACCATCACCGAAAAGAACGCAGTTCTTTCTTTCAGTATAATCTATAATTGAAGACATTTTATCAGCACCTATTACAATAACCTTTTTGTGGTTACCAGATTCTATAAATTGTGATCCTGTAGCAAGCGCATAAAGGAATCCAGAACAAGCAGCTGACAAATCAAATCCGTATGAGTTATCTGCTCCAACGTTATTAGCGATTATATTAGCTGTAGATGGAAATAGCATATCTGGAGTAACTGTTGCACATATAATTAAGTCAATTTCACTAGCTTTTGTTCCCGTTTTTTCTAAAAGACCTTCAACACATTTAGTGCCAATAATAGAAGTTCCTTTCATTTTACCTTTCAGAATTCTTCTCTCTTTTATTCCTGTCCTTGTCATTATCCATTCGTCACTTGTATCAACTAGTTTTTCAAGTTCACTATTTGATAATATATAATCAGGGACATACCCATGAACACCAGTGATGCTTGCTCTAATTTTTCTTAAGGACATTGATTTTTGATATTAAGCAGTTTCCTTTTCAAGGACGACCTTTCCTTTAAAATATAACTTTCCTTCGTACCAAAAAGCTCTGTGTGGAAGATGAGATTCTCCAGTAGTTGGACAAATGACAAATTTTTTAGCTTTGGCCTTATAATGAGTTCTTCTTTTATCTCTTCTCGTTTTAGAGGTTTTTCTTTTAGGATGTGCCATAATAACTTATTTAAGTTTTTTTAAAGTTTCAAATCTAGGATCAATCTTATTAGACGAATTTGTTTTATATACAAAATTATCAATATTATCTTCATTTTTAATACTTGGATGTAATCTTTTTACAGGAATCTCTAAAATAAAAAACTCATATATATACTTAGATATATTCAAAATAGATTTTACTCTATTTATTACAATCATTTCATCTGATATTTCTTCGTCTTTATCACCAAATTTGAAAAGAATTTTTTTTGAGAAATTCAGTTTATGAATATAGTTTTTTAAAGTCCTGTCACATGTAAGATTTGTTTCACCAGTTATATTAAATGTAACATCAAGCATCATCTCACTTTTTAAGAGAATAACATTACAAACACCTTTAGATTTAGAGATGTCTATCTCACTATTAAATTGATCTAATAGTTTTTGATTAAAGTCAAATTCAAATAAATGTTCATTATTTGATAGACTTTGTATTTTAATACCGAATTTTCTTAGAAATTTTTTATCCATAATAAAAGTTGAAACTAATTTAAAATCTTGTCATTTATTTATGAAGTTTTCTATTATTAAAAACATCAATATTTAATAATATTGAATTTATAAGAGATTCTTCATTAGCTATACCTTTTTCAGCAATATTAAATGCAGTACCGTGATCAGGTGAAGATCTAATAATAGATAATCCTGCCGTATAGTTTACTCCATGATCAAACGAAATAGCTTTGAATCCAGTGAGTCCCTGATCATGATAAAAAGAAATTACTCCATCAAATTTTTTATACATTTTTAGACCAAAAAAGGAGTCCGATGAAAATGGACCATGAAAGTTTTTATTTTTATTATTAAATTTTTCCATTGTTGGTAAGATAATTTCTGATTCCTCTTTTCCCAAAAGACCATCCTCACCAGAATGAGGATTTAGACCAAGAACTGCTATTTGTGGATTTTCAATATTAAAATCAATAATTAGAGACTTTAGAAAAATATTAAATTTTTCAGTGATTTTAATTTCATTGATATGATTATGAACTTCAGTTAATGGAACGTGTCCTGTCACAAAACCAATTATCATATCTTTTGAGTACATAACCATCATGCTTTTCTCATTAGTAAATTCACTTTCTAAAAATTCTGTATGACCAAGAAATTGAAAAGTATTAGATTGAATATTTATTTTACTAATTGGAAGGGTTATCAAGCTGTCAATAAAACCTTCTTTAAAGTATTTTATTGATTCTCTTAATGATGATTCAGCATATCTTCCTGCATCTTTATTTACCTGACCAGGTAAAATATTAGAATCAAATTTTTCGTTAGAAAAACAATTAATTTGATTTTCCTTTATGTTATTATTTTGGTCATTTATATCAATATCAATGGAAAATTTATCTTTATAATAATCTAAAATATATTTAGAGCTGAAAACAATGGGAACACAGACTTCAAATAAGTTTTTATTATAAAAAGCTTTTAGAAGTATCTCAGGACCAATGCCATTGAAATCTCCAATACTAAAACCTAATTTTAATTTATTGTTTATGTTTTTCTCCATTAATTTCAAGTAAATTGGAGGCAAATGTACATCCTATAAATGACAAAAATTAAAACTAAAAAAAAATTTGGTCAACATTTTTTAATAAATGAAGATTTAGCACTTGAAATATCTGAGAAACTTATTTTAAGAAAAAATATTTTTGAAATTGGACCGGGAAAAGGTGTTTTAACAAAAACTTTATATAATGATGAAAATGTTAATTTAGTAGTTTCTGAAATTGACAGAGATTTAGTTGATTATTTACGAGCAGAATATCCATATTTAGACATAATGAATGGTGATGTTCTTGATTTAAATTTCAGAAATATATTTAATGAAAATTATTCAATTATAGGTAATCTACCATATAATATTTCCTCTCAAATTCTTTTTAAAATTCTCGAAAATAAATCCCAGATTCATGAGTTTGTAGTGATGTTACAGAAAGAAGTAGCAGAAAGAATTTGTTCATCTGAAAATAAAAAATCATATGGAATTTTGTCTGTACTCACTCAAACTTATTATGACGTAACTTTATCCGAAGTTATTACTCCTGACAATTTTGATCCACCACCAAAAGTAAATTCCTGTGTTGTTTATGGAAAAAGGAAAAAAGATATTGAAATTGAGATCCCTTTTATTAAGTTCAAAAGTTTTGTGAAGAATTGTTTTCAAAATAGAAGAAAAACATTGAGAAATTCATTAAAAAATCTAAATTTACCTAAAAAATTCACCTCAAATGATATTTTTTCGAGGCGAGCAGAACAGTTAAATTTGAATGAATTTTTATCTTTGTCTAGTGAAATAATAAAGGCCAACCATGAAGTTTGAGCTATCAAATAGTTTTAAGGAACGACTTAAGGTTGAGATTGAAAATCAAAACGTAAAATTTATAAAAAGTGCATTTCATGAGGTTAGTCATGTCGATGTGGCTGAGCTGTTATATGAATTTAATTCATTAGAATCTAAGTATGTTTTGGATAATATTGGATTGGAAACTTCTTCAAAGATTATTTCTGAATTAGACGATGATACAAGAGAAAGTTTTCTGAAAACATATTCTTCTCAGGAAATAGCAAATGTTTTAAAAATTATTGATTCTGACGATGGAGCAGACATTTTATTAGACTTAAGCTCTGAGGTAAGGGAGCAAGTACTAATAAATATTGATGATAATATTAAATCAAAAAATTTAAGAGATTTAATCAAGTATGATGATGAGGTTGCTGGGGGTTTAATGGCAAAAGAACTTGTCAAGTGTAACATAGATTGGAAAATTAAGCAATGCATAGATTTAATTAGAAAACAAGCTAAAAATGTTTCTCAGATCTACAGCGTTTATGTGACTGACTCAAAAGAAACACTAATGGGTAAAGTGTCATTAAAGGATATAATCATATCAAAAGATAATTCAAAAGTGAAAGATATATATGATGACTTTGTGGTCTCAGTAGATGCAAATATGAATCAAGAGGAAGTGGCTCAAATAATGCAAAAGTATGATTTAACTGTTTTGCCAGTTGTAAATAAAAGAAAAAAATTAATTGGTAGAATAACAATTGATGATGTTGTTGATGTGATAACAGAATCAGCTGAGGAGGAAAGACAAATAATGTCAGGTATCACAACAGATGTAGAAGAGGATGATTCAATTTGGAAGTTATCAAATGCAAGATTGCCTTGGTTGGTAATTGGAATTTTAGGTGGACTTTTTGGTGCTTTCTTTCTTGGTTCATTTGAATCAAATTATTTTGAAGAGAATGAAGTTTTTATTTCACTATCTTTTTTTATACCTCTAATCATGGCAACTGCGGGAAATGTCGGGATTCAATCTTCTTCTATAATAATTCAAACCTTATCAACACCAAGTCCATTTGAAATATCAGTTGCAGAAAGGTTGACAAAAGTTATTTTAGTATCTACATTAAATGGAATTGTCTTGTCAATACTAGTGTATAGTGGATTGATATTTTTTGATTACCTTAACTTCCTGGATTTTGAGATTTATTCAAAAACTGCAAAAATAGTTTCAGTTTCATTATTTTCAATTGTTCTTGTATCTTCTTTACTTGGTACATTAACACCGATTATACTTAATAAATTAAAGTTTAATCCAGCATTAGCATCCGGTCCCTTTATAACAACTACTAATGACCTAATGGCTCTTGCAATCTACTTTATTGTTGCAATAGCAATTGGTGGTATTTGATCTAATTATTTTGTTTTTTGTATATTTGTTAAAACGGAAACATCCGTTTTTTTTATTTGAGAGATAAATGAATAAAGTAACATATTTTACTGAAGATGGTTTAAAGAAATTACAGGATGAATTGAATTATTTGAAGACGAAGGGTAGGGCAGAGATAGCCAAACAAATAGCTGAGGCAAGAGATAAAGGGGATCTATCTGAAAATGCTGAATATGACGCTGCAAAGGAAGCTCAAGGATTACATGAATTAAAAATATCAAAACTTGAAGAATCTCTATCAAGTGCAAGAATTATTTATGAAAATGATATTAATACTGATAAAGTATCAATTCTTTCAAAAGTTAAAATTGAAAATATTAAACTTAAAAAATCATTTGAGTATGTGATTGTATCTGAAGAAGAAGCAAATCTTGAGGAAGGTAAAATATCAGTCGAATCACCGATTGGAAAGGGCTTATTGGGTAAAAAAAAAGGTGAGAAAGTAACTGTTAAAATACCGTCAGGAGAGGTAATTTTTAAGGTTATTAATATTTCTCTATAATTTATGTCTACAATTTTTACCAAGATAATAAATAAGGAAATACCTGCACACATAATCTTTGAAGACAAGAACTTTATTTCATTTCTGGATATAAACCCACTTACTATAGGTCATTCATTAGTAGTTCCAAAAATTGAAGTTGATTATATTTTTGATCTTGATAATGAGTATTTAAAAAGAGGATTGATTTTTTCAAAAAAAATAGCCTCTGCTATTGAAAAGTCCACTAAATGTAGTAGAGTTGGTCTCAAGGTTGTAGGCTTAGAGATTCCTCATGCCCATATTCATCTTATTCCATTCACAAATGAGAAAGAGATGGACTTTATAAACAAAAGATTAAAATTAGATAAATCAAATTTTACTTCTTTATTGAAAAAAATTAGAGAAAACCTCTAAACTATTTTTTCTGGATTTGCTTCTATGAATTTCTTCCATGATTTCTTCGGGCTTTCATTATTTGATTTTTGATAATAGTGGCATAATGCAGCGCCTAATGCATCCGAAGCATCAAGTTTTTTATCAGTGCTTTCTTTAATATTTAGTATTTTTTTAATCATTTCAGAAAGCTGTTCTTTTGAAGCATTACCATTTCCAGTCACTGATTTTTTGATTTTTCGTGGGGCATATTCTGTTATTTTAATTCCATTAATTTTTCCCGCCACCATTGCTACACCCTGAGCCCTTCCTAATTTTAGCATAGACTGTACATTTTTTCCAAAAAAAGGTGATTCAATAGATATCTCATTTGGTTTATATTCTTCAATAAGTTCGTTCACACTTTCGAATATTAATTGAAGTTTTTTGGAGTGATCATTCTGTTTTTTAAGATTTAATACTCCATATTGAATTAGTTTTATATTTTTTTTAGACGGTTGAATTAATCCATACCCCATAATATTTGTTCCAGGATCTAGACCTAAAATTATTTTATTACTTTCCATTTAATTTTTATATTGATTCAAGTTAATCGTAAAAGATTTATATGACAAACTCAAATTTACAACTTATTGATACTCATGCTCACTTATACATGGATGATTTTATTAAAAATCTTAATAAAGTTATTGAAAGAGCTAAAAAAAATAATATTAATAAGATCCTCATGCCAAATGTAGATCTAAAATCAGTTGAACCAATGCTAAAAATAAGTAATAAGTATGTTAATATTTGCTACCATATGCTTGGCTTACATCCCTGTTACATTCAAGATGATTATAAAACTACTATTAAAAAAATTTTATCATATGTTTCAAATAGTACAATTGCAATAGGAGAAATTGGAATCGATCTTTATCACAGAAATGATAATTTGAGGGATCAAATTAATGCTCTTAATATTCAATGCGAATTTGCTCAAGAAAATAAACTTCCAATTGTTTTACACACTCGAAAATCTATTGAAGATACGATTAATGTTATTAAAAATTATAAATTAACAGGTGTATTTCATTGTTTTGATGGCACATACGAACAGGCATTAAAAATTATTGATCTTGGATTCAAGATTGGTATTGGAGGGGTTATAACTTTTAAAAACTCTAAACTAAGAGATGTTATATCTAGGGTGAGTTTGAAAAATTTAATTATAGAAACAGACAGTCCATATTTATCGCCTGAACCTAAAAGAGGTAAAAAAAATGAACCAAGTAATGTCAAATATGTAGCTAGCAAATTATCTCAAATCTTATCTATTCCTATAGAGAATGTGTGTAATGTCACTTCAGAAAATGCAATAAATTTATTTGATTTGCACTAACAAAGAGAGGTGGCCGAGCGGTCGAAGGCGCGCGCCTGGAAAGTGCGTATACGAAGCAATTCGTATCGAGGGTTCGAATCCCTTCCTCTCTGCACTTTTTTGATAGCTTAAAATTTCTTTTAAAAATTTTTATTTTATACTAATAACGCTATTTTTGAAAAATTCTAATTTGTAACAAAAAATTAATTATGAAAAATTTACACACTACGTTGATGACATTCTGTCTTCTGTCATTTATAAATCTGTCACTTGCTCAGGATCAATCTATTGAGGATACCGAACAGATGGAAGATACTATATCTTCTTCAGAAATGACTGATTCTGCATCTGAGGATACACCAGCTATTCAAATTATTGAAGAAGAAGAAATTGAAGAAGTTGTTGAGGAATCCCAGTCGTTTCATTATGCTATCAAAGAAAAATTTATTGAAGGTGGATGGCAATTTATGGGTATTGTCTTGCTGTGTTTGATTCTTGGTCTAGCTGTCTCTATTGAAAGGATTATAACATTAAATCTTGCAACGACGAATACTAAAAAGTTGTTATCTGATATAGAGAATGCTATTAAGGGAAAAGATGGAGTTAATGCTGCCAAAGAAATTTGCAAATCCACTAAAGGTCCGGTTGCATCAATTTTTGTTCAAGGTTTGATGAGAGCCTCTGAAGGAATTGATATGGTTGAGAAGTCAATAATTTCCTACGGTTCTGTTGAAATGGGTAAGCTTGAGAGAGGTATGGTTTGGATATCTCTATTCATATCACTTGCTCCTATGCTTGGATTTATGGGAACCGTAATTGGTATGATTGGTGCTTTTGATGCAATTGCTGAAGCTGGAGATGTGTCTCCATCTTTGGTTGCTGGTGGTATTAAAATAGCATTATTAACTACTGTAGGTGGACTAATAGTTGCAGTAATACTTCAGTTATTTTACAATTATCTCGTATCAAAAATAGATTCTCTAGTAAATAATATGGAAGACGCATCTATTTCGTTGGTTGATATACTTGTTCGAAATAAATTATCTAAATAATGGATTTTGTTGATTTTGTACTTTATTTTGGTTATTTAATGATAACTGTTGCAGCAATTTTAGCTGTGGGTTTTCCCCTTTATATAGCATCTAAAAATCCTAAATCCCTTATTAACTCTGGAGCTGGTCTTATTTCAATACTAGTATTGTTCTTAGTTTCTTGGCTTTTATCTGGCAATGAAGTCTATCCCTCCTATGCTGAGTTTGGTGTTGATGAGTCTCTATCCAAATTTATCGGTGGAATTATTAATTTGGTTTATTTCCTTGCTGGTATTGCTGTTATAGGAATTATTGCATCCGAATTAAGAAAAACCTTTAAAAATGGCTAGAAGAAATAGACCTACAGCTGAAATACCAAATGGATCAATGGCTGATATAGCCTTTTTATTGCTTATCTTTTTTTTGGTGACTACAACAATTGCAAATGATAAAGGAATTGCAATGTTATTACCTCCTAAGCCTGATCCTAATCAACCTCCTCCTGAGGTCACAAAAAACGACAGGAATATTTTTAAAATCTTAGCTAATTCTCAGGATAGATTACTAGTTGAGGATGAACCTCTTGAGGATGTTAACTCATTGAGAGAAATGGTAAAAACATTCATTTTAAACTTTGGTAATCCAGGAGAGGAGGGTGTTGAAATATATAATAGTCTGCCAGGTTCAATGAAGTCATTTGTTTCATCATTTGGGAGAAGGTCTGACTATTCTGATGACCCAACCGAAGCAGTTGTATCATTTAAAGCAGATAGGGGAACATCCTATGATTTATATGTTCAAGTTCTTGATCAAGTAAACGCTGCTTATAATGATGTATATGGTGAAAGGGTTGGTTTATCAGCTAATGAGTTTCTACAACTTGATAGAGACGACCCAATACAAGAAAGAAAGTACTTTGCTGCAAGAGATGGGATTCCAAGAGCCATATCCATTGCTGAACCAAATAAAATAGCAAATTAATGTCAAAATTCGGTAAAAAATCTAACACCTCGCAAGATATTCCAACAGCTGCTTTACCTGATATCATTTTTATGTTATTATTTTTCTTTATGGTAACAACTGTATTAAGAGAGACTGATATAATGGTAAAACAAAAATTACCTAAAGCTGCTCAATTAACAAAACTTGAACGAAAGTCTCTTGTAAGTTATATATACATTGGTGAACCAAAACAAAGCTCCCTATTTGGAAAGGAACCAAAGATACAAGTAAATGACGTTTTTGTTGAAGTTGATGAAATAATTCAATTCGTAAATCAGGAAAAAGATAAATTAAATGAAGCTGAAAGAGATCAGATAACCATGTCAATGAAAGTTGATGTTGATTCTAAGATGGGTATAGTATCTGATGTTCAACAAGAACTGAGGGAAGCAAATGCTAGAAAAATTCTTTATTCCTCAATTCAAACTTCTGACAACATTTAGTGTATAGATAAGAGAATTGTTATAATTTTCTTATTTATTTATGAATTCAATTAAATCAAACTCTAAAGTAGTCAATGCCTGGTGTATGTACGATTGGGCTAACTCAGTTTATTCTCTAGTAATAACTACTGCAATTTTTCCTCTTTATTATAATGCAGTAACTACAACATCAGATAACAATTATATCGTTTCTTTTTTTGGTTATGAGATCGTTAATTCTGTTTTATATTCTTACTCTTTATCTTTCTCATTTCTTGTTTTAACAATAATTCAGCCTATACTGTCGGGAATTGCTGATTATTCAGGTAATAAAAAGTTTTTTCTGAGAATATTTATGTATCTAGGTTCAATATCCTGCATGTCATTATATTTTTTTGAAGGAAACAATGTTGAGTACGGTATTATACTTTCAGTTCTAGCAAGTATTGGGTTTACAGGTAGTTTGGTTTTCTATAATGCATTTTTACCGGAAATATCAACACCAAGTAATTTTGATAAGATAAGTGCTAGGGGATATTCATTTGGGTATGTTGGAAGTGTTATTTTACTAATAATTTGCTTAATACTGATTCAAAGTTTTGACTTTTTTGGATTTGAATCCTCAAAAGAGGCAACCAAGTTTACTTTTTTATTGGTTGGTATTTGGTGGATTCTATTTGCCCAAATTACATTATTCTATCTACCAGAAAAAACAAAAAAAATATTACTAAATAAAAGAACACTCACATATGGAGCAAAAGAGCTTATAAAAGTATGGAATTACATAAAAGGTGTCAAACACTTAAAACTTTATTTATTATCATATTTTTTCTACAGTATGGGTGTTCAAACGATAATGTTAGTTGCCTCTTATTTTGGGGATAAAGAAATTAATCTTGATCAAAATAAATTAATTTTTACAATTTTAATAATTCAACTTATAGCAATTTTTGGAGCTTATTTCTTTGCATATATTTCTAGATTGAAAGGAAATAAATTTTCTTTAATTACAATGAATATATGCTGGATTATTGTTTGTTTAACTGCTTATTTTACTAATAATGAATATCAGTTTTATTTACTTGCTGCTGTTGTAGGTATATTGATGGGTGGTATTCAATCTCTTTCTAGATCAACTTTTTCAAAGCTTTTGCCAAAAGAGATTGGAGATAATGCATCATTTTTTAATTTTTATGGTATATCCTATAATATATCTGTTGTTATTGGAACATTTTCATATGGTTACATTGAGCAAGTTACAGGTAGTATGAGATCAAGTGTTCTTGCTTTAACTTTTTTCTTTATTATTGGTTTATTTTTTCTTATTAGAACTCAAATAAAAAAATAATTTATGATTCACTCCAATCTTTTAAATAATGATTTGAAGATTGAATCAAATCATAAAAAAAAATATGTTTTTGATAGGATTAGGAAAAAAAAAGTTATTTTAACTCCAGAGGAATGGGTTAGGCAAAGTATCATAAATCATCTTGTTAGTAATTTAAACTACCCTGAAGGGTTAATATCTTCAGAATCTCTCTTAAAATATAATAACATAAATAAGCGTTCAGATATTTTAGTTAAGTCAAGAAATGGGATAGATAATTATCTCTTAGTTGAATGTAAATCATTTAAAATGAGGTTAAATGAAAGTCATTTAAGTCAGGTGTCTGTATATAATAACGTCTATTCTAGTAAATACATAATGATAACAAACGGAATTGATCATTTTGTTATTTCTATTAGTAATAAATCAGGTGATATAAATATTTTGAATAACATACCAGAGTATGACGATTAGATTTGATCATCAGGATTAAAATAGTCTACATTAAAAGCCTCAGAAACGTTCTTATTTACAACTCTACCACGTATAATATTTAATCCTTCTTTTATTTCATTATTTGATCTTGCAGCTTCTCTCCATCCTTTTTCAGATATTTCAAGAATATATGGTAAAGTCATGTTTGTGAGAGCTTGAGTAGATGTATAGGGAACGGCACCAGGCATATTTGCTACACAATAATGTACTACACCATCAATTATGTAAGTAGGATTTTCATGAGTTGTAGGTTTTGAGGTTTCGAAGCAACCTCCTTGATCAATAGCGATATCAACTAAAACACAACCTTTTTTAAGGAATTTAAGTGATTTTTTTGTTATTAATTTTGGAGCTTTTGCACCAGGAATAAGAACAGCTCCAATTATAAGGTCACTTTTTATAGCATTTTCATATATATTTTTTTCATTAGATAAAATACATTTTACTTTTCCATTAAATAAAATGTTGAGTTCATCTAATCTTTCTTGATCTAAATCTAAAATTGTAACATTTGCACCTAAGCCGACAGCCATTTTTGCGGCTTCTGTTCCAGATATTCCTCCCCCAATTATTAAAACTTTTGCAGGATCAACACCGGTTACACCTCCTAACAATATCCCTCTACCACCCATGGGTTTTTCTAGAAATTTAGCACCTTCTTGTGTAGCCATTCTTCCTGCTACCTCTGACATAGGTATTAGAAGTGGAAGGGATTTATCTTCACTTTGTACTGTTTCGTAAGCTATACATATTGATTTATTATTAATCATTCCATCTAATAAAGGTCTGTGTGAAGCAAAATGAAAATATGTAAATACAATTTGACCTTCTTTAATGAGGTTGTATTCCTCTTTTATAGGTTCCTTTACTTTTAGAATCATTTCAGATTTTTGAAAAACTTCTTCTCTTGTGTCGACAATTATAGCTCCAGCTTTTGTGTATTCATCATTTAGAAAACTAGAGTTCTTTCCTGCATCTTTTTCAATAAGAACAGTATTTTTTTTTGAAATTAATTTAGAGGCTCCTGAAGGAGTTAGTGAAACTCTAAATTCGTTATTTTTAATTTCTTTTGGAACACCTATTATCATGTTGATAATTATACGTAAATCTAAC
>CACPHX010000015.1 GCA_902633975.1 uncultured Marinoscillum sp.
ATCTCCATCTGTTTCAGTAACAGGAGTAGACTCAGAGTCGTCATCCATTCCATCACCATCGTTGTCAGTATATCCAGTATCATTCGAATCAATCACTCCATCATCGTTTGTGTCTAAATCTCCATCTCCACCCTCATCAACATCGAATATACCATCGTTGTCAGAGTCAATATCGAGGTGATTAGGGTTTCCATCTCCATCTGAATCTGGCTGGGTTGTATTCTCGCTATCGTCATCCATTCCATCACCATCGTTATCTGTATATCCTATATCGTTAGCGTCAATAACACCATCATCATTTGTATCTAATTCTCCGTCTCCACCTTCATCAACATCAAATATACCGTCGTTGTCAGAGTCAATATCGAGATAGTCCGGATTTCCATCGCCGTCAGTATCTGGCTGAGGGGTGTTCTCGCTATCGTCGGCCATACCATCACCATCGTTATCTGTATATCCTATATCGTTAGCGTCAATAACTCCATCATCATTTGTATCTAAGTCACCGTCTCCACCTTCATCAACATCAAATATACCGTCGTTGTCAGAGTCAATATCGAGATAGTCGGGATTTCCATCTCCGTCAGTATCTGGCTGAGGGGTGTTCTCACTATCGTCGGCCATACCGTCTCCATCAACATCAGTAAATCCTACATCTAATATATCTATCACACCATCACCATTTGTATCGAGGTCACCGTCTCCACCTTCAATAACATCAGGGATACCATCGTTATCAGAGTCTAAATCTAGATAATTAGGTATTCCATCTCCATCGTCGTCTCCGTATCCCTCCTCGTCATTTGATATACCATCGTTATCTAGATCAATATCATTCACAATTTGAAGAAGTGATACGCTTGATGGTGTTTCTACAGCACATGGGCTTGAAGGGATATCTACCAATACCCTGTAGAAGGTTGAGTCAACAATACTATCCATATTGTATATAAACAGAGTATCACTGTTAGTTCCAATAAATATTAAGGAGTCAAATATTCCTTCACCTCTATCGAGATAGATTGTATCGTCAGATATATTATACCACTGTACTCCGTCATCTGATCTTTGCCACTGATAACTTAGGCTATCACTAGAATTTACTTTTGTAAATATGTAAGCATCAGATTTGTCTGGGATTTCAATATTAGATGGCTGAATGTCAAATGACATTGTGTAGTCGTCAACTTCTTTAAAATCTACTGTACCTGATCCATCTGCATCTATAGGTGTCGTATATCCATCTAGTGGGCTGTACGTAGGAACTGCACCTGAGCAAATCTCAACGATTCTGACGCTATGCTCATTGTATGTATTTGTAGTGGTTGAGCTAAAGCCAAAGAATACATTTGGATCAGATCCAAATATATCTGCAACAAAGTCTTTTGTCATGTTAATTACCTCTGAACCATCAAATGTCACAGAAAGGTTCTTTGTCCCAGAATCCCATATAAACTCAACGTCATGATATAAACCATCTTCAATATCTCCTAGATTAGAGATTCTCTCATTACTCGATTGTGCAGCTCCGTTATATACTAGACCGGCGTGATCATCAACGATATCATAAGTTGCATCATTAAAATAAGTATCAAACTCAACAGCAACAGAAGGTGTTAGGCCAGTATATCCTAAATCTGATGTTCCAGATGATTGCACGGCAGAAGAAATATTTTGTAAAATAAATGCGATTCCGTTACCTCCATCATTATCATCTCCAAATCTCATTTGTGTCTTTAAATTAAAGTCATAAGATAAGTCAACGGTAGATTTAGACCACACCAGACCCTTCTGGTCCATTGATGCATTTGTCAGTTTGTATGAACTGTCGGATACTATGAATTGAGCATCAGTCACCATATAATATTCATTCACATCAAGAGATGAACATGTTGAACCAGTGCAACCAATAACCTGACCTACAGCATTTACTGTAACTGGGCTTGAGCATAGGATTCCATCTCCATCCGGATCAGAGAAACCTGCCTCTAATACGTCTGAACATCCGTCGCCATCAGAATCCAAATCGAAATGATTTGGAATACCATCGTTATCATAATCGTCGTCGTTCTCTTCCTCAATTACCTCTAGAGTATCAACTATACCGTCGTTGTCATCATCAATATCAATCGAGTTAGGAATACCATCCTCATCAAAGTCATTAGAAACACCTATAGATGCTATTCTGGTAGTATCGTTCGACCCACAAGCATAGGATGGAGTTGAAACTATCATTCTGTACTGGTACCCATTCATTCCTAATGGTGCTCCAAGGATTTTTAGAGTGTCTGACTTAACTCCATCGTATGGAGGGAAGAACTCAGGCAAAGGAATCCATGTATAACCTGAATCCCTACTCTCTTCCCACTGGAACAGTGCTGTTCCAATAACATCCACAACAGATCCTAGTATGATAGTATCATTTTCTTCGACTCTGGACTCTAGAGGTTGAGAAGTAATAACTGCTGCAGAGCCAA
Organism: uncultured Marinoscillum sp.; assembly: GCA_902633975.1. Lineage (GTDB taxonomy): Bacteria > Bacteroidota > Bacteroidia > Cytophagales > MED-G16 > MED-G16. The sequence continues at coordinate 2,478 of CACPHX010000015.1, forward strand.
ATTCTCTGTAATCGTCAGAACCGTTGTTATCCCCATCTTTTGGAGTGAAATATGCTTTTGATGTGGTATTATCGTTACTTTTTACAACTCTTCCTTCAAAATTAACGGTTACTGGACTATTTCCTAGTATACCGTCAGGATCATCAATCCTCTTTCTTGACACAGAAGGAACCCATACCCACTCTCCAGAAGGTTCTGAAAGATCAGCAGAGTAATTACTTGATCCAGTGTCTTGATAAAGCCCAATAAACATTTGTGAACCGTCTTGTGACTTAATATAATTATATTCATCTTGTGTTGATATAACAGCTAGGTAGCCGCCTGGAAACGCCTCTGCCAATGCTCTTGACTCATTCCAGTTATGGTTATCAGACTTAGATCTATAATAAGAATGATTATTATACTCACCTACATAAGTATAGAGGTCTTCCCAGCCCTCAGTTGTTGCTGAATGAGGTTCAGAAATTTCCATGAGGTAGCGTCTATTAAGATTACCATTTACATCATTATATCCATTGCCAGCCAATATACCAAAATGCTCATTGTTACCGCTGTTATCAGGTTGGTTAACTTCCCATTGATACCAGGTTACGGTTTCATTTCTAGCCTCATATGGATCGTAGTAGAAATCATTGTCATCAAAGCCTGCTTCTATAACATCAAAGCATCCATCTCCATCAGAATCGAGATCGAAGTGATTTGGTATACCATCACCATCTAAATCTGTAGTATCCTCTCTTATATCTAATATACCGTCGTTGTCATCATCTACATCATCATCGTCAGGGATACCGTCCTTATCGTTATCAGGAAGTATGGTTATCATACCAAACTGAGAGAAGACTCCTGGGTCACATGCAAATGCAGGATTTCTAACTTTTGCTCTGAAAACATACCCGTCAAACGACTCGCTAACATCTGGGATGAGAAGCGTATCGTTATTTATTCCTGAGAAGGTGAGTGAATCATCTTCAGTAATATCTGTCCACGTTGCAGCAGAATCTGCGCTGTACTGCCACTCAAATATTACGTTACCACTCTCATCACCTTCTAATATTCCAGTCACTGCAATATTATATACACGCTGCTCATTTGTTTGTTCCTGATTACCTCCAGTAGAACCGGTAAATCCAAAATATGTCATCTCTGAAGCAAATATTGCAGTTTCAATATCTATCGTTGATGTTATTACGTCGGTACCATCTATTGATACAGTAATAATTTTTGTGTCTTCTTCCCATGACACGTTTATCAATCTTTTTTTATTATCCTCAATATCATAAGATAGTTGAGTAACTGCTATCGTTGTACTTGTTCCATTTTTTCTTGATACTATCCTTACCTCATCTTCGCCATACGTGTCAAACTCAATTGCTAGGGCATTATCAATATCGAGGTCATCCCAACCAAGATTTATACCATTGGCTCCTCCTGCAAGAACTCCTATTGGTTCGTTTTGTAATACAAATGCCATTCCGTGTCCACCATCATAATTATTACCAAAATATAACTCAGAAGAGATGATAAAGTCTCTATCAATTCTTATTCTTTTCCTGTTCCAGAGCTGACTCTTGTGATTATATCCATAGCGATAGTTAAGACGATAATAGTCACTAACAGAAACAGTATTGCCTCTTTCCACCCAATTATCTTTATTGAACGGATAGTAGTTCATTGACCCTCCCTGAGCTGTTCCTTTTGCAACAAAAAATGCGTCTGCACCAGCAGTATTTTGAATGCTGTCTGGACTTCTTACCAATACTGCTACTGATCCAAACTCAAGGAAATCATACCCACCAGAATTATCGTTATCGTTTGGCTCGGTATAGCCATCTACACCTGATATCACGAGACCCATATCATCAACGGTTTCAGGAGAGTTTCCAAGTATTCCGTCATCATCACCGTCAGTGAAACCTGCCTCTACAACATCAAAACAGCCGTCGTTATCAGAGTCCAGGTCAAATCGATTTGGAATTCCGTCGTTATCAATATCAAGATCTGTTTCAATAGAATCTAAAATTCCGTCGTTATCATCATCCAGATCAATTTCATCAACAATTCCATCCTTGTCGTTGTCTAAGAATATACCAACCCTAATACAATCACCACCGGATTCTGGTGTACAGAAATATGCTGGGTCAAGGACAGCCCTTCTTATTCTTGTACCATCTAGAGACGCAGTAGCATTCCTTAGTTTAAGCACATCAGAGTTAACATCAGTAAAAGTTGGAGCCCCAGCAAAGGAACGATACGGGAATGGATTATCCATTTGTTCATTAAATATAAATCCTGAAGTACAACTCCTACACGTAGTCCAGTCGTTAACATTAAATTGCGAGGAATATATCCTTCCATCTTTTCTGTATGCCCACCCAAGAGTATACTCCCACGGTTGACCCGAACCATCCACGCCAGGTACACCGTACATATCAATTATATCGTCATTCTTATATAAAACTATTGCCTCATCACCAGTAAAGCTACTCAGAGGACTCTCCTGATTTGGGGCACTGCTAAACCAAGTGTTTTGATAAAAATCGCTTGATGAAATTGTATAGAACTTTCCTGAATCAAGGGAAACTGATGCTAAGGAGTAATCTTTCCCATCTGACTCATTACCATTTCTAGTTATTTCGATACCATACACACTGAGGTCAGCAATATCTTCAAGTGCATACACCTCGATTGAAGATGGTTCTAATCCAGGACCAATATCTCCCCTAAATACACCTGTAAGCATAAGTCCAGGAGACTCTTCAATAGTTGTACATGAGCTACAGTCGTCGGTGTTACACATCTGCCACACGACATCACCCACACCACTGTAATTGACTGTGGCAGTAAAAGTGGTGTCTCTACCCTCTTCAATTATAACCACCTCATCATCTTCGTAGGTGTCAGAGAATGTAGGTATGCTGCCTGCCTGCTTGTAATCAGGAATTCCATCTTCGTTTAGGTCATTTGGTGTTTTGTAACCCTTAAAGAAAGTCTCTCCACCGGTTGTACCCTCACATATGGTTTCAAAGGTTGCCCTGTGCTCGGTATAAGAATTATAGGTATCAGATGTAAAGCCAAACCATACTTCATCTTCTCCAGCCATCACATCATTGATTAGATCAACTGTATATGATATAACCCTTACACCCTCAAAATCAACACTCACAGTTTTATCAGTTGCGTTCCAAGAGAACTCAAACTTCTTCCAATTACCATCTTCGATATTTGGAAGTTCAACGGTCTGAATTGGATACTTCCAATGATCGCTAGCGGAAGTTAAAGGTGTATTTTGCGTAACTCCAAGAACATTTGTTCCGCTTAAATTGTTTCCATTTATGTGAAGAGAAACATGATCGCTATCAGGATCCCATGAACTGTATGTGTATGTACCAAATTCAATTGATAATGCATTCGCAAATTGCATTACAAGTGCACCATTAGAACCAGTATAGCTATTATTATTTTTTGCTAGATGAAAAGCAATTCCAGCCCTACCGTTGTCTCTATCATCAAAATAGAGCTCTGAGGTCATATAAAAATCGTTATTTAAATCAATCTTTCCTGAGGTAGTAGCTGAGTTTTTAGAACCATTTCTAAATACAGATCCCTCATCGTACCAAGATCTAGTTGTTAACACAAAATAATCTTTATATAAGTCAGGATCAGGATTTCCATTATTTGAAAGAGAAGCACTATTAATATTCCAATCCATGTTGTTATTTGGATCGGTAACACAGTCATTATCATCAATACATATAACTTTACCCAATCCATCCACTCTTACCGGACTTGTGCATAATATTCGATCGCCATCAGGATCTACAAAACCTGCTTCCTCAGTATCAGAACAGCTATCCCCATCAGAATCTAAATCAAACCAATTTGGTATTCCATCCCCGTCAATATCACCACCTCCTTCATCTGTATCTAGAATTCCATCGTTGTCATCATCCAAGTCAATGGCATCAATAATTCCATCCTGGTCGTTATCACCAGCAATCTTAATACTTGCTGGAACAGATGGTAGATCTAGCCCACACTTGAAAGATGGTGTGCTTGCAACAAGTCTTACCTGATAATCGTGCATTTCATACGTTACGTTTTCAATGTCTAGTATTGTTGTGTTTAAACCACTAAAGAAAGTGCTATCAGATCCCACAACGACTGTATCAATCACATCACTCCAGGTAACACCATAATCTGAACTAATCTGCCAGGTATAAACCATTGTTCCATCTGCTGTGAACGTGGCATTAAATGATGCGTTTTGACCCGCTTCTACAGTATCGTTTACAGGTGCTATGTCAGCAACAGCCTGAGAGCCAAACTCAAGTAAATCAGAGACTCCGTTATCATCCAGATCATCTTCTCCTGTATATCCAGGGGGATCATAAATGACCGTACCAATTCCAGTCACTGTTACTGGAGACATACCAAGGTATCCGTCGTTATCCTCATCAACATATCCTGCTTCGATAACATCAAAACAGCCGTCATTATCTGAATCGTTATCCAAATAATCAGGAATTCCATCGTTATCTGTATCTCTATTTTCTCCCTCACCCTCGTCAACATCTTTTATCCCGTCGTTGTCGTCATCTATATCAAAAACATCGAGGATATTGTCATTGTCCCAATCATCGGTGTTTAGTATTTTAGCGTAATCAGAAAATACAGTATCAGCGCAAGCATATCCTGGAGCTGTCATCACAACCCTAAACCAGTAATCGGAATAAGTAGAAATATTATTAATACGCAGTGTATCTGTAGATACGTCTGAGAAATCACCACCATCAAGTATATCCTCCCAGTTTGTTGTTGTGGTGTCTTGCAAGTACTGCCACTGATAAAATATCTGAGACAAGGAACTAGCTTCAACGAAGAACTTAACATTTTCATCAACTAGAACAAGATTATTTGGACTACTATTCAATGTGATATCAGATCCTTTTTCCTTATAGTCCGGTACTCCGTTCGCATCTAGATCCTCAGCAGGGGGAAGTGTATATCCACCCTGTCCAGTTACCTTACCGTTTTCATCTGTAATTACAGGAGAAACTCCTAAGTAATAGTCATCATCTGGATCTGTAAATCCAGCCTCTATTACGTCAGGGCATCCATCACCATCTGAATCAGGATCTAAATAATTAGGGATTCCATCACCGTCAATATCCTCATCGCCTTCATCAGAATTTAAAATACCGTCGTTGTCAGAATCTAGATCGACGTTATCAGCTTTTTTATCACCATCTGAATCAGGAATAAATACCTTAAGCTCTGAGACATCTGTAAATACGTTAACATCACAAGCAAAACCTAGAGTAATCATTTCTAGGTTATACTTATACCCATCCATTGAGAAAGGAATATTTTCAATTCGTAGGGTATCAGAGGATACTCCTGAAATAATTACAGGTTTAGTATAAGATTTGATAGGGAAACGATCTGTACCAGCCAGAACATTAGTAATCTTACCATTTAAAACGTCTGGTTTCGTAATCCAATCCTCAGCCTTGTAGTAATCAGAATATATTTGTGAGGTATCTTTTCTATATTTCCATCCCATATTGTAGTTTTCCGAACCTGATGACTCAACATAATCAACAAGCTTATACTCAGAGGTTGCTGAATCAAATTTTGACAAACCAAATGAATACATTCCATTCATTTGATTAGCCAAACCTAAATAATGATATCTCTCTTTATTTAAATCAAAGTCTGAACTGTCTCCACTACCAGCAAGATGTTGTTCAGCTAATGATGAATTGTCAACAGCGTAGAAGAATGAATCTTGAGGTATTAATATTGGATTATTATCGAAATTAATCGTTACAGGACTATCTCTAAAATCAGTCACGCCGTCACCATTATTATCATCCTTAAAGACATGAATTCTGTATGATCTGACATCTTGAATTTCTTTCAATGCCTTAAACTCAATCACGTGAGGTCTTGCTCCACTTCTATTCCCCTCCATGACTCCAGTAATGAATAGATCTGGGGTATTTTCTAACGTTCTGAATGTAGCAGCATTGTCATCACTTTGTTGCCACCTTTGTGTGATGATACCTGGCGCAGTTCCATTTCCAATAAAGGTTGTGTCTTTCATAACCTCAACATCTACTGTTGAAGGATCAGTAATTACTGTTGGCTGTGCTCCTTCTTCTAGAAAATCCGGTACTCCGTTATTATCGTTGTCATCTGGAGTAGAATACCCATCCAAAGCACTCGTTACAACTCCATTTACGTTAACAAATGCTGGATCTGGACCGAGAAGTTTATCACCGTCTTCATCAGTAAACCCTGCTTCAATAACGTCAGGGCAATCATCACCGTCTGAATCAAGATCTAAACAATTAACAATCCCATCCCCATCGGTATCAATTAAGCATCCTTCAGTTTCATCTAAAATACCATCGTTGTCAGAGTCTAAATCAACATAATCAGGAACTCCGTCGTTATCTGTATCTGTCATTGGCTCAACATCTATGAAAGTACAGCTTGAGACAACAATCGTATCGCACTTGTATGCTGGTGTTTCAACAATGACTCTGTAGTATAAATTATCGAATGATAGAGGAACTTTCGCTATGGTAAGGGTATCGTTTCTCGTGCCAATGTATTGCTGAGGACTTGAGAATTTAAATAATGGGTAAATATTTTGAGCAGCATCGTTTCCATTTACTGAAGATCCACCAATATCCTTAAATTCGTCAACTCTTATGTTCCAATCGTCCATGTTAAATGTTGTCGAAGCCCCCCTACCATTTTTTCTGTAAGCCCATCCTGCATTTAAATCCCATGGTTTACCGATAGACGATTCACTTGAATTTCCGTAGGAATCAATATGTTGAGAACCTTTCCAAAGTTTAATGTTATATGACTGATCATATAAATTAGAAATACCAGACAGGGACTGGGATTTGTATGATGCTGTTTGCTCATCACTAAAGAAAATAGGCCATTGCGACTGGTACCAGTGAGTTCCATATAGCATGTAATACTGACCCGCCTGAAGGGACTTGTTCTCAAAAGAAACTCCTGATGAAGCGTCTCCGCTACTTACACTAAGACCATAATCATCAAGGTTGTCAATATCTTTTACAGCATAAAGCTCTATAAGCTCAAAATGCCCATTACCACTACTTAAAACCCCACTAATAATAAGACTTGGAGACTCTGGAACATTTACCCATGTCCCGTCACAATCATCACTTACTTGCCACTGGTATGAAATATTTCCGCTCGCAGAAGCTTCAACAGTTATTTGAAGGTCGTCAAACTCAGATACCGTATAACTCACCTCAGGTTGCTTGTCAATCTCAACTTGAGATCCAACTTCTAAAAAGTCGTAAACATCGTTATCGTCAAGGTCGTCAGGGTCAGTACCGTAATAATGTGTAGTACCACCAGATGTAACACGACCAAACTCATCAACTAATGCTGGGGCTTTTGTTCCATCTCCTAAATCTACTGAATCACCTAAAATTCCGTCTCCATCACCGTCCAATAAACCAGCTTCTGTAACGTCAGAACATCCGTCGTTATCAGAATCTAAATCATACCTATTGAATATTCCGTCACCGTCAAAATCATCAACAAACTCGTCGGCATCTAAAATTCCGTCGTTATCATCATCCAAGTCTTTTAAGTCTTGAACACCGTCACGATCGTTATCTGGTAAAGCTAATAATTTTGCTTGTTCAGTAATCATATCAGCACCACAAGCAAATCCTGGTGTACTTACTACTGCCCTATAAAAATTACTGTTCAGCGAAGTATTTACTGGTGATATAACTAGCGTAGTTGAGTCACTACCAGTATACGGTGGGTTGCTTGGAACATTCACCCAAGTTACACCATTATCCGAACTCACCTGCCACTGAAAAGCAACAGGAGAAATTCCGTTACCGCCTGTGTTAAATAATGCAGTCTTTCCTTCAGATGTCTCAACCGTTAGCGGGTGAGAAACAGAGGTAACTGGCCCACCAGGTTCCCTAAAATCATAGCCTTCTCCTTCAGGTTTTCCGATACCTGTGCCGTCAGCATCAAACTTGTTATCAGGAAGTCCATAATTGTGATTTTTAACAGTACCAATAAATGGTTCAATTTCTGGAGGACCTATCCCAGGAATACCGTCGTTATCAGGGTCGCTATGTCCCGCTTCTACAACATCAAAGCAGCCGTCATTATCTGAGTCGAGATCTAAAAAGTCAGGAATTCCGTCACCGTCCGTGTCAAGATTTCTTTCAGCACCCTCGTAATCATCTAATATTCCATCGTTGTCGGAGTCAAAATCATCTTCATTTATTATCCCATCCCCGTCAGAATCTTCTTTTGCTGTGAGTTTTGCACCAGCAGAAAATACAGGATCAGAACAAATAAGTGAAGGAGTTATTATTTTAACCCTGTAATATTTACCATCCAAATTATCATCCGTATTTAAAATCTTTAAAGTATCTGAATCCACTTCTGCATAATAACCACCAACAAATAAATCAGTCCAATTAACAGAATCATCACTTACCTGCCACAAGTATTGAAGAACTGTTTCACCTGTAACTGTCACAAAAAATTCGGCGTCATCGCCGCCTTGTCTTATCAAATCTATAGGTTGTTGATCAATTATTACGTTTTGGCTGTACTGAAGAAAGTCAGCTGTTAAATTATTATCGTTGTCTAAAGGAGTCGTATATAGATGACCTAAAATTCTACCCTGTGGGTCCACGCTTGGTGTACCGTTCCCTACCTGTCCATTCAGGTCAGGATCCTCAAAACCTGCCTCTTTAACATCAAGACAACCGTCGTTATCAGAATCATAATCTATTCTATTAGGTATCTCATCACCATCTGTATCTAATAATTCTCCACCTTCCGTTACATCTAATATTCCGTCGTTATCATCATCGAGGTCATCCTTGTCAGGAACGCCATCACCGTCGGTGTCGATAGGTACTACTTCAATTCTTGCCTCACAGGATACAGTATCTACCTGACAAACGAATCCAGGATTAGAAACCTTGGCTCTAACAAGAGCTCCATTGTACTCGTCATAAGAAATATTGGTTAGTTCAAGGGTGTTAGAATTGGAACCCATACCTCCAAGATTAATTAATCTATTATTGATATCGTACGGTGTTGTGGCTTCTGCGTGGGTGTAAGAGGCACCAAAACAACCCTTACAAAGAGTCCAATCAGATAGTTTAAAAGTTTTATTTATAGATTTTCCATTCTTTCTCTTTATCCACCCTAAACTGTAATTCCATGGGATATCAATTCCACCTTGTCCTCTAACACCAACTGCATCTACAACATCCGAATTGGTATTCCACCCCGGATTTCCGTCACTATCTGCATAAACAAGCTCAATTACATCGTCTCCACCCTGCATATTATCGATAAGACTTGAACCATCAAGTGCCATGTCGTAGTTAGATACTTGAATATCAAAATAATCACTGAAATCAGAGGCATTATTTCCATATAAAAGGATCATTTGTCCTTTTTTTAATGACCCACTTAAAGAGCTATAATTAGAATACCCATTACTACCATTTAAATAATTATATAAACGGTACCTTGATAAGTCGTCGATATCGTTTGTTGCTATTAACTCAATAAACTTTGGACTACCCTCATTGGATGGTTCTCTATATGCATTTCCTAAACCAACAATTGCTAGGGCAGGCTCAACGATATCATTCCAACTATTTCCATTGTCTTTACTAATCTCCCACTGGTATCTGACCTCACCCGCATTCACGCTGGCATTAGCGAGAAAAGAAGCTGCTCCACCCTCTGCTACGATTACAGAATCTGGACATGTGATATTAGTAATTGGTGAACCTTCCTCTAAAAAGTCGTAAACACCATTATTATCAAGATCGTTCGGAGTTGAGTTACCCCCATGATTTAATACTTGGCCATTGTTACTGTCTATTGTTGATTGTCCGTTACTGTTGAGTGTATCGACATGTAATGTATCCTCAGGACCGAGTCTGCCGTCAGCATTCTGATCAAGAAATCCTGCTTCTATAACATCATCACATCCATCACCATCAGAATCTAAATCAAACCAGTTTGGAATTCCATCCTGGTCAAGATCTTCACCTCCTTCGAAGCTATCTAAAATTCCGTCATTATCGTCGTCGTCATCCTTGGAATCTCTGACACCATCTTTATCGTTATCGTTGTAAACTTTTATCTCTGTATTTAAGTTAATCGGTATCTCAGCACAAACAAATGAAGGAAGTGAGAGAATGACCCTGTACTTATATCCGTCTAAACTCTCATCAGGACTTGAGAGAGTCAAAACATTTGTTGATCCACCAGAGTAAGGTGGAACATCAGGAACATTAAACCACGTTACTCCACCGTCAGGGCTCTCCTGCCACTGATAAGTTATCAGATGACCTCCTGTAACTGATGCAGTAATGGTGAATGAACCACTTTCAGATGATAGCAACTCTAGATCTGTATTATCGAGTACTGCATTTACGATGCTCTCTCCGTATTGTTTGAAATCTTTATTACCATCATTATCTCTATCTTGAGGATCTGAGTATCCATCACCTATTAGACCAGAAGTAACTATTCCATCGGAATTAACGGTAATTGGAAGATCACCTAGTAGACCATCTTCAAGATCGGTCAACACGTAGTCATTAAATCCAGCCTCAACAACATCGAAACAATTATCTCCATCTGAATCAAGATCAAACCTATTCCTTACACCGTCATTATCAAAATCTTCATCCTCTCCTCCCTCGTCAGTATCTAAGATACCATCGTTATCATCATCTAAATCGTCCTCATTTGGTATACCGTCGTTATCTACATCTTCGTCAAAATCTATAGTAGAAATTTCAGAAATCGTAGTGTCGTGACAAGCAAAAGCAGGGGTTGTTAATACGAGCCTAAACTTCTTAGTGGAAATAAGATTATCAATATCATTGACTTTGAGTGTATTTGTGTTAGACCCTGTATATGTTGCGTCATCGGACAGGTCTGACCAAATTACATTATCTGATGAAGTTTGCCACTGTAGATCTACCGTCCCATTCGCTGTATATTCTACAAAAAATGTTGCAGTATCTGCACCTTCAGAAAGGAAATAATTAAGGAAATACGTAATAACAACATCAGATCCTGCTTCAAGAAAGTCATAAACTGTGTTGTTATCTAAATCGACAGGGGTAGTAAATGCCGCAAACCCGGTAACTTTTCCATCATCATCTACCTCTACAGGAGAATTTCCAAGAATACCGTCGTTATCTGGGTCCTCAAAACCTGCTTCTTTCACATCAAAACATCCATCATTATCAGAATCAAGATCAAACCAGTTTGGAATACCATCTCCATCATTATCAGCATCACCCTCATCTGCATCAAGGATACCATCGTTATCTTTATCCAGATCGACTTCATCAGGTATACTGTCTCTATCAAAGTCAGGAAGAACAGTAATGCTTATAACACATGAGGTATCATTCTCTCCACAGGCAAAAGATGGAGTAGACGCTATAGATCTAAATTGATAGCCTGTTAGTATCTCAGGTACATCGTTGATTATTAGAGAATCGCCTTTTGATTGATCATAATTTACTTTAACTCCCTTGTAGGATTTAAGTGGAAAAGGTGTGGTTGAGGAACTGTTTACTGCTGAGTTAAGACAGTCCGTACAAGTAATCCATTCGTTCTCATTAAAATTTTTATTTGGGAATGAATTAGACTTTCTGTACAACCATCCATGATGGTAATTAGGAACTGATGAATCTGATCCTATTCTATCGACAATTTCGTATACTCCGCTACTATTTTTTTTACGTAGAGTAAACTTATCGATACCATCCTGCATATCATTTCTTAAAGTAGAATAACTTTCTGTATGATCATACAATAGGTCTATATCATTTTCAAAAAATGTAACGTCATCACCGGTGTTTTTTATATAGTAAATGAGAATATAGTCTCCTTTGTTAACAGTAATATTGTTAAAGTATTTAGATGAGGTGGAATTTTCAGAGTTGCTTTCACGATGACTGAAAATTGCATAATCAGACAGGTTAAGATCATCAAGAGCATAAAGCTCAATGAATTTAGGAGAGCCATCATCAGCTGTATTTGTCTGTCCATAACCAATTCCTGATATGATAAGATCTGACTTGTCTGCATCTGAGGCAGAGGTCCATGTTGTCCCGCTGTCCTTACTTATTTGCCAATGGTAGTCGACATAGGTGTCACCCATTCCTGTTGCTGTTGTGATAGCGATAAGTTCTTGACCTCCAACAACAGTTATATTTGGATCATCAGGGCACGTCATGTCTAATATCTCCTGATCATATTGCAAGAAATCCTTTATTCCATCATCACCCACAATACCTGTCATATTCTGATCCGACCCTACAACAGAGCCATTATCAGGATTTATAACTGGATTAACGTCTCCAAAAATTCTGTCGTTGTTTGGATCGTAACCCTTTCCATACCCCTCGTCAACATCGGAGCAACCATCGTTATCAGAATCCAGATCTCTAGAGTCAGGATCTCCATCTCCATCAGTATCAACTGCCGCATTACCTTCATTAATGTCCCAAATACCATCGTTGTCATCGTCTACATCGGCATCGTCCTCTACTCCGTCACCATCAAAATCGCTTCTAATAATAAGCATGGTTTCATCTGATATAACTTCGCTAGCACACACAAATGCAGGATTAGAAATTTTTACTCTAAATTTATATCCATTAAGGCTATTAATAGTTGGGCTAACGGTGAGTTGATCAGTGTTATAATTTGTTAGAGTAATTGTAGTATCGTTTAAAAGGAAGAGGTTATTAGCTGCAGTTATATCAGACCAATTAACTGAATCTGATGATATTTGCCACTGATAATTCACTGTAGATGGCATAGGGTAACTCTCCCAACCACCAGCCTTTTCAACAAATTTTGGACTACTATTATTTTGATAGATACCTATCCATATCAATGCATTAGTTGTACCAATATAGCTTGCAGCACTAGATCTTATAATCTCATTTTCTGCTGCATCATTTATAAATACAAGATATCCACCTATTTGTCTGGAATAAAGATCGGCATAGTATGGTCTTGCAAATTCTTTGTTACCATCTTTACTACTTATATAGTATGCATGACCGTTATAAGTAGTTAGTAGATCAAAATTATCTTTTTCATCATCTGGAATTTCTGGAGTTAATGTGTTAAACTCAACAACATATCTATAGTTTCTATTATTCCTGTTATCGTTCCATCCACCACTACTTAGATGCATATCCATCCAGTCTTCATTACCACTCTCGTCAGGGTTTGATCCCCTCCAGTTGTAATAAGTAGGTTCTACTGAAAAATCAGGGGCGGTACCAGATACGATTAATGTTTTACTTGCATCTACCGCTGCTACTGAGATTGCATCTAGATTTGTAGTTATTGATGGGGCCTGTCCGATTTCAAGGAAATCGTAAATAGTAGTATTGTCTTGATCTAAAGGATCATCGTAGGAATGTCCATTTACTGTACCATCAGCAGGGTCAGCACAATTTGTATCGTTACAAAGCCTTCCCTCGGCATCAAAACCAGTGAAACCTGCCTCTTGAGCGTCAAGACAACCATCCCCATCAGAGTCTAGATCAAGTCTGTTTGGTATTCCGTCTCCATCCGTATCAATATCACCCTCAATATCATCAAGTATTCCGTCGTTGTCATCATCAAGGTCAATACTATTTTTAACACCATCGTTATCTGGATCAGATGAAACTGTAAGTACAGCAGATTTAGAGTATACAAGACCTGACCCACAACCATAGGAATCTGAATATGCTTTAAGCCTGTACTCGTACTGATCAAAACCTGCAGGAGCAGAAATAATTCTTAGTGTATCTTTGTTAACACCTGAATAGTTTGCACCATCAGACAGGTCCTGCCAATTATTACCCCCATCTATACTAACTTGCCACTGATGAACAGCAGAGTTCGGAATGAAACCAGAAAACCATCCACTATCAGGTTCTGCATATAATTCAGAGTTTGTATCTTGAAAGAAATTTACCCAATACCAATTATTCGAACCGGCATCAGAAATGGCTTCTCTTATCTTTTCAGACTCGTAAGCGTCATCAACCACGTGCATGTATCCTCCAGCATCGAATGCAATTTGAAGTGCATTATCAAATGAAGTCGCTCTGAAACTGCCTGAATGTTTAGAAACATAGTAAGAGTGACCCCTAAAATCTAATAGTTTTTCTATGTTCGCTGGAAATACCTCATCAATAATAGTATCAAACTCTACAACATAAATTCTGTTACTTGGATTAATATCTATCCAACCCACATGAGCGCCACCATATTCAACACCATTAATATAACCAGAATAGCCTAAAGCATAATTGGCGTTAGTGTTAGATCTTGGGTATCCATTAGCCTCCCTCCAGTCAGTAAATGATGAATATTGTGTTGCTGAAGCAACAAATATGGTATCTTCTTCTTCATCAATAAATGCTGGTGTAGGATTGGAAAAGATTCTTACATCCTTACTAAACTGAAGAAAATCATAAACAGTATTTGAATCATTATCCGCAGGATCTCTATAATCATGAGCAACTATCTTACCATCAGTATCTACCGTTGGTTTTCCAACACCAAACACGCCATCACCATCAGGATCAGAGAATAAAGCCTCTAAAACATCATTACATCCGTCACCATCCGAATCAAGATCAAGGTTGTTTGGAATACCATCCTCATCAAAATCATCGGTAGGGGAACCCTCTTTCGAATCGAGAATACCATCATTATCTTTATCTAAATCTACTGCGTCTCCTACTCCATCTCCGTCACTATCTAAAAATACAACAAGTTCAGCTGGTGAAGTAAAAGATCCGTTATCACAGGCGTAACATAGTGATCTTATTTTAGCCCTATACTGATACCTGTCCATATAAGTTCTCGTGGCGTTAATTTTAAGAGTATCATTAAATACCCCACTATATATTGATGTATCAGGCAAAATAACATTACCCCAATCGTATGGTGTATCGTTTGCACTATTAGGTGTTTCTTTAAGACAATCTGCACAAATCTCCCAATCCGTTTGAGTAAAAGAAGAATCAGCGTATTGATTAGGTTTTCTTTTGAAAAAACCCTGATCTACTGTCCATGGTGGTGCGCCGTCTTCAACTTCTCTACCAAATCTATCGACAACTGTCCCATCATCTACAGTTCTAATTTCAATAATGAACTCACCCATGAGATGACTTAAATATTGAAATTCATAGTAATAGCCATATTTATCACCATAAAAAATATTAACACGTTGATTTTCAAAAAAATTAATCCAATTATTGTTATGATCTCCAAAAAGAATGTACTTACCCTTAGGTATGTTATGCGCAATTTTTTGAGAATAAACATCGCCTATAGTGGTTGTTAATACAACCTCGTACTTATTCGCTTCAATATCCTCATTCGCATATAATTCAAGAAATGAATAGTTATACCAACTATTATAATTTCTAGGATTGCCACCACCTACAATCATGATCTCTGACTGCTCTCCAATATTCTCAAAATCGTTAATACTAAACCAAGTTAATCCAGCATCTGTACTCACCTCCCACTCATACTCAAGCGCGCAGTCAGACTGACCCTCTGCTACAAAGATTACCTCATTATTATTTGCGGTTTCTACATCGTCAGGACTTGATATGACACTAGCATAATCACCAACCTCTAGAAAATCTGGTGTCCCATTTCCATCAAGATCAACTGGGATGCCATAGGTGTATGCACCATCACCACTTGATGTAACAAGACCATCACTATTAACATTTATTATAGGAATTCCTACTTCCCCATCGTTGTTATCATCAGTTGTAATACCTGCCTCGTCAACATCATTACAACCGTCACCGTCAGAGTCGAGATCAATTCTGTTGGGATCTCCATCACCGTCTGTGTCGAGGGTTTCCTCACCTTCATCTACGTCTTTTATTCCGTCGTTGTCGTCATCAAGATCATCTTCGTTAGGAATACCATCACCATCTGTATCCAACTTGTACACACTTAGTGTAGCTGCATTTGTCACAATGTCTTGATCACATTTAAATGCAGGGGTTTGCATGTATAGCCTATAGAGTAATTTGTCCATGTCGGCTGTTATCGAATCAATGGTCAGAACAGTACTGTCAGTTCCTGAGTAAATGCCAGGATGATTTGGGTTTGATGCAATATATAGATCAACATCTTGCCAGAAATTACCATCGTTTTCACTAATCTGCCATGAATAAAAAATTGTTCCAAGGTCTAAATCAGTAGTTCCTTGGCCTGTAAAGGTAACAGTTGAGTACTCCAAAGTATCAATACTCAAGGGATCTAGATCGATTGAGAGAACTGAACCTTGCTCCAAAAAGTCTTTAACACCGTTGCTATCAAGGTCATCTATCTGATCTAATAACGTGAAATAATCAACATTTTTTACCTTTCCGTCATAGGTAAAACCGTTACTTATTCTACCTACCATTCCGTCAGTTGGTTCATCCGGATCCACGTATCCAGCTTCAATTAGATCAGGACAACCATCTTGATCCGAATCAGGATCAATTCTGTTAGGATCTCCATCACCGTCTGTGTCGATATCTTCACAATTTTCTGACGGTAGAGTAACGCTTATGTTGTCAATACCAGATTGATGAAGTGAAGTATTAGCTGGGGTTTTAAAACCTATTTTTGTAGCAGTAGATGTAGCGGTGAAAGTTGTTGTAAATTCCTGCCATCCATCAGCCAGTACGATACTTGGAGTCGTTGCCTCTAGGACATCATCAATGTAAACTTCTATTCTACCATCAGGCGTACCGTTTGACACGTCATCCTGGAACACAGCAGCATGATAGAATTTTATGGTATACTCTTTATTTATTTCGGTCGTTATGCCTTGGCTTAAACCTGCACCATTGTATAACCTGAGATAGATATTTTCACTTTGAGCTTGACTTGGTGCAGAGGTAATATTTGCAGGATATCTGTCTCTTGGATTTACCACAGATTGTAGACCACTAGAGTACTGGTCCCAATCAGCTGGTGGATGGACACCACTAATCGCAAAATCTTCCCACGTTTCAAAGTCACCGTTCAGGATAAGATTTTCAGGTGAAGTAGCTGGACCACACTCAAAAATATCAAGTATACCGTCGTTATCATCGTCAACATCTACGTTATCATCGACGCCGTCTCCATCAGAATCGATACCCGAGAGACTCTCAACCACGGTTATCGTACCTTTCATAAATTTGTGATTTGTACATATGTAGTAATAGGTTCCTGGCGTGACCCCGTTAAGATTCCACTCAACAGTATTTTCCCCGTCACCGTTATTGAGAACAAAATCTACCCTATTAGCGACGTCGTATCCGTCATCTGCTGTTAACTGATCAACTATTGCAAGAGGGTGGATACTTTTAATAGTGCTTATATCAAAAATCAGCCTATCTGACCAAGTAACGGTGATATTGGGGTCGTCTGCATCAGTAAAACCTAGTGCAGCATTGTTAAGTGTGTAGTGTGAGGTACCAGAGGCTGTAACTGTAATGGTGTAATCGGTGGCAAAAAGGTTTTTTGTGGTAAGAAAAACAATAAATAACGAAAACCACCAAAACGAGTGTAAAGTAGATACTAAGTTTGCACGAAAAAAATTACTGAAAATTGATTTCACACTTGGCTTTTTAGTTCAGTGGTTTTTAGTTATTTATCTTCTTTTAAAAGAATTTACAAATTTAGCATATTAATTCTTATCATTCAAATATTTTTGCCTGGTTAACAATAAGAACAATTGGCATAACTAAATTTACGTATGAATATGAAATACAAAGTTCTATTACTATCTCATTTATTAATTTACTCGTGTGCTACAAATGTTCCTAAAATAGATGGATTAGACTATAGTGGGTGGGTTTTTGATAAGTACGGGTGCGAAGGTAAAAGACTTGAATTAGTATCACTTATCGATTTAAATAAAGAAAAATTTTTAAGATTCAATCAAAACCAAATCATTGATATTTTGGGGAGACCTGAAAATCAAACTCTATTTACCAGGAGTCAGACAATATTTTACTACTACATCCAGTATAACTCCTCATGCAAAAATCAAGAAGTTAGGCAAGAGGATGAACAAATTAAACTTGAGATACGATTTGATGCGCTTAACAGGTCAAAATCGTTGTATGTACATAATTACGTAAATCCTTTGAAAAAATAATGTATGTTCCTAGCTTACAAAAAACTAATTAAATCATGAAGTTTAGATCAGGTGTACTGCACGGTGAAGAAGTAACCGAGCTCCTAAATTATGCTAATGAGAATAATTTTGCACTCCCAGCAGTAAACGTGGTAAATACTAGCTCGGTAAATGCTGTGCTGCAAACCGCAAAAGAGGTGAATGCACCTGTAATTATACAATTTTCTAACGGAGGAGGAAGTTTTTATGCTGGAAAGCATCTGGACAACACCAATGAAAAAGCTGCAATAGCAGGCTCAATATCAGGAGCCTATCACGTACATCTAATGGCAAAAGAGTATGAAGTTCCAGTAATTTTACATACAGACCACTGTGCTAAAAAATTACTTCCATGGATTGATGGTTTGCTTGAGGAAGGAGAAGAATTTTTTAAAAAAGAGGGAATTCCTCTTTACAGTTCTCACATGCTAGACCTTTCTGAAGAACCTATCGAAGATAATCTCGATATATGTTGCACGTATTTTGAGAGAATGAATGAAATGGGGATGACCATTGAAATTGAGCTTGGAGTAACAGGAGGTGAGGAAGATGGAGTTGACAACACTGATATAGACGAATCTAAACTCTACACCAAACCAGAGGAAGTTAATTATGCCTACGAAAGATTAATTAAAATTAGTCCAAATTTTATGGTTGCTGCTGCTTTTGGTAACGTTCACGGAGTATACAGACCTGGTAATGTTAAGCTTACTCCAACTATTTTACAAAAATCTCAGGAATATGTGTCTCTCATGCATAACACAGAATCAAACCCCATAAATTTTGTTTTTCATGGAGGATCAGGATCATCTAGAAATGAAATAAGAGAGGCAATTGGCTATGGAGCAGTAAAAATGAATTTAGACACAGACATGCAGTGGGCTTTCTGTAGTGGTGTGAACGAATACCATAAAAAACACCAACTGTATTTGAACAGCCAGATTGGTAATCCGGACGGAGAAGATAAGCCAAATAAAAAATATTACGATCCAAGGAAATGGCTTCTTGAAGGTGAAAAATCAATGATTGAGAGACTAAGAAAGTCATTTACTGACCTTAACAACGTCAACACAAATATCTAATCCTCTAAAATCTCTTTTAGATTTGCTGGAGAATAATTTATAGATTTAAGAGTTTTACCATCTGACTTTCTATAAATCAAATACTTTCCGTTTTTCTCCTCATAAAAACTGTCAATACCCTTTTCTTCTTTGTACCATTCTATGGTTTTCTCTGCCTCATCAACTGAAACGCACGCCTTACTCATGTTAGACCTTTGGACCTCATTGAACATTTTAACAAACTTTTCACTCATACCAAACTCGTGCACAGCTCCTGATAATACGTACTGAATATCGCATAACGCGTCTGCAATCTCAACAATATCATTGTCTCTAATGGCCTCAATGAGTTCTTTTAACTCCTCTGAGATGAGTTCAACCCTAAGATCACACCTTTTTTTGTTAGGTATGGTTGGTTTATCAAGAATTGGATGATTAAATAATCTGTGAAAATCAGCTGTTTGATTAAGTGCGTCTATTTTGTCCATAGTGTAGAGTTTATGCTAAATTCTCTCCTGCAAGCCCATAAACAAGGATAACAAGGATAATAATTGGTATTACAAATTTCATTATAGGCCCCCAAAAAGGTGAAACCTTAATATTTTTTGATCCTTGATTTGTTTCATTCATAAAATTATCAAAACCCCATACATAAGCCACGTAGATTGATATTAGAAGACCACCAAGAGGAAGTAAAATTTTTGCTGATATAAAATCAAAGAAACCAAAAATACTCATACCAAAAAGTTCGTAACCACTCCAGGTGCTAAAACCAAGTATATTTGGTACACACAGCACAAAAGTCATAGAAATACAAATAGCTACTGATTTGATTCTTGATATTTTAAAAGAATCCATTGCTGTTGAAATTACCGCTTCTAAAAGTCCAATTATTGAGGTAAAGGCTGCAATAAATACAAGAAAGAAGAATAATCCTCCAAGAAACATACCGAAAGGTATTTCTTTGAAGAGTGAGGCCATTGTAACAAATAATAATCCCGGTCCAGAATTAGGTTCTATACCAAATGCGAATAATGCTGGAAATATGACAAGTCCAGCCAAAATTGCTATTGCGGTATCAAAAAAGACCACAATTCCAACACTTCCAGGGATATCGCTATTGTCTTTGTCTAAATAACTTCCAAATACAAAACCGGCTGTTAATGCAATACCTACTGAGAAAAATATTTGACCTAATGCTGCTAGAATAACTCCAAACGTAATTTTTGAGAAGTCCGGAGTAAGATACCACAACAGACCCTCTGATGATCCCTCAAAAGTGTTTGAGCCAAATGCAAGAATTACAAACATAACAAGTAAAAGCGGCATAAACAGCTTAGAAACAAGTTCAACACCTCCCTGAAGCCCCCTAGCTGCCACAAAGGCCATTATACCTGATATAACTGCGGAATAAGAAATAAGCGTAGAGGGATCTCTTTGTAGGTCATTAAAATGACTTTGTATAGTATCTGAATCATATAAAAATGCTTCTCCTGTTATATATTCTTTTAAGTAAACCGTAACCCAAGACATTATCATAAGGTAGAAACCGAGGATAATAATTGTAGTAAGGAGCTCTACCCAGCCTATTATATTCCAAAAGGAGGTTGGAGAGGTTAATTTCTTCATTCCTGCAAGTGGTGTTAACTGAGCTTTTCTACCTAAACTTACCTCAGCGGTAAGTAACGGAACACCTATAATCGCTGTTAAGAGTAGGTAAACAAGGATAAATGCTCCTCCGCCACTTTCTCCTACAATGTATGGAAATCTCCAGATATTTCCCATACCAATCGCAAATCCTGCAGTTGCCATTATGAAACCAAACCTACTACCCCAATTTTCTCTGACCATTATTCAATTTAAAATATTTTAAATAAACTCTCAGCCTTGAGGTGATAAATATTTTTCACGATAAAAAAAAACATAAAATTCAGCTAATTTTTAATTTTTTTTTAGAAGCAATATTATTATTAAACTTTTCAATATATTATGTATATATAATACACTGATTTACAGTAGTTTATATATAAAAATTTAGATATAACTAAACCCATTTTTAACATAAATAAAAAGGAAAATTTAATGTTTTTAAAAGTTCTTTCCTATATTGAAAAAAATTTTAAATAATGAAAACTTTTATAACGCTTCTACCCTGTCTATTTTTCTTTTTAATATCAGTAAATTCCTCTCACTCACAGAAAGTTCAAACTGAAGAACTTTATGAAAATTTAGAATGGAAATTTGTTGGACCTTACAGAGGTGGTAGATCAACAGCAGTTTCTGGTGTGATATCACAACCATATACTTTTTACATGGGCACTACTGGAGGTGGTGTTTGGAAGACTACAGATGCTGGAAATAACTGGAAAAATATATCAGATGGGCAGATAACTGTTGGTTCAATTGGAGCAATATCCGTTTCAGAATCAGACGAAAACGTTGTTTATGTGGGTACTGGTTCTGCTGACCCTAGAGGAAATATATCTACCGGAAATGGAATATACAAATCTGTCGATTCAGGTGAAAACTGGGACTTTATAGGTCTTCCTAAAGCTGGTTTAATAGGTAAAATAGAAATCCATCCAGAAAATCCAAATATAGTCTATGTCGCTGTTCTTGGTAATATTTTTGGGCCCAACAAAGAAAGAGGTGTATATAAAACAATTGATGGAGGTAAAACTTGGAATAAAATATTTTATATAAGTAACAAAACCGGCGCAAGAGATGTTGAAATTAACCCTGATAATGAAAATGAGATTTTAGCCTCATTTTGGACGGTGCAAAGAAAGCCCTGGACATTAGTGGACGGAAGTGATGAAGGAGGAGTCTTCATGTCTAAAGATGCAGGGAAATCTTGGAAAAAGCTTACAGAAGGACTTCCAAAAGGATTAACTGGAAAAATACAGGTAGAATATTCGCCAGCGAATTCTAAACGCCTATGGGCTATGATACAAGCACAAGAAGAAGAGGAAGGTGGCCTCTATCGCTCTGATGACGGAGGAAAGACATGGAGCAGAGTAAATAGAGACCACAAACTTAGACAAAGAGGATGGTATTATTCACACATTAATGCAGACCCAGTCAACGAAAATATAATTTACGCTTCTAACACAGGATTCTATAAATCTATTGATGGTGGAAAGACATTTGATGATAGAATTTCTACTCCACATGGCGATAACCACGGTGTTTGGATTAATCCAAATAATAATAAAATAATGATTAATTGTAATGACGGAGGTGCAAATATTTCTTTGAACGGTGGCGAGAGTTGGTCAACTCAGTATAACCAACCAACGCCAGAATTTTATAGACTAACAGTTGACAATCAGTTTCCTTTCAGATTATATGCAGGTCAGCAAGATAATTCTACAATTTCAGTACCTTCAAGAGGTATTCCCTCCCTAACACCTTTTGAACATTGGTTCAATGCTGGTGGTACAGAATGTTCAGATATTGCTGTCCATCCTACAAACCCAAACATAATATACTCAACAGGTTATAGTGGAGAATTTACTTACAAGAACCTATCCACCGGAGAGGAATACCAAAGAACACCGTATGTACATCTTACAGAAGGAACTAGGCAGGATGAATTAAAATATAGATTCCAATGGAATTATCCAGTATTCGTGTCAAAATATAATCCTGAAATGGTATATGTTGGATCAAATGTTGTTCATGTTACCTCTGATAAAGCAGTGAATTGGGAGATTATTAGTCCCGATTTAACCAGACAACTTCTTAACGAGGACGAAGAAAAAGCTGACATACCAGGTGGACCTATTCAAAATGATGCTACTGGAGTGGAAGTGTATTCATCTATATTTGCTCTAGAGGAGTCTCCACATAACGAGGGAGAGATATGGGTAGGGTCAGATGATGGATTAATACACATTACAAGAGACGGAGGAAAAAACTGGAAAAATATAACTCCCAAAAAAATAATACCTTTTCAAGGAACCATAAACAAAATAGAATTATCCTCCCATCTTCCGGGTAGAGCTTTAGTAGCAGTTTATAATTACAGAAATAATGACTTCAAACCATATATTATATTAACAAATGATTACGGTGAAAACTGGAAAATAATTTCAAATGATAATGGAATTCCTACCAATCATTTTGTAAGAACAGTTGCTGAAGATCCAGCAAGAAAAGGTTTATTATACGCTGGAACAGAATTTGGGGCATATGTAAGTTTTAACAATGGTGACTCATGGAAATCATTACAAATGAATCTACCTCACGTACCAATAACAGACATGGAAGTAACTCAAAACGATTTAGCAATATCAACTCAGGGAAGAGGGTTTTGGATTTTAGATAAGATCAATGTTTTACAAGATATACATCTTGTCAACGACCAGCCTTTTCTTTTCTCTCCTGAAGATGCTATAAGAACTAATCTAAGAGGTGGAAGGAGATCTTCAGGAATTAGTTTTGAAAATGATATATCATTCTATCTCCCAGAGAACTATACTATTGATGATGTAAATTTATATATCAAAGATTCTGAGGGAAATACTGTTGTTGATTTTAAAGAGAGATCTGATTACATGTTTGATGTAGATATAGATGAAGAAACATTTTATAGAGGCACACACACTGTTTATTGGGATTTAGAATATAAAGAACCTCAAATTCAAAAGGATTTTATATCAATGTATTACAGTGCAGAAAGAGGTAATGGTCCTCATGCAATACCAGGAACTTATACTGTTGAACTTCACGTATTAAATTCTGTGTACAAGAAACCACTAATAGTAAAAATGGATCCAAGATGGAATATATCCATTCAAGATCTAAAAAAGCAATTTGATATTTCAAGCAAAGTTGTTTCTCTAATCAATGAATCTCAAGAGAAATTAGATGAAATGAGAGGAATTGTTAATCAGATAAATAAATTTATTAAACTAACTGAAGGTAAGGAATATTATAATGAGGTGAAAAATTTGGGTAATCCAATTATTGAATCAATAAAAAATATAAAGGAAAATCTCTATCAAGATAAAATAGAAACCTCACAAGATGAAATAAATTATCCTAGAAAATGGACTAACCACATTACACATCTGTACGATCGATTAACTACTGATGATCAAGCACCGAACGATGGAATGCTTAAAAGATTTGATGAATTGACAATAAATTATAAAAAGTTCATTGATCCGTATGATAAAATTGTAAATGAAAGTTTACCAGTATTCACTGATTTTTTAAAGGAAAAAGGTGCTTTAGGTATTATCTTGGATTAACTAGAAAAATTAGAAATGTCTTAAAACAATAAAAGGGCGTAAATTCTTATCGAATTTGCCGCCCTTTTCATTTAAAAATCACCGTGGTGCTTTCCAAACGTCAAGCTACAGTTAAAGAGTCCTTAAAGTTTCCGCTTAGCAAGCTAAGTTTTCGCTTTGAGAGCTTAAAGTTTTTTTTTTCATAAGAACCGTAGTTCCTAATCATTTTAAACTCGAGGCCGAGACTAGGTCTCAACTTTTATATCTCTCGCTTGATGAAACTAAGTAAGATAAAATTTCTAAGATATGCAACAACTGTTCATTAAAAGTTTTCAACAACTTTTCAACACCTCAAACTACTAGCAAAAGATATTACCATTTAATATTATTTAAATTGATTTCCTGAAATTTAATACCTTCATAAGGGCTATTTAGCCCAGCCTCAAAAAAGCATCCAAGATTACCATTCGGTAATTTTGTGATATCAGAATAAGCTGAAGGACCTTTATGTAAAATAATTTTTTCTTCCCAAGACAAACCTAAATCTCTACTTAATCTCAATGTCATATTTTTTCTATCATTTTTATCGCCTGGATTTAAAAAAAATAAAAAATTCCTTTTTTTACCTTTAAATGTATATCGTAATATACTTGCCTGACATATAGGTTCAACAAGTGTTTCATCGAATCGAAGCTTTTCCCATGACTCACCATAATCTTTACTGATAGAAATTTGTCTATTCATTTTTGTTCTATCATAATTTCTCATATTTAAGATCAATTTACCCCTACCAATTTCAGCTATAGTACACTCGTTCACATTATCTTGAGGTGTTATTCCACCTATTTCCCATGTATTTCCTCCATCATCAGAATAAATGATATGTGAAAAATATTTTTTTGTCTTTGCTACAATATGATCGCACGGTATAATCATTCTTCCACTTTTTTTACCTTTTTGGATTTGGATACCGTGTACGGGACCAGTTGCATACCATGTCCAATTTGATTTTTTCACCGAACTTGTTATTTCTTTCGGTGCTGTCCAATTTAAACCGTCATCCTCTGAATGCATTACATAAATTCTCCTTGTATCATTGCTTATAAGGTCTATTATTTCTTTCTCAGAATCATCTCCTCTATTCCATGTTGATAACAAAAATATTTTTCCTGTTTTTGAATCAACTACTGGAGACGGATTCCCACATACATTGTTTGCATCATCTCTGACAACAATTAACTCTCCCCATGTTTTACCTCCATCCAATGATCTTTTTAAAACAATATCAATATCTCCTGTGTCCGAAGAACTATTTTTTCTTCCTTCAGCAAAAGCAAGTACAACACCTGAGATAGTTGTTATTGTTGTCGGTATTCTAAATGTATTGTATCCATCTAAACCACTTTTAAATATGTATTTTGTGTTATCTGAAGAATAAAATGAAGAAAGACATAATAATGGATAAATTAAAAATAAAGTATGTAAAATGAAGAATTTCATCTTGAACTGCCTATAAACAATAAAAGGGCATCTACTCCTAAGAATATTTGCCCTTTTCATTTAAAAATCACCGTAGTGCTTTCCAAACGTCAAGCTACAGTTAAAATGTCCCCAAAATTTCATCCTAATAAATTAGGACTACACTTTGAGAGCTTAATTCTAATTCGTAAATTAAGAATCGTAATTCTTAAATGCGATTTAAATTTATGCCTTGACATTCGTCGCAACATTTATATCTCTCGCTTGATGTAACTAAGTAAGATAATTTATTTGTAAAAAGGCTGTTTCTTGAAGAAAAGATATCAACAAGTTTTAAACATTTAAATTAAGATGCTATCAACATAATTTGTCATATTTATCAACAGATTTTGTTCATAAGTGATATTTTAAGATGATTTAAAATCAATCATCTCAACAAATAACTTTACACTCTCTCTAAGATAAAGATCTGTCTTAATTTTTTCCATTAAATCTTCTTTTTCAATTGGGAATATCTCTGACAGTTTCATATTAGTATTTAAATTATTATTAATGTTGTCGTCAGATTTTTTTTCATTAAGTCTGGTTTGATAATTTAATGAAATAGAATTTTTCTTTCTATTTTCTTCAGTTTTTTTGACAAATGACATATAATTTATTAGTGAGGAATCGGATTGTATGTCATTATTAAATTTTTCATTTAAGTATTTTACTAAAGATTCAGATACATCATTTTTATTTTGAAATGATATGTCTCTAATTTTATCCCACTCCAATGCATTTTTTCTTGCGTTTTCAGTATAAATGCTTCTGTCATAAATATTTGGGAAAAATACATGTGGTTCAACACCAATTTTCTGAGTACTCCCTCCACTTACCCTGTAATATTTAGCTAACGTAATCTTTAGTTGACCAAATTTCATATCACTTCTTGGAAAAAACCGATCAAGATCAAGTAAGTTTTGTACTGTACCTTTGCCAAACGTTGGTTCTCCAACTATTAATCCCCTGTTATAATCTTTGAGTGCACCTGAAAAAATTTCAGAAGATGAGGCTGTAAAAGAATTGTTAAGTACTAATAGAGGGCCTTCGTAATGAATCTGTTTATCAAAATCTTTTTCAATTTCTATTCTTCCATTTGATGATTTTATCTGAACTATGGGACCCGTTTCAATGAATAAACCAGTTAAATCAATAGCTTCTTGTAATGATCCACCTCCATTATTTCTTAAATCAATTATAATTCCATCTACCGAAATTCTTTTGAGTGAGTCAATACATCTTTTAACGTCTCTAGTTACACTTTTATAATCTTTAATTCCTTTTTGAGCTTCCTCGAAATTGATATAAAAACTTGGTATCTTGATAACACCAATATTGTATTGTCTATTTTTTGATTTAAATGGAACAACATCAAAGGTAGCATCCTCGTCAACAACATCTACCCTATCTCGTATTAACCTTACAGTATCTGGAAAAGCGTCAATTGGTGACTCCTTTTTAATTACTAGCAATCTAACGACAGACTCTTTAGGTCCTTTTATTTTAGTAACAACATCATCCAATCTCCATCCTATAATATCTTCAAAAGAACCATCGTCTCCTTGAGCTACGCCTATAATTTTATCCCCTTTCTCAAGAGATTTACTCCTGTATGCTGGTCCACCTGGCATAACAGAGTAGATTGTTGTATATTCAATATCCTGTTGAAGTCTTGCTCCAATACCCTCAAATGTTTTACTCATATTTATCTCAAATCTGTCAGCATTTACTGGAGAAAAGTAGTTAGTATGAGGATCATAAAGTTCGGCATAAGAATTAATAAAAATTTCAAATACATCCTCTGAATTAAACTGGTTTATTGTTTTTCTAAATCTCTTATATCTTTTTTCTAGTGTCTCCTTGTTTGACTCCCAATCCTTTCCTAGTATTTTTAAATTTAAGACAGCGTTTTTAATTTTTTTTCTCCAATAATTATCCATCTCATCCACATTATTAAACCAGTCAGTTTCTTTTCTATCTGTGTTGAATTTTTCTAGAGTAGAAAAGTCAGGTTCATTTTCCAACATAGAGAATACGTAATTAATTCT
>CACPHX010000016.1 GCA_902633975.1 uncultured Marinoscillum sp.
GACGAATTGGAAGTTGGAATACAATTGAGAAATATCTTAAAGTAAAAAGAAAGAATATCCTTTTATGGAAAAAGAAAATCGATAGTTGGGGAGGAATTTTAGCTTTTTTATGCTGGCTTCCAGTAATTGGGGATCCAATTGCTATTGCACTTGGATTCTTTAGAACAAACTTTCTGATAGTTTCATTATTTATGTTGATTGGTAAATTTATCCGTTATTTTATTTGGGCTCTAATAACATATTGGGGTTTTTCTTTCCTTTAATACTACTTATGGAATGAATCTAATTCTCTCACATCAACGTTTTTCCAGTTGATGCCCTCTTGCCATTTTAATGATTTAAATTTTATTAGAAAGTCATCAAGTAACCTTTCTAGTTCAGTTGATATAACTGGATATTTTTGTTTTATATTAATTTTTTCTCCTACATCTTTATCTATATCAAAAAGCTTGATTTCATTATTATTTCTAAATTTTATTAGTTTTAAATTATCTCTAATGATAGAAGAGTGAGCTCTTGTAAGAGCTATTTTATTTTCATACGGAACATGAAAAACAATACCTGGATAACTTCTTTTTATATTATTATTTTTACCCAATAAAATATCTTTGAAACTACCTCCATCAATTTCATCTAAATTTTTGATTTTTGATCCTGCTAAATCAATGATAGTTGGTAAAAGGTCATATCCAACAACTGGTACTTTACTTTCACTGTTTTTTTTGATTCCTGGACCAGACACAATAAAAGGCACTCTGATACCGCCCTCCATAGCGTCCCACTTACCTCTAGAAAGTGGATAATTTATGGTTTCTTTATAATATTTCCTTGCTGGAATTGTTGGGACAGATCCATTGTCAGAGGTATAAATTACATAAGTGTTATCATTTAAATTTAATTCCTCAAGTTTGTCTAAAATAATTCCTAATCCATCGTCTAAATTTTCATTCATAGCAGCAAACCCTGGATGATCAGTTTTTCTAATTTTATTCTTAGATGTATACTTATTATGAGTTTTTACTTTAGAAATAATATTTGTGTGTACAGCATAATGAGAAATTTGAAGAAAGAAAGGGTCTCCATTTTTTTCATGTTCTTCAATAAATTCAATTGCTTTTTTAGATAAACTATATATTTTTTTAGGATCATCAGAAAAAGTTGTTTCCCATTGTGTCTTATTATTAACAAAATCACCTTCTTTATTTCCATTTAAACCATCATTGTAATCATATCCTAAAATAGAAGGATCTGCATCAATTCCCCATTTTCCAAAATGAGCAGTTTTATAATTTGGATTAATTTCTTTGAGTTTTTTCGGTATTGTAATTGACTTATTATGATCAATATGTCTTGTATTCATCCCTACTCTTATCATTTTTAATCTTGCAGCAGATTGAGCAAACTGTATGCTATATCTTGAGGGAGAGCAGACGGGTGATGAGGAATAACCCCTTGAAAATCGCATGCCTTTAGAGGCTAATCTCTCAATATTTGGAGTTTCAATATATAAACTTTTTGATGTATTAATATCATCTGCCATTTGGAGAGATGTTCCAGACCATCCTTGATCATCAACTAAAAAAATTATAAAATTTGGATTCTTTTTCTTTTCATCAACTTTTGAACATGAAAATATGACTATAACTGACAGAAAAAATATCAGTCTCATTTTCTTGAGTTCATCTTAGCTAGTAGTCTAAGAATCTCTATATATAACCAAATAAGTGTTACCATAAGTCCAAAAGCTCCAAACCATTCCATATATTTTGGTGCTCCTTTTTCTGAGCCCTCCTCGATAAAATCAAAATCAACAACTAAATTTAACGCAGCCATAACTATAACAAATAAGCTGAATCCTATACTAAGCATTGAAGCATTATTAATATCCATAATGGATAAACCTGTTCCAAAAAAAGACATTACAAAATTTACAAGATAAATAAGAGCAATCCCACCAGTACCTGCTGCTAATCCAAGTTTGAAATTTTCAGTAGGCTTAATTATTCCAGTCCTGTACAGGGTAAGCATAACAAATAATATACTTAAAGTATAGGATATTGCAGTTATTACAATACCATCATAGAGAGTATTGAAGGTGTAAGATAAAGCACCTAGAAAAATACCTTGAACAACAGCATAAATTGGAACAGTTATTGGGGATAGATGTTTTTTGAAAACAGTAACTCCTCCAAGTATTAAGGCAAATAAAATGGAAGGCAGTATGAGAACATTTGTTATTGAAATATATATCCATGAATAATAGCCAGATATAATAACTAAGCATAAAGAAAGGAAAGTTTTAGTTACTGTTCCGTTGATTGTCATCACGTCTGACGAATCCGTAGAAATATCAAAAGCGTTTGAGGTTAGGACTGGATTTCCAGATCTATATGATAAGTGGTTATTTTTCATAACGTATTGTTTTATTAATTATACTTCAAAAATATGAATTTTTTTCTTCAATTTTAATTATGAATCAAATCAAAGTTTTTTCACCTGCAACTATTTCTAATGTTGCTTGCGGTTTTGACGTTCTTGGATTTCCAATATATTCGATTGGTGACGAAATGATTGTAAAAAAAACTAAAAAAAAATCTTTGATAATAACAGATATCACAGGGTATTCAGTTCCATACGATATAAATAAAAATGTTTCAACAATAGCAGCAAAAGCAATGATAGAATCCCTTAATCCAAATTGTGGATTTGATTTTAAGATTAACAAAAAAATTATTCCTGGTAGTGGAATAGGAAGTAGTGGTTCTAGTGCTGCAGCTAGTGTTTATGCAATCAATAAATTACTTGACTCTCCTCTTAATGAAAATGAATTAATAAGTTTTGCTATGAGAGGAGAGGTTGTCTCAAGTATAAGTGAGCATGCTGATAATGTATCGCCTGCAATACTTGGTGGTATTGTAATGATTAAATCTCTTTCTCCATTAGAAGTAATCAAATTACCTACACCCAAAGATCTTTATTGTTTTGTGATTAATCCAAAAATTGAAATAAAGACATCTTTCTCAAGGAAAATATTGCCCAATAAAGTCAAATTGAAAGATACAACTAAACAAGTGTCTACGTTTGGATCTTTTATTCATGCGTTACACACCGAAGATTATGAATTAATAGGAAGAAGCCTAAATGATTACTTAATTGAGAAACATAGGAAAAAACTTATACCTCTATACGATGAAGTTAAATCAATTGCTATAAAACAAGGAGCTTTAGGTTGTTCGATTTCGGGATCGGGTCCATCTATTTTTGCTTTGACAAAAGGTGTTGAAAAGGCGAATGAAATTAATAGATTAGTTACTGAGTTATATAAAACATCAGGTAATGATTTTTCAACCTACGTGTCAAAAATTAGTGAAAAAGGGGTAAGTACTATGTCTAATTAGTATATGAAATACTTTAGCACAAATGATAAAAGTATAAAGGTGAGCTTTAGAGAAGCTGTACTTAATGGAATACCATTAGATAAAGGATTATATTTCCCTGAAAAGATTCCCACTTTAAATAAAGATTTTTTTGAAAAATTACCAAACTTATCAAATGATCAGATTGCATTCGAATGTATTTTAAAATTTACAGAAAAAGACATTGATAAGGTATCCCTTAGGAAAATTATTTCAGAAACAATAAATTTTAAATTTCCTTGTAAAAAATTAAGTAATGATATATCAGTCCTAGAATTATTTCATGGACCAACAATGGCGTTTAAGGATGTCGGTGCAAGATTTACCTCTAGAGTTTTAAGTTATTTTAATTCGTATTCAGACAAAAAAGTAACAGTACTTGTCGCAACTTCTGGAGATACTGGAGCTGCTGTTGCAAGTGGCTTTCATGGTGTTGAAGGTATTGATGTATTTATTCTCTTTCCAAAAGATAGAATCTCTAAAGTCCAAGAGAAACAGATAACTATTCATTCAGGGAATATTTATCCTGTTAAGGTGGATGGTTCCTTTGATGATTGTCAAAAAATGGTAAAGGAAGCTTTAACTGATAATGACCTAATGTCTAAATTTAATTTTACAACAGCAAATTCTATTAATATATCAAGATGGATACCACAGATACTATACTATTTTTTTGCCTATAAGGAATTAATAGATAGTGACAAGAATATTGCAGTTTCAATTCCTTCGGGAAACTTTGGAAATTTATTTTCATGTCTAGTATCCATTGGAATGGGTCTTCCAATCAAAAAAGTGATTGCATCAAATAATTTAAATAATTCTTTCACAAATTATATTACTTCAAGCTGCTATGAACCAAGAGAGTCTATCAAAACAATTTCAAGTGCTATGGATGTAGGTGATCCAAGTAATTTTATAAGAGTAGCTGAATTTTTTTTGAATGATCATGATAGTGTAAAAAAAGTAATTGATGCATATAGTTTTAATGACGAAGACACAAAAATTGCAATTGCTGATTTATATGAAAAATATAATTACATATGTGACCCTCATGGTGCTGTTGGATACTTAGGAGTTAAAAAACATAAATTACTTAATAAAGATTTTTCCTATATTTTTCTTGAGACAGCCCATTTCTCAAAGTTTATGGATGAGACAAGAGATTGCATTAAAACCTCTATCAGTTACCCAGACGAAATTGAAAAACTTTTATTGAAAGACGGAGAGTATCATCAAATAAATACGTACTCACAATTCAAGAATTATATAAATTCAATTGATTAATAATATTTATTTAAATAATACTTTCATAATATTTATTTAAATAATACTCTCAGATTTTTATTTATATTTGGTTTTTTAAAAAAATTATTAAGAAATATGAGAAAATTATTAATTATAGCATCCGTATTTTTATTCTATGGATGTAATACTAACCCAGATTATAAAGCTAATTTAGAGCTAGCAAAGAAATGGGTTCAGGTTTTTGAGAATGAGGATATTGCACTTTGGGAAGAAATTATGTCAGAAGACCTTCTAGATCAAGCCCCATTATATGGCATGGGTGAAGTTGATTATGCAACCTCAAAACAGATTGCTGAATTTTACATAAATAATTATACTGATGTAAAGTTCAACGATCCGGTATGGCTTCCAGGAATTGATACAGGTTCAATGACTCTTGACGGAAGTGTCAGAGCCTATGGTGTCTGGACAGGTACAAGTAAGACAACAGGTAGGTCATTTACCCTTCCATCATATCATAATTTTGATTTTGCTGATGGAAAAATAGTTTATACTGGAGAATATTTTGATGCTACTGGAATGATAAATACTGTGGGTCCAGTGGATAGAAAAGTAGTTGTAGCAACCATGAGAGTAAAGGAAGGTAACTATGAAAAAGTTAAAGAATTGTTAGATTCCGAAAGTGGATTGCCAACAACCAGGGCATACGATGGATGTACTCATCTTGAAGCAACATACAACGAAGAAAATAATACCTACTTTATAATTGAGTATTGGGAGTCGTTTGAAAAATATAATGCATATTTAGATTGGAGATTAAATGATGATCCTAGTGGAGCAGCTGATGAGATATTTAAATATTTAGTTGGTGGCAGAAACGGATTAGTAACAAATACTGATAATATCGGTTATAAATTCTATTGATAAAAACTTTATTTTAAACCTTCTCATAATGAGAAGGTTTTTTTTATCATATTATCTCCTTGTAGAATTTGCTATTTCTTCAAAGTTGACATTATTATATTCGAACGAAATTGGTTCAAATAATTTATTTGAGTATTTATCATTCCAGTCTTTATGAAATGATAAATTAAGCATTTCGGGAGGATTTATATTAAAAATAACATCATAGAGTTGGTCTGTTTTTCCTGGAAGTGAAATATTTCTTGCGTAATGAAAGTTATCAATTAAATTTAGATGGGGTGTAAGGTCTATAAAAGTTTTTTGTCCAGTACTTGCGTTGGTAATTGTAGCATTGATATTTAGATATGGAACAAATCCACCACTTGGTGTTCCTTCAGGAATATTAGTATCATCCCAATTTACCCTAGCTTCAATATGAACATTAGTAAATTCTTCGGCTAGATTTATTGATTTTGGATAAACAATATCTTTTATTGCTCCTTCAAAAATAAATATAATTCCTGGCTTTATTCTTTCTTCTCCTATAACTAATTCTTGAGAAAAGACGTTAAAGTAACAGAGTAGGCAAAATGCAATAGTATAATTTTTCATAATTTAATTGGTATTTATGCTTAATAAAATAGATTCTATATTTGATACGGTTTTTTCAGAAAAAAGTCAGAAAAGCTTCGAAAAATATATACTTATCCTAGCAACAGGTGGTTTTATTTTTCATCTTATCCTTATATACCTTAATAAATACAGATATATAGCTTTTGACTTTAATAACACACTTCTTCTAGATCCAATATCAGCATTATATACACCATTTTCTTTTATTTTAGTATACGAAGCTTACCTACTAATCTATTATCTTCCAAACTCATTTACTGTAACAGTAGTTAAAGAGTATGAGATTATATCTCTAATATTAATTAGAAAAATATTTAAAGACTTTCCACTTGTGAATCTGGATGTTCCTTTTTTCTCAGATGAAAATAATGTGCAGTTACTCTATGATTTGAGTGGCATACTTGTAGTGTTTTTTTTAATTTTTCTTTTTAAGACAACTGCTGGTAAACCCAAAACTCTTAAGCCCGATGCAAGATTAAAAAAATTCATATCACAAAAAAAATTAATTTCTTTGGTATTGGTTCCTGCACTATTAGCACTTGCTTTCTGGAGTTTTTATTCATGGTTTGACTCAGCAGTTTTGGGTAATGGTCAAGGTCAAGATATTAATTATTTATTTTTTGTTGATTTCTTTACTATTTTAATCTTAGTTGACGTATTTATTTTACTTATATCTTTTAGATACACTGAAAGATACTCTCAGCTGATAAGGAATACTGGATTTATTATTTCAACAATTCTATTGAGGCTTTCTTTTGCAGCTACAGGCCTTGTTAGTGTTGTTCTGATTGCTTCTGGAGTTTTATTTGGCCTTATAATCCTGGCCATCTTCAAAAGAATGGAAAAATTTAAATATTTAGGTTAATTTCTCATTAATTTTAAAATAATCCATTTCTTATTAATTAATTTTGTTTTGTCAATGAAAAATATTTTAATCTTATTTCTCTTTTTGTTACCTGTGTTAACTCAAGCACAAAGGAAATATGTAAAACCCGAATTTGTTAAAAATTGGAGTAAGCCTGGTAAGCACCCCGATCATATTGTTTTAAATTTTTCAAAGGATCCAGCTACAACTATAAGTGTAACTTGGAGAACAAGTAAAGATGTTAGGGTAGCATATGGAGAAATTGCAAAATCTCATGCAAATCCAGTTTTTATTTCAAGGGCAAAAACTTTTAAGGCAACAACTGAAAATTTAAATTATGAAGATGTAGTCAGTTATTACGACAGATCAAACCCTAAAAATAATACGTTTATTGATCTTAATCATAACTACCATTCTTTAACATTTCAAGATTTAGAACCTAATACAGTCTATGCTTACAGGGTTGGCGATGGTAAGATCTGGAGTGAATGGATACAGTTTAAAACAGCTCAAAAAAAAGATGCACCTTTTTCTTTTTTATATGTTGGTGATGCGCAAAATTATGTATTGGAACTTTGGTCAAGACTTATAAGAGAAGGATTTAGAAAAGCTCCGGATGCAAGCTTTATCATTCATGCTGGTGATTTAATAGATGATGCACACGACGAACATCAATGGCACGAGTGGTTTATGGCTGGAGGATATATTCATAGTACACTACCCTCAATGATGGTTCCCGGGAATCATGAATACAACCCGTTCGTACAGCAAGATATAGATAAAAATATAAGGAGATTATCTGTTCAATGGAATAAACAATTTACCCTACCAGACAATGGAGTTGCTGGTATTGAAGAAACAAACTATTATATTGACTATCAGGGTGTTAGATTTATTGCTTTGAATAGTAATATGATGATCGATGAACAGACTCAATGGCTTGAGGAGGTGTTGAAGGACAATCCTAATAAATGGACAGTTGCAACTTTTCATCATCCAATTTTTTCTGCATCAAGAGGTAGAGATAACTCTACACTAAGATTACTTTGGAAACCAATTTTCGATAAATACAAAATAGATATTGTTTTACAAGGACATGATCATACATATACTAGAGGTAGGGTTCAGCCTTATGAACAGAATCTTCTCTCAGGTCAGAATGTTAAAGATGCGACAGGTACAGTATATGTTGTATCTGTAAGTGGTGGTAAAATGTATAAAGTTAAGCCTGGATGGGAACAGTATGAGGCTTTGAGGGACAGAATAGGAAATAATAAACAGTTATTTCAGGTAATTTCAATAGATGGAGATAAATTATCTTATAAATCCTATACTGCAATAGGGGAGTTATTTGATGCATTTGATTTAGTAAAAAACAGTAACGGAGTTAATACATTCATCGAGAGGAAAAATGAAGCACTCTAGTTCAATTTTAGAATAGAACGAGCTTCTCAAATTTTCTCTCATTATTTATTTTGTATTTAGCATTTTAATCATAGTTAATCTATTAGTGAAAAGATTTTATAACTAAACCAAGTTAGTGATAATGACAAAATATACTTTCTTTTTAATTTTATATATTTCTATTTCATTTTCTGTCGATGCTCAGTCATTAAAAATATTAAAAAATAAAGCTCAAAATCTAAAAAATAATTTAAATAAAACCTCTGAAAGTATACCAACCATTACTGAAGATGATGCAGCTAAAGCCTTGAAAGAGGCTCTAAATAATGGAATAAATAATTCTGTTGATATTGTATCAAAGACTGATGGATATTTACAAAATCAAGAAATTAAAATTCCATTTCCTCCAGATGCAAAAAAAATTGAAGATAGACTAAGATCTTTGGGTTTAAATAAATTAGTTGATGATGCAATTTTATTTATTAATAGGGCAGCAGAAAATGCAGCAACAGAAGCTAAACCATTAATCACACAAGCTATAAAAAATATGACAATTAAGGATGCTATAAATATAGTTAAAGGAAAAGAAGATGAAGCTACAGACTATTTAAAAATAAATACTTTTGACTCTCTATATAAAAAATTTCTCCCTCCTATTGAAATTTCATTAGAAAAAGTGAATGCAACGAAACATTGGTCAAACGTTGTAAATAGATATAACAAAATTCCTTTGATCCAAAAAGTTGATCCTGATTTAGATGATTATGTTACCAGAAAAGCACTTGATGGACTATTTATAATGATTGCAAAAGAAGAAAAAAAAATTAGAGAAAAACCTTTATCAAGAGTAACCGAAACATTAAAGAAAGTATTTGATTGGGTTGATGATCAAACTAATGAGTAATATTTATTACAGTTAGAATTTAATTGAATAAATTTTTTTTATTTTTCTATTTATTTAAGTCAAATTTTGATAATTCCTCAAATAACAAATTTATGGTTAGGTATTGAAATTGCTCCACCTTTTTTTGTCACACAAATTGACGCAGCTTTAGATGCGATTAATAAACAATCTTTTATTTCTTTTTTTTTAGATAAGCAACTTATAAAATAACCTATGAAGGTATCTCCAGCTGCCGTAGAATCTACAGCATTTACGTTCACCGCTTCACATTTAAAATATTCATTTCTATTAGAATAAATAGATCCCTTTTCTCCAAGGGTTAGCAAAACGGATGTGTTTGAATACTTTCTTTTTAAATCAAAAATTATTTCATCAAAATCAATTTTATTTTTTGATAGTTTTTTTGCTTCACTTTCATTTACAATAAGATAATCTACTAAACTGAGTGGATATTTTAAAACCTCTTTTGTCATAGGAGCGGGATTAAAAAATATTGTCATTCCTCTATTTTTTGCTTTCTCTATTATTTCCGGTATTTTATTTATTTCATTTTGGATAAGTAAAATATCTTCCTGATTGAAATTTTCTAATACTTTATCTATTTGATCCGATTCAAAAACTCGGTTTGCACCGCCATGAATAATAATTGAATTTTCTCCACTTCTATTTACTTGTATTATTGCGTGGCCAGTACTCTCATCCACCTCCTCCATATAATCAATATTAACATTCCATTTAATCAATTCTTTTTTAATATAATCATCTTTGATATTTATGTTTCCCGCATGAAAAACTTCAGAACCAGCCTGAGCTATTGCTACACTTTGATTTAATCCTTTTCCTCCTATGAATGTTTTTAAATTTGAAGTTTGAATAGTTTCTCCTGGACTAACAAACTCATTTACTGAATAAACATAATCTTTATTTATAGAACCAAAATTTAAAATTTTCATTTTTCAAGACTTGATTTTAATATTTTTAAAAAATTAGATCTTGAAACTTGTGTTGCAAGTTTAATATTACCTGAATCAGTGAATTTATAAGTATCTCTCCCTCTTTTTTCTCCATCAAGAATAATTTTTATTTTACATTTCTTATAGAGTGTTTCACTATCATCAATCATCACTGCCATAGCTAGGGGATCTGCTAAATCAATTTTATTTTCCTTATATTTCTTTTGATAATATTTGAGGCCTCTTCTTTGTATATTAAGGGCAAAATTTGAAATTTTATTATTAATTTTTTGAAGTTCTGCAAAATTCTCCTGGTTAAGGAAACCATACAATTGGGTCACATCCCAGGCAATAACTTTAATGTTTATAGTTGTGTTTAAAACTATATCTGCTGCATCAGGATCTACCCAAAAATTAAACTCCGCAAATTCTGTTATGTTTCCTTTTCCTTCTCCAATTCCACCCATTATATATAGATTTTTGATAAGTTTAAATGATTTTGGATCTTTTTTATAAACCTCTGCTATATTGGTAAGTGGCCCAATTGCTATTATTTCAATTTCATTTGGATTTTTTTTTAGAAATGAGATTATTCTATCAGCTGCATAACTTTTTCTTATTTTAGATTTAGGTTTATAAGGACCCGTATCTCCGAGACCATCTTTACCATGAAAGAATTTAGAAGTTTCAAGTTTTCTTTTTAGAGGAGAGGATGCACCTTGGTAAACCGGAATTTTAAAACCACAGAGCTCAGAGGTATACAGAGCATTTGAACTTGCTTGGACAATATTAACATTACCAGCAACAGTTGTAATACCTAAAACATTAAAGTCTTTACACTTGAGAGCCATTATAATAGCTATTGCATCGTCTGTAGCAGTGTCTGTATCAATAATAATTTTTCTCATCTTGGTTTAAGATAAGCATTATCTATCAATTACAACTTTAACCTTTAATACTTCTTTATCAAGCTCAATATTAAGTATATATATGCCATTTTTAAGATTGGATATATCAACATCAGTGAATGAACTATTTATATATACATTTTTTGGTTTAAATATTTTTCCTTCAAAGTCAATGAAAGTAATATTTTTGATGTTTAATGTTTTATTAGAATTGATTTTAATCTTGTTATTAGCTGGGTTTGGAAATATTCTTTCTAGAATTTGTTTATTTTCAATTTGCAAAGGTAATGGTTTATCATCATCTATTATTGTAATATATTTTTGCTGAATACCGTTTTCATTTCCATTTATTACGCTTATGATATCTAATATTATTGTCTCATCATTTTCTTCAATATTATCTTTAACTGTTGAGACTGTTGAAGTACCTGAGGAATCACCAGCATTAATAGTTATTATTTTAGAACTCAATTTGTAATCTACACCTTCACCTGCTGCCGTCCCACTAGATGACAAAGAAACGGTCACATTTTCGTTCGATACTGAGCTAAGAATAGCATATATTGTTGATAATCCATCAAACTCAGGTATAGTATCTGGACTAACTAAAAGAGTAACGCTTGGTGTCGGTGTATTGTTGTCATCGTCAATTATTGTAATAATTTTTTGTTGTACACCATTTTCTGTTCCGTTTGTAACACTCTTTATATCTAAAATTATGGTCTCGTTACCTTCATCATCAGCATCTTGAACTGCAGAGATTGTTGTACTCCCAATTGTATCTCCAGCAAGAATTATAATGGTTTGGGAGTCTAAAATATAATCAGTGCTATCTCCTGATGCTGTTCCACTCATTGATAAATTTACAGTCACGTTCTTGTTATATGTTGCACTAAGAGAAGCTGAAACAGTAGTAATACCACCATCCTCAAAAATTTCTGAAGGTGAAACTGAGAGATTAACGCTTGGTAGTTTCTGTTCATCATCAATTATAACTACAGACACTGATAGATATATTGAATCTTTTTCTGACTCAATATTTATGACAGCAAGTTCGTTACCCTCGATTTCATCATCCTGAATAGAAGTTATATTAAATTCTTGTTCTGTACTGAGTGCAGGAAATACTAGGGTATCGACATCTAGTAAGAAGTCTTTTTTATTCTCTGCAAGATCTTCTGGAACAAATGGGCTGTCTTCGACTGATAAACCTAGCTTAATATCAAATTTTGAAGGATTACTAAGCATTAGTTTAATATTTTTTGTCTCAGAATTTTCAGATATAGAATCAATACTAAATGATGCGGAAGCTGTTGGCATAGGATCATCATCATATAAAGTTCCGTAAATTCCTGTACTTAACGGTATAACTCTACTTATGGCTGAAATACCACTTATGCCTGCTATTAAGCTTTCATCTTTCTCGTATATATTATCACTTACTGGGTGAATATTTAATGTAATTGAATCCTCTCCTTTTAACCAAATTAAATCTTTATTAGGATTATATATTGTATCATTATTGTAAATAATTATCCAATCTCTACCGTAGTTAGCAAAACCTATTTTATTAATTGTATCAATATTTATTATAATATCCTCATTATGCGCTCCATTAATAAGCTTAACAGTTATTTCTATAATTGTTGAGTCTTCATACAAGTTTGAATTTGAAGATTTTAAAATTGTTTCAGGTATATTTTTCATAAAAGACCAAGGGTAATGTCTTGCAAACCAACCTTCAACTCCAGCTTTCCATAATTCACCGCCGTACTCGTAAGCACCTATGTCAGGAGATGTACCAACTACTTCTTGAGGAATCGAATCTATAAATTTACCTCCATCAATTAAAGGAGATCCTTCTAAAGGCATTAAGGTTAAACTATCAATTAAGCTATAAATGGTATTGTCAATACTAAGTTCGTCATTATAATTAGTTTTAACTGAATCCCATCCATTCCAATTATTAGATGAGGTTCCTGGAATAGGATAGTCAGGAAATCCATCTCCGTCTTTGTCTTCATAATTACTAATGCTTCTGTGACCAGAAAGTTTGTCAACTAGATTGTTTCGAGTATATGTATTTGAGTTAGAATTTTCTTCATCAAGTATAATCATACCGTTTTTATAGCTTCCAATTACTGTATTATTAGCAATGTAGTGGTAATCACCCTTTACCATTATACCGCTTGTATTAATTGCAACATTATTATACATTTTTCCCCTCTGACCTGCAGCTAAGGGATCATCACCAGGAGCATCGTATCGAAGTGCAAGTTTAGGTGTATTATAGATGTAATTGTGGTGAACTTTAGAGTCTGCAACATAATTTCTTGTTCCTTGAAATACTGATCCATCAGACTGTAATGCTCCAGTTTTTGTTACCTTATTATATGAAAACTCACTTCTTTCACCTGGAGTTAAGGTAGCTGATGCTTGTACATTGTTTATTGAATTTTTTGTAAAAATATTTTTGTCTCCATTTATATAAAACGAAACCATCAATCCTGGAAGTTCTGAAACGGAATAATCAATATACTGAAAAATATTATTTTCAATTCTGTTGTTGTCACCATAAACTCTTATAGCATCTCCGTCTGTATATGAAAAAAGATTTCTTCTGAAAATACTATTATTTACTTTGTTTGATGCACCACTAATTCCGATTGATGTAGCATCTGGTGTTCCTAAATCACCAATCATTCTTTTAGAAGTGGATGGAAACGCAAAATTACAATCTTGGATTATAATGTTTTCACTTGAGGCAACTTTAATTGTTGAGGAGAAGAAAAATAAATTTTCTATTGTGATATTATTTGAATTTTTAATATTTATAGAATAAGTTGAAGTCTTTCCTTTTACTTCTAA
Organism: uncultured Marinoscillum sp.; assembly: GCA_902633975.1. Taxonomy (GTDB): domain Bacteria; phylum Bacteroidota; class Bacteroidia; order Cytophagales; family MED-G16; genus MED-G16. The sequence goes on from CACPHX010000016.1 coordinate 14,100, forward strand.
TTCGTTTGGATTTGTGCCGTCAGTCATCACCCATAGCTCTCCAGTTTGTGGGTTATGATACCATTCGTTAATTGTATCTAATAAATCAAAGTCACCCTCAACGAAGAAGTAATGATGTTTATCTTTATATTGAGCATCTGGAATACTCCTGTCATAAGTGAAGCTATTTTCTTGTGTATGATCGATCTTACTATTCCATGTTCTAAATGATCCAAGATTAAGTATTGCGTGAGCTGTATCTAGAGCTCCTGATAAAGTTGACATATCATGAAATTCACTATCAACTACTACTGTTCCGTTTGAACTCAAACTTTCATCTCCTTGTGCCCAAGTATCCCAAGAATATATCGACTTATCAGTAAACTGTGCATTAGGCCATCTTGCCATCACCATTTCTTCACCATTCAAAAATAATTGCCAAATTACTGTATCAATCGTTGTTTTAAAAATATTGTTACCTTGATCTGTCCAAATAAAATCACTCAAATCAGATGTCCCGTCAAAAATTACAAATTGGTTACCAGGTCCATGTCCACGAATTGTAATATTTTCTTTTCCATCAATTATAACTTCTTCTCTGAATGTATCAATATTTTCAGTTACCCTAAAAAGAATTGTCCCTGAGTCCAGTTCGCTTAAAGCTTTTTGAATTGTTTTGTATGGGCTATTAGATTTACCATTTCCATTTATATCGTCTCCCCATGATGCAACCCATTTTACTGTGTCATCTTGTGCTATCAATAATTCTGAGTAAGTTAATATAAGCAGAAAAAGAAAGTAAATTCTAATCACTTTTTATATAAATTATTTTCTTCTTGCCTCGATAAAACTTTTGACAAAGAAAATCATTGCATAAACTGTTGAACTAAGCATTATCAAAATCCTTAATACTGCATCGGTTCTACCATCTTCAATTGCTCTCATGAGTGGCATTAACAGAGCAAAACCTAAAATTGTTACAATTACAGCAATGTGAGAAATAATTTTATTCTGATTTTTAATTCCTTTATTAAGTAAAACTAATATAATTCCTATTACAACAGGTATTAATGAAGTGGGTGATCCAGACTCAAAATAACCCCAACCACCAATAGTAATAAATATGATAGCATTACATAGGCTTGCAATATGTGCGTTCATTTTTTTTCTCTTTTGTCGACAATATCGTTCATTTCTCTTGCAGTAAGGACTATCCAAACAACAAATGAGACGGTAACAATACCCGCCCAGATAAGTACAAAATTATCAGTTATAATCTCAGACATAGTTAGTTTACTTCTACAAATCTTTCTTCTTTTGGTTAAAAACCAAAATAAAAAGAAGAATAGTTGGAGCCCATAGACCTAAAAATACTGCCTTTAATGGTTCATCATTAAAGAAAAATATTTCAGAAACCACAATAGTTATCAGAACGAGTACTAAGAGGACTAATTCTAATGGCCTAAAAAGCTTCATAAATTTAAACATAACTATATTTTAAATCGTTTTTTTGAGAAAAAATTTCTCTGTAATCTATTTATACTCTAAAAGTCTATAATTTGTTGCCCAATTTTTTTATTTAACCACAGAGATCTGAATTTTCCAACTTTATCATACATTTCAGACTGTTTAGAAGGGTTAAATGCCCAGTTTCGTACATTATTTCCTACTCCAGCCATATACATCCAATTACACCAGTTACTTGAAACATCATAATCAATCAACTTACTTTCAAAATATGCAGCACCCCATGTCCAGTTTAAGTCTAGGTCATTAATTAAGTAACTAGCTACATTTTGTCTCCCTCTGTTACTCATAAATCCAGTTGAATTTAGCTCGATCATATTTGCGTCAATAAATTCCTGACCTGTTTCACCATTACACCATTTCTTGAAAAGTTTTATATCAGAATTAAAATTTTTATTAAAAATATTTCCATTTATTCCATTGATCATAAAAATATTTTTTTTGCCCTTTTTCGTTACATATCTAAAAAATTCTCTCCACATTAATTCAAAAATCAGCCAGTAAGTTGAGGAATTTTTTTTAACCTCTTTTTCAAACTTTTTGATCTCATGATAAATGGTGACTGGTGATATAGAACCAGTTGATAAATATGCAGAAAATTTTGATGAATATTCAGTGCCAATAAGACCATTTCTAGTCTCCTTGTATTTAGCAATGTTATGAGATTCCCACAAATAGGATTTTAGTCTCTTTAAAGCATTTCTCTCACCACCTTCAAAAGGATAAGCAGTGTTTGAGTGATTAATTATATCGTTAACCTCAATTTTTGATAAAAATTTAAGATCAGTGTTTAAAATAGCCTTTTTAATTGTTGGTAGTTCTCTTATTTCGTTTCTAATTTTTGAATTTTTTTCAACCTTTTTTCTAAAGGGAGTAAAAATAAGAGGTAAGTTATCCAGGTTAAATGGAAGCTCTCTTTCTTCAATGAGATGAGGATCTTCAGACATAATTAATTCAAAATTTTTATCAATTAATTTTTTTTCATCTTCCTCTTCATACCAACCAACTTCCTTAGAACAGTAAATGGTATCTATCCCATGGGAGCTTCTGATCTCTTCTAAAATTTTGAATTTATCTCCTTCAAATACATGAAGGTGTATCTTCTTTGACTTTAAATTTTTTTCAAGATCTAATACTGATTCCATGATAAATTTTTTTCTGAAATCTCCAATTTCATGAATGTCTAAACCATTTGGATTGTATGTCTGCAAGTCAATTATATAAATAAATATAACCTCATCATTATCTTTAATAGCATTGAATAGAGATGGATTATCTTTTAATCTTAAATTTTTTCTAAACCAGTATATGGACTTTTTCATTTGTCAAATTTTTTTAAAAAAGATTCAGCATTTTCAAGATGAATATTTCTTTTTGATTCATCCATCTTATCAAATGAACTTATTAGCATTCTCATCCTGGGGTTTTTTACGAAAAAATCTCTTTGTTTATTCATGAAATTCCAAAACAAACCATCCCAAATCTCACACCATTTACCTTTTTTATAATCGCTCATTTTAAGTATGTAGCTGCTCCCACTTATGTAGGGTTTTGTAGACATTAAACCTCCGTCAGCAAACTGGCTCATCCCATATACATTTGGTACCATTACCCAGTCGTACGCATCTATGTATAATTCCATAAACCATCTGTAAACTTCATCAGGATCAAATTCGCAGAGTAACATGAAATTTCCAATTACCATCAACCTTTCAATATGATGTGAGTACGCTGATTTAATTACTTTTTTGATAGAATCGTCAACAGGCTCGATACCGGTAGTGCCATTATAAAACGATTCTGGAATTTTTCTAGAAAAATTCCAAAAGTTATGTGTTCTCTCATAAGATCCTTTTACCTCATAAACTCCTCTAATAAATTCTCTCCAACCTATAATTTGTCTGATAAATCCTTCACATGAATTTAAAGGAATGTTATGTTTTTTATAAAATCTGATTGACTCATTAATTATAAACTTAGGGCTTAATAAACCTGAGTTTATAAGAGGCGAGAGAAGACTGTGATTTAAAACTCTCTCATTTTTAACAACAGCATCTTCATAAGGACCAAAATCATGAAATCTATTTTTTAAAAAATTTTTAAACCATTTTTTTGCACTCTCAAAATCATATGGATAAACAATTTGGTCATGTATTTCACCTACGTTACCATTAAATTCTTTGTCAACATAAGCTTTTGCCTCTTTATAAATTATGTTTTCTCCAGGATAAGATATTTTTGGTGCTTCTTTGTCTTTAGGAAACCGTATCCTATTCATGTCGTCATATGACCATTTTCCACCCTCTGGATTACCGTCGTCAATTAATATTCCTAAATCAATTCGTTGTTCTTTATAGAAATTCATATGAAAAAATTTCTTCTTGTCTTCTCTAAAAAATTTTTTCATGAGCTCTTCATTGTTTATAAATGAAGGATTCTCATATAATACGCTTTGAATTCCTTTTTTCTCACATGAGGATTTTATCCTTCTTTCAAGATAGTTGTCGATAGGATTTATTAGATGAATTTTGTCAATGTTATTTTCAAGAGATAAAATAAATTTTCTTATGTCAGATATTTCCTCAGATGATTCAATATAATTTACTTTAATTTCTAAGTCTTCTAGAAAATTTTTGTAATGTATCATTGAAGATCTATGAAAAAGTAATTTCTGTTTGTGGAAGTTAAAGTGTTTGAAGAAAAGGTTTTCCTCGATCACATACGTATCAAGCTTAAGGTCATGAATAATTGATTCCTCAAATAGTTGATTAGGAAAGACTAACGAAATTTCTGTTCTCATTGTAGTGCCTCTTTATAAGTTGAGAGACACCTCTCCCTAGCGTATTTATGATTCACTATTTCTTCTGGATAATTTGACTCATTAAGTTCGGGTATCCACTTGTTAACATACTCTCTATTTTTATCAAATTTCTTTTGTTGCTCGTAAGGATTGAATATTCTAAAGTATGGAGCTGCATCAACTCCACACCCAGCAACCCACTGCCAGTTGCCTACATTACTTGCCTTCTCAAAATCAAATAATTTTTTTGCAAAATACTCTTCACCGAGCCTCCAGTCAATTAGCAGGTGCTTACATAAGAAGCTGCCAACAATCATCCTGACTCTATTATGCATGAAACCTGTCGAATTTAACTCTCGCATCCCCGCATCAACAATTGGATATCCTGTCATGCCATTACACCAAGCATCAAACTCCTCCATATTATTTCTCCAATTTATTCTTTCATACTTATCCTTAAATGACTTATTTTCGGTTGTTGGAAAATGGTATAATATCTGGATGAAGAACTCTCTCCAAATAAGCTCTTTGAGATAAGTATTATCTGAACTTTTTAATCCTATATTAACAATTTCTCTTATACTTTTAGTGCCAAACCTCAGATGAACACCGATTTTACTAGTGCCTTGAATCCATGGAAAATTTCTATCATTATCGTAATTATCTATTAACTCTTCCTCAAGGTTAAAATCAATTGGAGATATTGCTTTATCTACAATTTTTGAGTCCTCCATAGCTATTTTAAATTCCTCTTGATTTATAAATTTTTCAAGTAATGATTTTGAGTCATATGGGCTTGTCATTTCCTTATCAAAATGTAATAGCCATCTCCTTGAAAATGGTGTATAGACAACGTATGGTTTTCCGTCGTCTTTAACAATTTCATCCTGTTCAAAAATTACGTGGTCTTTAAATGAATGTGACGAGCAATTGTTCCTGGATAAATATTCTGATACTTTTTTGTCTCTTTCAATTGCATACGGCTCGTAATCTTTGTTGTAGTAAAGAGAATTAAAATTATAAGACGATTTTAATTTTTTAATAATTGAAAGCGGGTCTCCAAAAAAGGTAAATAGTTTTTTACCGATTTTATGTAATTCAATATTAATTAAATCAATTTGTCTGTTTATAAATTTTATTCTGTGGTCATTTGGCTCAAGGTTATCAATTATGTTTTTATCGTAGATAAAAATTGGCATTACTTCATCGCTTTCTTTCAAAGCCTGAAAAAGTCCATGATTATCATGTAACCTAAGATCTCTTCTGTGCCAAAAAATTGATTTTTTAGTCATTATAAATGATTGATTTTTGTTTTTTATTTCTTCTGCATCTCTCAGAGCAGTACTTGACTTCCTCCCAACAATTTCTCCACTTTTTTCTGTATGAGAAAGGCTTATTACATACCTCACACGTTTTAGAAGGTAAAAATGTTTTTTTCATCAGAAGGGTAAATTGTCCTTTCTTGCGTAAGGATATTTTGAGATTTTATTTGTTTCATAATACGTGTCAAGTCCTGATATACAAACAGTTTCATCTCTTCCTAAATTGACAGATCCGTCTTCCTCCAGAGATTTTTTATCTATTATTATATTTTTGACCTGTCCAACAATTAATATCGTATCGTTTGCATCTATATGTTTTTCTTCAACTAATTGCATTCCTATCTTAACTTTACTTTCTTTTACAAAAGGAGCATTAAAACCTTTTATATATTCCTCATCAAAATTGCAATGATGAAATTCAGACTCGTCTTCACTGAATTTAGCAGATGTGAAATGTGCTCTTTCTACCATATTTTTTGAGATGTGATTAATGGTGTAATAACTACTCTCAATAATATTTCTGTAAGTATCCCTTGGGACAGTATTTGGCCTTGTTATGATTCCAATAAGTGGTGGTTTTGATCCGAGATGAACAACAGAACTAAAAATTGCGAGGTTTGTCTTACCCTTAGTTGATTTAGAACCTATCAGATTTGCTGGTTTGTATCCTGTTATACTATTAATTAAGTTAAGTCTGTAAACTTTACTGAATTCAGAGATTTGTTTACTGTCAATAAAGTTCATTTTAAATCTTTAATGTTGACATCCCAGCGTCAACTCTTAAAATTTGACCAGTTATATTTTTTGACTTTTCAGATATTAAAAAGGTTACCATGGATGATATGTCCTGTGCTTCGCAAATCCTTTTTAAAGGATGCTTATTTGCAATATTTTCCTCTATTCTCTCATTTCTAAGTATTCTACTAGCAAGATCAGTCTTGGTAAGTGTTGGTGCAACACAGTTCACCCTTACCTTAGGAGCAAATTCTGCAGCAAGCGTCTTAGAAAGTCCTTCAACTCCTGCTTTTGAGACAGAGACTGAGGAATGAAAAGGCATTCCTTGGTTAACTGCCACTGTACTAAATAGAACGATTGAAGCATTTTCATGAGTTTTAATTTCATTGATGTATTTTTTTATGCAACGAACAGCTCCTAAAACATTGATTTCAAAATCATTTTTATAGTCATCTTCAGTTATTTGCCCAAATGGTTTTAAAATAATAGATCCTGGGCAGTACACGATTGATCTTATGTTATCAACATCTGGTAAATCATCTTTTGTAACATCAAGATTAAATTCTTGTAATAGATTATCGCTAATGCCAGAACTGTTTCTAGAAATGTTGACACACTCATCGCCATTTGCTAATTGTTCTTTAATAACGTTATTTCCAATACCTCTGCTACCTCCGATTACAAGTACTCTACTCATTTTATAAAAATTTTATTCAACATTTTTTTTCTGTATTCAAATATTCTATTCAGCTGCCACTTAATTAATTTACCACCAAAGAGTCTTCCGATGAAACCAAGAGGTAGTTTATAATTAACTATATCATAGGCATATATCCCATCTTTACTTTCTTCAAATTTATGCTCGTGTTCCCAAAGAGTAAATGGACCTGAGGTTTGCTTATCAGTGAATGAGAATGGCTTTTCAACGCTTGTGATTTTTGTTGTCCATCCAACTCTAAAAAAGGGAAAAGGAGATACCTTATACTTAATTATCTGACCCTCATACATCTTACCAAAATCTGTAAGTATTTTGAAGTTCATATGACCTGGAGTGATCTTAGATAAATTTTTTGGAGTAGAAAAAAAATTCCAACTCTTGGTCATAGTAATAGGAAGCTTCTGCTTTGCTTTAAGAGTATAAGTTTTGTTATCACTATTGTAACTAATCATTATAAAACCTTAATTTCTAAATCACTATAATTTCTATTGTAATAATTCTTAACGATTATGGTTTCATCTTTGGTTACATAGTCTAGTTTTTTTTGGATTTTTTTACTGAAAGATGATTTGTTATTTGTAAATCCATATCCTTCAACAACACCATTTTTAACGGAAACAAAAGGATAAGGTTTGTTGTGTTTCTTATTAAATATTGTAAAGTTTTTTTTTGGTAATGTAAGTGATTTAATCATTTTATTGAATTTTGAATTATATACTATCTGACTTTCCTCTGTCAAACATTTTTTGGACATTGATTTTGATGATATTGAAAAACAACAATGACTACCTGAAATTACATGATTCAATTTTTTACATAAACCATACTTTTCTGACACAAATTCAAGAAATGATTTAGCAGATTTTGTTGATCTGAAACTAGAAATACTATCTTTTATATCCCTTGTGATTTTTAAGCCAAATAATCCATTATCGTTTATGTATTTCGATACGTGTAAAGCCCTCTTTTTTTTTCTTAATTTTCTGTTGAATATTGGAGTATTTTTTTTTATTTCTTGTGATTCAATAAGTAGTGCAATCAACTCAGACCTCGTAATTAAATATCTTATATGATCATACCTCATTTTAATTTTCTCCGATTTCCTTGATTTGGAGTTAAGGTGTTGAGAAATTCTTTTATTTAAATCTAAACTTTTACCAATATATATGGGTATATTAAGTGAATCTATGAAGTAGTATATACCTGTTTCGTTGGGTATTTCCTTTACATCATAGATTTTTTTAGATAATATTAAACTCATTATTGAGATTGAACGAATTACAAAAAATATAGTTAGATGGTAGCAAAACAATCAATATTTCTTATTGTCACATTATGTGCATTAGTATATATAACTTTCGGAACAGATGTATTTGATACATCCTTTACAGATGAGCAGTATGCAGCATTAGTTGCAATGACTAAACTTTACTTGGGATCAGCAATTTATTGTTTTGTTGTTAGCGAACTTGCAAAAAATTATAGTCAAGTAGATAAGTTTTGGAGCTTAATTCCAATTGCTTACGTGTGGTATTTTGCTTATGCCTCGGGTTACAATGATCGTATGGTATTGATGGCAGTTTTAGTTACTTTGTGGGGAGCTAGACTGACATATAATTTTGCTAGAAGAGGTGGTTTCAGCATTTATTTTTGGAAGGGTGAGGAAGACTACAGGTGGGTTGAAGTGAAAGCTTCGATGCCTTTTCTCTCAACAAGATTTACTTGGGGACTATTTAATCTGTTTTTTATTTGTCTCTACCAGATGGGATTGATATTTCTTTTTTCATTACCAATCCTTGCAGCCTGGCAGGGTTCTGAGCCAATTGGAATGATGGATTATGTTATAGGAGGTATAATGTTTTTATTAATTGTAATTCAATACATATCTGATCAACAGCAGTACGATTTTCAAACAGAGAAATATAAAAGAATTGAAAATAATGAAAAATTAGATGGGGATTATAAAAGAGGATTTGTCACGACAGGTTTGTGGTCTTTCTCTAGGCATCCAAATTTCACATGTGAGCAGCTGATATGGATTACGTTTTATTGTCTCAGTGCATCAGCAAACGGATCTTATTTAAATTGGTCAATTGTCGGATGTATTCTGCTTGTAATTCTTTTTGTTAATAGTGCCATATTTAGTGAGGGAATTAGTTCAAGAAAATATCCAGAGTATAAAAAATATCAAGAAAATGTTCCTATGTTTTTAGGACCATTCAATACAAAGTGGAAATAGATTTTTATTTTTTATTAAAATCATAAGGTTCGATTTCTACACCAGCTTCTTTGAACATCTGCATGCTTCTCTTGCCTGAATCTTGCCATTTTTGAGAGTGAGCTCCACCTTTTTTCATGAAATATACTTTCACAATTCCAGCATTTATTATTCCTCGGGCACAGTCAGCACAAGGCATATCACATGTTAAATACATGGTACATCCTTTTGTTGAGACTCCTATCCTTGCCGCATTATAAATTGCATTTCTTTCTGCATGCTCGAACCAAAAATATTTTTCAGGTTTTTCTTGTCTTTTAATTACTTCGTCATTTATTCCTCGAGGGAAAGAATTGTAACCTGTAGATACAATCTCTTTATCTTTTCCAACTATTACTGCACCAATTTTTGTATTATGATCTTTTGATTTTTCCTTTACTACTTGAGCTATATTGTAAAAGTATTTTGTCCAATTCATTGATTTTGATTTTAATATTATTAATTTAAGATTATAATCCTTTGTAATTAATTTACGTAAAATAAAACTGCTATGAAAAGAAAAGCACATGTTGTGTGGAAAGGTGATGGAGAAAACGGTTCGGGTACTCTATCAACAGGTAGCGGAGCAATAGAAAATCTACCTTACAACTTCAAGATGAGATTCAAAAATGATGACGGAAAACTTGGGACAAATCCAGAGGAATTAATTGCTGCTGCTCATGCAGGTTGTTTTAATATGAAGTTAAGTTTTGTTCTTAATGAGAACGGTTTTTCTCCAGAGTCTCTTGAAACAGAATCTGTACTCACTTTTGTTGATGGTGTTGTAGAATCCATCGAACTATCTTTATCTGCTAAAGTCCCAGATATTTCAGATGAAAAATTTAATGAGTGTGCTAAGGAAGCTAAGGATAATTGTCCTATATCAGGTATAATAAAATGTAAAATATCGTTATCATCGACGCTAATACAATAAATGAAGAAAAACTACTCAATTTTATTCCTTTTAGTCCTCTTAACATTTTTAGTTGGTGACACATTATCTCATCACCAACATCATGAAAATGAAGACAAAGGAATTATTGCTCACGAAAATTTTCAAGAATGTAATTTATGTTTATTTAGCAATGTAAATTCTAATTCATTTACTAATTATAAGTATAATCCTTATAGTTATCTTGATGGTTATAAAATTTATAACAAAGATTATGAATTAGTATATTACAACAGATCATTCGATCACAGTATTTCCCTAAGAGGTCCGCCATCCATATTTTTGTAATTATATTCCTGACCTTAGTATAATTCCTTAATATTTTTCGGTCACACTTATTATTATTCTTTACTTAAAATTTAAAAATTTATAAATATGAAAAATATATTTAAACTCAATTATTTATTATATACAGTCCTAACCCTTTTTATTTTCACGGCTTGTGAGGAAGATGAGGCAGCGCCAGAGGAAGAGAACGAGGTAGAGGTTTTCACTGACGTGAAACTAGTTTTTACTCCAACAGCTGGTGGTGCTGCAGTTGAAGCTTCTGCTCAAGACCCAGACGGTGCAGGTGTACAAGAGCTTCAGGTACTTGGTGCAATTAATCTTGCAGCGAATACAAGCTATACACTTACAATGGTTATTGAGAACTGCTTAGAGTCTCCATGCGAGTTAATGAATGAGGAGATAGAAGAGGAAGATGTCGAGCATCAGTTTTTCTTTGCCTTTACTAATGATGCTTTTACAAGTCCAGCTGGAAACGGAAATATCGATAGCGCTTCAGATCCAATTAATTATAATGATTCTGATAGTAATGGTCATTCTCTTGGATTAAACACTTCATGGACTACTGGTTCTGCAAGCACAGGTACATTTACCGTTCAGTTACAGCATCAGCCTGATGTGAAGACAGCAACGTCAGGAGCAACCGATGGGGATACTGATTTTGCATTAACCTTTAATTTGAATATTAATTAAATATTAATTTTTAGATTAAATAATTAATACACTCTCTATAACTTTAGAGAGTGTTTTTTTTAACTTTTTTTATGTGTTCAATTAATAATACTATAAGATCAGCTAATGACGGTATATGTATGTGTAATAAACAAAACTCACACAATACTATTATTAAGTCCTGTTGTATTCTTTATTTTCTTTTTTTGTTGTCACTAGATGTGCAATCTCAAAATCCTTGTGATAAAATAATATCAGGTAAAGTTTTTGATACTGAAACTAATAAACCTTTGCCAGATGTTATAGTAAGATCAATAAATAATCCAAAGGTTATAGGAAATAGAGTTATATACAGCTCTACAGATAAATTTTCTATATCAGATACAAATGGCAAATTTTTATTAGAAGATTTATGCCTAGATGAAGACAGCTTGGTATTTTCAAGAATTGGATATAAGGACTCATTAATTTCATTAGAAGGAGACTTTTGGACAGTATCACTAACTGAGACATCTGTAGAATTAGAGAATGTATTAATATCAGATGAAAGAGAAATAATTTCAGGAACACAGACATTGTCTCGGCAGACCATTAATTTAGATGATAGGGTTGTTGACAGAACATCATCTCTTGCTGGTATAGCAAGTGAAATTGATGGTGTTACTTTTATCTCGACCGGGTCTAATGTAGAGAGGCCAGTTATTCACGGATTATATGGTAATCGAGTATTAATTCTAAATAACTATATTAAACATGGATTCCAGAACTGGGGTGACGACCACGCACCTGAAATTAATATTGCGTCAGTGGAGCGAATCTCTGTACTAAAAGGTTCGTCAGGAGTTCGTTTCGGTCCTGAGGCGCTAGGTGGAGCAATAATAGTTGAAGCAGACCCCATGGATTTAAGAAAACCCTATTTTTTGAATGTTAACTCTGGTTACCAGACTAATGGTAAAGGTGCAAATTTTAGTATAAAGACAGGAAAAGGTTTTGATAATTTTGCTTTTAATTTGGGCCTTAGCTACATGAAACTAGGAGATAGGCACGCGCCTTCATACTCTCTCACAAATTCTGGTAAAGAAGAGATAGGATTAAATCTTGGATTACACTATCACCTAAATGATTTTGATATTAAACTATACTATAGCTACGTAGACATTAATCTTGCTATGCTTAGATCATCTATTTTTCATAGTGGAGATGCTATCTCAAGAGCCATAAGTTCTGATACACCTCTATTTATTAGGCCCTTCTCCTATGATATAAATGAACCCAATCAATTAGTTAACCATCATTTAACGAAGGTCAATATTAATTGGTGGTATGACGAAAATGAAAAAATAACTTTCACATTTGGAAGACAATTAAATAAAAGGAAAGAGTTTGACGTGAGAAGAAATGCGGATAGGCCTATTATTGATTTAGATCTGACCACAACAGATTTAATGCTGGATTGGGATCATTCATTTTCAGAAAGATCGGATGGTATGATTGGATTTCATTTTTTCAATCAGGATAACGATAATAACCCAGGGACAAGCACCACCCCCTACATACCTAATTACAATACGAATAGGTACAGTTTCTTTCTTATCGAGAATTTGAAATTTGGAAAAAATCTTTTTGAGGTAGGTGCCAGATTTGATTATGAAGATTATAATGTTAGAGGCAGAGATATTTCCCAGAATATTTTTAGGGATGAACATTCTCTAAATAACGTTACTTTTTCTGTTGGATATGAAAATCAGGTCAATGAAAGTTTTTCATTTAGATCGAATTTAGGTTCTGCATGGAGGACACCAAATATGTCGGAATTATACAGCTTTGGCTCCCACGGATTTAAGAACTCATTTGGTCTATTAAGGTATTATTATAATGAAGATCAGGAACTTAGAACAGACAGAGTCGTAATCATGAGAGAAAGTGAGCTTTCCTCTGAAAAATCCTTAAAGTTAATTAATGAGTTAGATTATAATTCTGATAAAAATGATGTAAAGCTTACCTTATTTTCAAATTATATATTGAATTATGTTTTCGAGAGACCAATAGGTTTATACGGAACCATTAGAGGTCCAATGCCTTATTTCATCTTTGATCAAAATGATGTACTATTCATAGGTTCAGACCTGACATTTAAAAGAAAATTTACTAATAAGTTTAAGACTTCTTTAAGCTTAAATTATATGTGGTCAAATAATTTAGATAATAATGGAAAGTTAATAAATCAGCCACCAGTAAGAATTGAGAAAAATTTTATTTTTGAAATTGAAAGTTTCTGGAAGGTAAATTTTTCTGAAATATCATTAACACCCAGTTATATATTTCATCAGTTTCAAGCCCCAATCACAATTACTCCTCAGAGTCTAATAAGCGGTGAGAATAACATTACTCCAGATACAGATATTTTTGATTTTAAAGATGCACCAGAGGGATATTTTCTTCTTGATTTTTCATGGAAACTAAATATTAATGATTTTACTGCCTCCATCATTGTGAATAATGTTCTTAATAAAAAATATAGAAATTATCTTAATTATATGAGATACTTTGCTGATGATATGGGAAGAAATTTTATTTTCAACTTATCTTATACCTTTAAAAAGAAAAATTAAATTAATCTCTGATTCAAATTAAATTCGAGAAATAATTGAAATGGTTAAGTACATAATCCAACTCTTTTTATTAATTCTATTCAACTCTTCCTATTCTCAGGTTGTTCTTACGGGACACATAGAGGAGGAGGGATCAGGTGAGAGACTACCATATTCTAATGTATATGTAAGTGAACTTGAGATTGGTTCAAGCGCTAACGAGAACGGTTACTTTACTCTGGTTGGAGAAATAAAATCTGGGATGACACTTAAGGCAAGTTATGTGGGTTATAAAACCCAAAATATTATCCTGACAGATGATATATTAAATGGAAAATTAGTTATTAGTTTAACTGCTCTTACGTCAACTTTAAACGAGGTTGTGGTTTCAACTGAGTCTAGCAAATTCTTACAAGCTGGTGCAGAGATAAGTAATCACAGGATGTCTGTCCAACAAATAAGTCTTATGCCATCCATAGGAGAAGTTGATATCTTTAGGTCTTTGCAGCTTCTGCCAGGTGTAAGTGCTACAAATGAAAATAGTTCAGGTTTATATGTTAGGGGGGGACAACCTCAAGAAAATCTTGTACTACTTGATGGAATTAAGGTGTATAATGTTGATCATTTTTTTGGATTTTTCAGCGCATTTAATGCAAATGCCATTAAAAGCGTAGACCTGTACAAAGGAGCATTTCCCTCAAATTACGGGGGCAGACTCTCAAGTGTTATTGACCTTACTGGAAAGGTTGGAAGTTTTAACGAGATCAAGGGTGGACTAAACATTAATTTGTTAAGTGCATCTGCATCAATTGAGATCCCATTTTTAGATAAGTTTAGTTTTTTTGCATCTGGGAGAAGATCATTCACAGACATTTTACAAACGTCTTTTTTTGAAAAAATATACGATCAGTTCGATCCAGACGATGACATTGAAAACCTTGACCCTTGGGTCCCAAATTTTAATTTCTTTGACTTGAATGCTAAACTATCTTATAAACCCACAAGAGATGATTTGATAACTTTCAGTTTTTACAGTGGAGAAGATAATTTAGTAGAAACAAGTGATACCAGACGTTTTCAGAATCCCAACTTTGGTGATATTGACAAGATTGAGATAAGAGGCGATTTGGACAGAATATCAAGATGGGGAAATAATGGGTATTCCTTTAAGTGGTCTAGACAATGGAATCCAAAATTTTTTAACAGTCTTAACGTATCCTATTCACAGTATTATAACTATCAGGATGATTCTTACTTTGTAAATGCAATTATTCCTGATTTAGATTCGACAATCTTTGATCTTAGCGTTATTCTTGATCAAGACAATAAAGTGGAAGACTTTACTGCTCGCTATGATGCAGAATTGTTATCAGGGAAAAATAATAAATTCGAGTTTGGTCTTGAGTTTACAAAGTCCGACATAGATTATCTTTTTGTTAGAGATGACACATTATCTATAATTGATAACTCGCAATTATCAGATCTTTATTCTGCTTATGTATCATACAACCTGACGTCAGTTAAAAATCTTAATTTGAAAGTTGGACTTAGAGCAAGCCGTTATGAGCTGACAAAAGAAAATTACCTAGCTCCGAGGTTTCAGCTAGACTATGAATTCATAAAGAACGTGAAGATTAAACTTGGATACGGAGTCCATAACCAATTTGTAAAACAGATTATCGGAGAAAATGTCACCTCACGTTCAAGAGATTTCTGGCAACTATCAGATGATAGTGATATAAACGTAGGTGAGTCGACTCATTACATAGCTGGATTATCTTATGAGAACAATTCATGGCTTATTGACACTGAACTTTTTTATAAGGATATCAAAAATATTACTGAGTTCAGTCTTAGATTTCAAAACACAAATTTGAATTCTTTGTTTTTTAATGGTGATGGTGAGGTGAAAGGTTTTGAGACTTTAGTTCAAAAGAAAATAGATAAGTATACTGGATGGGTATCATATACGTACATAGACGCAGAAAATATTTTTCCACTTTTAAATTATGGTGACCCTTTCCCAGCACCAAATACTCAAAAGAATGAGTTTAAAATTTTTAATAATTATGAAATTAATGGTTGGAATTTTTCATTAAACTTTATTTATGGATCAGGGAAAGCATTTACTGAGCCGTCCTATAATTACAATATTACCTTGCTAGATGAATCTGAGTTAAATTATATTGGAGTCGGACCAAAGAATGGATCCTTACTTCCTGATTATCACAGACTC
>CACPHX010000017.1 GCA_902633975.1 uncultured Marinoscillum sp.
AAATGTAAGTAATCAAAAGTCTCAAATATCTAATTTAAATAGACAAATTGATAATTTAAAAAATAACATTGGCTCTGATAGTGATGAGATATCTAATACATTATCAAATTTAAATAATGAAAACATTAAAAAATTTAGATTTGGTGATGGAAGACTTACAACTTCACTAATTGGTAGGACAAATAGAAAAATTGCTGAAGAATTATCCCCATTTCCAACAAATTTTAAAAGTTCAAGAAAACAATATATAATTAGAGCTTCAGAAATAAAAAGTCTAGGTATGAAAGAGGGATATATTAAAAAATTAGGTTTTAATGTAACCAATGGAAATAATGATAACTTTAATGTTAAGATAGGTATGGCTAACATCACACCTCAAAGTAATTATTACAGTTTTAAATCTGTAAGAGAAGTTTATAGTGAAAATAATATATCATGGTCAAATCCGGATAATGCAATTATTACATTACCATTGAAAGATGATGGTTTTTACTATAATGGTATATCAGATTTACTCATTCAGGTATGTATGACTAATCTAACTCCATATAATGGAAATGATTCTGATATATTTCTTGTTAAGCATGATAATTATTCAAACTACTTAACTACTCATTATACAGGAAGAAGAGGTGATTGTAATACTCTTCAAGACGGATATTTAAAAAAGAGACCATATATTTACTTGGAGATTAAATAAATATAATGAGAACTTCAGTAATATCCTTGATTGCAATTATTCTATTTACTGGTTGCAAAATTAATAATGATGATGTTAATAAATTTGATGCATTTGTTAAATCCTTTAACGAAAAAGAAGATAATAACTCATTCAATACCGAAAGGATGAGTGAGAGCTATTTCTCAAACCAATTAAAAGAGATAAAGAAAAGTCTGAATGATCTTAGATCTATAGATGCTAATAACTTAAATTTTGAATCAAGCATTGATTACAGATTTATCCAAAGTATTATAAAAGGAAAGGAAATTGTCAATGAATTTCATAAGCCTTGGAATAAAGATCCCAGACAATACATGAAATTTAGACAAATATCAAATAAGATTAATGGGCCATTTACTTGTGAGGAAAAATTAATATTTCTTCTTGAATATCTCCCTGTTGTTGTGAAAGATTTAGAATACGGAAAATCACAAATTACCAAATATGTACCAAGATTTAATGAATTGGGATTGTTTATGGCAAAAAGCTCAAAAGATATTTTTGAAGTTGAAATTCCAAAATTTTTAGTTACGTGTTCAGTTAAAAATTTAGATATTGATAATGTAGAATTATTATTGTTTCAGATAAATAAAAATCTAAAAGAATTTACATCTTTCCTTGAAAAAGAAGTGCCAAAATTGGAGGTTTCTTCTTTCTCTTTAGGTAAAGAAGCATATAATAAAATGTTAAAACATCAACTGCTATTAGATTATAATGACGAAACGTTGTGGGAGTTTGGATGGAAGGAATTTAATAATACCATAAAAAAAATGGATGAATTAGCCTTGAAAATTGATCCATCTAAGACAACAAAAGAATTATTAATAGAGATAAAGAATGAGTATCCTCATCCTGACAGTATGATTCAAGCTCACCAGTATTGGGTAGATAAATCTGGTGAACATATCAAAAATAAAAAATTGATTCCAATACCATGGAAGGAGAGAGTGAATGTTGTACCCAGAGAAGTTTACCTGAGAAAAACTTCTTATTACGGAAATTTCTCTAGGTCAAAGGGTATTGATGATGAAGGATATTTCACTTCCGAATGGAAAATTAATCCTTTTGAACATCAATGGGATCAAAAAACAAAAGACGAATATCTTGTTGAACACGATTGGGGTGTAATATTAGTAACGGCTCCCCATGAGACGTATGCGGGACATCATATTCAGGGTTTGTATCAAATGCATAATCCCAGTGAGCTTAGAAGAAATAATGGACTTTCTTTATTTAGTGAAGGATGGGGTTTATACAATGAACAGCTAATGCTAGAAACAGGATTTTATCCTAATGATAAAATTAAACTAAGGCAGCTACAATTAAGACTTTGGAGAAATGCAAGAGTGATATATGATGTTGGGATGCATACAGAAAAAATGACTTATGAAGATGCAATCAGTTTAATGACTGATAAAGTAGGTTTTTTGAGATGGGCAGCGCAACTCGAAATTGATTCCTCCTCATCCAGACCTGGTTATTTTATTGGCTATTTTATGGGTATGATAGAAATATTAAAAATGAGAGAGAATTATAGAAAAATGAAAGGCAAGGATTATAATATATCTGATTTCCATGAAAAGCTATTGCTTATAGGAAATATGCCACCCTCATTAATGGAAGATGCATTATTTAATAATTAAATGGATTTCAAAAAAAAATTATTAATTAAATATTCTCTAGAGTTTATAGTCATTGTGGTTGGAATATCAGTTACTTTTTGGATTGATGAGTGGAATAGAAATAGACTGGAAAGAATACAACATATCAAAGACATTGAGTCAATAATTGATGACCTAGAGAATGATTCATTAATAATTAGTAGGGTAAATACATCTTTAGATACTGGAAAAGTTAGATCTAATAAGTTAATTAATTTGATTGAGTTAAGATTTGATAAAAAACTAAATTACAAAAAATATTATGAAGAAATTATTAGGATTGGTTATCTCTGGTCATATCAAACTTTTTTTATGACTGACGCAACTTATAAGTCATTGATATCAAACGGAAGAATAAATCTATTTCCACAAGAAATACATAGCCTAATGAATAAATATTATGAAGCTACAAATAAAAGAATAAATGATCACAATAAAATAGTGGACGATATAGCAATAAGATATTATACATATTATCATCCCTTTCTTGTGTTATATACAAATGAGAATTTTAATAATAATTTATATCCTGACGTAAGGTTAGGTGTTAGGGGAAGCGGTTCTAATTTTAATAATAGTTCTTTCAAGAAATTTAGAAAATTTTTTGAGAGTATTGAAATGAGGGAACATTACGATGGAATTAATTTTTATACAAAAACTCTAAACTTGAGAAATAGAGTTGGAAATTATACGAGAAGAATAATTGAGTTAGATACTCAAAGAATAAAGTTAACCGAATCAATCCATAATTATCTTAATACCTTAGTTTCAGATTAATTTTTTATCAATGATGAAGTTTTAAAAATATGATGATATTATTAAATTACTTTAAAAATTGATTTTAAAAATGACTATGAAAAATATTATAACCTCTATTTTAACAATTTTATTGATTTCTTGTAATTCTAATATTTCTGAAGATAAGTCCGAGTATGAGTCAAGAGGTGACATTAAAATATTTGATGAGAAAGCAAATAAATTTGTAACATCTGAATTTAAAATCGATTTACTAGCAGACTCTCTTTATCTTGCTGAAGGCCCACTTTGGGTTGAAAAATTGAATTCTTTACTATTTACTCAAGTAGCTTCAAATAAAATATTTAGTTGGAATGAAAACGATGGATTGTCTGTTTACATGGACTCAAGTGGATATACTGGCATTGTTCCAGCTGAGCCTGATGGAATACTTGGATCAAATGGAATGACTTTAGATTCAAACGGGAATTTAATATTAACTCAGCATGGTGACAGGAGAATATCTAAATTAATTGACTGGGGAACAAGTAATTCTAGTTTCGAGACCATAATTGATAATTATGATGGCAAACTTTTTAATAGCCCAAATGATTTGGTATACGCAACTAATGGTGATCTCTACTTTACTGATCCTCCATATGGTTTTGGGCTCGAAAAACTTTTGACAAGTTCACTAAAAGAACAACCAGTTAATGGTGTTTATAAGTTAGCAAAAAATGGTGATTTATCACTTTTGATAGATGATATTACTTTACCAAATGGAATTGCTATCTCTCCTGATAACAAGACTTTATATGTAAATAATTCAGATGTAGATAATCCATTTATAACAAAGTTTGATATAACTGAGAGTGGTCTTGAGAATAGAGAGATATTTTTTGATGGGACTGAACTTACTAAAACAAATGAGGGTTGGTTTGATGGAATTAAAGTCCACTCATCAGGAACAGTTTTTTCAACCGGTCCTGGTGGAGTTTTTATTATAGACTCTGATGGAAATCATTTAGCAACGATAGGCACAACAAGCATCGCCTTAAATTGTGCTTTTGGTAAGGATGAGAAGAGCTTATATATAACTGCTTTTGATTACCTTGCTAGAGTAGCAATTAAATAAAATAATATGAAAAAATATATTTTTATCTCTATTATCATTTTTTACACGTCATGTACAAAAGTTGAAGATCATTCTGATAATTCATCTTTCTTTGAAGGTATACAATCTGATAAAATAACATTTATTATTGATTTGAGTATTAATGAAAATAGTACTGAAGATCTAGATAATTTTATCTCTGAGATAACTCAAAATGTATTAGATAAAGAAGATTTTTGTTTAGAATATGCTTATTACTTATCAGAAGATAAAATAAATGTTACCCTTTATGAAAAGTATATTGATAGTAAAGGAGCTTTACAGCATGGACAAAATTTCATGGAAAGTCCATATTTTGAAAGATTTTTTAATCTATTTAGTATAGAAAAGTTTGTTGTAACAGGACCAGCTTCTGATGAATTCAAAAAGTTTGCAAGCGATAATGAATTTGAAATAGAATATCAAAACCTAATCCACGGATTTAAAAGAAAATAATGAAAAATTGGATTATAATTTTTCTTTTATCAGTAAATACTTCTTCTATTTTTTCTCAGGATACTTTTAAGAATCTAGATGTGTTCAAATTACAATATGTATCAGATCCACAAATTTCTCCTGACGGATCGAAAATAATTTATGTCAGAACAAAAATGGATATAATGAAAGACGGAAGATCATCTTCTATATGGATAATTAATTCAGATGGCAGTAATCATCAAAAACTAACTTCAAACACTTTTTCAGAAAGCAGTCCAAGGTGGAGCCCTGATGGAAAGAGAATTTCATTTATATCGAGTTCAGATGATAGTAATGGCACTGAAATATATATGTACTGGTTAGATTCTAAACAATATTCATCTATATCTCAGTTAGATGAATCTCCTCGAAATTTGAAATGGTCAAGAGATGGAAAATATATTGGTTTTCTAATGTTTGTCCCCGATAAAACATTACAACTTATAATTCCACCTAGGAAACCTAAGAATGCAAATTGGGCAGATAAACCAAGAATAACAGATAGACTTAAACATGAATCTGATGGCTCAGGATACATGAGAGAAGGTTTTTCTCATATTTTTTATATTTCAGCCACAGGAGGAACCCCAGTAAAGGTTACCTCTGAAAGTTACGACCATTATTCATTTGATTGGAGACTAAACTCCAATGGTTTTGTATTCTCATCAAATTATACAAAAGATTGGGAATATGATTTTAGAAATTCAGAAATATATTCAATAAATATTGATGGTACTGAACTCAAACAACTTACAAACAGAAAAGGACCAGATTTAGGTGCAGTTGTATCACCAAATGGTAAACAAATAGCATATTTAGGGTATGATGACAAAGTTCAAACATATCAGATATCACACATTTATTTAATGAATATTGATGGTAACAATAAAAAACTTTTAAAAACTTCTTTGGATAGAGATGTAACATCTCTTACATGGTCAAGTGACGGAAAAAGTATTTATTTTATGTATGATAATGAGGGTAATACAAAGGTTGGAAAAACGGATTTGAATGGCAGAATAAAAAAAATGGTTAATGATGTTGGTGGAACATCAATTGGGAGACCATATGGTGGAGGATCTTTTACAATATCACTAGAAGAACATATCTCATTTACTATTACCTCTCCCTATCATCCTGCAGATCTAGCAATTTTTGATGGAAAGTCAACAAACAGAATTACTAAACTTAATAATGAATTGTTGAGTAATAAAGATTTAGGTGTAGTGGAAGACATTTGGTATAAATCTTCTATTGACGGCAGGGAAATTCAAGGATGGATAGCTAAGCCTCCTGGATTTGACCCAAACAAAGTTTATCCACTAATTGTAGAAAACCATGGTGGACCAATAAGTAATTATGGAGATAGATTTTCTCCTGAAATTTTATTGTATTCATCTGCGGGTTATGTTGTTTTTTATCCAAACCCTAGGGGAAGCACTAGTTATGGAGAAGAGTTCGGAAACCTATTGTATAGAAACTATCCAGGAGATGATTATTACGATGTTATGGATGGCGTTGATAAAATGCTTGAGCTAGGTTACATTGATAGAGATAATTTATTTGTAACAGGAGGTAGTGCTGGTGGTATTATGACTGCTTGGATAGTTGGTAAAACTAGTAGATTCAAAGCATCAGCTGTTATAAAGCCTGTTATGAATTGGATATCAAAAACATTGGTAGCAGATAATTATTTTGGATATGCTTATTCAAGATATGATGGTCAACCATGGGAAAATTTTAATCATTATTGGAGTTTTTCACCTTTATCACTTGTTGGTAACATAGAAACTCCAACAATGGTTATGGTTGGGTTAAATGATCTTAGAACCCCTCCATCAGAAGCAAAACAACTGTATCATGCACTTAAATTAAGAAAAATTGAGACAGTGTATGTTGAAATTCCTGGTGCTTATCATAATATTTCAAATAGACCCAGTCAGCTTATAACTAAAATTGACCACATATTATACTGGTTTAACAAGTACAGAGATTAGTATTTTTAAAATATAGTGCTAGATTTACCATTTTAATTTAATATATAGAATTTATGAAAAATTTAATTTTATTCTTATTGATAATTGTTGCTGCTAGTTGTGGTACACCCTCAAATAACGTAATTGTTACTTTTGATGATGAAAAGTCTAACGCTATCAGAGGACATTATCAAAATTATTTAAATAATGATGTCGCTGCATTACAATCTCTGTGGTCACCTGATCTTAAAATTTATATGAATAGTACAGAAGCATCAAATGTTGCAGATATTTCAGAATTAATAACTGTACAGCATGAAGTGTTCGATAATATTAGCATGAGTTGGACCTATGATGAAAGTGGTGGTGAAGATCTTGGTGTTTGGGTTCAGACAATAGAGTACCCTGCTTCAGATAATAATCCTGCTACTGCAGTGACTAATAGTTGGTTTGAATGGTCAGCCACTGGAAAATCTAGTGGTAACAAAATTACTATACCGGTTCATATAAGTTTTGAATGGGCTGATGGTAGAATTGTTAGAGAATGGCACAATTTTGATCCTTCTGCCATGATGGAAGAAATTGAACTAGCTTCACAAGGATAAATAAATGAACCCTCCAACGGAGGGTTTTATTTTAATTTTTTATTTTTAAATTCTAGTATGAGACTTTTCCTCATTTTTCAAATTTTATTATTTATTTCATTTAACTCATATGCAGAAAATGAGGATAAAAATTCATACAGTGTATCTGATATTCTTCAGATGTTAGATAAATTAGATGTATTTGGTAAGGTTTTATACATTGCAGCCCACCCAGATGATGAAAACACTAGATTTATTGCCTATTTAGCAAATGAAAAAAAATATGAAACAGGCTATCTTTCAGCAACTAGAGGAGGAGGAGGACAAAACTTTATTGGAACTCACCTTAAAGAGAATCTTGGACTTATCAGAACTCATGAGTTATTACAAGCAAGAAAAATTGACGGTGGAATTCAGTTTTTTACATCTGCAGTAGACTTTGGATATTCAAAGGGTCCGAAGGAAAGTTTAAAATTTTGGAATGAAGAAAAGATTCTCTATGATTTTGTGTGGATAATAAGAAAGTTTAAGCCTGATGTGATAGTGACAAGATTTAGTGAGACACCAGGTATTACTCACGGTCATCATACTGCATCAACAATCTTGGCAAACAAAGCATTTAATCTCTCAGGAGATCCAAATGTTTATCCTGATCAACTCGAATATGTTAATCCTTGGAAAGCTAAAAGAATTTTTTGGAATACCTCATCGAGATTCTTCAACCTTGACGAATATGATAAAGATAAGATGATAAAGGTTGATGTTGGTTTATTTAACGAATATCTTGGAAAATCGTACAACGAAATTGCTTCGGAAAGTAGATCAATGCACAAAAGTCAAGCATTTGGTGCATTAAGGAGAAGAGGAAGTGAGGTTGAACTATTTACACAATTACAAGGTGATGTTGCAGAAAATGATATAATGGAAGGAATTGAGACATCATGGAAAAGAGTTTATCCACATCCACTTTTAAAGAAATATATTGATTTATCACGTGACTCTTTTGATGTCAAGGCTCCACATAAAATAACGCCTTACTTAGTTTCTGCTCATGAGGAAATGGATAGAATATCTGATAGACACTGGAGAGAAATTAAAAAAAATGAATTAAAAAAACTTATCAAAGCGACCTCAGGTCTATTTTTTGAATCATTATCCGATGTTCATATTATTTCTGTAGGGGAAACTATTAATATTAACTTTGAAATTATTAATAGAAGTCCAAATAAAATTAAAATTGAAAAAATTGTTTTGTTAGATAAAGAAATCATTTTAAATAAAGAGTTAATTAACAATAAATTATTTAAAAAAAATTTATCTCTTAGAGTTCCAGAAAAATTGAAAGTTTCTGAAAAATATTGGTTAAAAGATAAACCATCATTTGGTACTTATTCGATTGACGATCTCAACGATTTGGGAGAACCAGAAAACAAATCAAATTTTATTTCATCATTCCACTTTATTATTGGAGATAAGAAGATAGTTTATAAATCACCGGTTCAAAACAAAATCAACAACCCTATCA
Source organism: uncultured Marinoscillum sp. (assembly GCA_902633975.1). Lineage (GTDB taxonomy): Bacteria > Bacteroidota > Bacteroidia > Cytophagales > MED-G16 > MED-G16. The sequence continues at coordinate 8,833 of CACPHX010000017.1, forward strand.
AAGGAGATGACTATAAAAAATTAATTGTTGGAAACCCTGTTTATGTTAATCCGGTCAATAAAATGGAATTATTTGTTAATTCAAATAAAAAAGAAGTTGAAGTTGAAGTAACGTCAGGCAAAGATGATAATTCAGGAGAAGTAAGTATAAATACGAATAATGAAATAAAGATTTCTCCTGAGTCTCAAAAATTTAACTTTACTAATAAAGGAGAGAAAAAAACTTTTAAGTTTGAAATTGATTTGTCTAGTGATGAAGCTAATGATTTTGAGATTAATTTTGAGGCAAAGGTTGACAACATTATATATAATAGAGGGATTGAGACAATTAATTATGATCATTTTCCGATTCAAAATAGATTTCCTGTATCTACAGTTATTCTTAGAAAATTTAAACTTAATTTAAAATCAAAGAAAATCGCATACTATATGGGTCCTGGTGACTTGGTTCCTCAATCATTAAACTTAGTTGGTTACGAAGTTGAGGAAATAACTAAATCCGATCTTAATATTGATAAACTTAAAAATTATGATGCTTTAATTTTTGGTGTTAGGGCTTTTAATGTTGATAAATCCATTATACAATACAAATCCAGTATTATGCAATTCATGGAACAAGGAGGAAATGTATTAATACAATACAACACAAGTTCTAGATGGAATACCCTGGATTTAAATAATTTTGTTCCATATAATATACAACTATCTAGAAACAGAGTTTCCGAGGAAGATGCAAAGGTTAGAATAATTAATCCAGAACATCCAGCTCTAAATTTTCCAAATAAGATTACAACAGAAGATTTTGATAATTGGATACAGGAAAGAGGATTATATTTTCCAAATAAATGGTCAAAGGAATATGAAACTTTAATTTCATCTAATGATATTGATGAGGATCCAAATGATGGTGGAATATTAATATCAAAAATTGGAGAGGGACATTTTATATACACATCATACTCTTGGTTTAGACAGTTGCCAGCTGGAGTTCCTGGTGCTTACAAATTATTTTCTAATCTTCTATCATTAGGAAAAAAATAATCTATTCACAATTAAATTATTATTTTTAACACATGTACTTTTTTAAGAATATAAATATTCTATTTCTTCTTTTACTTTCAAATTTTATTATATCATGTAAAGAATCTGACAATTTAATTTATCGAAGTAAGTCTATTGATAAAAAATTTTATGATACTCCGCATGAGTCAGGTAACTGGGATCATCCAAATTACAAGGAAAAATTTATTTTTAAGGGGAACCACAGAATAGTTGTTGAATTAGATAATATTTCTGATGAGATTCACCAGGTTAAGATTCCTTGGAGAAGAAGGGATGACTCACCAAACAGAAAAGATGTTCTAATAGTTGATGCAAATACAAATAAGGAAATAATTAAAAAACATTTAATTGAAATTAATAATTCATACGGTCATATACTCTTTGAACCTATATTATCATCTAAAAAATATTATTTTTATTATCTACCCCATAAATCGACTGGTGGGTATTATCCTAAAGTAGAATATTTATCTCCAAAATATAATTCCAATACAAATTGGAATAAAAAAGTTAAGCATTGCCTTGAAAATTTATTATTAGTAAAAAATGCTAAAGTTTCTAAATTTGAGTCAATAGATGATTTTCATTCCTTTTTCCCAATGGAGATTATTTCAACAGATAAAGAGCTTGAGTCTTATATAAAGAGAGTTGACAAAAAGGTTTATCTGTTTCCTGAGTATAGAAATTATCCAATCAAAATGACTGATTATCTTCCTTTAAGATGGACAAAGGAGAAAAATGAGGTAAATGCTTTATCAGATGAGGTTTCAAAAGGTGAATATTATACATTTCAGGTTGGTCTTTATTCTCCATTCAATGAAATAAGTGATATCGATATCATGTTTTCTGATTTAATTTTAGACTCTAAAAATAAAATTTCAAGAGACAATTTTACATGTTTCAATAAGGAGGGAATAGATCTTAACGGAAATTTTTTCTCTAAAAAAGTTTCACTAGAAAAAAATGTGGTTCAAAGTTTATGGTTTGGTATACAAATTCCAGAGAAAATTAAAGCTGGTACATACAAGTCTAAGGTTTTTATTAAACCATCTGATACAGAACAAGATACAATACATCTTAAGATAAGGGTAAAAAATACGTTTGTAAATGACTTTGGTGATAGTAATCCAAAGATGATGAGTAGACTAAGATGGTTGAATTCAAAGATTGGTTCTGAAAAGGATATAATTATTAGCCCATATGAAAAGTTGAAGGTTAAGGATAAAAAAATTCATTTTTTAGGTAGAGAAATTGAATTAAATTCTCTTGGATTACCTAAAAGTATATCCTCGTATTTTTCACAGGAGATGACTCACTTAAATAAAAACCCTGAAGATATTTTATCTGAAGAGATGTCATTTAAAATCTCAACGTCAAGTGATAATTATGAAAAATTTATTAATAGTCAATTTAAAATTCAACAAGGAAACTTAGCAAGTTCAAAATGGGAGGCTCTAAATTCATCTAAAAATTTCAAGATGAATGTTTCTGGCTTAATAGAATATGATGGAATGGTGGATATTAAAATTAAACTAATATCAAAAGTTGATACATTTCTTGACAATATATCTTTTTTAATACCTATGGAAAAAGATGCATCTAAATATATGTTGGGTCTTGGAAGAAAAGGTAGAAAATTAAATAAAAATATTAATTGGAAATGGGACGTTTCTAAACATCAGGAGGGTTTATGGCTTGGTAATGTAAATAAAGGATTACAATATGTTCTAAGAGATAACAATTACGAGAGACCTCTTAATACAAATTTTTATCAATCTAAACCATTGAACTTACCAAAGTCCTGGTATAATATGTCGAAGGGTGGAATTAAAGTATTATTAGATAAAAAAAAGGTATCTATTGATAATTATACTGGTGAGAGGTTTATGAAAAAAAATGATACACTTGATTTTAATATTAGATTTTTAGTAACTCCTTTTAAACTTATTAACACTGAAGCTCATTTCAATACAAGATTTGTTCACAAATTTATACCGGTTGATTCAGTATTAAAACTTAATGGAACAGTTGTAAATGTTCATCATGCAAACAAAATCAATCCTTATATCAATTATCCATTTTATAATATAAAAGAACAAAAGGAATATATAAATCAGGCTCAAAAAGAAGGAATTAAAGTTAAGTTATACAATACAATTAGAGAATTAACTTATAAGGCCCATGAATTATTTCCTTTGAGAAGCCTTGGAGACGAAATATTTAATAATGGAAAAGGTGGGGGACATAGTTGGCTGCAAGAACATTTGAAAAGAGATTATCATTCAGCATGGCATGCTGTTAACGTAAATGACGCTTCAATATTAAACAAAGGCACATCAAGATGGACAAATTATTACATTGAAGGTATAAATTGGCTTTCTAAATATAATAAAATTGATGGTTTATATCTTGATGATATTGCTTTTAGTAGAGGTACTGTTAAAAGAATTGCAAGTGTGTTGAATAGAAATAGAGAATCATTTGTTATTGATCTCCATTCAGCAAATCAATTTAATTATAGGGATGGATTTATTAATAGCGCTTTACTCTACATGGAACATTTCCCATTTGTTTCAAGACTTTGGTTTGGTGAATATTTTGAATATGATTTAGATCCTGATTATTGGATGACTGAAGTATCTGGAATTCCTTTTGGACTGACTGGAGAAATGTTAGAAAAAGGAGGAAGGCCTTATCGTGGATTGATTTATGGGATGACTACTAGGGTATATCATAATTATAACCCAGGTAATATTTGGAAATTATTTGATGACTTTGAAATTCATAAAAGTAAAATGATTGGTTACTGGGTTGATAGCTCACCAGTAACAATTGATAATAAAAAGATAAAATGTACAATTTATCAAAGAGATGGTGATATCTTGATTACTCTCGCTTCTTGGTCAAAAAATAATGAAATTATTAAACTGAATATAGATTGGAAAAAGTTAGGTCTAGATGATAAGCAATGTAGGTTATTTAGTCCTGAGGTAACTGATCTTCAAAAGTTTAAATCATATACAATTGGGGATTTGATAGAAATTGAAAGTAATAGTGGGTTGATTCTCAGGTTATCTAAGAAGATATAAAAAACTAGTTTTTAAATAATATTAGTTATAGCTGTTCCAGACTTTAGATACCCCAGCTTTATTAACTGAAAAAACGTCATAATTGGCATTAGTATCTACAGTTTCCATTCCAGGAACGTTTTGACCTGCTGGCATTCCAGGAACAGTTAACCCAGCAATGTCAGACCTATCTTTTAATAATTTTTTTATATCACTGGCTGGAACATGTCCTTCTATATAGTATCCATCTACTATTCCAGTGTGACAAGAAGTATTTTCTTGAGATATATTATACTTTGTTTTAACAGCTCTCATATTTTGGTCAGTAAAAGTATTTATTTCGAATCCATTATTTTCTAAATAACTAACCCATTTTTTGCAACATCCGCAAGTTGGGGACATATATACATCCATTCTAATTTTCTTTTCTGCACATGAAATGTTGACAAATAGTAGTGTGAGGCTGATTATTAAATTTTTCATAAAATATTTTACGAATATATTAAAAAATTGATTCAAGATTACTTTTAATTAATTAAATTTAACGCTGATATGAGATATTATTTAACCCTTGCTATTTCAACTTTTTTATTTGTTTTTTCCTGTCAGGAAAAAAAGCTAGTTGAGTCCGAAGTCGCTCAAATGAAAGGTTGGGTAGAATACAGAAAACAAATCACTGAACATCCATCAGGCATCAACTATCCTGCTGGTTACAGGCAGTATGAATTAAAAAAGCTTTTAGCCCAACCCCAAGTATATAGGTCATCTGTAATGGGTAATGAGAACAGTTCTAGTAGTTCTGCTGCTGCTACCGCAGTTTTTAAAGCAAGAGGGCCTGGAAATGTTTCAGGACGAACTCGAGCAATAATGGTAGATGCTGCTGATCCAACAGGAAATACTTATTTAGCTGCTAGTATAGGTGGTGGAATCTGGAGGGGGTATTATAACCCAACCACATTTGTTATGGAATGGGAAAATTTATCTCCAGACATCCAAAACCTTGATTTTGTATCTCTGGCACAATCTTCCGCCAATCCAAATGTGATTTATGCTGGAACTGGAGAAAAATCCTTATCAGGTGATGACAATGGTGATGGAATATACAAGTCTGATGATGGTGGTTCATCCTGGTCAAACATTACACCTTTAGGTGGTGATGGTAGAATCGATCCTGCTTATGCTAATGTTTATAGAATTATAGTTGATCCAAGTGATGAAAATACGTTGATTATTGCGGCAGAAAACAAATATTGGTGTAACTCATATATATACAAATCCACAGATGGCGGTGCAAATTTCAATGAAGTTCTTGATGCTGCTACTCTCCATGGAGGCTGTGGAGCTGTTACTCAAGTTGTTTATGCTCCTACAAATTTTAATATCCAATATGCTGCCGTAAAGTCTCGAAATGTTCTAAAATCAACTGATGCTGGTACTACATGGGTTCAAACTTCAGATTATGAAATACCTGGTACGGGTAGTACTCATTCTAGAAATGAAATTGCTGTCTCTCATTCAGATCCTGATATAATATATGCGAGCATTGCATCTTCAGGAGATGATGCTAGCATAACACCTAGATTTGTTCTAAACGTATCCTACAATGGTGGTAATGACTGGCATTATCTACAAGAAAATATTGGCGGAAATTCTGATTTTAGTCCTGGAGGAAACTATCCTGCTGTTAGAGATGACCAGTGGGTCGGGAGACAGAATAATTATAATAATTTTATTGCCATAAATCCATTTTACGATAGCATTGTCTATGTTGGTGATATAAATATCCACAAGTTTACGGTAATGTCTGATACAACTAAGATATCAACATCCATTACTGATGTATATACAACTTTTGATAATGACGTTACTACTGAACCATACGACTATGGCAAAAAAAATGGTTATGTTCATCCAGATCAGCACACGATGACTATTTTTTCTGATGGTGTAAGTAATTTTAGATTAATAGTTGGTAATGATGGTGGCCCTGCTATATCCGATTTTAGTAATGATCCTGGTGCAAACGATAAAAGTTGGCAAGCTAGTGGTTATCAATGGGCCTTTATACCTAGTGGTGCAGCAAAACCATCAATCGATAATGGTTATGTAACTACTCAGTTTTATCATGCATCTAAAGTTAAGGGTAAAGATCAGTACTTAGGTGGAACTCAGGATAATGGAACTTATCTAACAGTTGAGTCTGTTGGGCCTGGAATTTATGATGCAAATAGAGTAAATTCAGGTGACGGGTTTGATGTCATTACACATTGGGACAATCCTTTGAAAATGATGGCTATTTGTCAAAATAACGGATGTGCTGCTATTTCAACGGATGGAGGAGCTAATGGATGGATGTCATTTAACGGTACCTCTGGATTTAAGCAGGCTGATGAAGAAGCGAATCCTTTCTATTCTAAACTAGAAAGCTCAAAGCAAGACCCTGATATGATTTACGGTATAACCAGAAAAGGTGTAATAAGATCTGATAATTTTGGGAACTCTTGGACATATCAAAGGCTTGGTGATAATACAGCTGGTGCAAACGTTGATGTATCTGATGCAAATCCAAGATTTGTTTACGTCGGAGGTAAAGTAGCGGATGATCAACATATATATCTATCAAAAGACTGGGGAAACAACTTTGATACTATCAGTTCACCATTGCCAGGAGGTGAGCAAGCCTGGACTTCAGGTATATACACTCATCCAACAGAAGATTCTACGGTATATGCATTGTTCTCATATTTTAAGAGATCTAAAATTTTTGAGTCGAAAGATTTAGGTGCCACTTGGCAGGACTTGACTGGATACCCTGACAATTTTCAGATGGGTGAATCGACAAATGGGTTCCCAAATGTCAGTGTTAATGCTATACTTGTTATGCCTCACGATCCCAATATCATATGGGCTGGTACAGAAATAGGGCTTATGGAAACTACAGACAGAGGACAGACCTGGAACCTTGTCAACTCTGATTTGCCTTATGTAATGATAAATGATTTTGAGTTGGGCGATGAAGGACAAATTGTTATAGCTACTTATGGACGAGGAATTTGGACTGCAACGGTCCCTGGACTTGTCGATTACAAACCAAAAGAAAGTGGTGTCTCATTCACCTTCGATAATGATACAATTTACGAGGCTAATGGTGTAGCTGAGCTGCAATATCAGTTATCAAGAGATTTATCTCCATATAGTCCAATGAAAGTCGTTTTCTCACTATCTGGTACTGCGTCTGGTTCTGATTATACGATTAATTCACCAGATACATTTGAAATCACAAATTCGTCATCTTCATCACTTTCTATTTCAACAGTCCAAGATGAAATTAATGAAGGCTTTGAGACTCTTAACCTGACTGCATCATATATAGAAAATGGTTCAGTTATAGGTGATGAACAGATAAAAATAGTTATACAAGATGATGATTCACTTGGTTTGCCAGGTGTAACATTCGATGTAGATAAAACATCTATAAGCGAGGATGGTGAATCTTTTAATATTACTGCACAATTAACTTCACAATCATCTAGTGGAAATGTAGAAATAAATTTTGAATTTGTGGGTACAGCCGGTTCAGAGGATTACAGCATTAGCCAAAATCCGTTAATAATCTCATCTGGTACATCTGGAGTTGTTACAGTAACATCTATTCAAGATGATATTGATGAAGATGATGAAACAATTATTATTTCAGTTCAAAATATCACAAATGCATATACTGAAACTTCGGGTAATTTAACTACAGTTACAATTATTGATGATGATGATACGCCTTTATCAGTTGAGAATAATAATGTAAAAGGTATAAGTATATATCCTAATCCTGCTAAGGATCATATCAATATTAATTTTGATGATTCTTGGTTAGGTGATGTTGAAATTGATTTTTATGACGTTTTTGGAAGAAACCTCAAGAAACTAAAAGTAGTTAATACAAGGTCTAAATCAAATCACAAGCTTGATATATCTGATAACTCTGATGGTATTTTCATTTTAAAATTGTTACATCAAGACAAAACCCTGATAAGAAAGATTATAAAAAGGTAGATAGATTCATTTGATTAAATTTAATTCCTTACTACACTTTTTAATAAATTTTTCCTTCTTTATATTTTATTCGTTTATTTCATTTAGTCAAGTTATTGGAACAAATGACCGTCCATCTTTGGATTTTATAGAACTAAATAGTGACCCTTTAATAGACGGTGATGTTATAAATGATACTGTGTGGCAGAATATTCCATTTGTAGATCAAATGATACAAACCAAACCATCTTTTGGTCTTAACTCTTCGGAACGAACAGAGATCAAGGTGGCTTTTACCTCATCTTTTATGTACATAGGTGTAGTATGTTACGATTCAAATCCAGAAAAATTACTTGTTTCAGATTCAAGAAGAGATGCTGATTTAGGTGATGATGATAGTTTTCTTTTTATTATAGATACATATAACGATCAACAAAACGGTTTTCTTTTTGGTACTAACTCTGCAGGAATGCAATATGATGCTCAAATTGATAATGAGGGTGAAGGAAATCGAAGCGCTTCAAGACAACAAAGTGGAGTTATTGGTGGAACAAATTTGAATTGGGATGTGTCTTGGGTTGTAAATACTAAAATTTTAGAAAATGGTTGGTCTGCAGAATTTGCAATTCCATTGAAATCTATCAGATTTAGTTCTGGAATAAATAAGACCTGGGGAATAAATTTTCAAAGAAATATTAGTAAGAATAATGAGGTTTCTTACTGGGCACCACTACCAGCTGGTTATAATTTTAATATTAAAAGAGTATCACTAGCTGGTAAATTGAATGGAATAAGCTTGAGAAGTCCTGGAAATTTAAAGTTATTACCTTATCTACTTACCAAAGGTACCTACAACTTAGTTGATGAAAAACATAGTTCTAAACTTGATTATGGAGTTGATCTAAAATATAGTATTAACTCTGGTTTAACTTTAGATCTTACTTATAACACAGATTTTGCTCAAGCTGAGGTTGATAAACAACAAGTTAATATTGATAGATTTAATTTATTTTATCCAGAAAAAAGAGCATTTTTTCTTGAGAATGCAGGTCAATTCTCCGTCGGAAGTCCGGGAGAGGTAGATTTATTCTTTAGCAGAAGAATTGGTATATCAGAAAATGGATCAATTGTTCCAATAATTGGAGGAGGCAGGCTATCAGGTAAGGTAGGAAATACAAATATTGGAGTATTATCAATGTTAACAGATAATTTAAATGAAATACCATTAAATAAAAATGTTTTTAATGTTGCAAGAATTAATCACAATTTTGAAAGTTCTAGGTCTTCACTTGGTGGAATATACGTATCTAGAGATGGTGTAGGCCAAGTAATCCAAAACGATTATAATAGAGTATTTGCTTTGGATGGTGTATGGGGTATTGGAAAAAAAGCTAAGGTATCCGGATTTCTTTCTAAAAGCTTTACTCCAGGTATTGAAGAAAGAGATTATGCTTACAAAATTGCTGCAAATTATGATTGGAATTTATGGAGGTTATTAGCTAGTATTACAACAATTGGTGAGGGATTTAATCCTGAGGTTGGATACCTTGAGAGAAATTCATTCAAAAAACCACAATTCATGGTATGGAAGACGATAAGATTTGATGACAGTAAAAAACTCCTTGAGGTAAGGCCTCACATATATTCAAGAACTTATTGGGATTTTACTGGTAATTTAGTTTCCAGTTGGCTTCATATTGATAATCATTGGGAGTGGAGAAGTGGTTTAGAAATTCATACAGGAATTAATCTAACTAAGGAATTGGTTTTTGAAAATTTTAATATTTCAGATTTAACAATTAACTCATCAAAATATAATCATGCTGAAGCTCAACTTGTATTTATTACAAATCCTAATAAAAAAATATCAATAAGTAATCGAAGTTTTATAGGGGGATATTTTGGTGGTTACAGAGTTTCAAATAATTTCACTTTAAATATAAGACCAGGGGATAAGTTTAATAGTTCAATTTTTATTAATAGTAACAATTTTCGACTTGATAATGGTAATCTTGATGCAGTTATAAGTGGATTGGACTTATCATTTTCTTTCACACCCAAAATGTTCATACAAAGTTTAATTCAGTATAATAATATAACAAATCTATTTTCATTAAATGCAAGGTTTGGTTTAATAAGAGAGGCTAATTCAGGATTATATGTTGTTTTAAATATACTTAAAGATGATGATATTATTGATTCTACAAATTACCAACAAATAACTATTAAGTACACCCATACGTTTGATTTAATTAGATAGACTGTCTTTAGAATTGAATCGTTATTTTTTAATATTTTTTATTCTTTCCTGTAATCCGAATGATGAGTTCTTATTGGAAGTCCTTATTCATCCTGAAGATGCGGGTAATACTAATCACGTCAGTGGTTTGCACCCTAGGGGAGTAAAATTAAATATTTCTGCTACACCAAATGAATTATATGAATTTGATCATTGGAGCGGTGATTATAATAGTAAAAGTCCTAATATTAGTATTGAAGTATTAGGTAATATGTCAATTACAGCTAATTTCAAATATTTGGATTCTGATAATGATGGAGTTAGTGACAAAGATGATTCTTGTCCAAATACGGACAGTAATATGTCAGTAAATAATTCAGGATGCCCATATAAAGAAGGTGATTTTGATAATGATGGCGTATTGGATGAATTCGATTTATGCCCAAACACTCCAAATGATACATATGTAAATATAAAAGGATGTCCACTTATTGAAATTGATAAAAATGGAATTACCCTGAAAGCTACCCATTTTGCCAATGATTATATTGGAGAAAAAACTTTATTTAGAGGTGATAGTTTTGTTATTGTAAAGGACTGGGAGCATTTAAAATCCTATGGACCATCATCTTATAATGGTAAGTTAAAGTTCATCACAACATTCATAGAAGAGACAAGAGAACTTTGTTCATTGCCTTGCACTATAAGTCAAAACTTTGAAATGAAAACCTGGGATTTAACTAATGTGAAATCAATGTATTTTACATTTTGGAATACAATTGGTTATAACCAAGACATTTCTAATTGGAATACTATTAATGTAAAAATTATGGAGGGTGTTTTTTTTCATGCCTACGATATAGATATTGATATTTCAGAGTGGAATGTTTCAAATGTTCAAAACATGAAGAGACTTTTTAGAGGAGCATTCTCCTTTAATCCTAACGTATCTCAATGGGATGTATCTAATGTGACAAATATGTTGGAGATGTTTCACGGTACAGATATCTCAAGGGATTTAAAGTTATGGGATGTTTCAAATGTAACCAATATGGAAAAAATGTTTTATGATGCAAAGAAATTTAATCAAGATCTATCTATTTGGGATGTTGGAAATGTAACAGATTGCAATTCATTTAGTGAAAATGCAGATAAGTGGTCACTTCCTAAACCTTCATTTATTAAGTGCGACAGTGGTGAGTAAATTGTTATAATATTCATCATATTTTTTCATTTTAGTACTGATTAATTATCTTGATGTTCATTAATAATTATTAAAATTTAAAAAGTTGCTTTCAGTTAAAAATATTTCTAAATCCTATGTTGATCATAAGGCTCTTGACGATGTATCGTTAGAGGTAAATAAGGGTAGTATATTTGGTCTTTTGGGACCAAATGGAGCTGGAAAAACCTCGATGATTAGAATAATTAATCAAATTATTAATCAAGATGAAGGTGCTATTTACTTAAACAATAAAGAAATCACTTATGATGATGTAAGAAAAATTGGATATATGCCGGAAGAGAGAGGATTATATAAAAAAATGAAGGTAGGTGATTTTTTATTATTTATGGGTAAACTTAAGGGTTTGTCAAGGGATAAATGTATAGATTCAGCTGCTGATTGGTTTGAAAATTTGGAGGTATCTAACTGGTGGAAAAAAAATATTGAAGATTTATCTAAAGGAATGAGCCAAAAAGTTCAATTTATTTCGACTGTTATTCATAACCCCGACCTAATCATACTAGATGAGCCATTTTCTGGTTTCGATCCTGTAAATGCTAATCTTGTTAAGAAAAATCTTTTAAGAATGAAAGAGGAAGGAAAAACAATTATTTTCTCAACACATAGACTAGAATCAGTTGATGAGTTATGTGATCATCTTGCTATGATAAATAATTCTAAAAAAATATTAGATGGAAATACAGATGAAATAAAAATGAATTCAAAATCTGATAATTATATTATAAAGCATAATAATAAAATATCCACTAATGATAAACTATTTAGCATCGTTTCACAAAATAAGCTATCAAATAAAGTATATGAAAGCGAATTGTCATTAGCAAAAGGAAAATCTTACAGGACAATGTTTTCTGAAATTTCAAATGAAGTTGACATTATCTCATTTGAACAGAAGGTGCCTAATATGAATGATATATTTATAATGAAAGTAGAAGAAGGAAAAAATGAATAAAATTTGGATAATACTTGAAAGAGAGTACCTTCAGAGGGTAAAGAAAAAATCATTTATTTTATCAACAATATTAACTCCACTTATATTTCCATTATTTATTGCAATTACTGTTTTTGTATTGTCGACTGAAGAATCGGAGGAAAGGATAATTCTTCTTTTGGATCAAAATAATTTTATTGAAGATTCTTTAGAATTTCAAAACAATTTACTTATAAAGAGTTATAAGGAAATATCAGATATACAATACCAAATAAATAATGGTCAAATTTATGGTGCTTTAGAAATACCAAAATTAAATATATATGAACCTAAAGATTTAAAGTTTTATTCAAAAAATGTACCTGGTGGTGATTTGATTAGTGGTTTAGAGAGTTTGGTTGAAAGTAGAATAAGAGATTTAAAAATTCAAGATTTGAATCTGAATGAAGAGTCATTAAAAAAACTTAAAACAAGAATATTTATGGAGACCTATACTATTGATCTAGGTTTAACTGAAGGCAGTGATGAAGAAGTTGCAGTAAAACAGTCAAATTCTGACTTAGCATTTGGACTTGGATATTTCAACGGTTTTCTTATATATATGTTTGTTTTTATATATGGAAGTTTTATTCTTCAAAGTGTACTCGATGAGAAAACAAGTAAAGTTGTGGAGGTTATAGTATCATCAATTAAGCCAATTCAACTGATGATGGGTAAAGTATTAGGAGTTGGTGCTGTTGCTTTCACTCAGATTTTTATATGGATAATATTAGTAAGTTCTATTTCTACCTTAACTTCTATGTATTTTGGAATTAATTCTTATGAGACAACCCAGATCATTCAATCAGAAGAAGAAATAAGTAATTCAAAAGAAATTGTAAAAGGTATTTATGAAATGTTTGGCACTATCGATATTAAAAAAACAATTTTAATATTTCTAATTTATTTTCTAGGTGGTTTTTTCTTATATGGGGCCTTTTTTGCTGCTATTGGTTCTGCTGTTGATAATCTTCAAGATGCAAGTCAGTTTACATTGCCTATATCACTTCCAATAATTGCAAGCTTAATGTTTATGGGTATAGTGTTGAATAATCCTGAGGGAAACGCATCTATATTTTTAAGTATGTTTCCTCTTACATCTCCTATTTTAATGATGGCTCGACTTTCTTTTGGTGTTCCTGATTGGCACCTTTTTATATCGATATTGATATTGATAATTTCTGTAGTTTTTGCATTGTGGTTTGCAGGAAGAATATATAGGGTTGGAATTCTAACCTCTGGTTCAAAAATTTCTTACAAGCTTTTGTGGAAGTGGTTTATAATGAAGAATTACTAGTCTTGTGAGATTGATCTTATTGTTTCTGTTGGTTGTAAGTTCTTGTAAGAATAAAAATAATGTTTTACAATTTACAAGTGGTGAAAATGGAGTTGTAAGTTCTGCACATCCATTAGCTTCAGAAGCTGGTATTAAAATACTAAAAAAAGGAGGAAACGCCTTTGATGCAGCCGTTGCAAGTGCATTTGTTTTGAGTGTTGTGGAACCTAGCATGAGTGGTATAGGTGGAAGGTTGCAGGCAATAATTAAACTTCCAAATGGTGAAGTCAAAGGGATTGATGCATCCACTCAAGTACCTGAAAAATATAATTCAAAAACTCATCCAAAAAATACATACGGATATTCAACAATTGGAATTCCAGGTGTTGTAGCTGGTTTAGTAGAAATTAATGAAAAATATGGAAAACTTCCTTTAAATGTTGTTATGAGAGATGCAATACATTACGCTGAGAATGGATTTAAAATACTTCCAGGGGAGTCATATAGACAATCAATGGCAAAAAGTGTCATAGAGAAATTTAGTGGAACCAAAAAGTATTTTCTAAATAAAAATGGAAAGAATTTTAGACCTGGAGAGCTATTTATCCAGAAAGACCTTGCAAAAACATTGAAAGTAATTTCTCAAAATGGTAAGAGTGGCTTTTATGAAGGTGAAATAGCTAAAAGAATGGTGGAGGACATACAATCAAAAGGAGGGATAATTACATTAGATGATTTAAAAAATTATGATGCTAAAGAGTCTAAAATCCTTAGGGGAAATTATAGAGGATACGATGTTTTCTCACTTTATTTACCATCTTATGGAGCAATCACAATTGAGATACTTAATATAATGTCTTATTTTGCAGTAGATCAAATAAGTGAATTAGATTGGGTAAATATGTTTTCAGATATTTTTAAAGTTGCTTACTTAGATAGATCAAAACAAATGAATGAAGACTCTTTAAAATTAATTTTATCTAAGGATTATGCCTTTAAGTTATTTAGATCTTTGAAAAATTTTGAATCAAATAATAGCAATATGACCAATAAATTGAATGGAGAATGGTTGTCTAAGATTGGTCACACCACACATTTATCAGCATCTGATAAAGAAGGAAATGTTATTGCTTTAACCCAAACAATTGGTCCAAATATGGGTTCTAAAGTCGTAACAAATGGTTTGGGATTCTTATATGCTGTTACTCTTGGAGGATATCTTGGTGATTATAAACCTGGAGATAGAGCTAATTCACACATATCGCCAACAATACTAACGAAGAAAAATGGTTTTTACCTCGCAATTGGTGCTGCAGGAGGTTCAAGAATAATAACTTCAATAACTCAGGTAATAAGTAATGTTATTGATAAAAAAATGGGATTAGACGATTCGTTGGAAAAAGGAAGAATTTTTAATGTTAATGATACTGTAGAATTAGAAAATCATGATGGAATTTTATGGGATTTAGATAAAAAAACTATACCAAATAATTTTATTTTTATAGGATCTCCAGCAAGATTTGGTAGAATCCATGCCGTTATGTATGACACTATAGATCAACAAATTTATGGAGCTGCTGATCCAGATTGGGAAGGAGCTGTTTATTCATATTAGATATAATGAAGTATTTTTTTTTATTTTTTCTATTTATTGTTTCCTGTATCAGTAAAGAACACGAAACCGACAAACAAGATAAAATACTAAAAGGAATAAATAATATTTTTATTTCTCAAGTTATAGATGGAAGAAATGAATCAAGAAAGGTTATAATTCATGCTAATAATGATCCTATTGAAAATTTTTCATATCCTATTGTATTTTTTTTACATGGAAATGGGGGAAATGCTGACAGATGGATTAACCCTAATTTAGAGTATGTAGACCACCATGAGTTTATTGGAATATATCCTCAGGGATTCAAAAATTCGTGGAATCTTGGTCAAGAAAAATCTAATGCTAATGATATAGAATTTTTTAATTTGATTATGCAACAAATTTTAAGTTACTCAAATATAGATTTAAATAAAATTTTTGCTGTTGGCACATCAAATGGATCGGGAATGGTAAATGAGTTAGCAATAAATACATCTTTTTTTAAAGGAATAGCTCCAATTGCATCCCAATTATCTATTAATCAAATAAAAAACAAGAATATTAGTCCATTATCAATTTATCAGGTCTGTGGTTCCGATGATGAGACAATTCCCTACAATGGTGGTATATCAAGAGTTGGCCATACATTTATGTCCGCGAACGAAAGCATTATGGAGTGGGTCAATTTAATTAATTGTAATGAAGAATATGATTTATCAATAGTTGAAAGTGATAGTCTATTTACATTTACCAATTGTAAAGAAAAAAATCAAGTTGTTCACAGGCGAGTTGAAGGGGGAAATCATAACTTAAGTGGGAGAGGAAGGTTTATTATTAATGATATTTGGAATTTTTTTAAAAGCCTTGATTAGTTACTAAACCGATAAGAGCATGTTGCTTTATATATTTCGTTAGGATTTAGAAGCGTGGATGGAAATAGTTCATTATTGGGACTGTCAGGAAAGTGCTGAGTTTCAAGACAAAATGCAGATCTAAATTCCATGAATGAATTATTTTTTCCTTTGGTTTTTCCGTTTAAAAAATTTCCACTATAAAATTGAATGCCAGGTTGATTTGTAAATACTTCCATTACTCGTCCAGATTTCTCATCTCGTACCCTTGCAGCCAGCTCATAACTAGTTTTTTTATCAATAATAAAATTGTGATCATAACCTCCTCCAATTTCAATTTGAGGATGTTTTATATTTATGTCTTTTCCTATGGTTTTAAAATCTTTAAAATCAAATGGTGTGTCTCTAACAGAGTCAATTTTACCTGTTGGAATCAAATCTTTATCAACCGGTATAAAAAAATTTGAATTTATCATTAGTTTATGTTTTTCAATATTATTTTGATATGATCCTGATAAATTAAAATATGAATGGTGTGTTAAGTTTACATGTGTTTTTTTATCTGATGTTGCTTCGTAGTCTATTTTGAGTTCATTTGCTTCATTTACGGTGTAAATTACCTTGACTTTAAGATTACCTGGATACCCTTCCTCCATGTCTTTGGATAAATAAGATAGTTCTAGTTGATTGTATTTGTGAGAAATAACTTCCCAAACAACATTATGAAATCCTTTATTACCTCCATGAAGATGGTTTGTATTATTGTTAACAGTTAATAAATAATTATTTTCATTAATAGAGAATTTGGCATTTTTGATTCTATTAGCATATCTTCCAATAGTTGCACCTAGATACTTTTCTTCAGCATCTATATAATCTTGAATATTATCACACCCTAAAACAACATCGTCAAAATTTCCGTGTCTGTCCTTTACCCAAATTGAAACAACTCGAGCTCCGTAGTTAGTGATTTCAACGGTCATCCCATCTTTATTTTTTAGTGTAAAAATTTGAGTTTTTTTATTATTAATAATTGACTCGAATGCTTTTTTTTTCATAAGGGTGATTTCAGTATTTATTTCTTTTTCTTTAATAAGCAATGCTTCAAATATTATAATAATATAAAGTGATATAATCATTTATTATTTAAAATAAGTTTTTTTAATTATTTAAGTAACAAAATATTGAATTGTATGTTTATAATCATATGAAAATGAAAAAAATAAATATTTTCTGGTTCAAAAGAGATATAAGATTAATAGATAACCTTCCTTTGTTTCATGCCACAAAAAATAAAATTCCTACTCTATTAGTGTACATTTTAGAAGAAGAATTAATTAACGATCCTCATTATAGTGATATTCATTGGAACTTTGTAAAAGAATCAATCAAGGATATAGATACTACACTTGGTAAAAAATCAGTATTGTTTATAAAGTCTGATCCTATTAATGCTATTAAAAAAATAAGAGAAAAATTCCATATCAATTCAGTTTATTCTCATCAAGAAACTGGAATAAATTTAACTTTTAAAAGAGACATTAAGTTTAGTAATTTTTGTAAAATCCATTCCATTAATTGGTATCAATACGAAAGAAATCATGTAAAGCGAGGAATTAATAATCGTAAAAATTGGATTAAGGGTTGGAATAAATATGTGAATGAACCATTAGTAAATTTAGACTTAAATAATTTAGTCATTCTTGATCCTATTATTTTTAAAAGTGATTTTCAAATTTTAAGTACAAAAACATTACCAAATAAAAATATTCAGCCAGGAGGAACATCCAATGCAGTAAGATATCTCGAATCATTTTTAAATGGAAGAATTAAAAACTATAGTAGAAATATATCTAAACCTGAAGAATCAAGATCATCTTGTAGTAGATTATCACCATATCTGTCTTGGGGCAACCTATCCTCAAGGTTTGTATGGCAAAGAACAAAAGAAACTATAAAATGTAAGAGCTTAATGTTTCAGATAAATTCATTTTTATCGAGGCTGAGGTGGAACGCTCATTTTATTCAAAAATTTGAAATGAAGCCCTCAATTGAATTTAAAAGTATAAATAGAGGGTATCATTTATTAAATAAAAAGAAAGATAAAAGACTTGTTGAATTATGGAAAAAAGGTGAAACTGGTTACCCTCTGGTTGATGCTTCAATATTATGTTTAAAGGAAACAGGATACCTTAATTTTAGAATGAGATCTTTGATTGTCTCTTTTTTTACTCATCATCTTTGGCAGTCTTGGCAGGATGCCTCACATTTTTTAGCAAGAAATTTTCTTGATTTTGAACCTGGAATTCATTATTCTCAGTTACAGATGCAATCTGGAGAAACCGGAATCAATACTATTAGAATTTATAATCCAACAAAAAATGCAATTGAAAAAGATAAAAATTCTACTTTCATTAAAAAATGGATACCTAGATTAAATAGTATTCCTATACCATTAATTTTTGAACCTTGGAAAATGTCTTTAATAGAACAGAAGTTATTTAATTGTGAAATTGGTAAGGACTATCCTCATCCAATAGTTCAAATTGCAGATACTAGACGACATGCAATTGATCAACTATGGGGTCTCAGAAAAAAAAGTTTAGTAAAGGAAGAAAAAAAAAAGAATTCTTAAAAAACACATAAATATTTAGAAATGGTTTCATTTACATTTATTTTAAAGTAGAAAGAAAAAATTTTACCATTTAATTAAATACCAGAGTGATGAAGATATTTTGTTTTATTATGTTGTTAAACTTGTCAAATAACAACTGGATTGAATTATTTAATGGTAAAAATTTGGATGGTTGGGAGGTTAAAATTAAAGGACATGGAGTGGGGAAGAACTATAAAAATACTTTCAAAGTTAAAAATGGTTCTATTAAAGTTTCTTATGATGAGTATAAAAAATTTGGGAATAAGTTTGGACATTTATTCTACACAAAGAAAAAGTTTAAAAATTATATTTTGTCACTTGATTATAAGTTTAGTGGTAAACATTTAGAAGGTGCACCATCATGGTCTATTAAAAATAGTGGAGTAATGATTCATTCACAAAATCCCAAAACAATGCTTAAAAACCAAGAGTTCCCGGTAAGTGTAGAAGCTCAATTGTTAGGTGGTTTAAATTCAGGAAAAAGATCGACAGGAAACGTATGTACACCTGGCATAGATGTAGATATAAATGGAGTTAAGGCTGAAAACCATTGTATTAATTCAATATCTAAAACATATAATAATGATGATTGGGTTAATATTGAATTAATTGTTTACTCAGACTCATTAGTACATCACGTTATTGAATCTGATACTATTATAACATATACCAATTTAAGAGTTGGTGGTGAGTTTGTTCCTGAAAATTATTTTGATAAATTAAGTAAAAGCCTAGAAAGTGGATTTATTTCTCTACAGTCAGAAGGACACCCTGTTGAATTTAAAAATATTAAAATTTTAGAAATGTTTTAAAAAAGTGAACCTTATTAGGTAAAAATCTGTATGATATTATCAAAATGAATTTATTTTGAGATCCTATAGTCTATTTTTTCTTGTTGTATTATTTTTTTCCTGCGATGATATTTTTAATAGAAATTTTTTACTAGAGATTGAAGTGATTCCTAATGGTGGTGGATATGTATCTGTAAAAAATGGATATTACCAAAAAGGAGATGTGATATCCTTGGTAGCATATGAGAATGAAAATTATGTTTTTGTAGGTTGGAGCGGAGATATTGAAACCAATCAAAACCCCTTTGAAGTAAAAATAGATTCAGACACAAAAATAAAAGTAAATTTTGAACTAATTGATAATGACTCAGATGGTGTAGCTGATGCCCTAGATACTTGTCCTGATACTAAAAAAGGATCACAAGTAGATGATTCAGGTTGTTGTGTTGATACAAAATATGTAACATTTAAAGATTTAAAAAAAATTCCATATCCATCAGCATACAACTCGTCTGCGTCTAACGGATCGTTTATATATTTATCAAAAGGAGTGAGAATTAACAATGAAAACATAATTGAGAGGGCTACTGAAGTATTAAGATATAATATAATAAATGAGACTTGGGATACTTTTCTTGATAATGTTAATGCAGTTTCATACGGTGCCAGTGAAATTATTAATTCAAATCTATACTTATTTAATGGTAAAAACTATCCAATTATTGATGGTGAGGTTTTAAATGAATCTTTTGAAATTGTAAATATATTTAGTAAAACAATTTCAAGATATATAACCAATCCATATCCTGCAGTCCAGAGTGGAAGTGCAGTTTGGAATAAAAATATAATCTTTTTTGGAGGTAGAAATCTTGACGGATGTCTAGATAGAGTAGTTAGATTTAATGTTGAAACACGTGAATTTGAGATAATAACAAATATGCCTTTTCCTATATGTAATGCTAAAGGTGAAGTTTATGATAATAAACTTTATATAGTTGGAGGAGATTTAGATTATGATCAATCAAATAA
>CACPHX010000018.1 GCA_902633975.1 uncultured Marinoscillum sp.
ACAAAGTGTTAGGATTTTAATTGATGGTAAACCTGCAAGTATGATGGGATTTGATGGCCCAAATGCTTTCAAACAATTACAGGGTAATGAAATTGATAAAGTAGAAATAATTACAAATCCATCATCTAGATACAGTGCAGAGGGATCATCTGGTATATTAAATATAATTTTGAAAAAAGAAAGACTCAAGGGGTTAAACGGTTCTATTAACATCAACACAGGCTTCCCTACTCAGAATGGAATTTCAACAAATTTCAATTATAGAAAATCAAAATTTTCAGTATTTGCATCTATAAATGCTAATCAGAGGGAAACAAAGGGAGGTGGTTTTAGTAACTCTGACTTCTATTTAACAGATACTACTTTTTCAACCTATGCTGACAGAGATAGGTTTAATAATAGTTTATCTTTTGGTGGTAGAGCAGGTTTTTCTTTTTTCCCAAATAGAAATAATATATTTACTTTTTCAATAGGTACTAGACAAAGCGACAGGAAATCAGAAGAAAATAACAAGTATATAGATTATAATAGTTCAAGAGATGAAATTTCAAGAAACAACAGACTAGAGACTTCTGATGATATAGATAAGAACATGAGTTATAGTTTTTCCTACAATAAAAACTTCAAGAAGAGAGGACACAATATAAAACTAAACGTATCTTGGAGTGATAATAATTCTGAAAATACAAGCTATTATGATGAACCTCCAATGGACCTAAGCCAAAGATCATTTCAAGAAGGAACAAGATATGACCAGAGTATAAGACTAGATTATACATATCCATTTAATAACAATAATGGTAAAATTGAGTTAGGATACAAAAGAGAATACGATAAGATGTCTAGTCAATACTATGCAGAACAACTATTTGACGAGACGTGGAGAAGCATACCACCTTCAAATATCTATGATTACTACCAAGATGTAAATGCTTTTTACGTTCAGGCAGGAAACAAGTCTGGAAAAATTTCTTATCAATTAGGTTTAAGGTATGAAGACACAGACTTTTATGCATATATGCAAGAGAGCAATAGAGAAACTTCCCTAAAATATTCAAATTGGTTTCCATCAGCTTTTTTCACTTACGAAATTTCAACCTCTACCTCATTTCAATTAAGCTACAGTAAAAGACTTCGTAGACCTAGATTTTGGGATCTGAATCCATTTTGGGGACTAAGTGATGGTAGATTCAATTGGGAAGGAAATCCATTTCTTGAACCAGAACTAACTGATTCATATGAGCTAGGATTCCTGAAGGAGTTCAAGTCTGGTAATCTATATGCTGGAACATATTATAGATATACTACTGATGAGATTGAGAGAATTTTTGATGTCAACGATGTCGGATACTCAGTTTTTAAACCAGTAAACCTTGGTTATACAAATGCATATGGTATTGAGGTAAACGGATCAGTTGATTTAACAAAGTGGTTGAGGACATCTGGTTCCTTCAATTTCTTTAATTCTGAGACTGATGGAAGTTACAAAAATCAAAACTTCTACTCCAAATCATACAGCTGGAGAACCAGACTAAGCAATAACATAAAAATGTTTGATAATAAGTTAGAAGGTCAAGTAACATTTGATTATAGAGGACCATCTGAATCTCCTCAAGGAAAAAATCTTTCATCTTATGGATTAGATTTAAGTCTTTCTAAAGATATATTTAGTGATAAAAGAGGTACAATAAGTTTCACAGTTAGAGACTTAACTAAATCAAGACTAAGAAGATACGAGAGAGGAGGAAACGAAGGAGATAACTTTTTCACCAAAGGAGAGTTTGCCTGGAGAAGAACTCAAGAGTTCAGGTTATCTCTTCAGTACAGAATAAATCAAAATAAAAGAAGAAGTGGTGGAAGGAACTTCGATTCATCAGATTTTGAAGGAGGTGGAGCAATCTTTGGAAATTAAATATAATTCAGATACTTTTATACGATAACAGTAAAAGATTGTATTTATCTGCGCTTCAAAGGTCAATTTTAAAAAAGTGTCTTAAAAATAAAAGACAAGAAAACTTATCTATTGATTCTGATGCAATAGAGAAGGATGTATTCTCAAATAAACATAAAGATCAAAAAGTTGACATAATAAACTCATCAATTACTGATCTTCTTAAAATAAAAAATGAAAAGAAAGCAGATATTGAGACAATCACTGAATATGGATCAATTGAATTAGATTCAAGTACACATGCCCATATTTATTTCTATGAACCTCTCATTGATTTTTTTAAAATTGTTCCAAAAGAAAAGTATATAAATGATGAAAATTACATTTATAATAATAAAAGTGAAAACAGAAAAAAATTTGAGATTATAAAGAGAAAGTTTATAAGAAAAGACGGTAATCACAAGAAAGGCATAATTAGAGGAGAATGTAAGTTTTTTAAAAAATCTAAGGCATCAGTAAGTAGATCTTTCTCTAATCTTGTAAAAAAAGAATTACTCCGGAAGATATCCATTATCAATTCTGATAATAAAGAAATTGGTATAGGTTTTAATATAACTGATTTAGGAATTAATCTAATTAATAAATAAAGTCTTGAAAAATTTAAATATTTTGTTAATTCTATTTTTATTATTTCAATCTTGTAGTAATGAAGTAAAAAATAAATCACCAAGAATTAAATCAAATATTAAGATAGATTCTCCTTTATCATTTGAAATATTTTATGAAGATGACACAGTAGAGGTAAGAATTTCAAAGACAATAAATAATAATAAAAAGATAAAAAAATCTTTACTCATAAATGGAAACGATACATTAAGTTTTACTGATAAAATAGATTTATATATTAATCAAAATTATATTTATGGTTACAACACCTTAAGGGTAATAGTTTATTATGGAGATGGATCAATTGAAAAGTATAGTAGACAAATCACAGTATATCCTAAGCAAAAACCATCAGAATTAGAATATGAAATAATTAAAATTTTACCACACGATCCTCAAATATATACACAAGGATTAATTTTATATGAAAATCATTTTTATGAAAGTTCTGGTCAGTATGGAAAGTCATTCCTAAGAAAATATACCTCTGATGATTTGGTTATCAGTAAGGAAATTAAAATTGATCCTGATTTATTTGCAGAAGGCATAGCAATTTTAAACGATAAATTATTTATGTTAACATGGAAAAGTAATAAAGGATTAGTTTTTGATAAAAACACTTTAGCACTTTTAGATTCATTTGAATACAACACTGAGGGATGGGGTTTGACAAATAATGAGAGAGAGTTGATAATGAGTGATGGTTCTGAAAAAATTAGATTTGTAGATCCATCAAACTTTAAAATAAATAAAGAAATTCAAGTATTCGATAATTTAGGCAAGGTTGAATCATTAAATGAACTAGAATACATTAATGGAAAAATATTCTCAAATATTTATGGCAAGGATAAAATTGCAGTAATAAATCCATTAAACGGATTGGTTGAAAATTACATAAATCTTGAAAAAATAATTAATAAGAAAAACTATAAAAATATAGATGTGATGAATGGAATTGCATTTAACAAAAAAAGTAATACATTATATATAACTGGTAAATGGTGGCCAAGTCTATATGAAATAAAATTAAATAATAGGTGAAATTAGATGAAATAACTATTTTTTTTAACAAAATCATCTCCAAGAAATATAAAAAGCTTAATTCTAAATTAAAATTTAAATTTGATGACGGTGTTGTCTTTGTAGATGATACTAAAGATAAAATAGAAATAAATAATTTAAATCTTGAGTCCGATTGTTCAATTAAAATAAGTAACTCAAACTTCGAGAAGTTAATAAAAAAAGAACTTAATACGTCTATGGCATTAATTACTGGTGATATAATAATTGAAGGCGATATGAGTATAGCCATTAAAATTTCAGATTTATTTGAATGAGTGCGCATGAGAAGATTCGAACTTCCACGACTAATTAAAGTCACTAGGCCCTCAACCTAGCGCGTCTACCAGTTCCGCCACATGCGCAAAAAATTATTGTTTTCTTCGGGTCCAAATTTCATACTTTGGATCTCCTTTGGAACTAAATCCTCTGTGGTGCCAATCGCCATCTTTTATTTCAAAATCAAACTCCAAGGACTTTCCAACAGTGTCAGAGTCTCGTGAGAAAAATTCTATATTTTCAACATAATTACCTCTTTCGGCAGAGTAAGTACCACCGCCAGTACCATAAAATCCTTTCTTTGAGATATCATAAGCAATCCACTGAAATCTACCACCTGCTAGAATTTTCATTGTCTTCCTAGGTCTATTAACATTTCTCATTCTCATCTCTCCTCCTCTCTCAATACCACTCATCAACCAGGATCCTACTAGTTGAATATCAGCAATATTTTTAATATACTTATTATCATTTAATGACATTTTACCAGAACCATTTCTCACATTTATTTTTATTTTTTCATAAAAAACCGTGTCACCAACATTTGTTGAGTCAGATGAATCAAATTCTAGAATTTCACTATAACCTTCATTAAATGAATAAATTCCTCCTACAGCACTTATAAAAGTATTATTTTCAATGTTATACTTAGAAACAACAAAATATCTATCTGAATAAATTCTTACCTCTTTGATATCTCCACTTTTATTAGTCCAAGAGGTGTTTTCCAAGGGGTTAGATAAATAAATTAAACTAAAAAAAATATATAGAAATGAACTAAGCATTGTCATTTAGCATAACAGGCATCACTAACATTGTCAAATCCTCTTCATCCTCAATATCCTCTGGTAACACCAATCCTGCTCTATTTGGTTCTGAAAGTTTAAATATTACCTTGTCAGAGTGGATATTTGATAAAATCTCAATTAGAAACTTTGCATTAAATCCTATTTCAATATTATCACCATCATGTTCACAAGAAATTCTTTCGTTAGCTTCATTAGAAAAATCTAAATCTTCAGCTGAAATTAAAATTTCTGATCCTGAGACTTTTAACCTTACTTGATTTGTAGTTTTATTTGCATAAATTGATATTCTTTTTAGAGAACTTAAAATCTCTAATTTATCAACTTCTATTGAATTCGAATTGTCAGACGGTATCACATTTTCATAATCTGGATATCTCTCATCAATTAATCTACAGATCATTTTGATATTATCATGAGAAAAGAAAGCATTTGAAGCATTAAATTCTATGTTGATATCATTTTTTTCATCTGAAGGAATAATTGTTTTTAATAGATTTAAAGATTTTCTAGGTATAATCATATCATGATCAACTTCGTCTCCACTTATGTCAGTCCTTATATATTTAACTAATCTGTGACCGTCGGTTGATACGAAAGTACAAGAGTTTGATGACAATCTAAAAAATACTCCAGTCATAGCAGGTCTTAATTCATCCGTACTGGTTGAAAAAATAGTATTACCAATTGCTAAACCAAGAGTATTGGAGTTTACTGTAAAAGAATAGCCATCAGATATTTCTGGAACTTTTGGGAAATCAGCTGAATTCTCACCAGCTAGTTTATATCGTCCATTGTCAGAGTTAATTTCAATATTGTAATTATTTTCATCAATTGAAAAAGTGACAGGTTGTTCAGGTAAATTTTTTAAAGTATCAATCAATATTTTTGCAGGGATTGCAACACTTCCATTTTCTTTGGATTCTACTTGGAGCTCTACCATTATCGATGTCTGTAGATCAGATGCAGTAATAAGTAAATTACCATTATCTATTTCAAATAATATATTCTCTAATATAGGAACTACAGGGTTTGATGTAATAACACCGCTAATTGATGATAAATTCTTTAATAAATATGAGGATGAAACAATAAAATTCATTAAGATTTGTTTAGATCGTAAATTTATAAATAATTATTAATCTTCCTCACTAAAATCTATAGTTTTACTTTTTCCGGTTTGTAAAGAATCTTCTTCATCAAGATTTATGTTTTTTCTTTTAAATGCTGGAATCGCAAGTTTCTGATGATATGGATCGTCCTGATAAACATTATTTTTATAATTGTTAATTCTTTCTTTTCTTTTTGATATATAATCATTTTTTTTTTTAGAATGATCAACCTCATTATCATCATATCCATCTAACTCTTCAATGACTACTTTCGCACTTCTATCATTAGAATCGATTTTTTTATCGTTATTTTGAAATTTGTCTTCACATTCATCATAATCATCATCCATATCATGAACTATTTCTTCCTCATTATCATCAGATATAAATTCAATATCACTTTTCTCAAAAAGTGAGAATTGCGATTGTTCATCAATTCTTTCATCTGAATCAATAACTTCATTTATCTCATTATCATTAGTATTAAAACCTGTGGCTATAATTGTTACCCTAACAGAGTCTCCTAACTCTCCATCAATAGCAGTTCCAAATATTATTTCGACATTTTCTGATGATGATTTATTTGCAAGCTTTGTGATGGTATTCAATTCATGAGTTGACAACTCATTTTCCCCACCACCAGAAACAATATTAAGTAAAATCTTTTTTGCCCCACTAATATTAGTATTATTAAGCAGCGGAGAAGTTAAAGCGTTATTAATAGCAATTTCTGCTCTATCTTTTCCGGATGCTTCTGCTGAACCTAAAACAGACGTTCCTGCATCTTTCATTACTGTCTTTACATCCTCAAAGTCTACATTTATTTGTCCAGGTACCGTTACAATTTCAGCAATACATTTTGCACTTGTGGCAATTATATCATCTGCTTTCTCAAATGCTTTTGATTGACTTAGATCACCATAAATCTCAATCAGTCTTTGATTTAAAATAGTAATCACACTATCACATCCCCTTTTGAGTTCCTCAATACCATCCATTGCTTTTGACAATTTTGATTTACCCTCAAAATCAAAAGGCAAAGTAACAATTCCAACAGTCAATATATCAAGTTCTTTTGCTATCTGAGCAATTACAGGTGAAGCACCTGTACCAGTACCTCCTCCCATACCAGCTGTAATAAAAAGCATTTTAGTACCATCATTTCTTAGAACATCCCTAATTTCATGACTACTTTCTAAAGCTGCATCTCTTCCTTTAATAGGATTTGCACCAGCTCCTAACCCTTTTGTCAATTCCATACCTATTTGAATTTGATTTTTTACAGATGAAGAATGTAAAGCTTGAATATCAGTATTACATATGATGAATTCTACATTTCTTATCCCTATGGATTTCATATAGTTCACTGCATTTCCTCCACCTCCGCCAACACCTATAACCTTAATTATTGACTTGTGGTGAGATGGAATATCAAATTCAAATGGCATAATTATAAATTTTCATCTTTAAATTCAGTAAGATCATCATCTTTTAAAAAACCTTTAATTCTCTCAGTCACCAGTTTACCAAAATTATTAACTCTTGGTAAAGGAGAGGATGCTTTGAAATTATTATCGGAATTTCTATTATCATTTGCAAACTCCCAAAGAAGAAGACCAACTGAAGTTGAATATTTAGGAAATTCTAAATTAACTATCTCAGACTTTGTTAAATAAGAATTTGGAAATCCTTTTCTAACATCAAGACCTGTTATATATTTTACTTGTTGCTTAAGATTTAAAAGTTGTGAACCTCCACCTGTAATAACTATTCCTGCAGATAATTTTTCACTTATACCACTATTAAGAATTTCTTGGTGAACTTTCTCAAATATTTCTTCCATCCTTGCTTCAATGATTTTATATAGATTGTCTAAAGAAATTTTCTTGTCTTCTCTCTGTCCCTCACCTTTAATTTTAACATACTCTTTCACTGGTCTTTTAACATAGAGAGCCTTTCCAAATTTTATTTTTAAGGCTTCAGCATGATGCCTAGGTAAACCTAATCCTTCTTTAATATCTTGGGTTACTATATCTCCACCAAGGGGGATAACTGCTGTATGTCTTATAATATTATCATGAAATATAGATATATCAGTAGTTCCTCCACCGATATCAACTAAACAAATTCCATCTTCCTTATCATTGTCATCGAGAAGAGCTATACTTGATGCAATCGGTTCTAAAATTAAATTTTTGCATATAATATCAGATCTTCTAATTGATTCTTCCATTATTTTAATATCAACTTTATTTGCACTTATTATATGAAAATCTGCTTCAAGTTTTTTACCAAACTCACCTACTGGATCTACAGACTCGTGGTCCTCATCAATTGTATATTTTTGAGGCATACTATGAATAATCTTATGATTGGTAGGAATAACAGCCATTTTCGATCTTTGCTCTATCTTTCTTACGTGTGAAGTGTTAATTTCAATGGGTTCATTCTCGTTATTTTGAAGCCCAATTGAGTGGTGTGTACTAAAGCTCCTTATATGTTTACCAGCAATTCCAACATTAACATACTTAATTTTAAGATTAGCCATCTCACTTGCCTTAATTACCACCTCTTTAATTTTTGCAGTAGCTTTAATTAAGTTCTGAATCATTCCCTCTGAAACACCCTCCGACTCAGTCTCAGAAAATCCTATTATTTTAAGTTTATTATTATCAGTCTTTTCAGCAACTATTGCGCAGATCTTTGAGGTTCCAATATCTAGAGCAGTAAAATATTGTTTTGATTTATCAGCCATATCTAAGAAAATTTGTCGCAGATTATCTGATTTTTAAATTTAACATTAACAGATTTATAAGTATTCCAGCCTTTTGCTGATACAATATCGTTATAGAACAGAGATATTTTTTGAAATTTTTCTTCTAACATATCCGGATATCCAAAAATAATTTTTTGTTTCGATATAACAGGATGAATTACAATATTTTTATTTCTATCTATATCTATTTCAGAAATAACCTTTCTAAAAAAATCATTTTCATTAATCAGGTTAATCATATTCATTAAATCCTTACCGAATTCTGACTCAGTAAGAGAATTAGATTCAAAATTAAATGTATCAGGAAGGTGAATTAAAATTACTCTTTTTGAAAAATTCTTAGATGTAGGAAATATAATTCCATCTTTATCAACATAATGGTCACCAAATTTACCAGAAACAATTCTAGCAACTGGCTTAAATTGTGATAGACTAACATTAAGATTGCCTGTAAGATCCTTATATACCTTGACTTCTTTTACGTGTGGATGTAAATGTAATTTTTTTTCTATTTCAAAAAAGTTTACTTTCTCGTCAGACAGTGTATCCATCTCTAAGAAAATGATTTTTTCTAGAGACTTTTTATTTATAAAAGAACTATCGGTCATCAAAATTAAATTATTTGATACTTTATGATCATATGATGCAAAAGCAACCAGGACTAAAACTATAATTAATGCTATTAAAAAAGATGTAAATTTTTGTATTTTATCTATCATAAGCTTTCATATATTTTCCCAACTATATTCGATGAGGCGTTTGGCATGGATAATTCTCTTAAATTAGCTTTCATTGAATCAATTAATTTTTGATCTTCTAAAATTTCGATTGATTTATTCATCATGAAATCTTTTGCATCTGAATCTTTAATGAGTATACATCCACCCCTTTCACTAATTTCTAAAGCGTTTTTGGTTTGATGATCGTCAACTACATTTGGCGATGGTATTAAAATTAATGGTTTTGCTACTACACATAACTCAGATATTGCTATTGCACCAGCTCTTGAAATTATTAAATCTGCCACTGAATAAGCTAAATCCATTCTATCAATAAACGGCTTTATAACTAAATTTTTCTCTTGATAATTATGAATTTGAATTTCATCATAGTATAACTTACCTGTCTGCCATAAAATTTGATATGATGACTCTCTAATTAAGGATATATTATTAATTATTGCGTCATTTATGCTTTTTGCACCCAAACTGCCGCCTAATACTAAAACTGTTTTTTTATCTTTTTCGAATTTAAAATGTTCGTAGGGTTTGATCGAATCCTCAACTGTTAGTCCTCTGATAGGGTTTCCAAAGTTATGAATAGATTTATTTAGATATATTTTTTTTAATTTTTCATAAGCAACGAATACGTGGTCAACTCGATTAACTAGAAATTTATTTGTTAATCCCATTGATGAGTTTTGTTCTTGGATAGCTGTTTTAAAATTTAAAAAATTAGAAATAAAAACAAATGGTCCTGATGAATAACCACCAAAACCAATTACAAAATCTGGTTTGAATGTGTAAAGGATATAAATAGATCTTAATACTGAATATAACAACTTAAATGGCAATAAAAAGTTTTGTAATAAAAATGGAACTCCAGCAAAAAGGATATTCAGTAGAATTGAACTTCTTTTTATTCCTGATATCCAAAGTCCAATTATTTTGAAATTATTCTTTGGTACTATTTCCATTTCCATTCTATCTCTAGATCCAACAAAAAGTATTTCATTTTCTTTATTCTTTCTTTTAAATTCATTAGCAACTGAAATCATTGGGAATATATGACCACCTGTTCCACCACCACAAAGAATTACTTTAATTTTATTTTTTCTATGCATAACTCTCCTCTTTATCGTTATTTCTACTTACACTCAATATTATACCTAGTGTTATTCCGGTAAATAATTGAGAGGTTCCACCCATACTAATGAGAGGTAGTGTTACACCTGTTACTGGTAACAGACCTACTACCACGCTCATATTAATTAATGCCTGTATAACTAAAGCAAAACTTAAACCTGCACTAAGAAGACCTCCAAATGGCCTATCAGATTTAATAAATATTTTTAATCCTCTGTAAAGAAGTAATAGATATAACACTAAAATTGTTACACCCATTATAAATCCATATTCCTCAATAATAATTGCATAAATGAAATCTGAATATGATTGAGGTAAAAAGTTTTTTTGGTTACTGTTCCCAGGTCCTTTACCAAGTAGACCACCTGTTGAGACTGCAATGTAAGCTTGCTCTAACTGAAATGGAATATCTTTTTTATTTATAAAGTTTTCAGCTCTAGTCATAGCCGTTTTTCCTCTTTGACCTGTTAGAAGAGCGATACCTCCACAAAAAAATATAAAAAGTATTAAAATTGATAAATGTATAATCTTTACTCTAGAAATAAACATTAATAAAATAGATGTTGCACCAAGTATTAGTGCTGTAGATAAATTAGTCAGTGCAATGAATAAACAGATAGATCCAATCCATAAAAAAGGTAAAATAAGAGTCTTTACATTTTCTAATCTGTTCTGTCTTTTTGCAAGAAAACTAGATAGGTAGATAATTAAAGAGAGCTTTGCTAAGTCTGAGGGTTGAAAGGCCTGATTAATTATTGGAATATTAATCCATCTTGAAGCTTCATTAATATTCATACCAAACTTATAAGTTATTAATAATAATGGTATTGATGCATATAGTCCTATAAGAGCAATCTTTGAATAATACTTATAATCAATTCTATGTGAAAACCACATAGCAATAAAACTAAGAATAATTAATATGAAATGCTTGATTAAATAATACTCAGTGTTTCCTCCCATTTTTTGATATGCAAGTGACCCAGTAGCACTGTAAACTGAAAGTAAACTTATAATTGAGAGTATTAAAGCTATCACCCATATAATCTTATCACCTTCTATATTTGATCTAATCCAATTTACCATACTACCTAAGTTTTAAAGTTGCTAGGGATATAATTGCCAATAGAATACCAACCATCCAGAACCTGGCAACAATTTTTGTTTCGTGAATTCCTTTTTTCTGATAATGGTGATGAAGTGGAGACATGAGGAATATCCTTCTACCCTTTCCATATTTTTTCTTAGTATACTTAAAATATGTAACCTGAATAATAACTGACAGGTTTTCAATAAGAAAAATACCACACATCACAGGTATTAAAAGCTCTTTCTTTACAATTATTGCTAAAACTGCAATTATTGCACCAATTGATAAACTTCCTGTATCTCCCATAAATACCTGAGCAGGATAAGAGTTATACCATATAAAACCTATACATGCTCCAACAAAAGCAAATGAAAATATAACTAATTCACCGATCCCAGGTATGTACATTATATTCAGGTAATCAGAGAATATTAAATTACCTGACAAATAAATAAATATGGATAATGTAATACCTACTATGGCAGAAACTCCCGCAGCTAAGCCATCTAATCCATCTGTAATATTTGCTCCATTCGATACAGATACAATAATAAATATGACTACAAGGGAATAAATAAGCCAGGTGTAACCATTTATAAAGTTTGGTGTAATCCACTCATAATTAAACTCATTATCCTTTATGAAAGGTATTGTTGTCAATAGATCTTTCGAATCAACAAATTGTTCTTTGGTACTTTCTTGAGTCACAGATTCAAGAAAATCTCTAACAACAACTGAATCATTAGTTACAACAATATATGAAACTATTATTCCAATTAAAATTTGTCCTATAATCTTGAATTTTCCCTTTAATCCGACTTTATCTTTTTTCTTAATTTTTAGATAATCATCTATAAAACCAATTAAAGAAATAATGACTGTAATAAGAATCATTAATTGAATGTAGATATTAGATAAATCTGCAAATAATATTGTAGGAATTAAAATTGATATTATTATTATTATCCCTCCCATGGTGGGTGTACCTTGCTTTTCTATTTGTCCCTTGAGGTCTAAATCTCTTATTTTCTCTGAAAGTTGAAAATTTTTAAGAATTGAAATTATATTTTTACCAAAAATTATACTGATTATTAATGAAAATAGTGCAGCCATTCCTGCTCTAAATGATAGATACTGAAATACTCCCGAACCAGCTAGGTTATAGTTTTGTTGTAAATATTCAAATAGGTGATATAACATTTATTTTATTTAAATTCTTTTCTTATTATTTCCATATCGTTGTGAGGTATATAATTGTTTCCAATTATTTGATAGTCTTCATGACCCTTTCCTGCAACAAGTAATATTGTTTTGTTGTCTATCTTTTTACATGCATCAATTATAGCTTTTTTTCTATCGGTTTCTATAATATAATTTTCAGTTTTAAACCCTTTAATAATATCATTTATAATATCAATTTCATTTTCATTTCTTGGATTATCTGATGTTACAATGACATAATCACTATATTCCTCTGCCACTCTTCCCATTTCTGGTCTTTTAGATTTATCTCTGTCGCCACCTGCTCCAATTATTGAAATAATTTTATTCTCTCCTTTAATCTTATTAATCGAAGTAAGAACATTTTCTAGCGCATTTGGCGTGTGAGCATAATCAACTATACCTATTGAGCCATTAGATGATTTTATATATTCAAGTCTACCTCTGGGAGGTTTAATTTTTGAAATTATGCTAAGTGATTTAACCTTACTTATTTTGAGAATTTTGGAAAAAACATAAACCGATAAAATATTATAAAGATTAAATTCTCCTATTATTCCAAGTGATATTTTTTCATTATCAATATCTACTAACATCCCATCTAAATTATTTTCAATTATTCGTCCTTTATTATCCGACATTGAATTCACACTGTAGTGAATGATTTTTGATTTTGAATTTTGGGCAATGTAATCAGCTCTTTTATCATCGTAATTAATAATAGAAAATGATTCCTTACTAAGATTATCAAATAATTTTTTTTTAGCATTAATATAATTCAGGAATGTTTTATGATAATCCAAATGATCGTGAGATAAGTTAGAAAAAATTGCTACATAAACATCAGAACCTGTAACCCTAATTTGATCAATTGCATGTGAACTTGCTTCCATAACACAGTATTCAATGTCATTTTTTACCATATGATTCATTAATTTATTTATCTCAATTGAATCAGGTGTTGTTAGGGAAGGTTTGAAAGTTTCATTTTGTATTTTATTTTCAATAGTTGATAACATTCCAACTCTTTTATTTAGAATTAATAGAAATTGGTATAAAAAATAAACAATAGAAGTTTTACCGTTTGTACCTGTAACTGCAATAACTTTTAAATTCTTTGAAGGGTTATCATAAAAGTTTGAGGAAACTTTATTTATAACCTCTCTTATATTTTTAACCTGAATATATGTAATACGAGGGTTTATTTTTTTTGGTATTCTAGTACAAACTACACATGTACTTCCATTATTAATTGCAGCATCAATAAATTTGTGACCATCAGAATTATTTCCTTTAACTGCAAAAAAAAGATAACCATCATTTATTTCATTTGAATTATTACTTATACCTGATACCGTAATATCTAATTCACCTAGTAATGATTTGATATTTATATCCTTAAGTATATTTTTTAATTTTTTCAACCTAAACTAATATTTATGATTTTATAATTTTTAGCCAAACTTCCAGGACTAATATTTTGTTTTTTTACTCTTCCTCTTCCTTGATAATTTACTTTCAAACCTCTTGACTCAAGAATAAATACTGCATCTTTTAAGTTCATGCCAACTACATTAGGGACAAGAAAGGGTTTGGAATTTATCCCTTCCCAAAATATTGAATTGTCTATTACTTTAGTTCTTACCCAATCATTTTCGGTTACGGAATGATTAGATATTCCCAAAGTATTTGTCAGACTAACTAAATCTTTTTTATATCCCGACCTTATAAGTGGAAAGGAAGCAATTAACTTCTCTTTTTTAATATCACTAAAATAGCTCTTATCAGAAATAAATATTTTATCTGATATTTCCCTAAAAACAGGTGCTGCAACATCACTACCATAAATTCTATATTTTTTTGGATTATCTATCACAACAATACAGCTATATTTAGGATTATCAGAAGGAAAAAATCCAGCAAAAGAGGTATAATATCTATTTACATATTTTCCATCTGATACCTTTTTGGCAGTACCTGTCTTACCAGAAATTTGATAATAGCTGTTCTTAATATTATCTGCTGTTCCGTTTTCTACCACCCCCCTTAGTAATTCATTGACGGTATTTATTGAACTTTTTTTCGCAATTTTAAAAGAATTTATATCATCAAAACTTTTAATAACCTTATTAGCCTCTCTAACCTCTCTGACAATTCTTGGCTCTACGTAAACACCCCCGTTAGCTACAGCGTTATACAAAGAAAGAGTGTGTAATGGTGTTAACATAAACTCATATCCGTGAGCAATCCAAGGTAAAGAAACTTTACTCCAAGCTGAATCACTTGACTCTTTAATTGAAGGTAAAGATGTTCCATACAATTGAAAATTAAATGATTTATTCAACCCAAACTTCTTTATATAATTCAAATATTTATCAGGATTTAAACCAAATTGTTCATCAACAAGTTTAGCAATTCCAATATTTGAACTTTTTTCGAATACTTCCTTTATAGTAATTTTACCATATCCCCCAGGCTTATGATCTTTCATGATCTCAGAGTAAAATTTATATTCACCATCACCAGTATCAATAGAATCTTTAATTGATACATCTGAATCTTCAAGATAAGCTAACATACTTGCTAATTTAAAAGTTGATCCAGGTTCGTGCATTCCTTGAATTGCATGATTATAATTCTCTGTATAATAACCTGACTTGTTCTTTGAAAAATTAGCAATTGCCTTGATCTCACCAGTAGCTACTTCCATTAAAATCACACAACCATTATCTGCATCATTATTTACTAGGCCTTTTAGTAATGCTGACTCTGAAATATCTTGGAGGTTAACATTTAATGTTGTCACAATATCTTTACCATTTTTTGGTTGTCTCTCAGTGCCATCGTATATTGGTTTCCAATAATTTCCAGCAATCTTTTGCTTAAGAACCTCTCCATTATTTCCTTCTAGATAAGAATTAAAACTATACTCAATCCCAACAGTACCTCTATTATTTTCATCTACTGATCCAATTGTTCTGTATCCTAATTTAGAGAATGGCCTGTACCTCTGATCTATCTTTTCAAAAAGTACCCCCCCTTTTAATCTTCCTTCTCTAAAAATTGGCCAACTAGATAATTTTTTCTTTTCTTGGTAACCAATTTTATTTCTATTCAAAAGAAGATATCTTCTGCCGCTATCTCTAGCGTCAATAATCAATTTCTTATATTGATTCATTGACCTATCCTTAAAAAATAAGGAGAGATTATATGATAATGAGTCAATGCCAAAATCAAACATTTCATCATCTGGGATAGACGGATCAAAAGCTACTTTATAAAAAGGTAAAGAGGTAGCTAAAATACTTCCATCATCAGACAAAATATTACCTCTACTTGCTTGAATAATGTCATACTTGAAATTGATATTTTCTGACTTTTTCTCCCACCTCTCAGATTGATTAAATTGAAGATCAAAAATACTATAGATGATACCAGTGCTGACTAAAAGAATAATTACAAATGCGAACCTTACTCTAAGTAAAATTTCTTTTTTAATATTCATTCTATAATAATTTTTTCAGGTGGAACATCTGAATTTTGTAAACCAATCTCTTTGGCTTTTTTAAGTACCTCTGTCTCTTTTCTAGAGAACATAAAATTATTTTTTAGAGTTATGTAGTCAGTCCTTAATTCCTCAACCTCTTTTTCTAATCGATTGATATTCCTAATTTTTTTTTCAACTGAGTGTTGATTACTTATATATATGATTAGAAAAAAAAGAAAATAAAATAACTTAAAATAACTAAGCTTAAATCTTTGGTCAAAAGTATCGCCCTTCACTTTATTGTATATATTATTGATTCTTTCTTTATAATTCATAATCTCTCTCCAATTCTTAGCTTTGCACTTCTTGATCTTGGGTTTACTTTTATCTCATCACTTGATGGTATAATAGGTTTCTTTGTAATCCTTAAAAAAAATTCGTCTTTAACACCATATATATCTTTGTTATAGTCCGAAGAAAAGCTAGATTTATTTATAAAGTTTTTTACAATTCTATCTTCAAGAGAGTGATATGATATCACAACTAACCTTCCCTTTGAATCTAGGTAATCAGCTGATTTTTTTAACATTATTTTTAATGCGTTAATTTCGTCATTAACTTCAATTCTGATAGCTTGAAAAAATTTTGATAATAATTTAAAACTGATATTTGTTTTAAAGATATTATTTAGAACCTCTACAAAGTCAGTATTGTCGACAATCTTCTTTTTTTGTCTCTCCTTGATTATTTCCCTAACTATTTTTTTTGGCTTTTGAATATCCCCGTACTTAGAGAATATATCTTCTAGCTTTTCCTGATCATATGTATTAATTACCTCTATTGCGTCAATTGAATCCTTTGTATTCATCCTCATATCCATTTTTGTCTTTCCCTGGTATGTAAAGCCTCTTTCTTCTTTGTCTAGTTGGTAAGAGGACACACCTAAATCTGCGAGAATACCATCCACTTTTTGAATACCTCTCTGTTTTATATGATTATCAAAAAACCTAAAATTGCTTTTGACTAACTCAATTTTTTTATTATTTATTTTATTTCTAAGGAAAGCATCTTCATCCGTATCAAAAGATAATAGCTTACCTCCATCGCTTAATTTTTCTAAAATTTCAGCAGAATGTCCACCACCTCCAAAAGTCAGGTCAAGATACGTTCCCTTTGGTTTTATACTTAGTCCTTCTATTGATTCTTTAAGTAAAACAGGAACATGATACTTCATAGCTACTTATTCATCAAGATATTTTTGAGCTAATTTTGAGAATTCGTTTGAATCATCAATTAAATATTTTTTATAATTTTTAATACTCCACAGCTCTATGACATTACCCATTCCAACTAGTATAATATCCTTCTCTGCCTCACAGTGAGAAACCATTGATTTAGGCAATAGAAATCTTCCATTAGAATCTAATTCGACTTGAGAGATACTACTAAATAAATTTCTTTTTAATTTTCTCTGCTCAGAACTAAACTCATTTAATGAGCTAATTCTTGAGTAAATATTTTGAAATTCATTAAGTGGATAAAGTATCAAGTTTGGTTCGAATCCTTTTCTAATAATCATATTTTTCTTAGAGGCCTCAGGCAAGACTGATTTCAACCTTGAAGGTAAAACCAGTCTACCCTTAGCATCTAATTTACACTCATGTTCGCCTGTGAAAAAAGCCATATCAGAGTATTAATATAAACCACTTGTGTAAATGTAATAAACATTTACACATTTTACACCACTTTATCCCACTTTATCCCACTTTTTTTACAAAAAAACTATAAGTTTCTTCTAATTATATAATCTAGTAATGACTCCAGACTCCTTTTATATTCAGAATTAGGATATGAATGCAAGATTTCTCTAGACTGAATGATTAAATCATTCATTATCTTTTCGCTATACTCTATCCCTTTATTGACTTTAACAAAGTCAATAATTTTATCAATTGATTTAAAGTTTTTTAAATCATTTATTATTTTTTTTCGTTCGGTCTTACCTACTTTTGAAAGAGAGTGAATAAGCGGTAATGTTATTTTAGCCTGTTTAAAGTCATTTAAAGATGGCTTACCAGTATCAAATGATAAATAACCGAATAAGTCGTCTCTTAATTGAAATGCTTGACCTACTAATAATCCGAATTTTTTCATTTTTTCAACATCTTCTTTACTTGAAC
Organism: uncultured Marinoscillum sp.; assembly: GCA_902633975.1. Taxonomy (GTDB): domain Bacteria; phylum Bacteroidota; class Bacteroidia; order Cytophagales; family MED-G16; genus MED-G16. The sequence goes on from CACPHX010000018.1 coordinate 18,433, forward strand.
CTGCTGAAATAGCGCCCATCATGCAACAAGAAGAAAATAAACTTGCTGTTTTTCCTTTTATGATTTTAAAATATGTTTTCTCATCAAGATCTAATGATTTTGATTTTTTAAGTTGGATTATTTCACCCTCACTCATTTTTTTTACAGATGAAGACAAAATTCCTAAAAATTTAAAGTCATCATTTTCAACTGATAACTCTAAACCTCTAGATAGTAAGTAATCTCCAATTAACACTGAGTATTTACTCTTCCACAGTGCGTTTACAGAAAAATAACCTCTTCTGTAGTTAGAGTCATCAACAACATCATCATGAATTAGGGTTGCAGTATGAAGAATTTCAATTAAAATAGCAGCTCTATAGCTTGATTCATTAATTTTTCCGTTAAGCCCTGCTGTCAAAAAAACAAATATTGGTCTTATTTGTTTGCCTTTTCTTTTGAGAACATAACTTATAACTGTATCAATTAGTTTACTTTCACTTCGAATAGACCCACTTAACTTATCTTTAAATTTACCCATCTCATAATCGATGGGCTTTTTAATTTCATTCAAATTCATTGAAATTGCTTTAAATTGCAAAAGTAAAACAATAATACAGTTTACGATTTATGTAGCAAAAAGATGAGTACCCAAAAAAAGAATAAGACATATAAAAAAATTGTTGAGAAAACTAAATTCTGGCCAATTGTTCAACTTTTCGAGAATAGAAATAAATTCATGGAAGATGTCTCAAAAAAAACAGATAGAAAAATTCAAAAAAAAATAAAAGAAAAAGACTTATATCAAGAAATTTTAAATACTGTTTATAAAGAAAAACTCAGGATATCAAATATATCTTGGAATGCAGATCCAAAAGACGATAAAGAGTTTTGGAATAGCATTAAGGAAAAAATTTTAAAGTTTGAGAAAGACAGAAATAACAAAAAAATTTCCATGGAAATTTTACCTGAAATTATTCGAAGATATACTAAAGAAATAACAGGAAATTTTAAAAGATCACATTATGGTTTTGCGAAAAGAGTAATAATTTCTTTTTTAAACAGACTACTCAATACTTCAAGGTTAAGAAATCCATTTGGAAATTTAAATCTAGAAAGTACAATTAATATAGTTGGTAAAAAAAATAAATTAAGAAAACTTTCAAAAATAGGTACTATTGTAATGGTACCAACACATTTTTCACATCTTGACTCGGCTCTTATTGGATATGTTATTTCTCATTTAGGATTACCAGCATTTATGTACGGTGCAGGATTAGTTTTATATAATTTAAAAATATTTTCATATTTCTTTAATAGCTTAGGTGCTTACAAGGTTGATAGAAGAAAAAAACATCTATTGTACCTAGAAACTTTAAAAACTTATACAGAAGAAGCAATAATTAACGATTGTCACAACTTATTTTATCCAGGAGGCACAAGGTCAAGATCTGGTTCAATTGAAAAAAATCTTAAACTAGGGTTACTTGGAAGCGCACTCGAGGCACAAAAAGAAATAATAAAAAAAAATAAAAAAATTTTTATAGTTCCTGTAACATTTAATTATCAATTTGTACTTGAAGGACCTGCTTTAATAAACCAGTATATTTCATCAAAAAGTTCATCTGATTATCACCTCAAAAATCTCGGTTACTCTAACACGTACAAAATTTTATTATTTCTAATTAAATATTTTACTCAATCAAATAAAATAGCAGTAAGTATTGGGTCGCCAATGGATGTATATGGAAATAAAGTTGATAATTACGGAAACTCAAAAGAAAAAAAGAGTTTAAAAAAACATTTTACAAACAAAAAAGAGATATTAAATAATTTATCAGAAAAAATAATTGATGAATTTATGAAAGGAACGGTGGTATTTCCAAGTACTCTTGTCGCATTTACTGCATTTGAAATAATAAGAAAAAAGTTTAAAAATATTGATATTATAAACTTGATTTCTCTTCCAGAGGATGAGGTCACAATAAGTTTAGAAAAATTCAAAGAAAATTATAACAAAATAATAATTCGAATAAATCAATTGGCTTTAAATAATAATATTAAACTGTCAAATGAACTTAAACTTGATACTAAAAAACAAATATCAAATGGCTGTCAAAAACTTGGCTTGTATCACACGCCAAAACCTGTTATACTAAAAAATAATAGTGTTGTTATAAAAAACATGAAGATGTTATATTATTACAGAAATAGACTAGATGGGTTTAATTTAGATAAATGTTTTTCTAATTAATACTATCTATTGCTTTTAACCTTTTAGAAATTGAAGGGTGAGAATAATTAAGAAATTCATACACAGGATGTGGAGTCATATTAGTTAAATTATCTTTAGAAAGTTTTCTCAGTGCATCCTCCATTGGTCCCTTCTTAAAATTTTTAACTGCATACTCATCTGCCTCATACTCATTCTTTCTACTTTTAATATTCATAAGCACTGAAATTATTGAGCTAATTGGACTATAAATTATAAAAAAAGCAAAAATTTCTAAGTGTCTGAATGAAACATTTCCACCAAGTGCATAGCTTATGTCACTATTAAAAATAAAGTTTGATAATATTAATAACATGAAGCCAGTTGTAATAATGGATATAACCATGTTAGTCTTAACATGATTTAGTTTATAATGACCTATTTCGTGAGCTAATACAGCCACCAACTCATCAACGGTATGATTTTTTATTAAAGTATCATATAATACCACTTTTTTATTTCTACCAAAACCAGAGAAAAAAGCATTTGCTTTTTTTGATCTTTTTGATCCATTAATTACAAATATGTTTGTAATTGGGAACTTTACTTTTGCAGAAAAATTATCTAGTTTTTTCTTAAGATCGCCATCTCCTAAAACTTCTAATTTATTAAATATTGGAACTATTAATGTTGTATAAAACATATTGATAAAAATCAAAAAAATAGAAATTAATATCCAAAAATATATCCAAAAAGAACTTGGAAAAAATATTATAAATAGGAGTAAGGGTGTTGCCAAAATGACTATTAGTAATAAAGAAATAAAGTAGCTTTTAAGCTTATCAAATATAAAAGTTTTCAAAGTTGTGTTATTAAATCCAAACTGTTCTTCAATCACAAATACTCTATATAATTGAAAAGGAATCTTTAAAGTGTCAGATATTATAAAAACAGATGCGAAAAAAATAAGTGATAAGCTAATTTCATTTTCAAATGTCACGTTTCTTATATAAGAATCTAGACTACCCAACAGACCAAAATATAAAACAGTGAAAAGAATTGAAAAGCTGTAGATAGATGACACTAAGTGAAATTTGAAATTAACTTTATTATATTTCTGGGACTTTGCGTATTCGTTTTCTGAAAAAATATTTTCAACATTATTTGGTAAAGGCTTGTCAAAACTACTATAATTTAATAGCCCTGATACTAAATCAATTATAAATTGAACTGATATTATAACTAATAATAAAATTTGAATATCTGTATAATCCATTCGTTAAATTAATTAAAAATTAGGTATGGGACATCTTAAATATCTTACATTTTTTGGGGGTAATTTTTTTCCATAAAAATGAAAATCAAACGTAATTGAAATCTCATGAGAACCTAATTTTTTATCAAAAAAATTATAATCATAACTATATGATAAACCTAAACTTTTATTTTTAAAATTTATCAGACCAGTAACAGTATCCATATTTTTTGTTTTAGACATAGGAACACCACTGTACCAAAATCCAATAGATAATGGACTGAAAATGAAATATGATCCAATATTGAATAAAATAAATGAAGGATATTTGATTAAATTAAAGGAAGGTGATATTCTTTGATCAATATTTATTCCTCCATGAATTGAATAATTTCTATTTAAATTATTTTTTGAACTAGACAGTGAAATATCGGGTTGTAATAAATTATATATGGTGGATCCTAACCATAATTTTTCATTATAAATTATTATACCATAATTCATATTAAAGAAACTTTTTTTATTAAAATTATTTAAATCTTCCGCTGTTATTCCAATTAATCCTGAAGGTCCTAATTGATCAAGAAATATTAATTGTGAATTATCAAAATCAATTGATGAATATGTTAATTGAAAACCAGATTGTATAATCATTCTAGAATTTAGATCCAAACCATATGAGATAGATGGAGAAATATGATTTGAAGAATAATTTGAAATATTTAGTTGTTCTCCAGAAAAATTAAGTCCAAAAGAAAAATGTGATTCTAAAAAATTATAATCAAACCAAGTACTGTAAGAATTATATCCATCACCTATTGAAGTCCATTGATTTCTATAGTTAACACCTAATCTTCCAAATTCACCTATACCAGTCATTGATGGATTTAAATTCAATGGAGAGGAATAATATTGAGAATAAATAACTTGTTGGGATTCTGAAATTTGTGGAGAAATAAATAAAATTATGAAAAAGATTTTTTTATATGACTCTATCATTAAATGAACAATTAAAGGGTTTTTAAATTAAAAGAATGAAATGAAATAAATATTTTTTAAAAACTAATAATTTCAATACTACGTATTGAACTTAATTACGTTAAATATATTATAAGAATAGATTATAATTATAAAAAATTTTTTTTTCATATTTAACAACTTTTTTATAAGTGAGGACAAAAAATTATGAGTAAAAATTTAGTAATTGTTGAGTCACCAGCTAAGGCAAAAACTATTGAAAAATACCTAGGTAAAGATTTCAAGGTTTCCTCATGTTATGGTCATATTAGAGACCTTGCAAAAGATGACAAATCTATTGATAAAGAAAATGGCTTCAAGCCAACTTACATTCCGTCACCTGACAAGAAAAAGGTAATTAATGAGTTAAAGAAACTAAGAAAAAATTCTGAAAAGGTATATATAGCTACTGACAATGATAGAGAAGGTGAAGCTATAGCCTGGCATCTAAAAGAAATTCTAGATCTAGATGATAATGAATACGAAAGAATAATTTTTAGAGAGATAACTAAAAATGCAATTTTAAAATCTCTAGAGAATCCAACAAAAATTGACATGAATCTTGTAAATGCTCAACAAGCTAGAAGAGTTTTAGATAGATTAGTAGGATTTGAAATTTCTCCAATTCTTTGGAAAAAAATCAAAAGAGGTCTATCTGCTGGTAGGGTTCAGTCAGTTGCAGTAAAGTTTGTAGTTGATAGAGAAAATGAAATAAATAATTTTGAAGCTAAATCATCATTTAAAACTACAGCAAATTTCATGTCTGTATCTGATGAAAGTTTTACAGCTGAACTTGATAAGAGGTTTGAAACAATTGATGATGCAAGAAAATTTCTTAAAGATTGTACTAATAAAGATTTTATTGTTTCCAATGTTGAAAAAAAACCATCTAAAAGATCACCCTCTGCACCATTTACAACATCAACACTCCAACAAGAGGCATCAAGAAAGATTGGATTTTCACCCTCATTAACTATGTCAACTGCACAAAGACTTTATGAGGCAGGCCATATCACATATATGAGAACTGACTCTGTAAATTTATCAGATGAGGCCCTCGAAAGCGCTCAAAAAATAATTAATGATAATTTTGGAGAAAAGTATTATAACAAGAGAGTTTATAAAACTAAATCCAAAAGTGCTCAGGAAGCTCATGAGGCTATAAGACCAACTAACCTAGGAAATGATAATGCTGGAAAATCAGATACAGAAAAAAAATTATATAATCTCATATGGAGAAGGACCTTAGCCTCTCAGATGGCTGAATCTATTTTTGAAAGAACAATCGTAAAAATTCAGTCTGTTAATAATACTGAATTTAAAGCTACCGGAGAGGTACTTATTTTTGATGGTTTTCTAAAACTGTATAACGAAATTGATGATAGCTCAAAACTTTTACCAAAGTTAGAAGAAAAATCAGTTCTTAAAACAGTTAACATTCTCTCCAAAGAGGTTTTCACTAAGCATCCGCCAAGGTACTCTGAAGCAAGTCTGATTAAAAAGATGGAAGACTCTGGTATAGGTAGACCTTCAACATTTGCTGAAACCGTAAGAAAAATTAAGGAAAGAGAATATGTAGTGAAAGAAGAGAGAGATGGAAAAATTATTAATAGTAAAGAACTTACTCTAGAAAATACCAAAATATCTGAGAATGTGAAGGAAGAAAAAACTGGTTTTGAAAAAAACAAAATATATCCTACAAACATGGGAATGTTTGTAACAGAGTTTCTAAATGAGAACTTTATTTCAAGTTTTATGGACTATTCTTTTACAGCTAAAACAGAGAATCAGTTAGATCAAATAGCATTTAATGGAAAAAATTGGAATGACATGTTAAAAGAGTTCTATTCTGGCTTCTCTGATTTATCCAATAAAGTACCGGAGGAAAGATACCAACTTGAAAAAGACCTTGGTGAGTATGAAGGAAAAAAACTTAAAGCAAGAATTGCTAAGTTTGGTCCTGTTATACAAATTGGAGAAAAGGAGGACAATGATCAAGGTTTTCCCAAATATTGCAATATACCATACGATAAATTAATTAAACATATTTCTATCGATGAAGCTATATCTATAATTAATAAGAAAGATGAAGATAATAAGTTAGTTAGTGTAGAACATGATGGGGATTTAATTGAATTAAAAAATGGTAGATACGGATTTTATCTGAGGTTCAAAGAAAAAAATTATAAAATAGACAAAGAGAAATATCCTAATCCAAAGGAACTTTCCAAAAAGCAACTCATAGAAATAATTTCAACACCTTTGGAAAAATCAAAAGACATCATTAAAGAATTTTTTGATGGAAGTATTCAGATTAGAACAGGGAAATATGGTAAACCACCCTATATTCTTGCTGTAAGAGGAACTGAATATGGAAGACTTTTCAAAGAAAAGAAAAGAAAGCCTTTTGTTGGATTTCCTAAAGAAATATTAGAAAAGTACAAGATGAGCATTGAAAATATTTCTGAGGCAGAAATCAAAGAAGTTATTGACAAGTTTCTTAATAAATAACTAATTGATCTCAATGATATTATTCGTTGGATTTACATCAGCCATTTTTCTTTGAGAATCTATCGTAATTGTCTTTATTTTTTTATCTTTTTGATCTATTTGAATAGGATAAACTTTATTTACCCATTCCCAATCAGGCATAATTAAAACATCATCTCCATAGTTAAATATTTTTTCTCCTCTCATGATGGATAAGGGTATATGTATTATACTTTTTGAATTGTCTTCGAATAGAATCTCTATATCGATAGGCATTGGCATTGTACCATTTTTAATTATTTCAATATCTAAAGATTCTTTTTTATTTTTTTTGAGTTCCAATGAGTAATCAATCTGGTGAGTTGTTCCAATCCAGTAATCTAGATACCAATCTAGTTCAAGACCACTAACTTTTTCCATCACCCTAATAAAATCATTTTTGTCAGGATGTCTAAATTTCCACTCATTATAATATCTTCTTAATCCTTTAAATAATAAATCTTCACCTATTATATATCCCAACTGACTTAAAAATATTGCTCCCTTAGTGTAGGATCCAACACCATATGCACGATTAGTAGAGAAGTGGTCAGAATGGGTAGTGAGAGCCTCTTCAGTACCCTCATTCAAAAACTGAAAATACCTTTCATACGAATTTATAAGTGGATTTGAAGTATTAAGATCATATATATCATTAAATAATTCAAATTGTGTGATAGTTTGTGTGTATGATGTAAAACCTTCATCCATCCAGGCATAATAGCTCTCATTTGTAGCTAATACCATTTGATACCATGAATGAAGTGCTTCATGTAATGTTACTGATAATAAACTTGGGTAAGATCTTTCACCAGTTATTAAAGTGGCCATTGGATATTCCATTCCTCCATCTCCTCCTTGAATAACTGAATATTTTCCATAAGGATATTCACCAAACTTTTTGTTAAAATACAAAAATGCGTCAGCAGTATGTTTCTGAAGTTTTTTCCAGTTCTTGACCATCTCATCAGAATTTGCTTGATAATAGAAATGTAAATCAAGATTTATCTCAGGCACAGATAATATATCATGAGTATAATCTGGGTCTGCTGCCCACACAAAATCGTGTACCTTCTCGGCCTTAAAATTCCATATAACATCATTATCGTCTGTTAATTTAGAATTTAATCCTCCTGTAGCACCAACTGTATATTTTTTATCAATCTTAATTGATACGTCGTAGTTACCCCATGGAGAATAAAATTCTCTAGCAATATAAGGGTGAGCGTGCCATCCTTGTTTGTCATAACCTGCTATTTTTGGAAACCATTGTGCCATTGAATAATCTATTCCTTCTTTGCTATCTCTACCACTTCTTCTGATTTGGATTGGAACCTGACTAAAATATTCCAAATAAAAGATTGAGGAATTATTTGGTAATAATGGATCAATTAGATCAACTTCTAATACTGTGCCTTGGATATGATGCTCAAGATCTTTGCCATCTTGCTGTATTTTTTGAATTTGATGAAATCCAATTTCACTTTTTGATAATTTTGAGATCCTATCCATTACTCTTCTATCCGGATCAGGAAGAGACCTGCTTCTGATATCCATCATACTACCTGGTTGGAAAGCATTAAAATACAGATGAATAAAAATTTTATTCAAGGTGTCATTTGAGTGATTAAAATAGGTTATTGATTGCTTACCAGTAAACTGATGATTTTTATGATCAAAAACTATATCAATATCATAATCTGCTTTCTGTTGCCAGTAAGAATATGAATATTCTGAAAAAAAAAGAAATATAAATAAATGAAGAAATTTACACATTGACATTTGCATACTTGGCATTTTTTTCAATAAACTCTCTTCTTGGAGCAACTTCATCTCCCATTAGTTTAGAAAACAAAACATCTGCCTCAGCTGCTGATTCAATAGTTACCTTATTCAATAATCTTTGTGAAGGATCCATTGTAGTTGTCCACAACTGTTCTGGATTCATTTCACCAAGGCCCTTGTACCTTTGGATATTAACAGACGACTCCTTTCCATCTTTTGCCATCTCCTTTACCACCTTATCTTTTTCATCCTCAGACCAGACGTATTCACTTTTTTTTCCTTTGGAAATTTGATATAAAGGAGGTAGTGCAATGTACAAATAACCTTTATCTATCAAAGGTCTCATGTATCTGAAGAAGAATGTTAAAACTAAAGTTCTTATGTGACTTCCGTCAATATCAGCATCTGTCATAATTATCACTTTGTGATATCTTAGTTTATCGAGATTCAATTCCTTCTCATCTTCCTCAGTTCCAAACTTCACTCCCAATGCAGTTATGATATTTTTTATTTCATCATTATCATAAATTTTGTGCTCTTGTGCTTTCTCTACATTTAATATTTTACCTTTTAGTGGGAGAATAGCCTGAAAAGTTCTGTCCCTACCCTGTTTTGCTGATCCTCCAGCTGAATCACCCTCTACAACATATATTTCACAGAGAGCTGGATCCTTTTCTGAACAGTCAGCTAGCTTT
>CACPHX010000019.1 GCA_902633975.1 uncultured Marinoscillum sp.
AACAGTTAATTCTCCTGATGAGTCATAGAGTACTGATGATACAAGTCTAGGATAATTTGGAGAGTTTTCTGTGCCTGAAAACCAAGTAAATCTTTTTAGAAAGTCTCTTTTATATAATTCAGGAAGAAGAACCTTCAAGGTTTCCAAAATTTGTTCAGGGGTATACTGATTATCTTCAATTGATGTGGCATTAAAGTCTGCAACAGACATCTCAGTAATCCAAATAGGTTTATTATATGTTTGATAGATATAGTCAATATCATCTAAAAATAACTGTGGATCATTTCTTTTATATAAATGAAGACAAATGAAATCAACTCTTAAATTATTCTCTTCAGCTTTTGACATAAATTCATCTAACCAGCCATTATTAATTCCTGCAACCGCAGGACTTCCAAGAGGAACACCAATCTCTTCAAATTTATGCCATAATGAAATTACTTCATCTACTGATAGATTAGACTGACTAATTAGATCAGGCTCATTGAATGTTAAAACATTTTTTATCAAACCAGAGTCTGCCAATTCCTTAATTCTAAATATTTCTGAATCAGTAACACCCCCTTTACCCCAAAACATAGGAACATACTCTATATTACTTGGTCTTTCATCCTTTAAATCTTTATTCCAAGAATAATGCCAAAATGGATTAACGGATTTTACTTTTTTAGACCATTGTGGAGTACTATAATTTATTGCGCTGCCTTTTTTATCTTTTATTATTATTCCTAAAAACCCATCAGGATCTAAAAAAACTGAATCACCATCTACTAATATTTGATTTAGTTGATCATTAGATAAACCATTAGAGTTAAGACCAAATCTTAATTCTTTTTGAGATACACCAAAAATTTCAATACTTCCTGAACCCCAATCAGCACCTGAATTATCTGCAAAAGAAATAGAAGAGACCGAATTGTCAACAACGATACTCAAGGTACCACTTCCAATACTTAGAGTTCCAACAGAAGATTGATTTTTATTTATATTTAAATTAAGATTATGTGTAGACGTTATGATTATGTTGCCTTTTAAGATATTGGTGCCATTGATGTGAATTGTACTTCCTGATTCATTGACAATTATTTTACCGTCTGCTTCTTTAAGAAAGGTACCATCATCTAATACATTTGCAGTTAAGGTAACATTATCATTTGATGTATTACCACCTTCAATTATCATCTTTCCATCGAACTGATAACCATTAAAAAATGGCCCAAAAAAAGCATCAGATTTTGCTCCAAATATTAGATTTCCCTCTCCTAATATTTTTCCATTAAAATGAATTTCACTCGTTGTGTTAACAGCTGTAAACTCAATATCGTCATTAATGATGAGTGAATATTCTTTAGCAAAAGTCATGGACTGGTTACCACTATTAAAACGCCAATTGCCTTTAATATTTTCATTAGAGTCAAAAATTACTGGAAGATTAAAAATAAGATTTTGTCCATTACGATTCATTTGAACAGGTTGATTAACTCCTTGACCAGTAATTGTTAAAGTGCCTTCATTTGAATTGATTAAGGTAACATCCTTTAAACCTCCTTGGTTAAGGGAAGGTAACTTTAATTGAGCAACCTGAAAGTTACCGTCAACAATAATTATGTCAGACTTAATTACAGCTACTGCATTTGATGAGTTAGGTACACCAAGACTCCAATTAGATTCATTTGACCAGAGATTGTCCCCACTCCCATTATTAAAAATTGTTTGTTGAGAAAAACTAACTGATATAGTCAAGAAAAAAATTGAAATTAAAAAAAATGAATTATTTAAAAACTTCACATTATTAGGGAGATAATATTATTTAGTTTGATATGGTAAAGAAGAATGATGTAGTATAATCTTTAGTGAGTCTCCTACTTTTTTGTAGACAAAAGAATATTCTACTTTAGTTTTAACTCCATTTTGATCAATAAAAAAATAATTTCCCATAGCTATACCAATATCATCATAAACCTTTAGACTATCATTTTTAAATTCAACACTTACCCATGGGTTCAAAGCAAAACCAGAATCCTCAGGAAAATCTGTATTGTTACCTATAAAATATGAAAGTGCAGATTCGAGATCATTTCTAAATTGCTTTTCAAATGCTTTTGTTGGTTTAAACTGAACATTACCATTTTCAAAGTCATATAGTTCATTTATAAATTTCTTAGTAACTGATACTGATTCTTTAAAGTTATTTTTGGTCTTTCCTATTTCAACTATACCGCTAGCCCACTTATTTTGATATTCTAGAATTAATTTTTTCATAATAACGTAAATGTATTTAATTAATAATTTTTACTTTAATAAAAATTAATTTTATAAAAATAAATAATTGTGAAAAAAAGAATTCTAAACATATTTCTTACCTTATTTTTTCTCGCATGTAAAAAGAAGGAAAATACAATTGAAAGACAATTTCTTCCATTAGAAATAAATGAGACATCAGGCTTAGAATATTTTAACGAAAATTTTATTACACATAACGATTCGGGTGGTGAACCTTTATTGTATGAATTTAACAAGGAAGGTAAAATTGTTAGTAAACATAAAATAGATAATTGTGGAATGAATGATGACTGGGAAGACCTAACATCGGATAATGAAAATTTTTATGTTGCTAATTCTGGGAACAATTATGGAGAAAGAAAAGATCTATCCATACTAATTCTTGATAAAAAAAATAAATTTAGATGTAATGGAAAAATTGAATTTAATTATAAAAATCAAAAAAATTTCGAGAATAAAAGTAAGCATCCGTATGATTCAGAGGGATTAATATCTGTGGGCAACAAATTAATAATCTTCTCGAAAGACAGAAAAAATTTGATAACAGAATTATACGCAATTCCAAAAAAACCAGGCTCATATGAAATTGAAACTTTTTATTCCTATAATGTGAATTCATTAATCACCGGCGCAGATTATAGTGAAGTCCTAAAATTGGTCTCACTCGTAGGATATGATTTTGTTGAAGATGGTGGTGAGTCAGAAAATCAATACCTATATACAATAAATAACTTTGACATTGATAATTTAAGTCAATCCACAGTTAAGAAATATAAAATCCCGGTAGGAAAAGCTCAGATAGAAGCTGTAAAGATAATCGACGATTCATCTTTCTGGCTTACTTCAGAAGACGAGGGAGCAGGGTTACCAAGATTATTTAAATTTAAAATATAAAAGTACATGGAAGATTTATTGATGGTCAGAACCTTTGGCATTGTAGGATGCATGTTAATTATATCTACAATAACAGCACGACTTAATAAAACCTATGAAACATTTAGCGAAAAGTTTATTACAATTTTAGGTGCCTTTGCTTCAATAATTATGGTATGGGTTTTTGGAGATATAACACCTCATAATATAGTTGCATGCGCATTTCTTTCAGGGTTTGTAGGTTGGTCTTTAGGCCCTACCATTGGATACATTGGTCAAAAGTTTAAATGGAACAAGTTTTTAAAAGATAAAGGAGTGAAATCGAAACAGATAAGTAATAAATCAGGCTTTTGGGGAACAAATAATAATACGCATTTCGTCTATTATTTTGAAGGTGACGAGAAAAATTATTTTGGACCAAGATCGAAAAAGATGCGCGCACTTGAGGACGATTTCAATAAAAATGTTATGTCGGTTGATAGTGACCCATACAACCAAGTTTGGCAAAATGTTGTATTCCAGGCTATGTTATCAACTTGTATTGCAGTTTTTACAACGATGCTAGTTGTTTATATATCTCCTTATAATTTTAATTTTTTAGGACTAATACTCTTTATTTCACTAATAGCGCTAATAATAATGAGAGTCTTAAACGCTTTAATATTTAAATCTGCAAAGCAAATGCTATACCAGAGTTATTTTGGTATTGTAATTTTTACACTATATCTAGTATATGATTTTGACAGACTAAAACAAGCTAATGCAGCAGGTGATAATTCGTGGGGCACGGCAGTTGATATAGCTGTTAACATATATCTTGACATAATTAACCTATTTATAGAGCTACTTATTGCAATGGGTGAACATAGTCAATAATAAAAAAAGGGCATATAAATATGCCCTCTTAGGAGTTTAAATTAATAAACTATTACTCTTTTACCATGTCTTGGTATTTATAATAATCACCGACAGGATACATGACGTGTGCATATGGTGTTCCTGCAAACATTACATACGGTTCGCCTGAATTAAAATCTGTAGTCATACCATCAAGTGAAGAAGGGTCTTTTGGCATTCTCATTAAATGTGGTCCCGACTCAATCCAGTGTCCTTCAGCCGCATCTTCCTTATTTAATACCATTGGTTTTGTATTATCCTCACCCATATCTCCGTGCAACATCCAAGCATAGCCATCTTTCTCCATTGTTTCCTCTGGAATTCCTCCAGCAAAATAAGCTGTTACCCACTTAAAGAATTCAGCATCACCACACGCAGGCATTGCCTCATGAGGATCAACCCATCCATTTTCTGGGTCTGACATACCTCTTGGATTTGCTGGTAAACATGTCCATCCGTTAGTACCCTCTCTTAATAATTTTCCTCCCATATCAGGGGGTCCATCATAAACAGCAGCACCCTCAGCAATAAATTCAGGAGCAGCAGTCGAATAAGCCCAGATTTGCCACTCAACACTTGTATGGGGTCCCTCAGGCTCACCATCCATGCTCATGCTCATTCCCATATCAGAATTATTTGTTGGGGCAGAGCACGCAGCTACAATAAATATAGTAGCTATAATTAAATAAAATTTTTTCATCTCTTAATAGTTTTTAGATTATAAATATTGGATCAATATAAATTAAATTTTGAATAAGTAAAAAAAGAGTTGATAATTAAAAGTTAACTAACCTGAACACTCACCCTCCGACCAGGATGTTACGCCATCTCTACCAGCATAACATGAGTTAGAATATGTCTCGTTATTACAACCGCAAACAGGCTGATATATTTCAATACAAACCATATCTTCATCTTTTTCATTTATCTGACATGGAGAAGAAGAGTCTTCGTCGTCACAGCTTATAAATAATAATACTAATAAAAAAAATGATATATTTCTCACAAGATTAATACTTTATTTACAACACGAATATAAAAGATATATTTAAAAAAGGTTTTTATATGAGAATATTTGCAGACATCTCATCTGGTATATCGACACCCATAATTTTAAGAACTGTTGGAGCAATATCACCAAGCTTTCCATCTTTAGGAATAAATTTATTATCAGAAATTATAATGAATGGAACAAGATTTGTTGTATGATAAGTATGAGGTGAACCATTGTCATTAACCATCTTTTCAGCATTTCCGTGGTCAGCAGTAAGTAATATTGTGTATCCGTTTTTGGTAGCTGCATCAACGATCCTAGAAACTTCTTTATCAACAACTTCACAAGCTCTAACTGCGGCATTAAAATTCCCAGTATGACCAACCATATCTGGATTAGCAAAGTTTAAACATGCAAAATCAAAAGACTTATTCTCAACCTCTAAAATGAATTTATCTGAAACATCAATTGCACTCATCTCTGGTTTTAAGTCATAGGTTGCAACCTTAGGAGATGGACAAAGTATCCTCTTCTCCAGATCAAATTCTTTCTCCCTACCGCCAGAGAAGAAAAAAGTAACATGAGGATATTTTTCTGTTTCTGCAATTCTAAGCTGTCTTTTATTTTTTTTTGATAATACTTCACCTAAAGTATTTTTAATATCTTCCTTACCAAAAAGTACTAACAAATTTTGAAAAGATTGATCGTATTGAGTAAGGGTTAAATAATTCAAATTTATTTTTTTCATACCATAGTCAACCATGTCCACCTGAGTTAAAACACTTGTAATTTGTCTCATCCTATCTGACCTGTAATTGAAGCAAAAAACAACATCATTTTCCGTTATCCTTGATTTTGGATTTCCTTTATCATCCACACTAACTATTGGTTTAATAAACTCATCAGTAATACTCTCATCGTATGATTTTTTTATAGATGCCAATATATCATAAGATAAATCCCCCATGCCTTTTACCATAGCATCATAAGCTAATTTTATTCTTTCCCATCTGTTATCCCTATCCATTGAATAGTATCTTCCTGAGACAGTGGAAATTGATATTTTAGATCCTTTCGTATAGTCGATCAGTTGTGACAAATGATTATAACTTTCTTTAGGACTGCAATCTCTACCGTCAGTAAAAAGATGTAAGCTTATTTTAGATAATTCAGTTTTCTTAAGATAATCTAATATGTAATATAGATGATCAGAGTGTGAGTGAACACCACCGTCAGAAAAAAGTCCCATCAGATGAAAAGTTGAATTATTTTTGATCGCTGATTGAACACTTGAAATAAAATCTTTGTTATTTTTAATCCCATCATTTGATAATGATTTATTTAATCTTATAAGATCCTGATCTACAATTCTTCCTGCACCAATATTCATGTGACCTACCTCAGAATTTCCCATTTGTCCCTCAGGTAAGCCTACATCTTTTCCAGAAGCAGATAGTTTTGAGTTTGGAAAAACTTTAATTGCTTTATCATAAAAAGGTGTATTTGCCTTATAGATTGCAGATTCATCAGATTCTTTTCCAAGACCCCAACCATCCATAATAAGAAGAATAACTTTATTTGACATTATGTGTAAAATTAATTATTGATTAATAAGTATTTATATTTACAATAAAAAGATTTACAAATGTTGTTCATACAAGTTGTTCTTTTAACTTTTTTTACTTCCAATCAAAATGATAATCTTCAAAGAATTATAGAGTCATTTAATCTAATGAACTCTAACGAAATTATTTCTCATTTTAACGAATCCATTCAAATTAGCATTGATGGGAAGACCTATAGTGAAAATAGCTATAAAAGCTCAACATTATTAGATGATTTTTTTAATAATAATGACATTGATTCCTTCAATATGATTCATAGGGGGAAATCTGGGACAAGCCTAACATATGTGATAGGCGAATATTTATCTGATAAAAAAATTTATAAAATTCTTATATTCGTGGATACAAAAGAGAGTGGTAATAAAATAAGGGAAATAAAAATTGATCAAAAGGAATGATAGTAAGAACTAAAAAATTTAAAATGGATAAGAGTCTTTATATAAAAAAAGGATTCTTTAATTTATTACAAGAACAGTGGTGGGTCTTTTTAATATATCTCTCATTATGTTCAATGAATTTTTTTATTCCATCAATATGGTGGATAATTGGGTCAAGTATTGCCCTTTTTCTTTATATTATTTTTTGGTTAATTCAATTCTTTGGTGTTACTCAGGTAGAACAGAGCAGTTATATGTTTGAACGATTATCCTACGAAATATCTAGTAATCAACTAATGATGAAAATTAATAACAAACAGGGTATGCCTATTAAGTGGGAAACTATTAAAAAAGTAAAAATTCTTAAGGATGGTTTTCTTTTCAAACTTAATATAGTTCAGTACATAATATTTCCTTTTAAAGTTTTCAACAATGAAAATGAAATAAGATTTATTAAAAGTATTCTAAGTAGAAAAGGATATGTTAAGTAATGAAGATCCAGATTACAGAAAAGCATTAGAATACAGTTTAAGGTTTTGTGGTTACAGAGAAAGATCAAAAAAAGAAGTTTTAGATAAATTAATATCTAAAAATTACGAAAAAGTATTAATTCAAAAAGTAATTAATAGACTAGAAGATCTTGGAGCTATAGATAACCTACGTTTCGCTAAAGCATTTGCAAAAGGAAAAAATAGAGGTAACAGGTGGGGCAAAATAAAAATTAGACAGCACCTTTTTCATAAAGGTCTGAACGAAATTGAGATTAATGAAGGCATAGACAGCATTGATGAAGCAGACTATTTCAAAGTCCTCGAAAAGAATATCGAGATATATCTTAAAAAAAATAGCAATCCAGATAAATATAAACTCATCTCCCATCTATTGAGTAAAGGATTTTCAAGTGAAGAGATAGCAAAAAGTATTAAACTTTAGCCCTGTTCAAACATATAATATTTGTAGTTGTTCTAACTAAAATTGCTAAAATTAAAAATACCAGACTTTCATTTAAATTTTGAGGTATTATATTCCACAAAATCAAAAGAGCAATTAAGATTGAAGAATATAAAAAAAGATAAAAATTAAGAAGCTTTCTATAAAAATTAGTTATCAATAAGAAAGAGAAAATTATATTTACCGGAAATGCCCAAAATAAGTTAAAATTTGATGTGGATAGGTGATCAGTAAACAACCACAGATATGATAATAACAAACCCACAAAACCGGTCAGAAAAAATATTAAAAAATCAAATTTATGAAAAGATATGTCGTATTTAATCTGTCTAAAAGAGATAAAAAGAACAACTATAAAGAGTAAAAAGAAAATAAGATTTGGAGAAAAAATATTTTTATATAATTTATTCTGTGATGGGATGTACTCATTTGTCTCTGATACTAGATTTTCTGAATTTCCTATCTTTGCACTTTGCAAAGATTCAAATAAATAATCTGGTAGAAACATTTTAGATTCATAAGGTATATTACTATCAATTTCTGGTCCTAAGCAGATGTCAATGCCTAAATCTCCCCACATATTATTGTCAAGATATTTATCCATAAGCTTTCTGAAAGATATAACCTCATTGTACTTAGCGTAAGAAAGTTTGTCCCCTATGACCTCTTCTAAAATATCTCTAATTTTTGTGGCACAATTATCGTAAACATAATTATAAAGATAATTTGCATTCTCTGGCTTTATATTCTGTTCTAAATAATTGTAAAGTAAGATTTTATCATGTGGATTTAAATTTAAAATTTGTTCTTTAATGTATCTGTCCTGATTACGATAAAACCTCTCAGCAGATGGGTAGCTGTACTTTCCAACTTTATATAGAAGCTTACCATTCAAAAAATTTAAATAGAAGTTGGGCTGATCAAAATCAAAAATCCCGTAGTTATAAAAAACATCTTCACCAGTACTCTTGTTATAGTATCTTATGCCGCTATGTCCAAAAGCACTATAAAGCTCATCTTCGTAAGGACCAATAGTAATGATCGAGAACCTACTTTCATCGTTCACAGATGAAAAACTCAAAAATGAAATGAATACGAATAAATGAGAAAAAATAATTTTATACACCATTAATTATTAAAATTAGTTCTCCTTTAATATTTTTTGATTCGAGGTTTTTGTCAACTTCATCTAAGGTTCCTCTGATATTTTCTTGATGTATTTTTGATAACTCTCTTGATATTGATACCAATCTTTGACCTCCAAATACAGCTTTCAGCTCTTTAATTAATCTTTTAATTCTGTGTGGTGACTCATATATAATAATTGACCTTTTCTCTTCTTTTAAAAATTCAATTCTACTCATTCTACCTTTTTTTTTAGGTAGAAACCCTTCAAAAACAAATTTATCTGAAGAAATACCGGAGTTTATTAGTGCAGGAACAAAAGCGGTTGGTCCAGGTAAACAATCTATTTCAATATTTTTCTTTATAGACTCTCTTATTATAAGATATCCCGGATCAGATATCCCTGGAGTTCCTGCATCTGATATTAAAGAAACCTTCTTTCCAGATATGATATACTGAATATATTTTTCAACAACCTTATGTTCATTATTTATATGGTACGAATATAATGGCTTGTTAATACTATATTTATCAAGAAGTCTCTTAGATATTCTTGTGTCTTCACAAAGAATTATATCTGAATCTTTTAAAACTTTAATGGCTCGGCATGTTATATCATTCAAGTTTCCAATTGGTGTTGGAACAATAGAAAGACATAAATTTAAACTCATTTTATTTTGTCAATTTCTGAAGAAAGGTCATAATCTTTGTCAGTAACAATATCTCCCATATCATGAGTTGATAGTTTTAAAGTTACTTTATTATAAATGTTATAAATTTCAGGATGATGATTGAGCCTTTCTGATAAATCACCAACTTTATTAATAAATTCAAGAGCATCTTTGAAATTATTAAAAGTGAAATCTTTTTCAAGTTTATTATTTTTTTCTTTCCACATTTAAAGAGATATTATACCATCAATTTTTGATGCTTTTTCGTAAATATAAAGTATTTCATCAGCATTATTCATCATTTTTGTTATTGTAATTGAGGTATATTTCCCATTCTTTGATTCTCTTTTTGAATAATCAGAATTTGGAATAAGGTCTAGAACCTTTGAAATAGATTCAGATGCAACTATAAACTTAAACTTATATTCAGACGGAAATTGATACTCCTCCTCTAGGGTATTTTTAAAACTATCAAGTCTAGACATTAACTAGAAAAATTTGTAACGGTCATCCTCTATATCCGAGAAATGTTTGATAGCATCATCTATCTTAAGAGGTACGTTAAATCTATTTGTTTGAATTAATGTATTTCTATAGTCATCATAATTTGATAACGTATCTGCTAGAACTTTTGACTCAAGACCTAATACTATGACACCACCATCTATTTTAAAAGGCCTTGTCAACTCACCTTCTTGCATTGAAAATGCTGTCCCTATAGATTCTGGAGAAAAACCAACATTGGAGAGTGAATTTTCAGACATGCTTAAACCTGAAGATCTATAAATATCTCCAAGACCAGAATTATCTTTCAGATCCTGAAGAGAGCTATAATCGGTAAGAATTTCTTTTAGATATTCGTATTTCTTCTCATCGATAATCCTTCTTTTGATTGAATTTTCAACTTCATCTAATTTTTTTGTTCCTTCATCTTTCATCTCATTAATCTGAGCAACTATATATCCCTCATCCGTTTCAAGTACATCAGAGACTTCACCAACATATCTATCATCAGAATATGACCACAAGATGACATTTCTTGCATTTGGTATATTACCTACCTCTGTTGAATTTTTGTCAACATCAATGATATTACCACCAATTATATTATTTTCTTTCAGGTAGTCTGAAAAATTACTTTCACTAGACTTAATATCCAGCTTAAAAAGTTCCGCTGATCTATAAATATTATTTCTTGTGTTATCACTTGGTAGCACATCCTTAGAGATATTAGTAACATAATAAGAGATTTTGGTCTTTGGATAAGATACTTCTATTATATGAAACCCGAAATCCGTCTCAATAATTCTAGGTATCAATCCAGCTCTATTTCTTGAAAAAACTGCATCTTGGAATGGTTTAACCATCATTCCATCTGTAAACCAGCCTAAATCACCACCATTTGAGGCAGAACCATCCTGACTGTATGTTCTAGCCGTCTCTTCAAAATCACTTCCTGATTTTAATAAATTTAATATTCTGTTAGCTTCAGTTCTTACTGTAGATTTATTCGAATCATCAAATCTTAATAGAATATGCTTTGCCCTTGCCTTTTCTTGTACATCCTGATCTATTTTAGATAATTTTTTAATAGATATTGATCCGTTTTCATATTTTGGCTCTGTTATAAATCCCACATCTTCACCGACTAAATCAGTTGGTAACTCATCAGGATTAAATTTAATATACGGATTAAAACTATCTGAATTTATGACTGCATAGGTAGAGTCATCAATAATGTTTGAAGACATTAAATTTAATCTAATATCATTTATTTCGTTTTCAAAGAAGGTTGAATCCTCAGCAGATGGTTGTACAGAGAAGAATGCATAGTCAATCGATCTTGTCTCGTCTTGGGTGTAATCAGACTTATTTTTATTTATATAACTCCTCATCTCATTCGTTGTAACATCAAAAAGTGTATCACTTACAGCAAAAAAAGGTATATAAAAATATGCAAGATCTATTTGTGAGGAAGTATTAAAATATTCTGACTCAGCATCTAAAGAATTAAAGTAAGTTGATTGAGTAATTAGGTTATCGTATTTAGTTCTAAGTCTCATTGGCTTAAGATTTGATTCAAAAGAGAACCACGCCTGTTGTTGGTTTATAGGTTGATTAGAAAGATTTTGAAGGTATCCTATAACATTATCTCTGTTAAAATTACCTGTTGAAGGATCTGAAAAAGCTTGAATTATCATTGGATGTATATTATTGCCTTGTACCATATCCACAGACTCTTTATCTGTTACTGTCAGACCAATTTTTTTGAACTCTTCGACATAGCTGATATCGTTAATTAATCGCTCCCAAGCCTGATCTCTAAGATCAGAAATTTCTTGTTGATTTGGTGAACGACCATTGTTTAAAGAAAAATTGTAACTAAGCTCTTCATATACTGCATTAAATCTAACTAAATCAATATCTTCACCATTAATGCTTCCTATAATATTTCTATTTTGACCAATAATAGAACTGTTAGGCCCTAAAATATCACCAAGAACAAATGCTGCTATAGAAAATCCAACAACGAAAACCAGGAATTTTCCACCTTTATCTCTAAGAGTACTTATTATTGCCATAAAATATAATTAGGGAAGCAAAAATAAATTTTAATTATTAATTATTTTAATTCTTTCTGAAAAATACATTATCAATCCTGTTATTGCTAATTGATAAAATTTTAATTGTAAAGTTATCAAAATTAATTTTTTCATTTTTTTTAGGTATTTCTCGTGTATAATTTAGAATTAATCCACCTAAGGTATCGTATTCACCTTCGGGAATATTTAAGTCATATTTACTGTTTAAGTAATCAATTTCTAACCTGGCACTAAAATTAAATGAGTTATCATCTACTTTATCCTCTAATAAATCTAATTCATCAAATTCATCAATTATTTCTCCAAAAATTTCTTCAATTATATCTTCCAAAGTTATTATACCTGAAGTTCCTCCATACTCATCAATTACTACTGCAATATTTATTTGATCTGAAATAAACTTAAGAAGTAGATCACTAGCCGAATTAGTCTCGTTAACATAATTAATAGGTTTCAATATATCAACTATATTTACAGGGTTTGTGAATAAAGACAAACCATGACAATATCCAATTACATTATCAATTGAGGATTTGTAAACTATAACTTTTGTATATCCAGTTTTGGTAATTATTTTCTTCAAACCATTAATAGAATCATTTTGATCAATAGCAACAATTTCTGTTCTTGGAACCATAAAATCTCTGACCTTGACAGCCTTAAGATTTAATGTATTATTAAAAAACTCTGATACATTTTTTGTTTGATTTTCTTCATCTGATACTACAACTTTTTTAATGTATTCATTCAAATCAGTAATTTTGAATACAGGCTTTTCATCTGAATAAGATTGCTTTAATACATCTTCTATCAGAAACTTAATAATAAAAATTATGACTTTCACAATAGGGAAAAATATAATATATATAAAAATTAATGGTATAGAGAAAGTAGATATCAACCTATCTGGATTTATCATGAAAATACTCTTAGGAATATATTCAGCAGTTACTAACACAATTATGGTAGAAATAATCGTTTGGATTATTAATATAGTTAAATCATTATTGATGATACCTGGTAAATATGAAATCAAAAATGGCTCTAGAAAATCAGCCATAACTATACCATAAACAACTAAAGATAAATTAATACCTATTTGAAGAGAGGCTATTATCTCAGAACTCCTCTTATTCAGAATATTAAATATTCTACCAAAAAAACTCTTTGGAGAAGATTTAATTTCAAAATTTAGCTTATCTCTTGATATGTAAGCAATCTCTAAACCGGAGAAAAGTCCAGAAAATAAAATACATGTTATTATAAGAAATATTTGTGTTTGATATTCCAGCATTTATTTAGATAATTTAAATAAAAAATAGAAAATTAAACCTATCATAAAATATAAGTATGATGATATAAAACCCTCATTATAAAACTTATACAAACCAAATAGAATAAATGAAACAGAAGATATTAATTTAATTAAGTTAATTTTCATTAATATCAATAACTCCTGAAGGTTTCAAAATCTCATAGCTTGTAAAATCATGATTGGAGATCATGCCTTCACCAGAATGAATTTCATTATCAGATTTTATTGTAACAAATTTATCAGTTGAAAATTTCTCATCATTAGGAAACCAAAAAAGTTCTTCTGTTCTAAGTTCATTTTTATTTTCTAAATTAAACAAGATTACATTTCCCTCAGCATGATAAAAATTCTCGTCGAAATTTCTTTTGACATGATTTGCAGAAAATTGAGCTATAACTTTTTTCTCATATTTAGAAAAAATATCCATTTGTAAACCTTCTGGATATATTTCATTTTGATCATTATATACATGATAACTATTAGCCTTGAGTATAAATTTGATTCTTGCAGAATCAGAAAATGTAGTTAAAACATTCTCGACTTCAAGATTAGGTCCTTCAAATTGAGTTTTTTCAACAATAAATTTCTTCTCAATATGATTACAAGATGTTGATATTAAGAAAAAAAGTATATTTAGCAGTTTTAAATAGTTAATCATCAGATTGCTCTTCCAAAATATCTCTTAAGTCCTTAACTATTTGTCTAATCTCATTTTGATCCTTCATCAACTCTACAATATAATATTTTAATTCTGCTATTCCTGAATTATCAGTGGTAGATGGTGAGGATGATGTCACAACTGGTGTACTACTAGATGAATTAGCATCATTTATGGAAGATATATTTGCTATCTCTTTTTTAATAAGCTCAATATCATCTTTTAATGGATTATTATCTATTTTTTCTGCCAAAGATTCGTAGGTTTGAACTATTTCCTGTAAATATTCATCGTCAAATGCATCAGAATTTGATGAAAAATTTTTGTTCTCAATTACTTCATAAAGATTTTTAATTTCATTTGATAAGTTTTTATCCATTGAGGAATTAGAAGAGCTCCTATCAATTTGAAGGATTTCATTGACTAAACTTTTTATTTCATTAATTTCAAGTGAAGTAAAGTTTTTTAAATTTTCTAACTCATTTTTAGTATCATCTTTTAATATTTTTAGTTCAACTCTAGTGTCGGAAAGAGCTGAATTTGCAAGAAGTTGTAAAGAAAAATTTCTTAAATCATTTATATCACTTTTAAGTTCTGATATGTAAAACAAAATACTGTCAGAACTAAGAGTACTTTGATCTTTATTTTCACTAATTCCTTTTGTCTGTAAGTTAACATTAGCCAATGTAACCTGTTTTAGAAGTTCCGTTGCAATGTCCAAATTTTTTCTTAGTTGAATAATTTCACTTGTGTCATTTTTATTTTCTCCTTCAACTATTTTTCTTTCATCTAGTAGAACAGAAATTTTATCTAAAAATTCATCATTATCAAAGTCCTGACCATCATCAGATATTTGAGAAGCAATTTGCTCAGAAAGAGAAGATAAATCAGACTGAAGTTCTGAAAATTGATTGGAAACTCTAGATATATCTCTTCCCAAACTAACTATGTTTTCATCATAAATATTAGTATTATCTTGTAAATCCGCAACAAAATCAACATTTGAGGCTAATATTCCTCTGTCATCATTAGATAAAGCTTTAGATACACTACTTAGTGCACCTATCATAACAGCAAATATTACGCAAACGGCAAATATCTGAAAAGAAAAATGTGCAAAATTTTTATTCTTCTCTTTAAATAAAATATACCAATATACTAAAGCAATTACCGAGAAAAGTAAAAGTGAAGTAACAATTGTAAATATATAATTTGAATATAGTGGTATTAAAAAATCTTGTATTACAAATGCAATACCTGCATTTAAAGCAAGATTTTTTGCAAATAATCGAAGGACTGGAACACTTGAAATAAAATCATCAATGTTAAACTTCATTCCCTTTTATTTAAAGTTACGTTCTCATTTATCCAACAACCTGTATTAATAGATTCTCCAATAGATAAATTCTCATTAAATATTTCTTCCATTGATGGAAATTGAGCTTTAGCTTGACTGGCCTTTTCTTTTGAACCTCCTCTCAAATACATATTGTAAGCTGCAATAAAAACTAATCTATCATTTACTCTACTTTTTCCCTTCCTACAATCTTC
The DNA here is from genome assembly GCA_902633975.1 of uncultured Marinoscillum sp. Taxonomy (GTDB): domain Bacteria; phylum Bacteroidota; class Bacteroidia; order Cytophagales; family MED-G16; genus MED-G16. The sequence goes on from CACPHX010000019.1 coordinate 15,924, forward strand.
GTAGGATGACATATATAAATTTCCTATCAGGTTGTAAGCATCAGGATTATTGTTTGAAGCAATCGATTTTCTGGCGTTTTCTCTTGATTTAATTTTATTACCAATCACAGCATACAATTGAGCTTTGTTTAGATATATTTCAGATTTCTGGGCATCATCGTTAGTTGATAATAAGGCTCCGTCGTAATATTCTAAAGATGATTCATAATTTTTTGAACTCATTTCCCGACCAGCAATAAATTTTGCTAATGCAAAATCCTTCTCATTTTCAAACATAATTTTGGCAGCAGTTAATGCTGTTTCAGACGAAGTACATTTTCCGGTAATACTTAACTGAAAAATTTTCTTTGCTAAGTTCATGGCCTCGTCAGAGTATGATGTGCCTTGTACAGGATCAAGATTTTCATAATCTGTTTGGATAATCTCATTATTTTGAGAAGTAATGAGATTTGTTAATTTTGGTCCTAATGTGTTTTCAACAAAATTACAGTCAACAGTAATTGTTGCTGTTAAAAGTTTATCTAAATTGTCTTGATATCTTTTTAGTCTTTCTGTATTTTTTGAGTCATTAGATAATTTATATGAAACTATATTAGATAGCTCATCATATATATTCAAAACTTTATCATCAGTTATTGATTTTGAAGTCAGTTTGTGCTTTCTACAAATATCCATACATGCAACAATATTACTATTTCCAAGTTCATATCCATTAAGCTCTAAAGCCTCCATAAACATGTTGTATAAGTTTTCATATTGTGTTTTATCTGACCTAAGAAAAGTGTATGCAAAAGTCGCTTTTCTATTTTTTACATAAGCTTCTCTACCAAAATTTTCAATTCTTTTATCAAAAATAGAGATAGCCTCTTGAATTAACTCATTTTTTTTGTCAATGTTCTCTTCTTTATCTATCAAACACCTTAAAATTTTTACAGCATTTTGATATATAGACACATGCAGTCCAGGAACATTTTCAATTAACCATCTGTTAGACTCAATTGCCATTTCACAATTTCCTTGTTTGAGATAATCTGTATATAAAACGTTTTTTTCTTCAGCAGTAGCCTTATCTTCTGGCCAATTCCAACCAGGCTGAGACATAATATGAGTATTAATAGAAAATATATAAAATATTATCAATGCTTTTTTCATACTTAAATTTAATCAAATTTTCTTTTTATAAACCAAACGTTATTAATAGAACATCCGATTATAAACTTTAGATAATTTTCTTTTGCAAGATTTTTAATGAGATTTCCTCTTTTACCAAATTCTAAACCTAAATTTATTCTAGATAATGTACCTATCGGAAGTGATATACCTAAAGTTGCAGCTATGCTGTTTGTATGATTTTCATTAATATAATAAGGATAACTTTTATATAATATTCCACCTCTATAAGTAACTCTATTTAAATAATTATTAACATCTTCAGCATTTGGTATTATTTCAATCCCGGATGAGACTTGAAAATAATTTTTAAAATTATTTTTTTGACTCTCATAGCCTGCATTTTCTTTCCATGGTTGATATTTAAAATCTATACCTAAGGAGAATTTATCTAAGATTTCATACGATATACCAAAACCATAATTTTTTGGAATTATATAGTCTCTTATAATATCATTATAAATTGTGTCAATGACCAGAATATTCAAAGAGTTAGGTATTTTTCTTTCTAATTGAGAAAAAGTAGATGATTTTAGAGATGTTTTTAGATCATATATTAATCCTATTTTTAAAAACTTTTCATCATCAATTTCTTTAGAATAAAAAAGACCAGTAGTAAATGAATAATCATTGAAAGTTGACTTTTCAAAGTAGTTAGAAAAAAATTGAGATTCATTGGATAAAATTGATGAAATATTTGATGATATATTACCAAAAATATAAGTTGACTTAATGCCAATTGATAAATTTTTGGATATTTTAATACCATTTGAAAAATAAATTTCAGTTAATCCACCATCACCGTTATATTCATGAGTCACTAAAGTTGAAGTCGAAGACCCATCAATATTATTAACAATGTCTTCAGATAGAAGTTTATAACTCATTTTACTATAAGGGTTAAAACCAAATGAAGTTGTCCATTTCCCATCTCTAAATACCGGAATGGCAAAACCGATATAATTCAAATTACCATCGCCAATATTATCTTTAGATCTTTGATTAATAACCTGTCTAATGTCTGAAGCAATCCCCATTTCAAAAGTAGTGAACCTATTATTTACAAGGGCTGCTGGATTTTGATTATTTATGTGCCAATATGATCCATTACTAATACCTAGACCTCCCATAGCCAAATTATTTGCAAAAGAATTGTCAGATAATTCACCAACAGGTATTAAAGAACTAAAGGGTGTAGTGTTTTGGGAAAATGTTATATTAGTTATAACAAAAAAATAAAAAAAAAATATACACAAAACATTACGACGCATAGATATATTTATTAGATTCTTATATGCAAAGATGCATTCTTTAGTTCGTAAATAAAAAAATATGTTAGTTACATGGAAGAAAAGAATTATGAATTAATTGGCACTATGTCAGGCACATCATGTGATGGGCTGGATATTGCTTATTGTAGATTTTGGAAGAAAAAAAAAAAATGGTTTTTTAAAGTAAAAAATACTTCATTTGAACATTTTGATAATAGACTTAAAAAAAAGCTTTTAAAATGTTATGACTTATCCTCATATAAATTAAAAAAATTAGATATAGAGCTTGGAGATTTTATATCAAAAAAAATATGTGATTTTATATCAAAGTATAGTTTAAAACCTATTTTAATTGCATCTCATGGACATACAGTTTTTCATAATCCATCAGACAGAATCACATTACAAATTGGTAATGCATTGGTAATAAATACAAGAACTAAAATTAAAGTAATAAATAATTTTAGGGAATTAGATGTGTTGAATGGTGGGCAAGGTGCTCCATTAGTTGCATATGGTGACTTAAAACTTTTCTCTGAATACGATTGCTGTATTAATATCGGGGGGATTGTGAATATTTCTAAGTTAAATATGAAAAAATTAATTGCATATGATATCTGCCCAGCTAACATTATTTTAAATAAATTTTCAAGATTAGAAGGATTTGAATATGATAAAAATGGAAAAATTGCATCGAAGGGAAATATAATTCCACACATATTTGATAAACTCAATGAAATTGAATATTACAGAAAATCTGAGCCTAAAAGTTTGGATATTAATTATGTAGAAAAGAATTTCTTCCCGTTACTAAAAAATTATCCTAACAAAGACATACTTAATACTGTAGTTAACCATATAGCATATCAAATAAATAAGAACATTGAAGGAAAAAATCAAAATATTCTTTTGTCAGGCGGTGGGGCATTTAATAAATACTTGATTAAAAAAATTCAACTATACAATACAAAAAATCATAATTTCATTATACCAAATAATGATATAATTTCTTTTAAAGAGGCAATAATTTTTGGATATTTAGGCTTATTAAAATTTCTTAATTTAAAAAATATAAATAATTCTGTAACAGGTTCAAGAAACTCATCTTCATCTGGTACGTTAATAGAAGGTAAATTATTTTAGTATGTATGAATTGATGGTTGTTATTTTTGTTGTGGGATATGCTTGCATAACCATAGAGCACCAACTGAAAGTTGATAAAGCTGCAATTGCACTTATAACCGGTGTACTTTGCTGGACAGTATATGTTTTGGGAAAAGAAGAGATAGTTCAGCTTGACAAAATAAAAGGCTATGCACAAGAAGAATTTACTAATATTTATCCTGACGAAATTATAGAGACAACTCAAACAGTTGAAACATCCACAAAAGATGTAATACAACATTACGTGACTGAAGTACAACTCTTTGAAATACTTTCCGAAATTTCAAGTATACTTTTCTTTTTAATGGGTGCAATGACAATAGTGGAAATTATTGACATACATGGTGGATTCAGGGTAGTTACTGACAGAATCAAAACAACCAGTAAACTCAAATTATTTTGGATTCTAGGTTTTGTATCTTTTTTCTTTTCTGCATTACTAGATAATCTAACTACTTCAATTATTATGGTTTCTTTAACAAGAAAATTTATTGCTGACCAAAAAGACAGATGGTTTTTTCTTGGAATGATAATCATTGCTGCAAATGCTGGCGGAGCATGGTCACCCATTGGAGATGTAACAACGACTATGTTGTGGATTGGCGACCAAATAACAACATATGAAGTAATAACAAAACTAATATTTCCTAGTTTGGTTTGTCTTATTGTTCCACTAATCATTATGTCTCCTAAAGTAAATGGAACTTTTGAAAGACCGGATACTGATAAGATGGAGGTCTCACACCATACTACTGATAGAACTAGAAACATTGTTTTCTACAGTGGAGTTGCCGGACTAGTTTTTGTTCCAGCTTTTAAATCAGTAACTCACTATCCACCTTTTATGGGAATGATGTTAAGTCTTGGTTTCCTTTGGCTTTTAACTGATTTGTTACACAGAAAAGATAATAAAGAAGATAAAAGATATTTCTCAGCATATCACGCTCTTGAAAAGATGGATGTGCCAACACTACTATTTTTCTTAGGTATCTTACTTGCTGTAGGTAGCTTACAGGCAGCAGGACAGTTAGGACAAATGGCAACATTTCTTGACAACGAAATTGGTACAGACACAGAAAATGGAGTATATACAATTGGACTAATTATAGGACTATTATCTGCAATAGTAGACAACGTACCTTTGGTAGCTGCAGCAATTGGAATGTATCCCTTAGAAATAGGGGGCGATGGTTTCTTTGCTCAAGATGGTTTATTCTGGCAGTTTTTAGCATATTGTGCAGGTACAGGAGGAAGTGCTTTAATAATTGGTTCTGCAGCAGGAGTAGCAATTATGGGACTTGAAAATATACCGTTTTTTTGGTACCTTAAAAGAATTTCTATATATGCGGTAGTGGGATATTTTTTCGGTGCTGTTGCATATATTATTCAAACTAATCTAATATCCTAGACTCAAACTAAGTCTAACATTTCAAGTAAAGTGTAGGCAGATTCCTTCCCTTTATCTCCTTTATTCCCTCCTGCTCTTGATATAGCTTGATTATGATTATTAGTAGTTAATACACCAAAAGAAATAGGTTTATTATGACTTAAGGAGACAGAAACCAATCCGTTAGAAACAGCATTTGCAATATGTTTATCATGATCTGTTTCTCCTTTAATAATACATCCAAGAGTTACAATGCCATCAACATCATGATTGATAAGCATATGATTAGAAGCATATACTAACTCCATACTTCCAGGAACTTTTCGAATAATGATATTTTTATTATCAATTCCAACTTCTAAAAAATAATTTCTACAAGACATCATTAATAAATCAGTAATCTGTGAATTCCATTCTGACTGAATAATTCCTATTCTAAGGGAAGAAAAGTTCAAATTATCGAAGTTATTATCAAGTATTAGACTGCTACCCATTATATAAGTCCTTCGAGCCTGGATTTATTTTTTAGTGAAATTTGATACTCAGGTGAGTTCTTAAAATCATCAATTATTTGCTCATAACAATCAAGAGCTGAATTGAGATCATTTATTTTCTCATAGACCAAAGCCAATTTAGTCAGGTATTTTGGAGTAAAATATTCATTGGGATTTTCTGAGGATGCAAGTTTAAGATATTTAATTGCACTTTCGTAATCTTGTAATTCAACGTATGAATCACCAATTAACGAGTAGGCTCTTGCTTGTAATAAAAGGTCCGATGATGAAAAAGAATTTAAATAAGATATAGCATTATTATAATTTCCAAGCTTTAAATAGGAAACACCAGCATAATAGTGTGATAGATTAGCTGCTTCAGAAAAACCGTACTCATCAATAATTTCAAGAAAGCCATAATTATTTCCGTCGCCGTTTAATGCCTTAACAAGACTATCCTGCTCAAAATAGTATACAGCTTGAAACATTTCTTCTTGTGCTTCGCTATTTTGACTGTCTTTAATATAATTAAATCCTGTGAATGAAATAAATAGAAGAAGAATTATACCAGTTGCTAAATAAAGTAAATTTTTATTTTTTGTAATAAACTCCTCTGTTCTATTGAGACTCTCTTGAATAACCTCTGGGTTTTCTACTGGAATAACCTCCTTATTATCTTTCTTTGGTTTTCTGATTTTTACCATGAATAATTATTCTTTAAGAAAAGGATAATCTTTTTGAACATATATATCTGAAAAAACATCTTCCTTGCCTGGATATGGAGAATTTTCAGAAAATTCAACAGATTTCTTAACTTGATCTTTAATAGCTTGATCTATATTATTTATCTCATCATTTGTAAGAATTTTTTTCTTTAAGATCATGCTCTTAACCTGTTCAATAGGATCTTTATCCTTATAGTGTTCTAACTCCTCTTTTGTCCTGTATTTTGCTGGGTCAGACATTGAATGACCTTTAAATCTATAGGTTCTAAATTCAAGTAGAGTTGGCCCCTCTCCTTTTCTTCCTCTTTTAGCAGCTTTTGATATTGCCCTGTGCACATTAACAACATTCATAGCATCTACAGGCTCAGATGGAATATCATATGATAATCCAGACTTATATAACTCAGTAACATTTGATGTTCGACTGACTGATGTCCCCATAGCATAACCATTATTTTCAATGATGAAAATAACAGGTAGTTTAAGAAACATTGCAATATTAACGGCTTCATGAAATGCACCAATTCTTAAAGCACCGTCACCAAGATAGGTTAAACATACGTTATCATTTTTTTTATATTTATCTGCAAAAGCTATTCCAGCACCTATAGGGATTTGGTTACCAACAATCCCATGTCCACCATAGAAATGTCTTTCCTTATCAAACATATGCATAGAACCACCCTTACCCCTTGAAACACCTGTTACCTTTCCAAATAATTCAGCCATTATTTTATCAGGATTTGTACCTAAAGCTAACGGATGGGCATGATCTCTATACGAGGTTATATACTTATCACCCTCTTTTAATGCAGAAACACAACCAGAAACACATGCTTCCTGACCAATATATAAATGACAAAATCCGCGTATTTTTTGTTGACCATATAGCCTTCCCGCCATCTCCTCAAACCTCCTCATTAGTAACATTGACTTTAACCAATATAAGTATGTTGAGGAATCAAATTCTTTTCTAGATTTTATCTTATTAGGTTTTTTTTCTTTTACAGCTGACATAACTTATTTTTCAAAAAAAACTGAATTAGTTTTAAGTTTATTTTAATTCAGCACAAATATAAATGCATATTGATAAAATACTGATTAATAATTTTAAAAATTATAATTCATACACAGCTGCCTTTACAGGTGGAATCAATTATATATTTGGTGAGAATGGCATAGGTAAAACAAATCTTCTGGATGCAATCTACTATTTATCATTAGGGAAAAGTGCTATAAACACAAAAGACGAAGAAAATATCAGAAAAAAACAGAAATCTTTTAGAATAGAGGGATTCTACTCAAACAGTAATTCATATAAATGTTATTATGATAGTAATTCTGGTAAAAAATTATTTGAAAATAATAATTTATATAAATCCTTAAAAAAGCATATAGGTAAGATTCCTATCGTTTTTGTTAAGCCACTTGATATTAACTTACTTAGGGGTTTTAGTGACTCAAGAAGAAAGTTTTTAGATACTTTAATATCTCAGACAAATGTGAAATATCTAAATATATTAGTTGATTACAAAAGAACGTTAAAACAAAGAAACGTATATTTAAAAGGGATTAAGCACCTAAAAGATATTGATGAGGATATTATGAAGACTTATAATGAGAAATTAATTGAATTGAATTTTTTCATTATTAATGTGAGGAATAATATTATAAAAAAATTAAACAGCAACATTTTAGTTGTATCAAATAAATTATCAAGGGAAAAATTTAGTATTGAATATTCAACAAATGTTAAATCTGATCTAAGCCTAGTTGATTTTGATAAAAAATTAGAAAGTGATTTTTACACAAAGAAAACCTCAATTGGTATTCACAATGACGATTATATTTTCTATCAAGATGACAGATTAATTAAAAGGTACGGATCACAGGGTCAACAAAAAATTTTTATAATAAGTTTAAAAATATGTGAGTATCTTATTTTAAAAGAAAAGGCAGAAAATAATCCTATAATTTTATTTGATGACATATATCATAAGCTCGACAATAAAAGAATTGAATTATTAAATAAGTATTTAAAAGAAAAAGTTTTTAAACAGATATTTATATCTGACTCAGTTCAAGATAGATTAGATAAGGTAAAAATATCAAATGACATAAATATAATTGAATTAGAAAATGAAAAAACCTAGAAAATCAAAGACACTTTCAATTCGTGAATTAACCTCTGAAGTTTATAACTCTAAAAAATTAAGTGGGAAAATAGATAGTATTGAGATTCTCAATACATGGAATGAAATAACAAATAAATTGATTCAGGATAGAACCGAAAAAGTTTCGATTTCAGAAGAAAAAATAGTTTTTATAAAAGTTAATTCATCACCTCTAAGGAATGAATTAGAAAATAATAAGAAAAACTTACTAAAAAAGATTGTTACTAAGCACAACAAAGTTCAGGATATAGTTTTCTACTAGCTCTGAAGTAAAAAGTCCTTCCTAAAAATTAATAATATAGATACTCCAATAAAAATGTAGGAATCTGCTAGGTTAAATACAGGC
>CACPHX010000020.1 GCA_902633975.1 uncultured Marinoscillum sp.
TTAATGGAAAAATTATTGGGGATGAAAAACTTTGCATCAATGGTATTTCTTCAATTGAAAATGCAAATGAAGGAGATTTAACATTTCTAAGTAATAAGAAGTATTCAAAATATTTAGAGTCCACAAAAGCCTCTGCTATAATTGTTGATAGTTCAGTATATATTCCAGAAAGTTCAAAAAAAACATTTCTTCTTGTAAAAAATTCATATCTAACATTTGCTCTGCTACTTACAGAGATAAATAAAAAAATTGGAATTGAAAAAATTGGAATTGAAAATCCAAATTTCTTACATAAATCATCAAAAATTGGAGAAGATATCTATTTAGGTGCATTTACTTATATAGGAGAGAATGTTAAGATAGGAAATAAGTCAAAAATTTATCCTTATTCCTACATTGGTAATAATGTAAAAATTGGCGAGAACACAATCGTATATCCAGGAGTAAAAATATATGATAATTGCAAAATTGGAGATAACTGTAATATCCATGCAAACTCAGTTATTGGAAGCGATGGTTTTGGTTTTGCGCCGAATTCAAAAAATGAATATATAATGATTCCTCAGATTGGTAATGTAATAATTGAGGATAATGTAAGTATAGGTTCAAATACTGTAATAGATAGAGCAACTTTAAATTCAACAATTATTAGAAAAGGATCTAAACTCGATAATTTGATTCAAATCGCTCATAACGTAATAATTGGTGAAAATACAGTTATTGCAGCACAAGCTGGAATATCTGGTTCAACAACAATAGGAAATAATAATTTAATCGGAGGACAGGTTGGAATTATTGGTCATCTTAAAATAGGTGATAATGTAAAATTTGGTGCCAAAGCGGGAGTTATTAAAAGTATAAAAGAAAATCAGACTGTATTTGGATATCCATCAATGGAAAAGAATGAATTTTTAAAATCTTACATTATATTTAAAAAATTACCTAAAATCCAAGAGAAAATTAAGAAGATAGAAAGTCTATTGAGTAATAAATAATATGAGAAACTTTCAAAGAACAATAAAAAATAAGGGAAAAATAGAAGGGATAGGTCTTCACACGGGTAAAGATGCTAAAGTTAAATTTTTACCAGCCGTAATAAATCATGGAATTAAATTCCAAAGAATAGATTTAAAAGATGCTCCTATTATAGAAGCAGATGTTGACTATGTGACAACAGTTGAGAGGGGAACAACAATTACTAAAAATGATGTAAATATTTCTACTATTGAACATCTTCTTGCAGCAGTTGTTGGACTTCAAATAGATAATATCTTAATTCAAATCGATTCAGAGGAAGTCCCTATACTTGATGGTAGCTCAAAAGAATTTATAGAATGTCTTGAAAGTTGTGATTTTATGGATCAAGATGCAGCAAGAAATTATATTGAAATTTCAGAAAAAATTTTGTATTTAGATGAAAAAAATAATGTCGAAATTGCAGCTTATCCACATAACAACTACAGAATTACATGCATGGTTGATTACAACTCTGAAGTTCTTGGTAGTCAGCATCACACATTAAATAAAATTTCAAAATTTAAGAAAGAGATATCAAAAGCAAGAACATTTTGTTTCCTTCATGAAATTGAACAACTTCATTCAAAAAACTTAATTAAAGGTGGTGACTTAAATAATGCTATTGTTATAGTTGATAAAATCCTAACTAAAAAAAAATTAGATGAAATTTCTAAATTAATGGGAAGAGAAAAAGTAGAAATTAAAGAAGAAGGTATACTAAATAATACTAAACTTCAATATAAAAATGAACCTGCTAGACATAAACTTCTAGATATTGTAGGAGATCTTGCTTTAGTTGGCAGACCTATAAAGGGACATATTATAGCCGCAAGACCTGGTCATAAATCAAATGTTGAATTTGCTAAAATTTTAAAAAAATCAATTAAAAATGGGAATCTTAATGCACCAAAATATGACTCTAGTCAAAAACCAGTATATGGAATAAATGAAATTAAAAAAATTTTAGATCATAGGTATCCTTTCTTATTTGTTGATAAAATAACATACCTCGATAAAAGTCAAGTTGTTGGAATAAAAAATATCACGAATAATGAACCATTTTTTAATGGTCACTTCCCAGGTAACCCAATTATGCCAGGAGTTTTACAAGTAGAAGCATTAGCTCAAGTTGGAGGCATATTAGTTATGAATTCAATATATGATCCAGAAAATCATATACCTTATCTAGCTGGAATTGAAAAGTTTAGATTCAGAAAAATGGTCAGTCCTGGAGATACATTAATTATGAGATGTAAACTTTTAACTCCTATTAAAAGAGGTATTGCTAAAATGAAGGTAGAAGCTTTTGTTGATAATTATTTAGTAGGTGAAGGAAATATGACAGCTACGATAACAAAAAAAAATAATGAATAGTCAGAGTTTAGTTAATCCAAATGCAATTATTGGTAAAAATACTGTAATTGAAGCCTTCAGTTATATTGATGATAATGTTACTATTGGAAGTAATTGTTGGATAGGAAATAACGTGAGTATATATTCAGGGGCTAGGATAGGAAATAATGTTAAAATATTTCCAGGAGCTGTAATCAGTTCAATACCTCAAGATCTAAAATTTGATGGTGAAGAAACAACTGTTGAGATAGGTGATAAAACGACAATTAGAGAGTGTGTTACTATAAGTCGTGGGACAAAAGACAGATATAAAACCAAAATTGGAAAAAATTGTTTATTGATGGCATATAGTCACATTGCTCATGACTGTATCGTAGAGGATAATTGTATAATAGTTAATGCTGTTCAGATTGCTGGACATTCAATTGTTCAAGAGTATGCAATTATTGGAGGAGGATCATTAGTCCATCAATTTTCAAAAATAGGATGTCATTCAATGATCTCAGGAGGGTCAATAATTAGAAAAGATGTACCACCATACTGTAAAGCCGGTAAAGAACCATTAAGCTATAAGGGTGTTAATTCAATAGGACTTAAAAGAAGAAATTTTAATCAAATTCAGATCAATCAAATTCAAAATATGTTTAGAATACTTTATTTAGAAGGAAAAAATATTTCACAAGCAATAAATAAAATTTCTAAAGAAATTGAAGATTCAAAAGAGAAAGAAATAATATTAAATTTTATTAAATCTAGTGAAAGAGGGGTTATAAAAGGTATATTAGATTAATTTTTATGAATATACAATTAAAAAATGTTTCAAAAAAATTTGGAGCAAAAAACGTAATCAATAACTTCAGCAAAACATTTCAAAAAAAAAAATATGCAATTATTGGGGATAATGGATCAGGAAAGTCAACACTCCTAAAACTAATATCGAACCTAATTACTCCAAGTGGAGGAAAAATAATCTATACCCATGATGATGTTGAAATTGATAAAGAAGTATTTATTAAAAAAATTATTTTTACTGCACCCTACCAGAATCTGATTGAGGAGTTAACAGTAAAAGAGTTTTTATCATTTCATCATAGGTTTAGAGATTCAATAAATAACCCATCTAATATTCTATCAGAATTTGGATTAGAAAATTTCAAAAATACTCAAATAAAAAATTTATCTTCTGGATCTGAACAAAAGTTGAAATTATTAATTTCTTTTAATACCAAAGCTGATTTCATTTTACTTGATGAACCAACTACTAATCTCGATAAGAAAGGAATAAATATTTATACCAAAATAATAAAAAGAGTTTCAAAAAAAAAGGGAATTATAATTGCAACTAATATTGAAAAAGATTTAGTACTTGGTGAAACTGAGATAATAGAATTAATTTAAATTTTCAATTAAAACAATGGAATCTAAATCCCATATAATTGGTAGTATATAATGGATATATAATGAAACAATTATAATAGAAATAAAGTTCATCAATAAACCTGTCTTGATCATATCTTTAATTCTTAAATATCCTGAACCAAATACGACAGCATTTGGTGGAGTTGCTACAGGAAGCATGAAAGCACAGGATGCAGCAATGGCAGCGCTTATCATAATTATTAATGGATTGATGCCTAGTGAGATACTTACAGTTGCTAGAATTGGTAATATCATTGAAACTGTTGCTAGATTTGAAGTTATTTCAGTTAAAAAATTAACAGCTAAAACTATCAGTATTATTATAAAAATAACTGATAAATCATTTAAGAGATATGCTTTTTCACCAAACCATAATGCTAGTCCACTTTCTTGCATTGCTGCCGCAACAGAAAGTCCACCACCAAAAAGTAGAACTATTCCCCATGGAAGTTTTACTGAATCCTCCCAAGTAATAATTTTTTGTTTTTGATCTTTTGACTTGAAAATAAATAGTAGAATAGCATAAAAGATTGCTATTATGGTATCGTCAATAAAATTTAAATAATTTTCTATACCCTTTTTAAATATTAATGAAAATATGAAGAGAAAAAAAATGGTAAGAACAACAACCTCCTCGTATTTTATACGACCTAACTTTTTAAGTTTTTCCTTAATAATATTATTATTAATTTTCGAAGAGGATGATATTTTATATGAGAAGTTAGTAAGATAAATCCAACATATTAGTAATAGAGAAATAGATAATGGAAAAGCCATTATAAACCACTCTTCCCAATCTATTTTATAATTAAAAAATTGTTCTACATTAGATTGTAAAATTAAATTAGGTGGAGTTCCAAATAATGTTGCAAAGCCACCAATTGAAGCAGAGTAGGCAATTCCAAGCATTAAGACTTTTCCAAAGTTACTGTTAGTAAGGTTTTTACTTGAGGAGACTTGAGATGCTATTGCAATACCAATTGGAAGCATCATAATACTTGTTGATGTATTGGATAAAAACATTGACAATATTGCGGTAGCCAACATAAATCCAAGAACCATTCTTTTTTTGTTTGTTCCAACAAAATAAATTATTAAAAGTGCTATTCTTTTATGAAGATTCCACTTTTCCATTGCTATGGCAAGAAAAAAACCTGCTAAATAAAAAAAAATTATTTTATTTCCATAAGCACTAGATGTTGAAGACAAATCTAATCCACCTGTCAACGGAAATAAAAATATTGGAAGTAAAGAGGTTACGGGAATAGGTATAGCTTCATTGATCCACCATGTTGCTATCCAAAGGACTGAACAAAATATTGCAAATGATTCATTATTCATTCCATCAAATGGACCAATAAAAAAATAAAAAAAACTAAATAAAAAGGGTCCTAAAAATATATTCAAACCTCTTTTCATAGAAAGATTATTCCTTGATAAAATCAAAAATCCAATTACCAACTTTTAATCCCCCTTCAACTGTAAAGCTAATTCGAAGGGTGGTTTGGGTTACAGAAATATTCATTAATACATTATCATTTCTCAAAAGTTTTGATTTCTCATTATTCTGAAATGCCCATGTACCGGAGTTTGGCCAAACATCAGAATCAATTGAATTAGATGTAGAATAGGTTCCTCCAGAATTTGATGAGCCAGAAAATGATAATGTAAGGTTCTTAAAGTCAGATACTACAGATCCATCTCTAGTTGCTGAGGTCTCATTTTTAAGGATCCATTTTCCGTTAAGTAAATTCGCCTGTATATCAAGTGGATCCGTTAACTCAAGATCTGGTTGCTTATTATTACCACAGGATAAAATAAAAAACAAAAAAATAATCCTTTTCATATATTTAAAAATAATTGAAATTAATTTAATAAAAAAAGGTCATCAATATAAGATGACCTTTTTTTTAAGATATTAAAAAACTAGAAATTAAGTTTCAATGATAAATTAGTTGTTCTTCCCCATCCAGGAAAACCTTCGCTAAATCCAATACCATTATCATCAATTCCTCTAGACCAATATATATTATCTAAAAGATTGTAACACTGAACCTGGAAATAGGCTCCAATGCTTCCAATATTAAATTTTGCTCCAGCTCTCAAATCCATTACACCGTAATTATCCATTTGATATGGTTGAAATCTAGAAGCTCCAGAATCATCTCTATCAGAAACATCATAATCTGAATATAATTTGGCATTATATAAATATTGACCTCCGATATCAATAGCCTTCGTTATTTGATACCTTGCTGTAATACCAAACTGGTTCTGCGGGTGGTTTCCAACATACAATCCTTCAGAATAAATATTGACATAAGTAATTGTTTGATCTCCATCGCTTCTCAATTCTCCTACAACGTCATTTGCCCACTTCCAATCTCCAAGAGACATAATACCTCCTATATCAAAATTAGGATTTGGTTTGATATTAAATTCTAACTCAATTCCTTTATGGAGTGCGTCTTGACCTCTAATAGCAGATCTTGTGGCAACTCCATTAACTGTTACTCTAGGAGATAATAATCCCTTATCAATCCACTTTGTCATGTATCCATTAAGTTTCATGGAAAAGTATCTTGATCTGTAACCATAACCAACTTCAAGAGACCTAGCCTTTTCATTTTCTAAAGGATCTACAACTACGTTTTGATAATTGGTAAAAACAAAATTAAAGAAAGGTGCTCTTGAAAAGGATCCAGCATTTATATAAAAATTACTCGCATCAGTAAAATTAAAGTTAAAGCCTGCTTTTATGTTATGGCCTGTTATGTTAACCTTTCTCGATTCTTGTTTTGAGCCACCATTTTCTGTTCCGATATAATTCATTCTATCTACTCTAACATACTGAGTCCTTGAAACGGATCCAGCTAAAAATGCCGCTACTCTATCATTACTATATTCAAATTGACCATGAATACCTGCGTACCTATGGATACCATCATTATCGTAAGCAATTCTCTGATTCTCTGGAGTTTTGACAAAAAATAATGATGTTCTGTTTTCATTTGGATACTTCAAGTGATCTCTAATACCACCGTCACCGTACGTAGATAAACTTGAGTTTCTGCTATAGTCAACAGTATATTTGTATAATTCAGTCCAATGACTACCTCCAAGTAAGTTTCTTACTTCTCTAAAGTGCTCACCTCTATAGGTTCTAGCATCAATACCAATTGTCAATGATAATCCATTTTCAAAATCGTGTTCAAGATTTGATAATACTCCATACCATTTATGATTGTTTACAGAATTTCTAAGTATTAATGATGAACCTTGTGTGGTTGCAAGTCCGTAGTTAGCTGCATCGCCTTGGTTTGCTTCATTATCAGCTATAACTGCGTCCCAGTTTACTAAACCATCAGCAGTTCTATCTAGATTTCCATAAAATCTACTATAATCACCCAAGGGACCAGATCCTCCACCTTTACCATATGATGCGTAAACTGAAGTATTCAAAGAAGTATTATCATCAATGTTATAATAATGGTTTAAAACAATATGAGGTTTATGATAATAATTGTTTCTTCCGTTTAACTTTATTGATCCCATTATACCATTTGAACCTTCACCAGAATAATAACCCCAATCTCTATTGTATTTATGACCGTAAGTATCTAACTCAGATTGAGTGATATATTGATCTCTTTGTCCGTGGTACTGAGGCGCACCAACAGCTGTCAAAACGAGGGAATTATCTTTATTAAATTCTTTTGCGATCGAAAGAAAATAAGTGTTTGCCTCTACATATGTTCCATCAACATACCCTTCACCGTCAGTTCTTGAATATAAAAAAGAGACAGCCCAATCTCTTTTAGTTCTTCCTGTATTGTAAGAAAGGGTCTCTTTGAACTGACCATAATCTGATACTTGTTGCATAAATGATCCTCCTTTTTTTGATTCAATCGAATTTGTTACTATGTTAATTGTTCCTCCAATTGAACCAATAGCTAATTTTGAAACACCGAGTCCTCTAACAACTTGCATCTGAGAGGTAACATCGCCTAGTCCATTCCAGTTAGACCAATAAACTCTTCCATTTTCCATGTCATTTACAGGTACACCATTTATCATAACTGTAATATTTTCCTGTGCAAAACCTCTAATGTAGACTCTAGAGTCACCAACTCCTCCACCTTCTTTCGTTGAATAAACACCAGGTGTCATTTTTAGTAGTTCTCCAACTTCTTGAGTTCCAGCATATTCCTCTACATATTGCTTTGAAACGTTAGTGTAAGTTGAAGGTGTTTTTCTATCAATACTAACATCAGCAGTTACCCTGACTTCATCAAGGGTTAAATTAGTAGATGTCATATTAATATTTCCAATATCTCCGATCTCAATATTTTCACCAACATACTCAATTTCAAGATCTTCATATCCTATATAAGTTACTAGAACAATGGGAGAAGATGTTGAATTAGTCGAAAATGAAAATGATCCGTCAAGACCAGTAAATGTACCATCTGTAGTACCCTTAACAGACACATTCGCACCAACCAAAGGTTCGTTAGTTGTACCATCTACAACTACACCAGTTACCAATGATTGAGAAAAAGAAGTGAAAGAGAAAAGGATAACTACAAAAAATTGAGATAAAATTTTGTAATAATTTTTCATATTATATAGTAAAGTTTAACCATTAAAAACCAATTTTTAATTTGATTTTTAAAACGAATTTCAAATAAATTTTATTTACAACAATAAATTCTTCGTAACAAATTTAATTAAAATATATGTAAATTTGATCATGTCATCAAAGCTATTTAAAAACGATAAAAATTATATATTAAAAATTGCCCAAAAAGAAACAAAAACGCAGTTAATCTCTTATTTGATCAATGAAGCAATTAAAAAATATGAATTAAAATCAAACCCATTAGGTTTAATATATAAACCATATTTAAAAAGTGAAAAATTAAATATAACAGAATTAATGAAACTTAATTTTTTTTACAGAAAAATTTCAGCAATATATAGGTATAATTATGGTGAGGTTCAACTCAGTTTTCTCTGGGATGGTTCATCTCACAATGAATTCTATAAAAGGAAGTGGATCTCTTTTTTTAAAAAAGAAACCTCAGCTATGATAAATAATGACACTTTTATTAAAAGCTTACTCATGTTAACAAAAAATAAAGATATTAATAAGCTCCAATACAAAATATCTACTTTCATAAGAAAAAAATTTAATATCCAAGTTTATAAGAAAAAAGGTGTTGTTTTACATTCTTGATGAAACCTCTGATTACTATTTTTTTTTTACTTTCACCCTTCACTGTTATTTCACAAAATAATGAGTTCCGAAATGTTGAAAATTTAATTTTAGAAGAAAATTATCATTTAGCAGATTCAATTTTAAAATATAAAATTATAAATAGAAAAAATGTATCTTCTGATCTTACATTTCTTTTTGGAAAAAACTCTTTTTTCCTAAAGAAATATAATCAATCAATAAATTGGTTAAATAAGTATCTAGAATTAGAAGGCAATGAAGGAGAATTTTCAGACGAATCTATAAAGTTTTTGGAATTGTCTAACACCAAAAATTTAATTCAAACTAATAATAACATTGAAAATATTTTCATAGAATTATATTCTTACAACTATATTCAATGTGAAAATGGCAGAAAAGTTTGTCCAATCTGTAAAGGGAGTTCGGTTATTATATTGGAAACAGATGTATCAAAAGTTTATAAAACGTGTCCTTTCAGTGACAATAATGGTTTTCTAACATGTGATGAGTATAACCTATTTCTTAGGGGAAAACTTAAACCAAAAAATTCAAATTAAGCCCTTCATAATAATACCACATAACCAAGCTGCGTAAGTACCGACAGCATAACCAAAAACAGCTAAAAGAACACCTACTGCAGCTAATGAAGGATGAAAGGCAGAGGCTACAACTGGAGCAGATGCCGCTCCTCCTACATTTGCCTGACTACCTACTGCTACAAAGAAAAATGGTGCTCTGATAAGTTTTGCTGTAATCAGTAGAATTATCACATGAAACCCTAGCCAAATAAAACCTATCAAAAACAAACCTGGATCATTAAATATTGAGCTGATATCCATCTTCAATCCTATTGTAAGAACTAAAATATATATAAAAAGACTTCCTATTCTTGATGCACCAGATCCCTCTAATTCTCTAACTCTAGTAAAAGACAATATTACTCCAATTGATGTAGAAATAATTACTAACCAAAAAAAACTTGATGTCAAACTCAAGGAACTTAGACTTGGATAGTTATAGGCAATATATGATGAGAAGGTATTACCAAAAAAGTGAGCAAATCCAGTAACACCAAACCCAATGGAGAAAATATATATTACATCTTTAAGATCAGGAATTTTTGAAATACTAAGATTGTATGCTTCTATCCTTTCCTTAATCTGAACAATAGATGAACTATCCGCATTGAGAATATTATCATCAATATATTTATATCTATTAACTCCAATTAGAAGAATAGCTAGCCAAATATTTGCACAAATTATATCAACTGCTACCATTTTAGAGAAAATTATTGAATCCACTTGAAACACCTCCATCATTGCTGCCTGATTAGCACCCCCACCAATCCAACTACCTGCTATGGTTGTCATCCCGTCAGCAAGATCAGACAAATCAATATTAACCATTGTGGGAAAAAAATATTTTACAAATAAAATTGAGATAGGACCTCCTAATAATATTCCAATGGTACCTGAAAAAAACATAATTAATGCTTTAGATCCAAGCTTTGAAATTTCTTTGAGGTCAATACTTAGAGTTAGAAGAACAAGTGAGCAAGGAAGTAAATATCTGGAAGCTACAAAATAAAGTTGTGAATTCGATGAATCAATTAATTTCAAGTAGTTAAGTAATGAAGGTAAAAAATAGCATACTAGTAAGACAGGAAAAACAGTATAAAATCTTTTCCAAAATATATTTTTTAAATTAGAAGTGTAAAAAACAAAACCTAAAATCAATATTAGTATTCCAAAAATAACAGCATCGTTATCAATCATATTTTCAAATCATATTATAAATACCTATTTTTACAGTGGCTAATATAATTATATAAATCAATATAAATTTTTTCCATTCTTGAGTAGAATGGATTTTTTTGTTATGAGGCTTAACAAACATAGTAAAACAATTACACAGGATGACTCTTTACCAGCTGCTCAAGCAATGCTTTATGGTATCGGATTAAAAGATGAGGATTTCAAAAAACCTCAAATTGGAATTGCAAGTACTGGTTTTGAAGGGAACCCTTGTAACATACATTTGAATGATTTTGCACAAAATATAAAAGATAGTATTCATAAAGAGGAAATGCTAGGTATGATATTTAATACCATAGGAGTTAGTGATGGAATCACAAATGGAACCACAGGAATGACTTACTCTCTTATATCTAGAGAAATAATTGCAGATTCTATAGAAACAATCGTTAATGCTCAATTTTATGATGGAATTGTTGCTGTTGTTGGTTGTGATAAAAATATGCCTGGAGCTATGATGGCTATTGGGAGATTAAATAGACCATCAATTCTTGTTTACGGTGGAACAATTAAATCTGGAAATTATAAAGGTAAAAGTTTAAACATTGTATCTGCATTTGAAGCGTATGGAGAAAAGATTACTGGAAAAATTAACGAAAAAGATTATAAAGGAATAATTAAAAATAGCATTCCAGGTCCTGGAGCATGCGGAGGTATGTATACTGCAAATACTATGTCTTCTGCAATAGAGGCTCTAGGTATGAGCCTACCCTTCAGTTCATCAAATCCTGCCGAAAGTGTAG
The DNA here is from genome assembly GCA_902633975.1 of uncultured Marinoscillum sp. Lineage (GTDB taxonomy): Bacteria > Bacteroidota > Bacteroidia > Cytophagales > MED-G16 > MED-G16. The sequence continues at coordinate 11,589 of CACPHX010000020.1, forward strand.
ATAAAATTGATGAGACTCAAAAAATTGGGAAATCAATGAAAATTCTTTTGAAAGAAAATATTAAGCCTGCTGATATAATGACAAAAAAATCTTTTGAAAATGCATTATCTATCACAATGGCTTTAGGGGGCTCAACAAATGCGGTTCTTCATTTAATAGCTATGGCTAAATCAGTTAATGTAAATTTAACGCTTGATGATTTTCAAAAATTTAGTGATAAAACACCTTTTATTGCAAATTTAAAACCTAGTGGAGATTACTTGATGGAAGATGTATATAAATTAGGAGGAGTACCTGTTTTAATGAAATATATGTTGGGAGAAGGCTATTTACATGGTGATTGCATGACAGTTACAGGAAAAACAATTGAGGAAAACCTAAAATCAGTTAAAGGAAAGATTGATAATAAAGTGATAGTCTCTTTTTCAAATCCAATTAAGAAAACTGGTCACATTCAAATCTTAAAAGGAAATATTGCGCCTGAAGGAGCTGTTGCAAAAATAACAGGAAAGGAGGGTGAAACATTTACAGGAAAAGCAAAAGTTTTTAATAACGAATTTGATGCTATAGAAGGAATTCAAAATAAGGTTAAAAAAGGTGATGTAATTGTTATAAAAAATTCGGGACCTAAAGGAGGACCAGGTATGCCAGAAATGCTTAAACCAACTGGCGCAGTAATAGGTGCAGGATTAGGTAAAGATGTTGCTCTAATAACTGATGGAAGATTTTCTGGTGGTTCTCATGGATTTGTTGTAGGACATATTTCCCCAGAATCATTTGTTGGCGGACCAATTAATTTAATTAAAGATGGAGATACAATAGAAATTGATGCAATTAATAATAAAATCGATTTAAAAATTGGTGAAAAAGAGTTTGAAAAAAGAAGAAAAAAAATAAAATTACAAAAAAGCAAGTTTAATAGCGGAGTAGTCAAAAAATATATAAATTCTGTTTCCTCTGCTTCAGACGGATGTATAACTGATTAGTATTCATGAAAGTAACTGGTTCAGAGGCATTAATTAAATCATTATTAGAGGAGGGTGTTGATACGATATTTGGCTATCCTGGGGGTGCAATTATGCCTATATACGATTCACTTTACAGCTATATGGACAAGGTAAACCATATTCTAACTAGACATGAGCAAGGTGCAATTCACGCAGCACAGGGTTATTCAAGAGTTTCTGGCAAAGTTGGTGTTTGTTTCGCCACTTCAGGACCAGGAGCAACAAATCTTATTACTGGAATTGCAGATGCTCAAATTGATTCTACCCCTCTTGTCTGCATTACAGGACAGGTTCCTTCTCACCTTTTGGGTACAGATGCATTTCAAGAATCAGACGTAATTGGGATATCAATGCCTGTAACGAAATGGAATTATCAAATTACATCATCTCAAGAAATACCTGAAATAATATCGAAAGCATTTTATATAGCCAAATCTGGAAGACCTGGTCCAGTACTAATTGATATTACTAAAGATGCACAATTTTCTGGTCTAAATTTTAAATACAAAAGGTGTGAAAAAATAAGAAGTTATCATCCCTATCCTATACTAGATGAAAATAAGGTTTCAGATGCAGCAAAGCTGATAGATAAATCAAAAAAACCTATGATTCTTGTTGGCCAAGGTGTCTTACTATCTAACGCTGAGAAAGAATTATTAGAGTTTTCTGAAAAAAGTGGTATTCCAATGGCTTCTACTTTATTAGGCTTATCAGCAGTAAGCTGTAATCATAAAAATTATGTCGGTTACCTTGGAATGCATGGGAATTATGGTCCTAATGTTAAAACCAACGAATGTGACCTAATTATTGCTATTGGGATGAGATTTGATGATAGAGTAACTGGAGATACATCAAAATATGCCATTAATGCAAAGGTTATACATATAGAAATAGATCCATCAGAAATTGATAAAATTATTAAAACTAAAGTAGCAATAAATGCAGATGCAAAAGAAGCATTAATAAATCTCATACCAAAAATTAATAAAAGGTCACACGAGGGATGGATAAATGAGTTCAAGGAGTGTGACAAATTAGAATATGATAAGATTATAGATAAAGAAATAAATAACAAAGAAGATAAAATTCTAATGGCAGAAGTTGTTAATAAAATTTCTAATCTAACAAAAGGAAATGCAATAGTTGTTACAGATGTTGGACAACATCAGATGGTAACCTCAAGATATTACAAGTTCAATAAGCCAAACAGTAATATAACCTCTGGCGGATTAGGAACAATGGGATTTGCCTTACCAGCAGCTCTTGGCTCAAAAATTGGTAAGAAAAATAGGGAAGTTATAGCAATAATTGGTGATGGAGGAATACAAATGACAATTCAAGAACTTGCAACAATTTCTCAGTATAAAATAGGTGTTAAAATCCTGATTTTAAATAATAATTTTTTAGGCATGGTGAGACAATGGCAAGAATTATTTTTTGATAACAGATATTCATTCACCGAGATGGAAAATCCAGATTTTAATGTTATATCTGATGGCTACAGAATAAAAAATAACATAGTTGAAAACAAAAAAGATTTAGATGATGCAATAGAAGAGTTTATTAACTTTAAAGGACCCTACTTACTTAATGTTATTGTTGAAAAAGAAGAAAATGTTTTCCCTATGGTCCCATCTGGTGAATCGGTATCAAATATTAGACTAGAATGAAAGGCAAAGGTATATATCAAGTCAAAGGATCTGAGAAAAAGATAAAAGAGTATACATTATCAGTGCTTACTGAAGACAAGGCAGGTCTATTAAATCATATCACTATTATATTCAATAGAAGAAAAATGAATATTAAAAGTTTGAATGTTTCAACTACTGAAGTTAATGGTGTAAGTAGATTTACGATTGTTGTAAATTCTACAAAAGAAAAAATAATTAAAATTTTAAATCATATAAATAAATTGATTGATGTTTTAGGAGCTTTTCTTTATGAAGAAAATGAAATTTATTTTCAAGAGATAGCTTTATATAAACTATCAACTAAAATATTTATGAAGGGAGATATTGTCGAGAAGATAATAAGAAAACACGGAGCTAAAATTTTGGAAATCGAAGAAGAACATACTATAATACAAAAGACTGGAAGTAAAAAAGAAACTCAAAATTTATATAATGATCTTGATAAATTTGGTGGCATTTTAGAATTTGCAAGATCAGGAAGAGTAGCATTGTCAAAGAAAAAAAGAAAAACAATTAATTTTCTAAAAGAATTAGAAAAAACAAAATCTAATAAATTAAATATATAAAATATGGCTAAAATTAACTTTGCAGGAACAATAGAAGAGGTGGTTACTAGAGAAGAATTTCCACTGGAAAAAGCCAGAGAAATATTGAAAGATAAAACTATTTCAGTAATTGGCTATGGTGTCCAAGGACCTGGTCAATCACTAAATTTAAAAGATAACGGATTCAATGTCATTATTGGACAAAGAAAAAACTCAAGATCATGGGATAAAGCTATTGATGACGGATGGATAGAAGGAGAAAATTTATTTGAGATTGAAGAAGCATGTAAAAGAGGCTCAATTATCCAGTATTTACTAAGTGACGCTGGTCAAATTCAAATGTGGCCAACAATAAAAAAATATCTCACCAAAGGAAAAACTTTATATTTTTCTCATGGATTTGGAATAACATATAAAGAACAAACAAATATTATACCTCCTAGTGATATAGATGTAATTTTAGTGGCTCCTAAGGGATCAGGAACTAGTCTTAGAAGATTATTTGTAGAGGGCAATGGATTAAACTCTAGTTTTGCTATTTATCAGGATCATACTGGTAATGCTAGAAATAATGTAATAGCTCTGGGAATTGGAGTAGGATCCGGTTATTTATTTGAAACAACTTTTAAAAAAGAAGTATATAGTGATTTAACCGGTGAGAGAGGGACTTTAATGGGAGCAATACAAGGTCTGTTCGCTGCTCAATATGACATCCTAAGAAAAAAAGGTCATTCTCCATCTGAAGCCTTTAATGAAACTGTTGAGGAAGCCACTCAATCTCTTTATCCCCTCATTGCTGAGAATGGTATGGATTGGATGTACGCTAATTGCTCTACCACAGCTCAAAGAGGAGCTCTTGACTGGTGGAAAAAGTTCAGAGATGCTGTCTATCCAGTATTTGAAGATTTATATGATTCTGTTGAAAAAGGAGAAGAAACTAGAATAACTATTGAAGCTAATCAAAAAAGTGATTACAGAGAGTCTTTAGAGAAAGAACTAGATGAACTTAGAGAATCAGAAATTTGGAAAACAGGTAAGGAGGTTAGAAAACTAAGACCTTAACAATTTTTAGACAAATGAATAGAAATATTCATAATTTGGATAGATACGATTATGAATTGGATCAAAAATTTATATCAAGCTATCCTTTAGAGAAAAGAGAAAATTCAAAACTTCTAGTATATAGAGACAACAAAATTATTGATTCTAACTTTAAAAATATATCTAATCACCTTCCAACAAACTCTACTTTATTTTTTAATGATTCAAAAGTTTTAAACGGTAGATTATTCTTTGCAAATAAAAATAATGCAAAAATTGAAATATTAGTCACTGATAAAAATATTCCAAGATTACTAAATAAAAAGTCTCCGTTATTAGTTGATGCTATAATTGGAAATAATAAAAAATGGAAAAAAGATGAAGTATTAGAAAAAAAAATTGATGATCTAATAATATCAGCTTCAAAAAATGAAAATAAAGTGAAACTTGAGTGGAATAAAGATCTAATATTTGATAAAATACTTTCTAAAATTGGAATTATTCCTCTACCACCCTATTTGAAAAGAGATGCCGAAGATTCTGATTATGATAATTATCAAACAGTTTACTCTCAAAAAAAAGGTTCAATCGCAGCTCCAACAGCAGGACTTCACTTCAATCATAATATTATAAATGAAATAGAAAAGAAAAACACTATCGACTTTATTACATTACATGTCGGTCTTGGAACATTTAAACCAATAACTAATGAAAACATTTATAAACATGAAATGCACTCTGAAGAAATTATTATTACTAAACAAAATATTTTGAAAATTTATGAAGCAAATAATATCACAGCTGTTGGAACAACTAGCTTGAGAGTACTTGAGTCAATATATTATCTTGGATCAATTATCGACAAGCAAAAAAAGGAATTTCAAATAACTCAAAATGTTATCAATAAAAGAATTGGAATAAGTTTAAAAGAATCCTGCGAACAGATAATTAACTATCTCGAAATTAAAAAGATTGACGAATTAAAATTCAGATCTAAAATATTTATTTATCCTGGTTACTCATTTAAGGTGTGTGATCAACTTATAACAAATTTTCATTATCCAAAATCGACTCTTATAATTTTAATTGCAGCTTTTATCGGTGATGATTGGAAAAAAGTTTATAAGTTCGCAAAACAGAATAAATATAGATTTTTAAGTTATGGAGACTCCTCGCTCCTCTTTAGAAAATGATAGAAATAGGAAAAGACATTAGTTATGCAGTAAATAAATTAAAAGATGGTGGTATTGTTGGAATACCTACTGAGACTGTATACGGCCTTGGATGTAATGCATTAGATGAAAGTTCAGTTAGAAAGATATTTGAATTAAAAAGTAGACCAAAAAATGATCCAATAATTTGCCATACTAATTCAGTTGAAAAAATAAGAAAATACGTAAAGCACTTTCCTAAAAATGCTGAAATTTTAGCAAGAAAATTTTGGCCAGGACCTCTTACTATACTTTTTAAAAAAAATAAATTAATTCCGGACATAACAACTTCTAATTCTGAATATGTTGGTTTTAGGATACCGAATAATTTAATTACTCTAAGTGTGTTGGATAAATTAGACTTTCCTTTAGCCGCTCCAAGCGCAAATAAATTTGAATATATATCACCAACTAATCCTCAGCATATTATTCAAAATTTTAATGATGGTATAGATTACATTTTAGATAACGGTAATTGTTCAATTGGTATTGAATCAACAATCGTAGGTTTTGAGAATAAAAAGACTAAAATTTTTAGACTCGGTGGTGTAACCCTAGAAGATATAGAAAAATCTATTGGTAAATGTTATATTAATAAAGACAAAGTAAAAATTCCTGGATCATTTAAAAAACACTACTCACCAAAAAAAAAAGTTTATGTTGGTGACATCGAAAAATTATCAAAAAAATTTAAAAATAAAAAAATTGGCGTTCTATGTTTTAATAAAAAGTTTAAATTATTAGATGAGAAAAATCAAGTAGTATTATCTAAAAATTCTTCTCTTTATGAAGCAAGCCAAAATTTTTATTCTTCTTTGTATTTATTAGATAATTTAGAAATAGATTTAATAATTACTAGTTATCTACCAAATTATCATATAGGAAGAAGTATTAATGACAGAATAAGTAAAAGTTCAGAAAATGGATAATATCAAATTCATTAATAGTGTAAGTTTTAAAAATAAAATAGCAATTGTTAGAGTTGACTTCAATGTTCCTCTTGATATAAATTTAAAAATTACAGATAAAACAAGAATCAAAAAAGGAATTTCTTCAATTAAACATATAATTGATAAAGGAGGTAGATGCATAATTATTTCACACTTGGGAAGACCTAAAGGGCGAGGATATGAAAAAAAATTTAGTTTAAAAAATATTTTAGATTGTGTATCTGAGGAACTTAAGACTAACGTTAAATTTATTGATAATTATTATGATGAAAATTTTGAAATAAATGATATATCCTCAAAAGTTATTTTGTTAGAGAATTTACGATTCTACAAACAAGAAAAAGAAAATAGTATTGAATTTGCTAAAAAACTTTCATCATTTGCTGACATATATGTAAACGATGCATTTGGAACCTGTCACAGAGAACATAGCTCAATTAATATGTTACCTAAATTAATGAAAGAAAGTTGTGCAGGATTATTAATTGAAGAGGAAATTTCAAATATTAATAGAATAATAAACAATTATAATAAACCTTTGACAGCTATTCTTGGAGGGTCAAAGGTTTCTGATAAAATAAAAGTAATTGAAAAATTTTTAGAGATTGCCGATAATATAATAATTGGTGGAGCAATGTCAAATACATTTATTAAATCAATGGGTGGAAGTATAGGAAATTCACTCTACGAAGAGAACAAATTATCACATGCATTAAATATTTTAGATAAAGCAGAAAAAAACAATGTTCAAATTTTTCTTCCAATTGATTCAAGATGTTCCATGTCTTTAATTAAAGGCGATGTTTTAATATTTAAATCTAATTCGATTAAAGAAAATTATTCTTCATATGATATTGGTCCTAAATCTGTTAAAATTTTTGATAAAATTTTAAATGAATCTAAAACTATAATTTGGAATGGACCAATGGGTGTTTTTGAGAATAATAATTTTAGTTTTGGAACAGATGAAGTTGCTAAATCAATTTCTAATTCAACAAAAAATGGTTCATTTTCCTTAGTTGGAGGTGGAGATTCTATATCAGCGATAAAAAAAAATAACAAAGAGTGTAATATTTCGTTTATATCAACAGGTGGTGGGGCTTTACTTGAACTAATAAGTAAAGGTAGACTAACATCATTATCACTATTAAGCAATTAAATAGGAATCAAAATTTGATTTTTTTTACTAAATAAATATTTTTGCATTCATGAAAAGACAATTTTTATCATTTGTTTTTATATTTTTTTTCAACCTAACACACAGTCAAAAACTAGAATTTGATTTTCTGTCTTCTAGTCTCGATGAAAGTGTACTTAAAGATATCCAGTATATTAAACCACATTTTCTAGGAAATAAAGTTGCAAGAAAAGTTAAGTTAATTGATTTAGCTTATAAATGGGAAGACCCACCTACAGCAATGAGGAATACTCCCCTAATTAAAATAGAAAAACAGCCAATATACTTTGCATTAAGAAAGGTAATATCTCCCAGATTTTATAAAAATAAAATAAAATCTCAAAACTTGAGTAAGGAAGAAGCTATTGATGAAATAATTGAAATTTTAGATATTGCTTTAATGATAAGGTATCAGGATACAAACGAACTTGAGGGAATGCTTAGAGGAGTGGACAATGGTGACAATGTTATTGAAATTTTTAAGAATAATATAGAATTAATATATTTTTAATCAATTCATTACAACTTTATATAAATAATAAGTAATCAATCCAAATAAAAGGTTTGGTGCCCAAACTGCTATCATTGGATTTAATCCTCCATTTTCAGCGAAGGCTCTTGTCATTACAAAAAATGTGATAAATAAAAAAGCGATTGAAAAACCAATTGCAATTAAATATCCTGTTCCTTGTCTTGTTTTTTTTACTGCTATAATTACACCTAATACCACTAGTATCAATACAGTAAATGGTTGAGCATATCTTATATATTTTTCAATATAATATAACTTAATATCATCAGAACCTCTAAGCTTTTGAAGTTGAATAAATTCATTCAACTCATTTAGAGTCAAAGTCTCACTTAAACCATATTTATTATCAAAATCTGATGGAGATATTAGTAAAGTAGTATCAAAATCAACTCCATCAATAATTACTTCTCCATCATTATTCAAAATTCTTTTCTCCCATGACTTAAATCTCCACTTTTTTGATTTATTATCCCATATTATTTGCTTAGCAAATAACTTATTCTCCAGCTTAAGGCTATTAAAGTTTTCAATAGTTATATTATAACCTATATCCATATTATTATCGTATCTCTCTAAGTATAAATAGGTTTGATCATCAATTTTGAAATGAATATTTTTATCAGAAAAATAAAAAGGGCTTTTAATATACATCAATTCAAAAGAAATTCTTTCCTTATTTAAATATGGTATTATAAAAGCATTTAATGAAAAACTTATTATTGCTATAATGATGGAACCATAAAAAAAAGGTTTTATGATAGATAGATAACTATTTCCAGAGGATAAGATAGGAATTATTTCTGTTCTATTAGCAAGTTGAGATGTCACATAAACTGTTGCAATAAAAGCAGTAATTGGAGTTACTAAAGATATAATATATGGAATGAATGAATAATAATAATTTAATATATCAATATATGATACATTATTCTTTATGAATTTATCATTTTTTTCTGTAAAATCAATAACAACAACAACAACTATCATTATTGCAACAACAAACAAAAAAGTTGTTAGAAATTTTCTAAAAATATATTTATCTAATATACTCAAATTATAATCTTTTGATTAATCGTTTTATAATCCTTTCTTTCCAGATATGAAAGTCATCAGAAATAATATGTTCACGCGCCTTTTTAACTAACCAAATATAAAAAGATAAATTATGAATAGTTGCTATCTGTGCTCCCAACATTTCTTTATTAATAATTAAATGTCTTAAATATGATTTTGAATAATTTGAACTTATAATTCCCAATTCGTTATCAATTGAGGAAAAATCTTTCTCCCATTTTTTATTTTTAATATTTATTATTCCGTTTTTGGTGAAAATCATTCCATTTCTCCCATTCCTTGATGGTATCACGCAATCAAACATATCCACCCCCAGTGATATACACTCTAAAATATTTTCAGGCGTACCAACTCCCATCAGATATCTAGGCTTGTCTTTAGGCAAAATATTACAAACTAAATCAACATTTTCGTAAATAATATCCTTTGGTTCACCAACTGATAAACCACCAATTGCATTTCCAACCATATTTTTATTAACAATAAACTCAGCAGATTTGGTTCTAAGATCTTTAAATGTTGAACCTTGAACAATTGGGAATAAAAACTGTTTTTTTTCATACAAATTTTCAGTCCTGTTAAACTCTTCGATTGATCTTTCTAACCATCTGTGAGTTAAATCAAGTGATTGACTTGCATAAGAATAATCACACGGATATTTTAAACATTCATCTAAAACCATACATATATCAGAACCGATTTTCCTTTGGGTTTTTACCACAGATTCTGGTGTAAATAGATGTTTTGAACCATCAATATGAGAATAGAATTGAACTCCCTCATCCATTATTTTTACATTTTTGGAAAGAGAAAATACTTGATAACCTCCCGAATCTGTCAAAATTGGTTTATTCCAATTGATAAATTTATGTAATCCACCTGCACTATTTATAATATCAAGACCAGGTCTTAGGTATAAGTGATAAGTATTTGATAAAATTATTTCAGCTTGAATATCATTTTCTAACTCATTTTGGTGCACTCCTTTCACTGTACCTAAAGTTCCAACAGGCATAAAAATAGGAGTTAAAATAGAGCCCCGATCAGTAAATATTTTTCCAGATCTAGCATTTGTTTTTGAAGATCTGTGTGTTAATTTAAAAAACATTAGTAAATTCTAATATAATTAGTATTCAATATCATAACCATTAATGGATAAAAAAAGAAAATTTTCCAAAAAAGCGTTAAGAGACTTTGATCTTATTGATGCAGCAATTGCAAGAAATGATCAGAGTGCTTTTGCTGAATTAATGGCTACCTATAAAAATTCAATTTACTTTACTATACTAAAGATGATAAGAGATCCAGATGATGCAGAAGATTTAACTATTGAAGCATTTTCAAAGGCATTTAATAAACTTGATAAATTCAAAAAAGATTATACTTTTTCAACTTGGTTATTCAGGATTGCAACAAATAACACGATTGATTTTATAAGAAAAAAAAGACTAAAAACAACTAGTTTAAATACCTCATTTACTGACGATAGTGGAAAAAATATCGACATTGATGTGAAAGATTTAGAAAAGACACCAGGTGAAGAGACTATTCATAAGCAAAAAATTATGCTTGTTAGAAAATTTGTATCTAAACTTCCTGAAAAATATGAAAAATTAATCAAATATAGATATTTTGAAGAATTATCATATAACGAAATAGCTGAAAAGACTCAAGCACCATTAGGAACAATTAAAGCTCAACTATTTAGGGCAAGAGAATTACTTTTTGAAATTCTAAAAGATAAAAAATCACAAATTTGAATGTATAAGTATTTTGATATTATAGATAAATACTTCTATGAATTTGGTCTTAAAAAAAAAGAAAAATTAAGTCAGCTTCATGATATATACGAAGACTACAACAGCAAAATAAATTTAATTTCCAGAAAAGATTTTGAGAACTTTTACTTGCACCATGTCATTCATTCCCTCACACTTTGCAAATTTATTGAAAATAAAAAATTCAATATTTTAGATCTTGGTACTGGTGGAGGTTTTCCAGGTATCCCGTTATCAATTTTTTTTGAAAAAAATTCCTTTTTACTTGTTGACTCTATAAGTAAGAAAATAAAAGCTTTAGATGAAATAATTAAAAAATTAAATCTAAATAATGTACAAACTTTAAATGGAAGAGTAGAGGAAGTAAATCAAAAACAAGATATAATAGTTTGTCGTGCAGTCACGAGTATACCAAAAATTATAAACTGGACAAAAAAATGTACAAAAAAAGGAACTGTAATTCTACTTTTAAAAGGAGGAGATGTTGAAAAAGAGTTAAAAAATATTCATATGAAAAGCAAGATATTTAAATTAGAAAATATATATTCTGAAGATTTTTTCATAGACAAAAAAATAATAAAAATAGAAGTAGCTTAATATGTTTTTGACATTTGATACAGAGACAACAGGTTTACCAAAAAACTTCAATGCTCCAGTTTCTGAAAGTGAAAACTGGCCAAGATTAGTTCAATTAGCTTGGCAACTAAATGATAATAATGGAGGACTTATTTGT
>CACPHX010000021.1 GCA_902633975.1 uncultured Marinoscillum sp.
ATTATTTATATCGTTATATATTCTTAAATAATATTTCCCAGGAGGAATATTAATAAAATTGAATTTAGGATTTACATCTCTATTTTTATATACTCTTTTAAAATCTATAGATATAAGTTCTGTAACCAAATTTTTCCTTCCTAAAGTATCAAAAACAGTACCATTAATTTGACCATAAAAATCTGAACCATTAAACGTAAAATCTTGTTTTATTTGATCTAAAGTATCACCTTCAATAGAAAAAACCTCACCCTTCTCAATCATGAAACTTATTTGATTTCTATTAATTCCTTGATAATACCTATTAAGTAGATTTATTAAAGAATCGCTATTTAGGTTTTTAGAGTAAATATTTTGATGATTATCTAAAAAAAGACTAGATATGTTTTGATTAAGTTTAAACAAACCCTCAAAACTATTTAATTCTTTAGATAACTTAAAAAAATATAAGGAATCTGGAATTTTAATAGTATCTAAAACAAAACGGTAGTTTAAATCTTTGTTAAGTACCGGTTTATTTAAATTGATACTGAAATTAATAGTGTCTTCTAATTCTTTTTTAAAATACGAGTTAAAAGTATAATTAAACTCTTCTCTATACTCATTCTCATCATTAAAAGTAACGTAAATGCTGTCTTTAGATGTATTTCCAGATAAGTCAAATGCTTCAATTATTACAAGCAAAGAGTCTGTAACCATAGGGTTTTTATATATGATAACATTTTTGTTATCGCTTAAACTATATTTTAAATTTAAATCCTCGACTAATCGAATTTTTTCTAATTTTTTCGAATATATTATCTCATAAACGTTTCCTCTGCTTCTGTTTCTAATTAATCTAAGCTCTGAAAGATCTTCCTTGTTTAGATTTAATTTTATTTTTCTGGTTTTGTTATTTACCTCAACAGCGTTTTCATAAAAACCAAAAGCTTCGTTTTTAAACTCTGCAATAAAGCTTTTATTTTCATCTATAAAGGCATATATGGTGTATTTGTCCGGTTTTACGTTATTAATTTCATACTTTCCTGACTCATCAGAAAAGGTAAAATATATAGGTTTTTTATGAAACAAATCCAAGGAATCAACATCTTGATATAAGCCAACTAAAGCACCTTCTACTCTTTTGTTTTCATTTGGATTATAAATCACACCTGAAATTGAAGCGGAGTCTATATATTCACCTGTAGAAAAAATTAATTTTGCGTTAGATAGATCGTTTCCTTCTGTAACATCACTTATTCCTCCAGCAAAATTAATGATATAGGTTGTGTTGTCGTCAAATAGTGAGTCGAAAGATATTGATACTTCATTTTTTTTGTACTTTACCTCTTTTTTACCCGAATAAAAAGGGGAGATAATTATATTTTCTTGAAGTTTGGAGGCATCAATTAATTCATCAAAAGCAAAATAAAATTGATTAGGGTTCACGTTTGTGGAGCTCTCAGGTGGAATTGATGTAATTAAGTTAGGTGGTATTGTGTCTTTGTAACCTCCGGTAAGTGGGCTCATTTGTGCACACCCTATTAAAAAAGAGGTCACTACAAAGAAAAAAATATTTTTCATTTTTTTAATATATAAATAATACTTGAGGGTTGTTTGTTAAATAATGATAAAATGTTTGAGATTAAACCAATCAAAACCCCTCTAGTGGTTGAAAAGTAGCTTTTCTTGTTTTTTTCACTAAGTATGGACACATAAAACGCGTCAAGAAGAAGCGGTTTTCTTTTTATTAGCTTAAGCCCAACTTTTTTTGCCAAAAAGGTAATTGAGGGTACATTAAAGTGGAATAAATGCCTAGGTACATCAAATCCCGCCCAATCTTTTCCATAAAAACTGTTATCGTATGAATCGTAATTTGGTAAGGCTAACAGCAAAACACCGTTATCACGCAGCTTATTATAAAGTTTTTTTAATATACGACCGGGGTCCTCTGTGTGTTCCAGAACATGCCAAGCGGTTATGCAATCAAATTTATAATTTTTGAATCCAGCCATGCTTTTTTTTATTTTCTTGTTTTTTACATTGTTTATAGGTTCAAACCCCCAAGCATCATACCCTTTTTTGTTAATGTGTTTTATAAACTCACCCGATCCAGCACCGAAATCTAAAACCTTACGTACATTTAATTTTTTTATAATTGACTCTTTGTAATTGTTGTTTAGTCTCTGTGCCAATTTGTAGATGAAAGAAAAAAAAGATTTCTTTTTTTGATATGAATCATAGTCCTCATCATAAAAAAGTCTCAAATTTGTCGGTTTAGGGTATGTTGACATCGTTTTGCAGCTGTGACATTTTTTTTATATCATAAAAGTCACCAATAAACTTTGTGCACTCTATTTTGTAACTATAATCGTCAACCTTAGAACCACATATCTTACACTTTAAGCCATTCATTTTTTCATGTGAACCATTAATATTGATACGTCTGAGGGCGAAACACCACTTATTCTGGAGGCTTGCCCTATAGACTTAGGTCTAATTGCTGACAGTTTTTCTAAAGCTTCTGCTGAAAGTGATTTTATTTTTCTATAGTCATAATTTTCTGGAATCACACTATTTTCCAGCCTTTTCATTTTGTCAACAGTTTCCATTTCTTTTTCAATATAACTTTCATATTTTGTGTTGATTTCAACTTGTTCTGATTCCTCAGGCTTTTTGTTTATTTTTCCAGTGAATAGTTTAAGGTCTTTTAAGTGGATATTCGGTCTTTTTATTAAATCAATTATCGACTTACTTTCTTTTATGGGCGATGAGTCTTTTAACTTTAAAAAAGTATTTATGTCTTTTGGTTTAATTTTTATCTTTTTTATTTCCTCTGTTATTTGCTTTATACCCTCTTTCTTTTTTTCTACCTGAACCATTCTTTTCTCTGACGCTAAACCAATTTTATAACCCAACTCTGTTAATCTTAGATCAGCGTTATCTTGTCTTAGTAATATTCTGTGTTCTGCCCTAGATGTAAACATCCTATAGGGTTCATCTGTTCCTTTGTTTATTAAATCATCTATTAAAACACCAATATATGCATCAGAACGCCCCAAAACGAAACTTTCTTTTTCGTTGATTTTATTGTGTGAGTTTATTCCCGCAATTAGACCTTGACACGCAGCCTCCTCATAACCCGTTGTTCCGTTTATTTGACCCGCAAAAAATAAGTTTTGGATAGGCTTTGTCTCCAGTGTTGGCTTTAGCTGTGTTGGTGGAAAATAATCATATTCAATCGCATAACCAGGTCTAAACATTTTAACCCTTTCAAAACCTTTTATAGTACGAAGCGCCTTAAGTTGTATTTCCTCTGGTAGTGATGTAGAAAAACCATTTACATATACCTCAACTGTATTCCACCCTTCTGGCTCTACAAAGATTTGGTGCCTTTCTTTGTCTCTAAACCTAGTGATTTTATCTTCAATTGAGGGACAATAACGAGGTCCAACTGATTTTATTCTTCCGTTGAACATCGGAGACCGGTCAAACCCCCCCTCTAAACACTCATGCGTAGAGCTGTTGGTGTAGGTTATGTGACAAGAAAGTTGTTTTTTTAGTTTTTTCTTGCTTAAAAAAGAGAAAAACCCATGATTGTTGTCACCAGGTTGATTTTCCATGTTTTTGTAGTTCAATGATCTACCATCAACCCTAGGAGGTGTTCCTGTTTTCATTCTACCCGAAACAAAACCTAAACCCTCAAGCTGTTCTGTTATTCCCTTTGAAGCCTTTTCACCACTTCTTCCACCCCCAAAGTTTTTTTCACCAACATGGATCAGGCCGTTTAAAAAAGTTCCGTTGGTTAAAACAACAGACCGTGAATAAATTTCAACCCCAAGAGCTGTTTTTATACCAACTACCCTATCCCCATTAACTAATATTTGGCTAACCATCTCTTGCCAGAAATCTACATTTTTGTTTTTTTCTAAAACTAAACGCCACTCCTCCGCAAACCTAAACCTATCACTCTGCGCTCTCGGAGACCACATTGCAGGTCCTTTAGACCTATTTAACATTCTAAACTGAACCATGGTTTTGTCAGTAACACGACCAGTGTAACCACCTAGCGCGTCTACTTCTCTAACAATTTGACCTTTAGCAACCCCACCAATTGCTGGGTTACAAGACATTTGGCCGATTGTTCCCATGTTCATTGTTGCCAACAAAACCTTAGACCCCATGTTTGCGGCAGCAGCAGCAGCCTCACAACCTGCGTGTCCAGCACCAACAACTATAATGTCATACTTATTAAACATACCTAAATGTTCCACGTGGAACTTTACAAACTTTTATACAAAGAAAGGTATTTATTTTCTAAGCTCCTCATCCTTTTTTTTTCTTTTTCAAGTCCGTCTTTATACCCAATTAAATGAAGCAGACCGTGTATTACTACACGTATTAATTCTTCTAAAAACAAAACCTTATATTTTTTTGCGTTATCCTCAACCCTCTCAACACTTATATACAAATCACCCTCAACTGTGTTGTTACTCTCAGAAAAATCAAATGTTATTATATCTGTTAGAAAGTTATGGTTTAGGTGTTTTTGGTTGATTTTAAGGAGGTATTTGTCTGTACAGAAAATGTAGTTTAAGAAACTCAAATCAATTTTTTCTTTTTTACAGATCTCTTTAACCAATAATCTTATTTTTTTCTTTTCAGTAACCTTAAATGTTTTTTTTTCAGAGAAAAAATTTACTAAATGCATTTTAAAGCTTGAACAACATGTCTACAACACGTCCCCCGTTTTTAAATTTGGCTTTGTCTGAAAGATTTTTTATTAGAAAAATACCTCTTCCTTTTACTTTTTCGAGATTTTCTGGACTTGTTGGGTCTGGTAGGTTGTTAAAATCAAAACCACCACCCTCATCCTCTATAACAAAACGTACACTTTTTTTGTTCTTTCGAAGTTTTATTTTAACCTTTTTATTTTTATCTTCTTTGTTTCCATGCACAATTGCATTATTAACAGCTTCTGTAACTGAAACAAGCACATTACCATATACGCTTTCTTTAATTTTAATTTTCTCACCAGCGTTTTCAATAAAACTTTCTACAATGGAAACATTTTCTTTTATTGATGGTATCTTGACTATCATTTTATGTTATCGTATAAATAATGAGATATGTTTATTAAATTTATTCACCATTATATATACGTATTTTGATATAACGTGGTTTTTTTTAGGTTTTGGTATTTAAAACTAATGTTTGGTTGGAGTTGTACTTAATTACTTGCTGTAGCTGTTCCAAGTGCTGTTGTAGCGCACCTAAATCCTATTGTGGCCGCGGCTGAATCTTGATCTAAAAATCTTCTAGTTCCAGGAGAAAGCCACATTGCACCATCAGCCCAAGAACCACCCTTATAGACTCTTGAAGCATTACTTATCATTGAGTTAAAATTCTCATAATCATAATCTTCTTCATCGTCAAGGAAACCACTCTTTCTTATTGGGTTAAGATCTTCCATGTCTTGAAAGTTAAGGGGTCTATAAATATCAAAAACCCATTCGTTTACATTACCAGCCATGTTGTATAGACCGAAATCATTTGGGGCATATTCATAAATAGAAGTAGTTACAAACCCCGCATCGTTGAGAGCACCAGCTATACCAGCATAATCACCCCTTCCTCTTTTAAAGTTTGCTTGGAACTTTCCAACACTACCACTTTTTGAACTTCTTATGGTTCTTCCGTCCCACGGGTACAACCTTCTTTGGGTTTGGTTTTCGTCTAGAAATTGATTTCCCACTTGCCCATAAGCAGCATATTCCCATTCTGCTTCTGTAGGTAGTCTAAATTCTGGTAAATAAACACCAGATTCAATTGGGGGTAAATCTCCATCAACATAATCTTCTCCATAATACTCAATGGCTTTCTGTTTGTTTACAGCTTCCGTTCGCCACCTACAATAATCAGCTGCTTGGTTCCAACTTATACCAACAACAGGATAATATCTGAAACCTGGATACCTCAAGTAATTACTAACATACGGAGTGTTATAAGCTAATTCTTTATCCCATACTGTTGTATCCGGAAGAGCACTTTGATAAAAAGCTTCACTTGAGTCTCTTTTTATATAAAATAAATATTCTAACCAATGGATATTCGCTATTTCAGTTTGATCTAAATAAAATGATTGTACTGTAACAGTTCTTTCTACATTGTCATGTGTAAAAAAAACATCTTCTTCATATGTACCCAACACAGCTCTACCACCCTGAACAAAGATTTGGTTTGGTCCTGGTGTTTGTCCATCAAAGCTTGCTACAACAAAACCACCTTCATCTTCAGCGAAAGCATCAGAGAAGTACTCTAAATTTGTTGTGGTACTTGTTGACCCTGGGTTTCTTGCTGAAGGGTTTGAGTTTCCAAAAGGTAATATTGAACAACCCCCAATAGCAAGACCAACCAATATTAAAATAATATAATAAGATACCTTCATCTTAAGTCTTAAATTTTAGCAAAAATACAAAAAATTAACTTTTTGAGAGCATATAACAATCAAAGTAAGAAATTATTGCCCTTAACTACATATTTTTTTAAGAATTTTCAAGGTTTTTTCAAGGTTTTGGTTGTCAAAAAGCTTTATTATTATCTGGTTGTTTCTATCAACAACAGAATATTTTTTTTTCATATTTTCAAAAATATCAACGATATTTTTAAAGGTTTTTGTTTTTACATCTTCTGATTTTGATTTAAAGAAAATAAAACGAAGCACATCTTCTTTAATTGATATTTTATCAATACCACACCTAGCCCCTAACCATTTAACCTTCATACATTTTAATAAGTTTTTCACCTCATTTGGTATTGGTCCAAAACGATCTTTAAGGTTCTCTTTGATTTCTTTAAACAAACCATCTTTAGATTTTTCTTCTATGTGACCATACGTTTTAAGTCTTTCGTCAGAGTTTTGTATATAATCTTTAGGGATTATGGTTTTTTCATGAGGATCAACCAAACAGTTCATGTTAGGTTTTATTTTTTTTATGTTATTTCTCTCAAAACCTTTTTCGTTTTCTTCAACTTCACCTAGAGCTTCATCAAGAATTTTATTGTATGTGTCAAACCCCAACTCGTTTATAAAACCACTTTGTTCACCCCCAAGTAGATTGCCAGCACCTCTTATATCTAAATCTTTTAAAGCTATATCCAAACCATCACCAAGCCCAGAAAACTCTTCTAAAACAATTAACCTCTTTCTAGCATCGTTGGTTAAAAGAGATGTTTTTGGTGTCAAAAGGTAGCAAAAAGCTTTTTTGTTTGAACGCCCAACCCGACCCCTCATTTGGTGAAGATCTGATAAACCAAACATGTGCGCTTGGTTAATTATTATTGTATTTGCGTTTGGTATATCCAAACCAGATTCTATTATGTTTGTTGAGACTAATATGTCATACTGACCCTCAATAAACTTAAGCATTGTTTTTTCAAGCTGATCTCCCTTTTGTTTTCCGTGTGCAACAGCAACTTTTGAGTCTGGAAGAAGCCTATTTATAATGTTTGCTATCTCATAAATATTTTCAACTCTGTTGTGTACAAAGAATACCTGACCAAATCTTGTCAGCTCATTTTTTATAATATCCCTAACTTTTTTTTCATCAAAATGTGAGAGTTCTGTATGAACAGATTGTCTGTTTTTTGGAGCTGTCTTAATAATGCTTATGTCCCTTACCCCAATTAATGAAAAGTGGAGCGTCCTTGGAATCGGTGTAGCTGTCAGTGTTAGACAATCTAGGTTAGTTTTTTTCTTTTTAATTTTTTCTTTTAGTGCAACCCCAAATTTTTGTTCTTCATCTATCACAAGTAACCCTAAATCCTTAAACTCATATTTATCATTTAAAGCCGTATGGGTTCCTATTAAAACATCTATGTCTCCTTTTTTTATTTTATTTATTATACCCTCTTTTTCTTTGTTTTTTCTGAATCTTGACACATAATCAATATTAACAGGGAATCTTTCAAGTCTTTTTGTAAAGGTTTTGTAGTGTTGAAAAGCAAGTATCGTCGTTGGTACAATAATTAAAACCTGTTTATTAGAACACACCGCCTTAAACGCAGCCCTAACTGCTATTTCTGTTTTTCCAAAACCAACATCACCACACACTAACCTATCCATGGGGTATCTGCTTTCCATATCTTTTTTAACCTCTTCTGTAGTTTTGATTTGATCTGGTGTATCTTGATAAATAAAGGAAGATTCTAATTCAATTTGAAGATAATTGTCCCTTTCAAACGCAAAACCTTGGGTGTCTCTTCTTTCTAAATATAGTTTTATTAAATCATCAGCAATTTCAACAAGTCTTTTTTTAATTTTTTTCTTTTTCTTTTCCCACTCTAGGCTGCTCAAGCTGTTTAGGTTTGGTGTTTGAGATGATCCGGTATACTTTGATATCTTATGTAGTGAGTTAATGTCTGTGTAGACAACGTCGTTGTTTTTGTATACTAACCTAAGAACCTCCCTCTCAATACCTTGTGAAATAATTTTTTCTAGACCAACAAAACGACCAACTCCGTGGTCAATGTGTACAACGTAATCACCTACTGATAATTCAGAACTTTTTTTAATGTGATTTTTCTGTTTTTTAACAATCTTTTTTTGGTGTGCATATCTAAAATATCTGTTGAATATTTCATGATCTGTAAGAACCACACGTTTGTTCTCTAAGTCAACAAACCCCTCACTCACTTTTGAGACATAAGGTTTGTACTCTACTAAGGACCCTATTGATTCGAAATAACTCTTGAGTTTTAAAATTTGTTCATCTGACTGAAATGATATTTTAACAGAATAACCATTTAAATTATATTCTTTAATTTCCTTTTCAAGTAGTGGTAGGTTTTTGTTAAAGTTTTTAGGTGGTTTTGAATTAAAATTAAGGTTTATTTTAGTTTTTTTGTTGTTAAGGTGAACAATCTTACGATCCTTGATCTTATTTAAAAATGATTTTTTGTTTGTAAAAATAACTTTAGGTTCATGAGGCAGTATGATTTTTGATTTTTTTTTCATTTCATTAAATATATCTAAAGCCTCTAAAAACTTTTGATCAATTATGTTAGCAGATAAACTCAAATTATCTACCCAAAAAGTCCATTTTTCACCCATAAAATCAAATAATGACGCAAATGCCTTATTATTCTTGTCTTTTTGTATATTCGAAAGAAGTTTAATGTTTTCTAATTCTTTAATTGTAAGCTGTGTATCAACATCAAACTCTTTAATTTTAGCGATAAAATCATCATCAGATTCCATTCTAAATGGGTGAATGTTAGTAAATGAAAATACATCTAGTATATTACCCCTTAATGCATACTCTCCAGGATTTTTAACAAAATCTACCCTTGTGAAACCTTGAGCATTTAAATTGTCTAAAATTGATTTTTGATTAATCTTTTCATTTAAACCTATATTATAGGACAACCTATCGCTTGTTTTTTTATCAGGATAAAGCTCCACTAACCCTTCTGGATATGTTACTACATATGTTTTTTCGTTCTTGTTTTCTTTTAGGTGCTGTATCGTCTCTGTTCTCATTATAACATTTGCGTTATTAATGAGCTCGTCATCATAAGGTTTTCTATTCGAGTAAGGAAAGAAAAAGACCTTTTCGTTATTTAGGTAGTTACATAGGTTGCTATAGTATAGCGTCGCTTCCTTTTTGTCTGCACATATAAAACAATGATTGTTTTCGTTAAGGTATGATATAGAGACTGGGATTATTACTTTTAAGTTTCCACATAATCCACCTAGAGAAACCTCATTCTCTGTTTGTAATAATTTAGATAACTCTATAGTCTTTAAGTCTCGTGAATACGTATCTAAAAGTTTGTAAGGTAACATTTTATTTTAAACTACTGAAACAAAGAATAGTTTACAAAAAAGGATATTTTTGTTCTATAAAGAAACAAAATGAAAGTTTTAGTTACAGGTGCTTCAAGGGGTATTGGATATGAAATAAGTAAAGAATTACTAGAATCTAATCACAATGTTGTTATGCACTGCAACCAAAATAAGAAAGCATTAGAAGGCTTACAAAAAAAACATGCTAACAAATCCCATATTGTAACCGCAGATTTATCAAACCTCAAAGAAATCAAAGAACTAATTAATACAACAATTAATAAATTTGATTTTCCAGACGCAATTATTAACAATGCTGGTATTGCGGAATCTTCATACATTAACATCGCAATTGAAGAGTGGTCTAATCTTTACGATAGAACCATCAATATTAACTTAAAGGCACCTTCTCTATTATGTAAGGAGTTTATAATGATAAAAAGAGAGAAAGAAATTAAGTCTAAATTTAGAATAATAAATATAGCATCTCGCGCAGCTTTTAGAGGTGAAGAAGAAGATTTTATTTCTTATGCGTGTTCAAAGGGAGGCATGATTTCTTTAACCAAAACATTATCTAGATCATTCGGAAAAAGAGATAATGTTATACCCTTTAGTATTGCTCCAGGTTTTGTGAAAACAGAAATGGCTCAAAGTTTCATTGATCAACATGGAGAGGGTATGGCCAGCCAAGGAATTGTTTTGGGCGAACTTACAGAACCAAAAAATATTGCACCGTTAGTTAATTTTATTGTATCTGGAAAAATGGATCATTGTGTTGGTTCAACTATTGATGTTAATGGTGGTAGTTATTTGAGATAGCTAAGAGGCAAAGATTTGATTCTTGTCTTTGAATGTTTTAAATTCTAACGCATTCCCACTCGGATCTAAAAAAAACATTGTGCCTTGTTCTCCTTTTTGACCCTCAAAACGAATATATGGTTCTATTATAAAATCTGTGTTTATTTCTTTTAATTTTTTTGATAAAATCTGCCAGTCATTCCATTCCAAAATAACACCGAAGTGTCTAACAGGAACGCTTTTACCATCAACCTCATTTTTTTTAGTTTCATTCAATTCATCTGGTTTTAAATGTGCCGAAAGTTGATGGCCAAAAAAATTAAAATCTACCCAATTTTTATCTTCCCGTCCAATTTTACAACCCAAGACATCCTGATAGAATGATTTTGTTTCTTCAATATTTAACACAGGAAAGGCTAAATGAAATGGTGTTTTCATCTAATTAATTTATTTTTAGTAAAAATAAATATTTTATGTCATCTGATAAAGTTTCTCTAGTATTATCAAGTGGGGGTGCACGTGGCCTTGCTCATATTAGTGTAATTGAGTCAATTTTGAATGATGGTTACGATATTGTTGAGATATCTGGCACATCAATAGGGTCATTGATTGCAGCCTTTTATGCTTGTGGAAAGCTTGATAAATTCAAGAAATGGATTCTCACATTAGATAAACTAAAAACCTTTTCTTTAATGGACTTTACAGTTTCACATAGTGGTATTATAAAGGGTGATAAGATATTTTCTTTTCTGAAAAAAATAATAAAAGATGAAAAAATTGAGAACCTTAATATTCCTATTTCAATTGTCACAACTGATATTGATAACAATAAAGAAGTTGTCATAAGAGAGGGTAGTATGTATGATGCTATTCGCGCCTCATGTTCTATTCCTGGTCTGGTTAAACCCTATAACCTAAATGGCATTGATTATGTAGATGGAGGAGTATTGAACCCTCTACCAATTAACAAACTTAGTCGTAAAGAGAATATAATAACAGTAAATTTAAATGGACACCCAAGAACATCACTCACGGGAAAAAAAACTAAAACAAGATCTTATTTAAATTACTTCAATTCTATAAAAAGCTATTTTTCAAATAACCAAAACACTAAACACTTGGGGATTTATGATATAACCTATAGGTCAGTTCACATGATTCAAAATCAACTATCAATGATGCAAATTGAAAAATATAAAACATTTAAAAATATAAATATTCCTTGCGATGTTTGTCATCCATTAGAGTTTTATAAAGCAAAAGACATACTTGAGAATGGCACCAAGTTTTATAAGGAAACGAAAAATAATTATTAACCCTTAATTATATTTGTACAAAAATTTTAGACATGGAAATGTTAATTTTGATAATTGTACTTTTTGTCTCAGCAATCTTAAGTGCAATATTTATTCCAAATGATAAAGTGAGTAATCACGCTAAAGACTCTGACGTTTAATTTTTTTTCGTTTGTCTATAATCAATAACTGACACAGCTCCTACTAAACTTATAAGGATCACAATTATCCATACAAAAATTTCAACACCATCAGTTACTGCAGGATTTGTTGGGAACATAATTTTTTTCGTAAATATATATTAATTTTTTAAATCTAAAATTTAAAAAGAAATACTTCCTAGTGTTATTTCGATTGTCGATGGATTTTTGTTTTCAATTATATTTGAAACATAAGAGTACCTAACACCTAAATCAAAAATTGAAGACTGTCTAAAAAAATTCACATCAAACTTAAACTCAAAACCAAAGGATAAAGGTCTTTCTATGAATTTATCATTATTTGGATTTAAGTCTCCAATCACCTTCCCATAATTAACAAATGAAATTAATCGAATCCTTTGGATATAAATAATTGGGCCAATACTTATCTCTGGATATATTAAAGGTTTTTCATATTCGATTCCTAATCCTTGAAAATCACTGAATAAAAAATTATTTGAATATCCGTAAATAAAATCTATGTTTCTCCTAAAACTATAATTTATATGTTTTTGTATTTCATATCTAAATTTTGTTCTTAATGAATGATTCTTAAAAAGTCCAGGAAAAGCTAAATATATATCAGATCTAAAATAATGACCGTTATAATCACTAGCATTTAATGTTTTTTTGGTCTCAATTAAAATGGTTTGTTCATATGGTAGGTAAACAGCTCTTTTTGGTTTTTTAAATCTTCTAGAATAGTAAACTAACCCACTGACATAGTTTCTTTTTCTTTCAACATTTAATGGATATTTACCAGAAGAACTTGCAAGTGCTTTTGTATAATAATTATAATAATGACTTAATGTATATCCAGACTTAATTAAGAAGTCAGTAAAATATTTTCCTTTTGTGAATGATAACGGAATTTTTAACCCAAAATTCAAATCTCTTGTTTTAAAATTAATATCAGCATCATTGATTGTGTCAACAGGCACTCCCTCTGGATTGTTTAGAATTAGGTCCTGAAAATAAAAATCATTGGAGCCCTCAATTGAAAAGTCTATTATAGGGTAAAAGCTTTGCAAACTAACTCCAAAAAATCTTTTATTTTTTTTATCTCTTGTATCAATTTTATATCCACCATTAAAAACCACTGTTCCAAAAAGATTTCTTGATTCTAAGCCTAAAGTAAAATAATCTATTCCTTTTATGTCGAAACCATAATCTATTATTCCCCAATTAACAGGCCTAAAAAAATCAAAAAGTGGATTTATTTTTTCTGCTTTATACTTTTTTATTGAATCGCTCACCGTTTGAGATAAGTCTTCTTTAAACACAACTTTTTTAAAAATATTTTTATCTATTTTTAGTTTTTTTATATCAAACCCATATTTGGTCATTTCATTAAAAAACACAAACTCTTCATCTTGAGAGATTGAGGGGTAATATCTACCTATAGTATTTCCAGGAATTATATAATTTTCTCCACTTAAAATATTGAAAAAGAAAATATCTTCTAAACCTTTATTTTCTGAGGTGTAAATTAACCAATCTCCTATTAAGCTTGGCGACCCCAGATTTCTGGATGTTTCTTTAATGTAATTAAATGTGTTTTCATTTAAATTAAGTAAAAAGACTGATTTTATTCCATTGGATGTTTTAATACCAATCATAGTATTTTCTGAAATAAATTTTAAAGAAGAATATACACCTCCACTAAAATTCAAACTTTTTTTTAGATTAAACTCATTGTCAAATTCTAGTAATGACTGTGAGCCGTCCAAATTGTTATTTAAGGCTACTATTTTTTTACCTGATTGAGATATGTCAAAAGAAGAGTAAAAATTTCTTTTACTTTTTTGAATAATCTTCTTTTTATTAATATCAAATAATTTTATTACTGAATATGTCCTTTTGTCCCACCTAGGATCCTTGTCAAATTCAATCCAGCCTATCACATTATTTGAGTACGGAATTCTTTCAAAATCTTTTATCATTCCAGGGATTACAAGCTTATTATTTTTAGCATTATCATCAATTAGGTGAATTTCTTTATAGCTACCCATACCTTGTTTAATAAAAAGAACACTTCCATCTTTTAATTCTATTGGGTATCTGAAGTCTGAATATATTTTACTTTTTCTAAAGTGAATCGATTTCAATTCAGTTTCAAAAGTATAATCTACTTTTTCATCAAGACTTTTTTTATAGAGTTTTTTATAATTAAGGTCTGTTTCTTTTTTTAAAGCTCTGTAAAAAGGTAAGGGTAAGTAAGATTGTTTATTTGCTTTATTTACAATTTTGTTGAAAGTATCTATACCGTAGTTATCTTTCAAATATTTTACCATTAGATATCCAGACTCATATACATTTGGTGTTTTGTTTTTATAACTACCAAGTACTTGCTTGTCATATTTTAGATTATTATTAAAACTTTTATTCATTTTTGATGTAAGTGTAAATTTAGGTATCCTCCCTCTACCATATCTGCTTTCTCTAGTTTCAAAATCAACAGCATCACCCTCCCAATACCATGTAGGCATAGTGAATCTAGAAAGTGCACTTGCTGTTGATTGCCCAAATAAATAATGAACAATTTTGTTAAATTTATTATTGTATGCTAATTCTCTCTGTACAAGATGTCGGTATTCATGATTTACTAGTAAATCAATCCAATTATTATTATGAAGAAAATGGCTTGATTCAGGCCTAGCATTTGCATAAAATTCACTTCTCCTAGGGGATGATGTTACAAATGCATTAGATATGCTATTTTCTCCGTGCAGTAAAATATTTGTTTTACGAATCTTATCATTTGGATTTTGTTTTATTTTTTTATAATTATTTTCAAGGTAGTTTATTGTATAGTTAGCAATAGAATCCATGTTTTTATAAAAAAAAACATTGAAGTTAGGACTCTGCATTTTATACCATTTGACTTTAAATGGTGCTGATTCTAATTTTGAAAATTGTGAACAAAGCTTAGTACAAGGAAGAAAAAAAAGGATTGATATTACAGCAACTTTAAGCATTTTTAGAAACACATTCAAATAACTTTAAAACGTCTCTTTCTGTATTGTAAACTGAAGGAGAAACCCTAATTATATCTCCCCTTAATGATATGTATATATTTTTTTCTCTTATTTTTTTAAGAATTTTTTTCAGATTTTTTTTTGGTTTCAAGCCAAATAGATGACCACCCCTGTATTCGTCTTTTTCAAACCATACTTTTGATTTGTCTATTGTATCAAAATATTTTGTTGATATGCTTTTTATATAATTATAGATGTTATCTACTCCCCACTTATTGATTTGTTTAATTCCTTCATTTAACATCTCAACATTTATAAAATTACTTTGCTGACCAACACTATATCGTTTTGCAAATTTTGCATATTCATCTTGATAATTAATCAGATTTGAAAAATCATCACTACCTTTTCTATTTATCCAACTCTCCTCAATAGGTTTACCATCATCAAAATATTTTCCATAGTATGCTAAACCAGAACCATAAGGACCCATTAACCATTTATAGCCGGCACAAACAAGAGCATCTGGTTTTATTTTATTTAGATCGAATGGCATTGAGCCTATTGATTGAGTACCATCAATAATAAGTAACGCTTTATTCTCATTGGTTTTTTTTCTAATTTTTCTCATATCAAATATTGTTCCATCAGCCCAGTGAACAATACCCATTGCAACCACCTTTGTTTTTTTATTGATTGATTTAAGTATATCTTCATTCCACTTTTTCCCTGGATTTTTCGATGTGCTATCTTTTAGAACAAAATTTAAATGACCCTTATATTTTTTTGTTAAATTCATCCAAGGATAAACATTACTTGGAAACTGATCTCCTACCACTACAACATTATCTCCTTTTTCCAATTTAATGTTGTTTGTAACATTTGCGAGGCCATAGGATGCAGCAGGCACATAAGCTATCCTATCAGGATTATTACAGTTTATAAGTTTTGCAAAAGATTTTTTTATTTCTTCAATATTATTAAAAAAATGTTCGGGCATTATTTTGTCAGGTTTTCTTTGAAAGTGGATTCCTCTTATGCCAGCTTTTTCAACTTTTTTAAGCATAGGTGACATGTACGCGCAATTAAGGTAAACTTTCTTGCCTGTCATATTAAATTTATTTTTTTGACATTTCATTTTATTCAAAACCTGGAGGAATTTTTTTGTGGTAATTAGTTTTATTTTGTAATATATCAGCAAAATAAAGAATTTTATGTTCTTCATAATAATTTCCAATCAAAGAAATACTAGTTGGTCTTTTCTTATTATCAAACCCGTTAGGAATGGATATCGCTGGGTGCCCAGTTAAGTTTGTTATCATTAGTTGATTTTTACCAAAAGATGGTGAAAGAATAATGTCAAAATTCTCAAATAAAGTTTTTACCTCCTCGATTAAAACCGATCTGTACCTATTAGCTTGGATGTACTCAACAGCTGGTATAAGTCTTGACTGTCTTAGCGAATTAGCTCTAGATCGTTCCCCTTGCTCTACCATTGTTGAATCGAAATTATTAAGAATAAAACTATCAAAAAAAGCACCTGCCTCAGCTCTTAGAATAATATCAAAAGCACCGAAAGGGTAATCTGATGGTAGTCTTATCGGTGTTAGGTTGAATGTTTCTTTGATTAAATTTAATGTCAATTGGTTGTTACGTTTATATCTTGAAGTGTCTTCATCAAATAAATTTTTTAGATAACCTATTTTTAATTTTTTTGAATTTAATTTAAAGTCCTCTTGTCTTAATGTACTTGAGTGAATTTTTTTTATTGCATTAAAAACTATCGCACAATCAACTGCACTTTTTGCAATTGGACCTACTTTGTCCATGCTCCAAGATAATGTCATAAAACCGTCTGTACTGACAGATCCATATGTGGGTCTCAATCCAGTGACTCCGCATCTAGTTGATGGTGAAATTATAGAACCGAGCGTTTCGGTGCCAATAGTGAATGGTAGTAAAGATGCAGCAGTAGCAGAGGCTGATCCTGCAGATGAACCACTTGACCCTTGATCCAGGTCCCAAGGATTGAGAGTTTTGCCCCCATACCAAACGTCGCCTCTCGCTAAAGAACCTGATGATAATTTGCACAACATAACAGCTCCAGACTCTTCAAGTCTTTTAATTACTTTTGCCTTTTCATCCAATATTTGATTCTTGTATGGATTAGCACCCCAGGTTGTAGGATATCCTGGGTAGGAGGCTAAATCTTTAATTCCATATGGTATTCCGTGAAGAGGGCCCCTATATATTCCAGACGCTATTTCTTCATCAGCTTCTTTTGCTTGTAAAAAAGCAACAGAATCTGTTAGGGTAACAACTGCATTAATTTTTTTGTTGTATTTGTTAATTCGATGTAAAAAGATTTTAGTTAATTCCTGAGAGGTTATTTTTTTATTTTTAATTAAATAAGCCAATTCGCTTATTGAATAAAAAGCAAGATCATTGTAATCTGTTGGTAGCTCAACCTTTTTTAAATCAAACTTTAAGTTGTAATCATAAGCTCTCTCATTTTCTAATCTAAAAGCAACAGCAGGTTTTACATTATTTGTAATGCTTCCCCCTCTCAATTCTTTATATCCTTTTCTATTTCTAGATAAGTAATTTTTTAGAGTTTCTATATACTCGTCTTTGATATTAATGTCAATAAGGTATAGAGCTTTTCTGATATCATCTGTTGATATTTTTCTATCTATTAACGTGTAGCCAAATGTTATACCACTTAACACAAATACAGAAATTAAAACTTTAATTTTGTTGTTCATAAATTATTTTAATCTAATATACGTATTAATTTTATTCATTATAATTTATCCTTTGGAAACAATAAATAAAGTTTTTCTTTTAGACGCAATGGCTCTTATTTACAGAGCTCATTTTGCTTTCAGTAAAAATCCTATTATGAATTCTAAGGGCATGAACACAAGCCCTATTTACGGTTTTCTTAATACACTAATTGAGTTAATTAGAAAAGAAGAACCAACTCATCTTGCTGTCGTATTTGATACAAAAGCGCCCACCTTTAGATCAGAAATTTTTGTTGACTATAAAGCAAACAGAGAAAGACAGCCTGAGGATATTCAGATATCAATTCCATTTATTAAAAAAATTCTTCAATTATTAAGTATTAAAATATTAGAAAAAGATGGTTTTGAAGCTGACGACGTAATTGGCTCTTTGGCAACTCAGTTAGCTTCAGATGTGGATACTATTATATATATGATGACACCAGATAAAGATTTTGCCCAATTAGTTTCAAAAAATATTTTTTTATATAAACCAGCCTTTATGGGAAGGGGTGTTGATATTTTGGGGGTTGATGAGGTATTAAAAAAATTTAAAATAAAACGTGTTGATCAGGTAGTTGATTTTCTTGGTCTTCAAGGTGATAGTGTAGATAATATACCAGGAGTCCAAGGCGTAGGTCCAAAAACAGCTCAAACACTTCTTGAAAAATATGATACGGTTGAAGGTATAATTGAAAACCAAAACGAAATCAAGGGAGCTATTGGTGATAAAATTAGAGCCAATACTGATGATGCTAAAATGTCGAAGATCCTAGCTAAAATTAAAACAGATGTTGACCTTGATGTAAACCTTAATGCATTAAAGATAGATAAACCAAATAACAAAGAATTAATATCTATTCTTGATGAACTTGAGTTTAGAACAATTAAAGAAAGATTAGAAAGGATTGGTCTTTTAAAGCAGGCTAAAGATGAGCAATTGAGTGTCTTTGAAAATGACGATAAAACAACAAAAGTAAAGGTCGATTATAAAATTATTCATGAGAGTAAGGTTGAAAGCCTTATTAAAAAATTAAAAGTACAGAAAGAGATATGCTTTGACACAGAAACCTCTAGCCTTGATATTCAATCCGCTAAATTGGCTGGCATTGCTTTTTCTTGTGAAGAGGGTAAGGCATATTATGTCCCAACCCTTTCCAATACTGAAGAGATACTAAAAAAATTATCTCCATTATTTTCTGATTCAAATATTTTACTGATTGGACATAACCTCAAGTACGATATTCAAATCTTATCAAAATATGGTATTTTATTTCATGAAAATGTATTTGATACTATGCTTGCTCACTATGTTATTAGCCCAGAAGGTAGTCAAAAATTGGACGTTTTATCTGAAAACTACCTAAATCACAAGTGTATCCCAATAGAAGATGTGATTGGTAAAAAAGGTGTAAACCAGAAAAGTATGATTGACATACCAGTCGAAAATGTTTATGATTATGCTTGTGAGGATGCAGATATTACTTTGCGACTAAAAAATATTTTTGCTAAGGAGATAGAGAAAAAAGGTTATCAAAAGCTGTTTTATGAAATTGAGATTCCACTTTTATTTGTTTTAGCAAACATTGAGCAGAATGGTGTTAAAATAGATTCTGAATTTCTAAAGAAAATGTCTGGATCATTATCGCAGAAAATCAAGGACACCGAAAGGTTAATCTTTGAAACCTCAGGTGAGGAGTTTAATGTAGGCTCTCCAAAACAATTAGGGATAATTTTATTTGATAAATTGAAAATCACTGAAAACCCTAAAAAAACTAAATCTGGTCAATATTCTACGAGTGAAGATATTCTAAATAAATTATCCAATGAACACGAAATTGTTGAACAGGTCTTAAGTTTTAGAGAGTTTAAAAAACTGCAGTCAACTTATGTAGACGCTTTACCTGACATGGTTTCAAAGACAGACGGCCTTATTCATACGGATTATGCACAGGCAGTTACTGCAACCGGTCGTCTTAGCTCAAACAACCCTAATCTTCAAAATATCCCTATCAGAACTGATTTAGGCAGAAAGACCAGACAAGCCTTCATACCTAGGTATCCAAAAAATATTATTCTAGCCGCTGATTATTCACAGATTGAGTTAAGAATAATTGCTGAGTTTAGTAAAGACCGTGACATGATTAGTGCCTTTAAAGAAAATAAAGATATTCACAGCTTAACAGCTGCAAAAGTTTTTAAAGTTGATTTGGATAAGGTAACTCTTGATATGAGAAGAAGAGCCAAAGAGGTAAACTTTGGAATTATTTATGGAATTTCTGCATTTGGTTTATCACAAAACCTCAACATACCAAGGTCAGAGGCCAAGAAAATAATTGATTCATATTTTGAGGAGTTTAAAAGCATAAAGGAGTATATGGATAATTCTATAGAAAAAGCCAGAAAAAATAAATATGTTGAGACTATTTTTGGGAGAAGGAGATACCTTAGAGATATCGATTCTCGTAATTTTACACTGAGAGGGTTTGCAGAAAGAAATGCGATTAACTCACCAATTCAAGGTTCAGCAGCAGATATTATTAAGCTTGCAATGATTAAAGTATTGAAGTGGATTAATGATAATCAACTAAAAAGTAAAATGATTATGCAGGTTCACGATGAGCTTGTATTTGATATACATAATCAGGAGTTAGATTTATTCAAAAAAAATATAAAGTCAATTATGGAAAATGTAATTGAGACAGAAGTTCCATTAAAGGTAGATATTGGACACGGAAAAAATTGGTTAGAAGCGCATTAAATGAATTACAATAAAGAAGATATTATAGAGTCATATAATAGAATATCCAAGTGGATACACAGAACCCCAATCCTTCAATCTTCAAGTATCAACAAAATAGCAGGAGCAGAGATTTATTTTAAGTGTGAAAATTTTCAAAAAATTGGTGCGTTTAAAATGAGGGGAGCTTTGAATGCTGTAATGTCAACAAAAAAACAAAATTTGAAAAAAGGTTTTGTTACTCACTCATCAGGAAATCACGCTCAAGCAGTTGCGCTTTCGTCAAATATTGCTAATACAAAAGCATATATTGTAATGCCAAAAGGAGCTCCAAAAATTAAAATTAAAGCAGTTAAAGGATATGGTGCTGAAGTAACACTGTGTGAAAACAATGAAGACTCACGTGTGAGAACATGTAATAAAATTATTAAAGAGACAGGAGCAAACTTTATTCACCCTTTTGACAACGAGGATGTTATATTGGGACAGTCTACTTGTGCAAAAGAAATTTACGAAGAGCTTCCTGACCTTGATTATATTATATCTCCGGTGGGTGGAGGCGGACTTGCATCAGGTACGATATTGTCAACCAAATTTTTTTCAGAGAACACTAAAGTTGTTTTGGCAGAGCCGCAGAAAGCAAATGACGCATACGAATCTTTTATTAACAAGCAATTAATTCCTGTATCAAATCCAAATACTATTGCTGATGGCTTAAAAACTTCCCTTTCAGAAAAAACTTTTAAAATAATTTTGGATGGAACCGATCAAATTGTTACTATAGAAGAAGAGGAAATAGTTAATTCTATGAAGTTAATATGGGAAAGGTTAAAAATTGTATGTGAGCCATCTTGTTCATTGCCACTTGCGACAGTATTAAAAAACAAAAAAAAGTTTAAAGGGAAGAAAATCGGTTTAATTTTAACCGGTGGAAATGTTGATGTTAATAACTTACCCTTTTAATTTGTAAACTTTTCAAAGTCTGATTTGAGTTCTAACCTAGGAAAGTTATTATCATCCATATTCACATCAGCGGTTTCTTTTTTTGGATCAATTTTTATGTTTTTAACAATTTTATCTTTCACAAACACCTTTGAAACAACCGTCTCATTTAACCTCCATATTTCTGCAGGAAGTTTCTCAATTTCAATTGACCCATCTTCATAAGTCCATTCAATAATAAGCGGTGTTACTAACCCCCCTTTATTTTCGAAGGTAACTTCATAAAAGTTTTTATTTGAGTTCTGCATTTTGATTTTGTCGTCATCAACCTGGTTCATGAATTCTCTGTACTCGTTTTTATTTGTACTTGAAAAATAAAATTCAGAAGGCTCAAAAGGCATTGC
Organism: uncultured Marinoscillum sp.; assembly: GCA_902633975.1. Taxonomy (GTDB): domain Bacteria; phylum Bacteroidota; class Bacteroidia; order Cytophagales; family MED-G16; genus MED-G16. Next base: position 21,970 of record CACPHX010000021.1, read on the forward strand.
ATATTTAGGGTCGTCTGATTGATTTTTTTTACCTTTAATTTCTTTATTTTCCACCTTTGCTTTATTCTCAAAAGGCTTATCAACATTTTTCATTTTAAACCATTTAACCCCCTCTACAGAAACATCAACATTGTCTGTTGAATAAAACCAACCTCTCCAAAACCAGTCTAAATCTATGGCACTTGCATCTTCCATTGTTCTAAAAAAGTCAGCAGGATCAGGGTGTTTGAATGCCCACCTTCTTGAATATTCTTTGAACGCATAATCAAATAATTCAGGCCCCATTATTGTCTCCCTTAGAACACTTAATGCTGATGCTGGTTTTCCGTATGCATTAGCACCAAATTCTCTACTTGCTATCTGCTCAGAGTTTGTCATTATTGGTCTCAGCATGTCTTTTGGGGATCTCATGTAATCAACAATACTTTCAGCAGTTCCTCTTCTTAGAGGCATGTCCTTATAATACTCTTTTTGAGTTAGGGACTGAACAAATGTATTTAAACCTTCGTCCATCCACGTCCATTGTCTCTCGTCTGAGTTTATTATCATAGGTATGAAGAAATGTCCTA
>CACPHX010000022.1 GCA_902633975.1 uncultured Marinoscillum sp.
CTGGATCAAAGTAAATAAGATCATCTTCCGTGAAGTCAACATAAATTTTTTTATTTATGTCAATGGGTTTTTCTGAAAAGAAATGCCAAATCTCATTATCTTTTTTTCCTTTAATTTTATATTCTTTTCCCTGGAAAAAACATTTTTCTACCTGAACACAGTATTTTGATTTACTACTTGAAATTTTAACTTTTTCAGGCCTTACATAATATGTGTCATTCTTATGAAACAGTTTATTCATATCGCCTAAAATCTCAGCACAATAACAATTAGCAGGTTCGCAGTACATTTTTACTGGATCATCATATTGTTGTAAAATACCAGCCTTGAAAATTAAAATTCTATCAGAAATATTTAGAGCATCGTTAATATCGTGGGTAACAAGAATTGAAGTAGTATTAGTCTTTTTTATAATGCGATAAATTTCTTCTCTCATTGTATCTTTAATATTTGTATCAAGATTACTAAAAGGCTCATCTAATAATAGGAGATCTGGTTCCCTAATTAATGCTCTTGCTATACATGCTCTTTGCTGCTCGCCGCCAGATAATTCGTGCGGATATCTCTCAAGCAGGAACTTGAGCCCAGTAAGTTTTAAGATTGAATCTAAATTTTTATTATATTTTTTTTCAAGATTAAAAGTAATATTATCCTCTAGATTTAAATGGGGGAAGAGAGGATAGTCTTGAAACACAAAACCAATTTTTCTATTTTGAGGTGGCTCAAATTTAATATTATCGTTTAACACACTTCCATTCAATTCAATATATCCAGAATTTATTTTTTCTAGCCCAGCTAAACATTTTAGGAAAGTTGTTTTACCAGAACCACTTTCTCCAAGAAAAGATATTAACTCACCTTTATTAACTGAAAACGATAGGTCCTTAATAATTGGGAATTCACTTGAATAATGCTTAACAAGATTTTTAACTTTTAGATACATCTAATTCTTTATCAATAAAACTTTTCAAAATTAATAACATCAAACTACCCAGAATAATTATTATTAAAGAATATATACTTGAAAGAGGCAGCATTTCCTCTACAGCGAATTCATAGGTCTGTGTTGCTAATGTATCAAAATTAAAAGGTCTTAAAATTAAGGTAATAGGCAATTCCTTTAATACGTCTATGAAAGTAACGATAAATGCACTTATTAATGCAAACCGATTAATCGGAAGGTGAACTTTCTTTAATAAACTAAATGGACCTAATCCAAGGTTTTTTCCTGTATCATCAATGGTTTCAGGTTGTTTCTGTAAGCTTGATTTTATAGGAGACTTCCCAACAGCTAAAAACCTAATTATGTATGCAAAAAGCAAAAGACCAAAAGTACCAACGACTAAAGATTCACTAAATAATATCATTAGACTTAATGCTATAACAGCTCCTGGAAGAGCATATCCAAGCGATATTAAATTGCTGATATAAGCATTTATTTTAGTTTTTGAGATTCTTTCAACAAATAGAAAAAATAGAGCTATAAGAATTACAAAAAATGATGATAGAGTTGATACGGATATTGAGTTAAATGTCAGATTGATAACCTTTGTAAAGTCTGCAAGGTGTAGGGTATCTAATGTATTATTAAAGATAAAAACAAAGGGAACAAGAAAACCAAGGAAGAAAGGAATAAAACATACTAAAAAATAAAGAATAGATTTATTTATTGATGAGACACTTCTAATATTTAATTGAGTGTTTTTATTGTAGTAAAATCTTGATTTACTATATGAAGATCTCTCAATTGAAAAAAATATTAAAACTATCACCAGAAGTATTGAGGCAAGTTGAATTGCACCGTTAACATCTCCAAAAGAATTCCAGGATCTAAATATACCAGCAGTATACGTATTTACACCAAAATACTGCACTGCACCATATTCGTTTAAAACCTCCATTATAACAAGAAATAAACCTGAAAAAATAGCAGGTCTAGATAGAGGTAGAACTACTTTAAAGAAAGAGCTATTACTGTTTAATCCTAAATTTTTTGAAATATTTAAATAATTAGATCCAATCATACTAAAAGATATCCTTGATGCCGTGTAAACATATGGATATAATGCCAAGCCTAGAATAATTCCTAATACCTCAACCTGTAAATAATCTTGATTAAAAAAGCCTGAGAGATAAGGAATGTTGTATCTAAAATAAGTTTGAATAGGACCTGTAAAACTTAGAATTTCTATATATGTATACCCCATAATATAAGATGGGATAGCAAGAGGCAGATATAATACAATGTCAAAAAAAGATCTGCCTTTAAATGTATTGTTACTAACTACCCAAGCCGGAAAAACACCAAATAAAAGAGTAAAAAAGGATGTTAAAAAAATTAAATAGATAGTATTTAGAGTATAATCTAGTAATACCGTATTAAATAAATAGATAAGTGTTTCCTTCTCCGAAGAAAAGAAACTAAAAAAGAGAATGAAAATTGGAAGAATTACTAGCAAGGCAAGAAATATACTTGCTGTTACCCATCTTTTATTTTCAATAAGTAGAAAATTACTTTTTATTTCCAACCAGTCTTATCAAAAATTCTAATTGCCTCAGGCCTATATTCTCCCAAAGCATTTAAATTAAGTTTATCAATTTTAAATTCACCCCAACCCTTTACAATATCAGAGGGTTGGACTAAAGAGTTTGCAGGATACTCATAACTGTTATTTACATATACCTTCTGCGCCTCTTCACTTGTAAGATACTCAATTAATTTAATAGCATTTTCTCTGTTTGGTGAGTTGTTGGTTAACCCTAAAGCGGATATATTTATATGACTACCTCTATCATCCGTTCCCTGATTTGGAAAGAATACTGACACCGAATTCCCAGCTTCAATCTCTTCATCTTTCTCTGAGGCTAATAACAAACCAATATAATAAGAATTTACGATTGCTAAATCGCCTTGTCCCGCAGCAATTGCTTTAACCTGATCTCTGTCACTACCTTTTGGATCTCTAGCAAAATTAGCTACTACTCCAGATGACCAGTTTTCTGTAGCTTCACTTCCTAGGTTAGCAACAATTGATGACATAAGAGCTTGATTGTAAGCATTTGAAGATGATCTAACAAGTAATCTTTTTTTCCATTTTGGATTTGCTAAATCCTCGTACGTAGATAACTCTGATTTTTGTACTCTCTCATTACTGTAAACAATTATTCTAGATCTGTATGTTATTGGGGCCCAATAGTTATCAGTGTCTAATATATCTCTTCTAATATTTTCATTGATAGCATTAGCAGGAATTTGCTGAAGAACCCCAGATTGTCTTGCATTATATAATTTTCCAGCATCTACAGTTACAAATAAATCTGCAGGAGAATTCTCACCTTCATTTTTCAATCTTTCTATCAATTCATCTGCATTAGCCTTTACTACATTAACTTTTATACCTGTTTTTTCCGTGAAGTTTTTGTATTGTAGCTCATCAACAGAATAATGCCTTTGACTATATAGGTTAACCTCGTTATTGCCCTCCTTATTCGTTGAACAAGAAAAGACTACAATTGATAAAAAGAATATTATTTTTTTCATTTCTTTCTTATTTAGATTAATTCTAAACTGCAAGTAAATAAATTCTTTACTAAAAACAAACTATCACTTAATAAAGAATATTAGGAGAAAGGAAAGTTTTTATCATTAATTTTGCGATATGACAAAAAGAACTGAAAGAGATTCAATTGGTGAAATAAAGGTTGATTCTAAAAAACTTTGGGGAGCACAAACCCAGAGATCTTTAGAAAACTTTGATATTGGTTTTGAGAAAATGCCATGGGAAATTATTGAAGCTTTTGCTGTTCTAAAGATGGCAGCCGCAGAAACAAATCATGAACTTGGGGTTTTAAGTAAAGAAAAAATGAAAATTATAACTTCAGTTTGCAGTGAAATATTAGATGGTAAGCTTGTAGATCACTTTCCTTTATCCGTCTGGCAGACCGGTTCTGGAACGCAGTCAAATATGAACGTTAATGAGGTGATTGCAAATAGATGTCATGTAAAGATGGGTGGGAATTTGACAGACAAAACAAAGGAAATTCATCCAAACGATGACGTTAATAAATCACAATCATCAAATGATACCTTCCCAACAGCGATGAGCATGGCTACCTATCATATTCTCACAAGCTATACTATTCCATGCCTAGAAAAATTAGCCAATGAGCTTGATATTAAAGCCAAGGAATTTAAAAAGATTGTAAAAATCGGAAGAACACACTTTATGGATGCTACTCCACTAACTTTAGGAATGGAATTTAGTGGGTATGCAACCCAACTAAAAAACTGTATAAAAGGAGTTAAAGAGTCATTGCCCCATCTTTCTGAATTAGCACTTGGCGGTACCGCAGTAGGAACTGGACTAAACACTCCCAAAGGATATGATAAAATAGTAGCAAAAAAAATATCTGAAATTACTGGATATAAATTTGTTACAGCAAAAAATAAATTTGAGGCATTAGCTGCAAATGATGCTGTAGTCAGAGCATCAAGCTCTCTAAAAAACACAGCAGTCTCATTAATGAAAATTGCTAATGATATAAGAATGCTATCCTCTGGACCTAGAAGTGGGATTGGTGAAATTAGCCTACCAGCAAACGAGCCTGGATCTTCTATTATGCCTGGTAAAGTTAACCCAACTCAGTGTGAGGCGCTAACAATGGTTTGTTCACAGGTAATTGGTAACGATGTGGCTGTAAGTGTTGGAGGAATGAGTGGTCATTTTGAGTTAAATGTATTTAAACCAATGATTGCACACAACACCTTAAACTCAGCTAGATTACTGGGTGATGCTTGCTCTTCATTTACAGATAATTGTGTTATTGGAATTAAACCAAATGAGAAAGCTATTAAAGATCAGCTAGAGAAATCATTAATGTTAGTGACAGCATTAAATACTCACATTGGATATGATAATGCTGCTAAAATTGCCAAAAAAGCTCACAAAGATGGAATTACTCTTAAAGAAGCTGCCATAGAATTAAAGTTAGTTAAGGAAAGTGATTTCGATAAATGGGTTGATCCTAATAAGATGATTGGATAATCCGATGATCCATTACAAAACAGAGGAAGAGATAGAGTTAATAAGGCAGAGTTCTAGATTGGTATCTAAAACTTTAGGAGAATTAAGCAACCACATCGAACCTGGAGCTGTGCCGTTAGAACTAGACAAAATAGCAGAAACCTTCATTCGAGACAACAATGGAGAACCTGGCTTTTTAGGTATGTATGATTTCCCAAATACTCTTTGCGTATCAGTTAATGAGGAGGTTGTGCATGGAATACCTAATAAAAAACCTTTAAAAGACGGAGATATAATATCTATAGACTGCGGGGTTTTAATGAACGACTTTTTTGGTGATCATGCGTTCACGTTCTCAGTTGGAGAGATAAGCAAAGAGATAAAGCAATTACTTAAGGTAACGAAAGATTCACTTTACAGAGGCATCAATAAACTCAGAGTAGGAAATCAAATAGGAGATGTAAGTAATGAAATTCAAACTTTCACAGAGAGTTTTGGTTATGGTGTTGTGAGAGAGCTTGTAGGTCACGGGTTAGGAAGAGAATTACACGAAGAACCAGACATACCCAACTTTGGCACTAAGAATACTGGACCAAAAATAAAAAATGGATTAGTTGTTGCTATTGAACCTATGATAAATTTAGGTTCAAAGGAAGTTGAACAAGCTAAAGATGGATGGACTGTAATCACAAAAGATAGAAAACCCTCAGCACATTTTGAACATAACGTGGCTGTAATAGATAATGAGCCAGTCATACTCTCAACATTTGATTTTATAAAAACCTGGTAATATGTTTCTTCATTTCTTCAATATACTTCCTTTGATTACTTAGTCTAGGAATTTTGTGCTGGCCTCCAAGTTTATTTTTTGACTTTAGCCAATAATCAAAGAATCCACTTTTAACAAAATTAATTTTGGGGGGACCAATTGCAATATTTTTGTATCTTTTTGCCTCATAATCTGAATTTAATTTCATTAATTCTTTATCAAGAACTTTTGTAAAAACTTTTCTATCTTCAGGTTCTTTTATTAACTCAATTATCCACTCATGAGACCCTTTTTTATCTGAGGATATGTACAACGGAGCTGCAGTATAATTATAAAATGAAGAGTTTGTTTTTTCACATGCATTAGAAATAGCTTTATCAGAATTTTGAACTATCACCTCTTCACCAAAAGCGTTAATGAATTGTTTTGTCCTACCTGTAACTACAACTCTGTACGGATTTACAGACGTAAATGAGATTGTATCTCCAACTTTATATCTCCATAGCCCTGAATACGTTGATATTATAAGCGCATATTGTTTATCAACCTCAACACTTTCCAGATTTAATACCTCACCAGACTTTAAGTCTTCAAACTCATAAAAAATTCCATGATTAGTCATTAATAGCATTGTGTTTGATTCAAAAGAATCTTGAAAAGCAAAAAAACCTTCAGAAGCATTGTATGTCTCTAAATAGTTCATGTCTTTCTTTGGTATAAGTTCCTTGAACAACTGCCTGTAGGGGTCGAAAGACACAGCACCATGTATAAATAACTCTAAATTTGGCCAAACATCAAGAATGTTTTTGCACTTTGTTAGATCTAATACTTTTTTGATGAGTACAATGGTCCATGTTGGAACGCCCGAAATGCTTGTTATGTTTTGCTTTGAAGTTACCATTGCCATGGTATCAATTTTCTTTTCCCACTCAGGATTTAAAGCAATATCTATTGAAGGTGTTCTATATACCCTAGACCAAAAAGGTAAATTCTTTAGTAAAACTGCTGATATATCTCCAGTATATATACCTGAATTTGGTGAGAAAGGCGTTATCTGTTGACTGCCCCCCAAAGCCAGAGCATAACCATCAAAAATTTTAGATTCTTTATTGTTATTTATGTATTGAGCTAATAAATCTTGTCCTACTTTATAATGATTCATATTTAGTGAATCAATACTTACAGGAATAAATTTACTTTTATCGTTTGTAGTTCCTGATGATTTTGCAAACCACTTAAAATTTTCTGGCCAAAGAACTTTTTTCTCACCTGTTAATATTTTATTTATATCACTTATTAAGTCTTCGTATTCAACTACTGGTACTAAATCTTTAAATGTATTGTAATCCTTAGCCTCTCCAAAATTATATTTTATTCCATAATTAGTATTTTTTCCAATATTTAACAAGTCAATTAATAAGCTAGATTGATCTTTACTGGCATTCCCTTTACTGTAATTAATTAATTTTAATCTATTAGAAAGATAGAAAGTGGTCAATTTAGAAAAAATTCCCATTCTAAATTTTTCTCTTTAACTCAAACCTTTGTCCTAAATATAACTTTCTGACCTTTTCGTCTGCAGCAAGTTCTTCCGAAGTGCCTGATTTTAAAAGCTTTCCTTCAAACATTAAATATGACCTATCTGTTATTGATAGGGTCTCATCTACATTATGATCTGTAATTAATATGCCAATATTTTTTTTCTTTAGAGAGTTGACAATACTTTGTATCTCCTCCACTGCTATAGGGTCTACACCTGCAAAAGGCTCATCTAACAGAATAAACTTTGGATCGGTTGCAAGAGCCCTGGCAATTTCTGTTCTACGGCGCTCGCCACCTGAAAGAACTTTTCCCATACTATTTTCAATATTATTTAAACCAAATTCATTCATTAGGGACTCTGCTTTTTCATGTTGTTTTTCTATGGAAATCCTTTGATGTTCAAGCACTGCTAAGATATTATCTTTAACACTTAAATTTCTAAAAACAGAAGCTTCTTGAGATAGATATCCAATCCCTCTTCTAGCTCTTTGGTACATTGGCAATTTAGTTATATTCATATCATCCAAATAAACTGACCCAGAGTCAGGTTTAATTAAGCCTACTATTGAATAAAATGTTGTTGTTTTACCTGCACCATTAGGGCCTAAAAGTCCAACAATTTCTCCCTGATCAACATTGATAGAAACATTGTTAACTACTACTTTTGAACCATACGACTTAAAAATAGACTCTGCTTTTAATGACATTTTATGGATTATGAAACAAAAATATACATAATTAGTTTATATTTTTAGTCTAATTTACAACCAATTAAAATGCTCAAAAGAAATCGAGTTAGGTTATACTTTTTTCTAAAAAATTTTTTAAGAGGAATTCTATTTTTTGTTATTGCAATAATATTCTATAAAATAACCTTTAGTTATCTGGATTTATCAAGTTTAAAAGATCAGATTTTATTTGACTTTCCTACAACATTTGTTCTAATTCTCTTCTTTATGTCAGAGGTAGTACTTGGCATAATTCCTCCTGAGCTATTTATGATATGGGCAATAACTTCTAGGCCACTTGAATCTTATTTGTTTTATGTTTTAGCTTTTTCCTTTATTTCTTACACTGCAGGGTTTGTAGCTTATTTATTCGGAAAATACCTCCATAAATCTATAGTTTATGAGTTTATGAGAAAAAATATTATAGGTAAATATGAAAAAAAAATAAACTCTTATGGTTGGCTTGTGATTGTTGTTGCCGCTATAACTCCATTGCCATTTTCAGCAACTTGCGCTGTTATAGGAGCAATTGGCTTTGAAAGAAATAAATACTTGTTCTATTCTTTAGCAAGATTTGTTAGGTATGCCATCTATGGATTTTTTATTTGGTTAGCCCATCCTTTTTAGATATTTAATATTTCACAAATCTTATCAACTGTATAATCAACCTCTTTTTTGGTGTTCATTTTGCTAAATGAGAATCTAACTGAGACGTGTCCATTATTTTTCTTGATCTGAGCTAAAACATGGGATCCAACTTCTGAACCACTGGTGCAGGCACTACCTGCAGAAGCGGCAATATTATTTATATCTAAATTAAAAAGAAACATTTGCTGATCATTCATATTTGGAATAGATACATTTAAAACTGTATAGAGACTATTATTTAAGTCTGAAGATTGTCCATTAAATTTTATTCCATCTACAGCATGGGTTAATTTTTCTATCATATATTTTTTAAGATTAGAAATCTTTTTTGTGTGATCCACCATATTAGAAATTGATAAATCTAAAGCTTTTGCCAAGCCCACAATTCCATAAACATTTTCTGTACCACCTCTCATATTTCTTTCTTGAGCTCCACCATGAATAAATGGAGATATTTTATGCTTATTATTAAGGTATAAAAAACCTACCCCTTTTGGACCATGAAACTTGTGAGCTGAACCTACAAGACCATGAATATTAAGATCATTTAGATTTAAATTATAATGTCCAACTGTTTGGACAGTATCCGAATGAAAAATGGTTTTATATTGTTCACAGATTCTCGAAATTTTTTTTATATCATTTAAGTTGCCTATCTCATTATTACCGTGCATTATTGTGACGAGTGAATTTGGATTGGACTTCATTAAACTCTCGAGGTGGTCCAAATCAATAACTCCTTTTTCATCGGATTCTACAAACCTTATATTTTTTTTATAAGACCTCTCAAGATATTCACAGGAATGCAAAACTGCGTGATGTTCTAACTTGGATGTTATTATCGTATCAAGTTTTTTTTCTATAGCAGTATTTAAAATGAACATGTTATCGGCCTCTGTGCCACCAGAGGTAAAGAATATTTCTCCTGGCTCACAAGACAAAAGAGATGCTATCTTTGATCTACATTTTTCAATTACAGACTTAATTTCTCTACCTTTCTTATGAATTGAGGATGGATTTCCAAAACCATTCTCAAGGTATGGGAGCATTTTTTCCAATACCTTTTTATCCATAGGTGTGGTAGCAGCATTATCAAAATATACATTCATACTATTCGTAATTTAGACATTATTTCTATACATATCTTTTCTGCCTCTAACATTGAGGATGCTTCTGATATAATCCTTATAACTGGTTCTGTATTTGATTTCCTGATATGAATCCATGAATTAGAGAAATTTATTTTAACACCATCGGTAGTATCAATTAAACTTTCGTCATATAATTTTTTTACATCCTTTATAATTGAGGATATTTCATTCTTATAATTAAGCTTCGTTTTGAATATATGGTACTCAGGTAATTCTTTTTTTAATTCCGAAAGTGATATATTTTTTTCAACCAAAAGAGAAATAATCAGTGCAATGCCAATTAATGAATCTCTTCCATAGTGTGTCATAGGATAAATAACACCTCCATTCCCCTCTCCTCCAATTAGACATTTTTTTTCTTTCATCATTTTTACAACATTTATTTCCCCTACAGCTGATGAAAAATATTTGCCACCATACTTTTCCGTTATATTTTTCAGAGCTAGTGTTGATGATAAATTTGAGCAGGTTGAAGCGCCATGATTTTTTGATAAAAGGTATTCAGCGGCAGCAACCAGAGTATACTCTTCACCAAATGGTTCACCCCTTTCATCAACAAGAACCAACCTATCAGCATCAGGATCTACCACAATACCCAACTGATACTTTCCACTTTTCACTTCAGAACACAAATCCGTAATGTTTTCTGGTAAAGGTTCAGGGTTATGATTAAAATTTCCATCTGGATTACAGTTTATTTTCTTTATCTTTTTTATACCTAAACTCTCCAAAAACCTGGGGATAGCAACCCCACCAACAGAATTAATACCATCAACAGCAACTGCAATTGACTTTGAAACAATACAATTTTTGTTAATAAAATTTTGAGATAAAATTAAATTGATATGATCGTCAAGTGCATTAGCATAGGAAGAAAGTTTTCCTTGTTTTTTTTTGTTGGATGGTGTACGCTTCATCTCTTTAATAACTTTTTGAACCTCTTCTGGATGTAAAAACTCACCACTACTGTTAAGGAGTTTAAGAGCATTCCATTTTTCATCATTATGACTTGCAGATATCATAATTGCACCAGCCGTTTTATGTTTTTTTACTGCAATTCCTATAGTTGGTGTTGTTACAAGCCCTAGATCAATAACATTATAACCTTCATTTAATACCACTTCGATTATAATATTTGAAATTCTTTCACCAGATTTCCTTGCGTCTCTTCCAACTAAAATTGTTTTTGATGATTCGTATAAGATTATTTCCTCTAGATAAGCAAGCGAAAACTGTTTGATATCATAGTCAGACAAGGATTCGCCTGGAATATTTTCAAGAGTTCCTCTTATTCCAGATATTGATTTGATCAATGGCATGATTAATCTTTTTTACAATCAGATCCTGGTGAAACTGTTTTACCACAGTAGCTGCATTCTTTTTCACCAGAGCCAAGATATGGGTTTTGAGAAGCGCAGGTTCCTTTGAATTCACCATCTTTAATTAATACCAATCTTAGAGAAAGAGCTAAGAAAAAAAATGCTACCAATAAAATTGCTACTATTGTTTCTGTCATAACACAAAGTTATTAAAACGGTTGATTATCTTTAATTAATAATCCCCTTTTCTTTAACGATTATGAAAAAAGGAATAAAAGAATTAGAAAGACTGATCAGTATAGTAAAAGAATTGAGAGAAAAGTGTCCCTGGGATAAAAAGCAAACCACTGAAAGTCTTAGGACACTTACAATTGAAGAAGTCTACGAACTCTCAGAAGCTATAACAAACAGAAATAATAAGAATATTGAAGAAGAACTTGGTGATCTTCTTTTACATGTGCTTTTTTATTCTCAAATAGGAAGCGAAGGGAAGATTTTTAATTTAGAATCTATATGTAAAAAAATTTCAGAAAAACTGATTGAAAGACATCCACATATCTATGGAACAAAAAAAGTAAAAACTGCAGAAGAGGTCAAAGAAAACTGGGAGAGCATTAAACAAAAAAAAAGAAAAAATAAAGGCACGCTAAGTAACATACCCAAAACCGTTCCACCCATGGTCAAAGCTATGAGAATTCAAGAAAAAGTAAAAAGTGTAGGTTTTGATTGGAATAAAAAAGAAGAAGTTATTGAAAAGGTTTATGAAGAGATTAAAGAATTAAAAGAAGAATTAAAACTCAATGACAAAAAAAAGATAAAACAAGAGTTAGGCGATTTAATTTTCTCTGTTATAAATATGGCAAGATTTATAAATATTGATCCAGAGGAAGCGCTTGAATCTACGAATATCAAGTTCATAAATAGATTTCAATATATGGAGGAGAGTATTGCCAGAGATAAAAAAAACCTAAAAGAAATGAGTCTTATCGAAATGAACAAGTACTGGAATAGCTCAAAAAAAACTCATGGTTAAAAAGAAAGAGACAATACACTTGGCTGTAGATAATAATCAAGAGCTTGTAAGAATAGATAAATTTTTATTTGATAAAATGCCTAACGTAACAAGAAGTAAAATTCAAGATGGAATTAAATTAGGTAGAGTATGCGTGAACGGAAATAAGATTAAACCAAGTTATAAGGTAAAGCCAAATGATGAGGTAATTGTAGAAATATACAGAGAAAAAAGAGATGAAAATATTCTTCCAGAAAACATTAAATTAAATATTGTCTATGAAGATAAAGACATTTTAATTGTTAACAAAAAACCAGGAATGGTGGTTCATCCAGCACACGAAAATTGGGAAGGGACTCTTGTTAACGCCCTTGTGTATTACCTTAAAGATCTACCTGAAATGAAAGAAAATGAGGGAAGACCGGGCCTTGTACACAGAATAGATAAAGATACCTCGGGTCTACTTGTGATTGCAAAAAATGAGAACGCTATGAACTCTTTAGCAGAACAATTTTATAATCATAGCATCAAAAGAAAGTATCAAGCTATTGTTTGGGGTAATCCTAAAAAAGAAGAAGGAACAATTGATGTTAATCTAGGAAGGTCTCTTAAAGACAGAAGAGTTGTTGAGGGTTATGCAAATAACACTATAGGAAAAAGAGCAATTACACATTATAAAATTATAGAAAAAATACACTACATATCTTTACTAGAATGTGAACTTGAGACAGGAAGAACCCATCAAATAAGAGCACACATGAAACATATTGGACATCCTATCTTTTGTGATAAGACATACGGAGGAAAACTTGTTGTCAAGGGAAACCGATTTACGAACTATAAAAAGTTTGTAGAAAACAGTTTTAAAATAATTGAAAGACAAGCGCTACACGCCAAAAGCCTTGGTTTCATTCACCCTACCAAAAAAAAGGAAGTATTCTTTGATAGCGAACTTCCTGATGACATGAAAAATTTACTTGATAAATGGCGAAAATATGAGGTGCCGAAAAGTTATTAAATCATTCTAGGATAACTTCCTAAAAGCTTAATATTATCTTGATATCTTTTATAAATAATCTGAAAATTGGAATCGAGATAGTGACCTTCAAAATCTATGTAAAATATATACTTAAAATCTACACCTTTTTTTGCAGGTCTACTTTCCAATTTTGTTAAATTTATTTTTGCATCGTGGAACTCTTGAAGAAATTTTGCTAATACACCATGTCCGTCTGTAAGATTTACAAGAATAGACGTCTTGTCATTTTTTGATTTTACTTTATTTTCCAGTAAAGACAAGACGACAAATCTTGTATGATTATTTTTTGAATCTTCTATATTATCAAATAAGATAGGAACATTTCTCTGAACTGCTGCAAATCGAGAGCATATAGCAGCAGAGTCTGCATTAGAGTCCGCAAACTTAACAGCTGCACTAGTGCTATTTACTGGAATTAACTCTACCTTTTCATCAAAATAGTTTTCTATAAAATCTTTACACTGCTTAAAGGCTATGTCTTTAGAATATATTTTTCTAACTTTTTTAACGTCATCAGCTCTAGTTGAAAAAGATAAAGTTATAGACATAGGAAGTTCAGCAACTATTTTAAGTTGAGAGCTTCCAAGTAGGTCGACAGTCTCTTGTACTATCCCTTCCTGATTATTTTCTAAAGGAATTATTCCGTATTTGGATTGTTTTTTTTGTACTGAATCAAAAACTGAGCTAATTGAATTTAACGAAAGGTACTTTCCACTTGAACCAAAGTTACTTTCAGCAGCTTGGTGTGTGAAACTGCCTTCAGGACCCAAAAATGCAATCCTTTCTGGCAACTCAATATTTCTTGCGGCAGCAAATATCTCCTGGAAAATTGGCTTTATTGATGAGACTTTCATTCTTCCCTCACTCAACTGAACTAACCTATCAATAATTTCTTTCTCTCGCTCAGGCCTGTAAACACTCTCATTAGATGCAGACTTAATCACACCAATCTCATGAACAACATCCATTCTATCATTTAAAAGTTTAAGAATTTCTGAGTCAATTTTATCGATTTTTGTTCTTAATTCTTCAATGTTCATTACTTTTGAGTTAAAATTAATATTTTAAAATATTAGCAATTATATTCCTAAAATAAAGAATAATTACAGCATTATGGAAGATAAAAAATTATTTAATCTAATTGACCTCGAAAAGAGAAGACAAACAGAAGGGATAGAGCTAATAGCTTCAGAAAATTATGCTTCAGATGAAGTTATGGCTGCGTCTGGAAGTATTCTCACAAATAAATATGCAGAAGGGTTACCAGGAAAAAGGTATTATGGTGGTTGCGCTGTAGTTGATGAAATAGAAGATTTGTGTCGAGAAAGATTAAAAAAACTTTTTGATGCGTCATGGGTTAATGTTCAGCCTCACTCGGGGGCTCAGGCAAATGCTGCAGTAATGTTAGCCTTACTAAATCCTGGAGACAAAATATTAGGATTTGACCTTGCACATGGGGGACATTTGACTCATGGGTCCTCTGTTAATTTTTCTGGAAAAATATATAAATCATTTTTTTATGGAGTAAGAAAAGAAGACGGTTTAATCGATTATTCCTCCTTGGAAAAAACTGCAAAAAAAGAAAAACCACAGATGATAATATGTGGAGCTTCATCTTACAGTAGAGACTGGAATTATAAAAAAATAAGAGAGATTGCAGATGAAATTGGAGCTTTTTTGTTGGCCGACATAGCACATCCTTCTGGATTAATATCAAGAGGCCTACTTAATGACCCTTTAAACTATTGCCACGTGATAACCTCAACTACTCATAAAACTTTAAGAGGGCCAAGGGGGGGTATAATTATGATGCGTGACGATTTTGAAAATCCATTTGGAATTAAAACTCCAAAAGGTATAACAAGAAAAGTATCATCATTACTAGATTCTGGAGTTTTCCCAGGAACTCAAGGAGGACCACTTGAACATATTGTTGCTGCAAAGGCAGTTGCTTTTAAAGAAGCATTATCTGACAGCTATCTTGAATATGTAATTCAAGTCAAAAAAAACGCATCAGCGATGGCCAAAGAGTTTGTTGAAAGAGACTATGAAATAATATCTGGAGGAACAGATAATCACCTTATGTTAATTGACTTAAGAAACAAAGGTATTACCGGAAAAGAAGCTGAAGAAAACCTTGGAAAAGCCGATATTACAATAAACAAAAACATGGTTCCGTTTGACACCCAATCTCCTTTCGTAACATCAGGTATGAGAATGGGAACAGCTGCAGTCACATCCAGAGGAATGAAAGAAGATGATATGATAAAAATTGTTGACTTTATAGATAAAGCATTAACTGAAAAAGACTTTAAAATTATCCGAGAAGAAGTCAACGAATGGGCCAATAAGTTTCCACTTCATAAGAAATGAGTAAAGAGAAAGAAATGTCTTTTCTAGACCACCTCGAAGAATTGAGGTGGCATCTAATAAGATCTATCGGCTCGATTTTGTTATTTGCGATAATAGCATTCATTTCAAAAGATGTTGTTTTTGGAATTATTTTACTGGGTCCATCAAAAAGTGATTTTTGGACTTACAAGGTTCTATGTGATCTTGGAAAAAATATTGGCGTATCATCTTTTTGTATAAACGAATTACCATTCATAATTCAAAGTAGACAAATGGCTGGACAATTTATGATGCATATTTCATCCTCCTTTGTGATTGGAATCATATGTGCATTTCCTTATGCTTTTTGGGAGTTTTGGAGGTTTATATCACCTGGTCTATATCCTAACGAGAGAAAAGCAGCAAAGGGTGCAACCTTCTATGTTTCAATATTATTCTTTTTAGGTATATTTTTTGGGTACTTTATTTTAACCCCTATCTCTATTAACTTTTTAGCAAATTATCAACTTGATCCGTCTATTCTAAATGAGTTTGATATCATATCATATGTTGGAACAATTACAACTCTTGTCCTTGCCTCAGGTGTTTTGTTTCAACTTCCTATGATTATATTATTTTTAACAAAGGCAGGAATAGTTAACAAAGAAATTTTAAGAAGTTATAGAAAACACGCGATAGTTATAATCCTTGTTTTTGGAGCTATGCTAACTCCTCCCGATCCTTTTAGTCAAATTGTTATGGCTATACCTTTGGTTGGGCTTTATGAAATAAGTATATTAATATCGAGCAAGGTTAAAAAATAATACAAATGAAAGTAATAGTTGGCTGTGATCATGCAGGCTTTGAGTATAAGAAATCTCTTTGTAAATATTTAAGAGATAACGGAATAAATTTTAATGATTTTGGAACAAATAATTGCGACTCGGTTGATTATCCAGATTATGCACATGCTGTTGCAAAAGAAGTTCAAAAAAATTCTATGAACAAAGGAGTTCTCATATGTGGAAGTGCAAATGGTGTTGCAATAACAGCTAATAAACACAAAGGAATAAGAGCTGCAATATGTTGGAACGAAAAGACAGCAGAATTAGCCACCACCCATAACAAAGCCAATATAATATGCATTCCTGCTCGTTTTATATCTAAAGAAGATCAGACGAAAATTTTAAATGCTTTTTTTAATTCAAAATTCGAAGGAGGAAGACATAAATTGCGTGTTGAAAAAATAGATCTAAGTGAATGAATAGGCAAAGAATTGAGAGGCACGAGAGCCTTATTCACCAAACAATAAATGAATATTTAATAAGAGAGGGAAAATCATTTCTAAAAAATGAGTTTGTAACAATAATGGGTATAAAGTTATCTCCTGATTTTAGTGTCGCATTAATATATATAAGTGTTCTTGACAACTCCAAATCCGAATTTGTTGAAAAGGCTATGTATGAAAGAAAGAAGGGTATTAAAAACTTTATATCGAGATCCATTGGAAAAAAAATTCGAAAGATCCCAGAAATAAAATTTATAATTGATAGCACAGAATATGAAGCATCCAGAATCGACAAAATATTATCAAATCTTAATAAACCACCAAAAAAAAAATAATGTTCCTTTCTTTAAAACTTGCGAGCAAATATATTTTCTCAAAAAAGAATAAAACTTTCATAAATTTTCTTTCAATTTTTTCAATTGCAAGCTTATCTATTGGAACAGCAGCAATGGTTATTATACTTTCGGTTTTTAATGGTTTAGAAGAAAGCTTAAAATCAATTTATCGCGATTTTGATCCTGATATTAAAATAATAAGTAAGGATAAAAAATTTTTCAAAGACAAAATTTCCAATATTATTTTATCTGCTAATAATGTAGATGTTGTGACAGCATTTATAGAAACAAAGAGTTTACTTCAAAACAATGACAAAGAGGTTGTTTCAATTATAAAAGGTGTAGATAAAACATTTATTAATCAAGAAAGAATTATAAATAATTTGACAGAGGGAAGCTTCAATATTTTTGATAATAAAATAAAAAATACTGTTATTGGTAGAGGTATAAAATACTCATTAGGAATAAATCCTAAATCTAACTTTGAAAGTATCTCTGCATATGTTTTAAATGATTCTATTAAAATATCACCTCAAATGTTAAATCAAAAAATATATGAAAAAAACAAACTTAATGTTGTAGGTGTATTTGCTATTGAAAATAATTTTGATAACGACTATGTATTTACTTCTTTAAATACAGCTCAAAAAATTCTCAAAAAAGATATGATGATAAGTGGATACGAAATTCAATTGGATGATAATGCCAATTTAAATGCTATAAAAGAAGAAATAAATAAATTAATAGGTGATAATTATTTAGTGATGAGTTTTGAAGAAATAAGAGAAGGTTTATACAAAGTTTTAGAAACTGAAAAGTTAGTGGTTTATGCTATTTTTTCTATGGTGCTAACACTAAGCTCATTAAATATTTTTTTTTTCCTTATAATGATGTCTGTAGAAAAAACTAAAGATATCTCTATATTATATTCTTTAGGTATAAAGAAAACTACAATAAGAAACGCATTTGTATTACAGGGAGCATTAATTGGCATTATAGGTACTACACTAGGTATATCTTTAGGTGTATTAATCTCATATGTTCAACAAGAAACAGGATTAGTAAAAATTAATTTACCAAATTCACTAATTAATGCTTATCCAGTTAAAATTAATATATCTGATTTAACCTCAATTACATTAATTGTCTTGATAATTTCAACAGTTGCATCTATATTTCCAAGTATAATTACTTCTTCTAATAAGATCTTTCAAAACATAAATAACAATCTATCATGAAACTTAAAGTAGGAGATAATTATTCTGAAAAGTTTATTATCACTCAAGATATGGTTAACAAATTTGCGGAATTAAGTGGAGATAAAAATCCACTCCACATAGATAAAAAGTTTGCAGCTAAAACAAGATTCAAAAGACCCATAGTTCACGGGCTTTTTTCAGTTACCTCATTTGGAAAGGTGATGGGAACAAAATTCCCTGGTCATGGCGCTATCCATGTTAGTCAAAATCTTAGCTTTAAGAGACCCCTCTACCCAGATGTAGAATATGAGGTTTACATTGAATTATTAAAAATTATCAATGAAAAACATTTTGGGATATTTAAAACTCAAATTTTTGATAAAAACAAAAAGTTAGTTGTAGACGGAACAGGGACAGCTCTTCACGAAGAAAAGCTATAATTCACTTTCACAAGATAAATGCAAGTATACATCAGAACCAATAGGAGAACCATCTGGTGGTATCAACTCTTCCTGAAAATCTAACTCATAATCTCCTGAGAAAAACTTGCCAATTTTATGAGTTAAATAATCATAATGATGATCGCTTTCAGATTTATATTTTTCTAACTCCGATGTAATTTTTTTAAGTATAGAGTAAGTTATAGCATTTACTTCCTCATGAGTTTTTTTACTACTTGCCAGGATAAACAAATGATTTAAAACATTATAATTTATCATTTTTGATATTTCTATTTGGACATTAGAAAGTCTCACATAATCATTTTTATTATACATCTCTTTTAAAATCGTCTCGTTGACGATTTGATTTAAAATGTTTTCCAGGCCAGGCTGTGACTTTTTATCTCTTGCTCCTAAGGTAACTAACCTAGAAGCCCTATCGGTATCAAATAACATCTTTAGAGTTAAATTGGTTGCCGTCTCTGCTGCTGCTAAATAATCAAATGTCAATCCATTTCTTGACTTAAATGTTTCCCTAGTTCTTGGATAACCAAAAGCCCTTGGAGGAATTAATTTTATAAGCTGTTCAGGTAAAGATAAGTTCTTAGGGTGAATAGAATTGAGTAAAGATTTTAAAGCTTTATTTTGTTGTTCTTTTGAAAGAAGTTTTGTTATTAGTTGACCGTCCCCCTTTAAAGCGTAATTATATTCTAAACCCCCTAAAACTTTAGAGGCTGCCTCAATCTGATACCTATGTAACAGATACATAGGAACCAAGACCTCCTCAATACTTGACATTGGCTCACCAGATTTAATAGCGTTATCTAAAAAATTATCTAAAACATACCTTCTTATGTCAAGCATTCTATTTAATTCATCTGCTGCATCATATGAATTATCCCACAAGTGAGCTCGTGGATGAGCGCTACCCAATGGCCTTGAATCTTGGTCCGTTATAAAATATATATCATCATCGTATCCTTCTTGAAGTATTTTTTCTAAACCGGAGTTTTCATTAGAACTAAACTCACGATAACCCCAATTAATTGCTAATTTATCCCAATCCCCTATACCATCATCATAAGCGTCAGAAAGATCAATTTTATTTTCTGAAAATTTAATTAAGGGATGAGGGTAGTCCATTACAGACCTTCTTTCTCTTGCGCTAGAAATAAAGTTGTGAGAAAGACCAAGAGTATGTCCAATCTCGTGAGCAGACAATTGCCTTAACCTTTTAATAGCCATCTCTTTCATCAAATCATCAGTATGATTTTCTTTTCCATAAGGACGCAATAAACCCTCTGCAATTAAATAGTCTTGCCTAACTCGCAATGATCCTAAAGAAACATGCCCCTTAATTATTTCTCCTGTTCTTGGGTCTACAACCGAAGAACCATAAGACCAACCCCTAGTAGATCTGTGTACCCACTGAATTACATTATACCTAACATCTAACATATCAGCTCCCTCAGGTAAAACTTTAATCTGAAATGCATTCTTAAAACCTGCAGCTTCAAAAGCTTCATTCCACCAAGCCCCTCCATCAAGTAGGGCTGATTTAACTGGCTCTGGAACACCTCTGTCTAAATAATAAATAATAGGTTCAACTGCTTCACTAACTTCCTTTTCTGGATATTTTTTTATTAACCTATGTCTTCTTATATATTTCACATGCAGGTCTTCTTCAATTGGACTGGCATAATCGTAGAATGTCATAGCACCGTAACCTGCTCGGGGATCAAACTTTCTGGGTTTATAACCTTCGTCAGGAAGGCTAATAAAGGAGTGTCTTGTCCTAACTGAAAAAGATTCGCTATTAGGTGATACAGAAAGAAGCCATGAGCCTTTTGCTTTACCCCTAAAGGTTAGGTAGGACTCTAACTCTGTGTTTAGAGGAAAGTTTTTTGAGAGAGAACTTTCAAAAGACGAACTTGAGTTATCTATTTTGAAATCACCTTGGTTCCTTTGAATGAGTCTTGCAGAAATCATATGGGAGTCTCTTAAAATGAACTCGGTAGCATCAATTAAAATACTTTGGTTTGAGCTTGCAACAACCTTAAAGCCCCAGATTGTAGATTTAGCAAAAGCATCACTTACAGATTTTACCTCCTCATTATTATACGAGACTGCTCTGTATTTATAATTAGGCTGTACCATTAAAACCTTTGGGCCCTTTTTAACGAACTTTATTATTCTAGTGCCTCCAATTTGACCTCTATCCAAACCAATATCGTTTGACCCTAAACCTGCTGATAAGTAATTTACATAGAGAAATTCCTTCTCTAACTCTTTTACCTCAATGTAGAGCCTTCCCTTATCGTCATCCCAATAATAATCTATAAAACCATTTTTTTTCTGAAAACCT
>CACPHX010000023.1 GCA_902633975.1 uncultured Marinoscillum sp.
ATGGAATATTAGTTGAATATTATGGTACACCTACCCCATTGGTTCAAGTTGCCTCAATTACATCACCAGATTCCAGAACGCTATTCATTAAACCCTGGGAAAAAACTATTATCCCGGATATAGAAAAAGCAATTATGAATAGTCAACTTGGTCTATCGCCACAAAATGAAGGAGAAAATATTATTATAAATATTCCCGCACTGACCGAAGAAAGAAGAATGATATTAGCTAAACAAATTAAATCCGAAGGAGAGAAAGGCAAAATTAGTATTAGGTCTGTTAGAAAAGAGTCTAATGAATATATAAAAAAACTTTCAAACGAAGGAGTATCTGAAGACTCAATTAAAGAAGGAGAAAACGAAGTTCAAAAGATAACTGATCAGAAAATAAATAGGATTGATGAAATTGTTAAAAATAAAGAGGAGGAAATAAAAACAATTTAAACATATAACTTTTTACTTATAATAAATTTTTCAACTGATTTTGGAACATAATTTGAAATACTGCTATTAGTTTTTACTAGATCTCTAATCATACTAGAGGAAATATCATAAAACTTATTAAATACACTATCTACATTTTCATTTGTTCTTGGATATGAAATTATTTTAAAATTTGATTTAACAAAAGTTGAATTTTTCCAAGAATCTATGTTCAAAAAATTATCTTCTCCCATAATTAATGTATACCTATTCAAAGGAAATTTTTTTCTTATCTCTTTCAGGGTTAGATAAGTGTAATTTGGTGTTTTCATATTAAATTCGATATCTAAAACTTTGGTATTTTTAATCTGACTAATGACTAATTTCATCATGTCCAATCTTAAATACTTATCAATAATTTGATATGAATTTTTATTAGGACTATGAGGGGTTAAAATCAGCCATATCTCTTTAACAATTTTTTTTTCAAGAATTTCTTTACATATACCTATATGACCATTGTGAATAGGATTGAAAGTACCAAAAAATAATCCTATTTTCATTTCTTTAAGAAATTTGTAATTAATTCATAAATATTTGAAGAAGCTTCATCAAATTTATCGTTCATCAAAATAACGTCAAATAGATTTTTCTTAGTGATCTCAAATTTAGCTTTTTCAATTCTTTCATCTATCTCTTTAACTATTTCGCTCCCCCTAGATTTCAATCTTTGCTTTAATACATTTATGGATGGAACATCTACGTATATAGACAAAGCATCATCTCCAAAATATTTTTTTAAATTTAAACCACCAATAACGTCTACATCAAAAATTATATTTTTTCCATTATCAGTAAGTCTCTTTATTTCACTTTTTAATGTCCCTTTAAAGTCATCTTTATAAACTTGTTCCCATTCGATAAAATTATTTAAAGCAATATGATTTTGGAATTCATCATTGCTTATAAAATAATAGTCCTTTCCATGAACTTCGTATTTTCTTTTCCTTCTTGTAGTAGAGGAAATTGAAAATGCTAACGAATTTTCCTTACTTAAAAGAAAATTTGCAAGAGAGGATTTTCCTGATCCTGAAGGCGCTGAAATTATAAAATATTTAGAATTCAAAAAATTAGTATTTACTTTATTCTTCTAACAAAGATAAAGATCCATATGAAAACTTTTTATATTTCTTATTTATGTTAAGTGTTAAATCTCCATTCACTGAAATATCTATGATTCTAGCCTTAACAATATCTTTATCAATTTTGAATTTCTTTATCTCATTAAAACCATAAAGTGATTTTTTGTATTGAATTATTTTTTTTATTATACTTTTATTAATTCTATTATATTCAAATGAAATTAAATTTTTCAAGATATCAACAACTTCTTTTTTTTCATACTTTATGTTGGTTTCTAAATAAACTGAGGTTGCTCTAAAATCTTTGAACTTTCTCTGATTTAAATTTAAACCAATTCCTACAACGGAGTTTTGTACTTTCTTTTTAAAAATAAAATTTTCAATTAAAATTCCTGCAATCTTATTATTACCAACATAAATATCATTTGGCCATTTTATTCGAGCATCTATATTCAGTTTATTTAGTAATTTTATCAAACTAATAGATACAAGTACATGAATAATAAATTGGTTTTCAACCTTTAGGTTTGGTGAAAGAAGAAAAGATAAAAGAATATTAGACTCTTTTTCAGATATCCATGTGTTATTTCTTTGTCCTTTCCCTTGGTATTGGAAATCTGTTTCAATTGAATCCCCTTCAACTACCTTATTTCTTTTCAAAAGATTTGTTAAAATATCATTGGTTGAGAGACATTCTGTCACATAAATACTAATTTTGTCGTTAAATAAATTGGTGGCAATGTTTTTGCTCATTAAATAGTATAGTTATTATATATTGAAAATTAAACAAAAAATTAACTCTAGTAAACTAAGCAAATTTATTGCTGATAGTATGGAGAACAAAAAAGCTGCAAACATTAAAATTATAAATCTCAAAAATATTAAAAACTCAGTAACAGACTATTTCGTACTTGCTACTGGGAATTCAAATACTCATATTGATGCTATTGCTGAGGGAATTGAAGATGATGTTTTTTATAATTTCCATGAGAAACCTTGGAAAAAACATGGTAATAATAATGCAGAGTGGGTTTTGATTGATTTCATTGATGTTGTTGCTCATATTTTTAATGAAAAAAATAGAGATAAATATAATTTAGAGGGCCTTTGGGGAGATGATAATCAAAAAATATAAATTATAGAATATGAAAAGTAAAAAAAATAAAAATTTTATGAGTAATAACTTTAATAACCAGATTTGGATAATTTTTGGTATTACTTTATTCATATATATCTCTTTTAGTTTCTTTTCATCTAAACCAATAAATATTGACTATAATAGATTCCAAAAAATGATTAAAAGCTACGATGTGGCAAAAATTATAGTTATAAAAAACCAAGAAATAATAGAAATTACATTAAAAGAAGATGCTTTATTAAATAGCATTTATAAAGATGAGTTGGAATCATCAAATCTTATAAATAATATATCTGGACCACACTATAGATTAGAAGTATCTTCAATTGAATCGTTTGAAAAAAGATATGATGAACTAATAAATTCTCTTGGTAGTAGAGATACATATGAAATTGAATATCTAACTGAATCGAGAACAGACATATATTCATTCTTGCAAACATGGGGATTTACAATTCTTATTCTAGTTGGATTTTGGTTTTTGCTTAGAAGAATGTCAACAGGTGCAGGACCGGGAGGACAAATATTTAATATAAGTAAATCAAAAGCATCTCTTTTTGATAAAGAAAGTAAAATCCAACTAACCTTCAGAGATGTTGCAGGACTAGAAGAAGCAAAAGAGGAGGTCAAAGAGATAGTCGAATTTCTAAAAAATCCGAAAAAATTTACAAAATTAGGAGGTAAGATACCAAAGGGTGCATTACTAGTTGGTTCACCTGGTACTGGAAAGACACTACTTGCAAAAGCTGTAGCGGGTGAGGCAAATGTACCTTTCTACTCTTTGTCAGGTTCAGATTTCGTTGAAATGTTTGTTGGAGTAGGTGCTGCAAGAGTAAGAGACCTATTTAAAAAAGCAAAAGAAAAAGCTCCATGTATTGTATTTATAGATGAAATAGATGCAATCGGTAGATCAAGAGGTAGAGGACAAATGCCAGGATCAAATGACGAAAGAGAAAATACATTAAATTCTCTATTGGTGGAAATGGATGGCTTTAGTACTGATTCAGGTGTAATTATATTAGCTGCAACTAACAGACCAGATGTACTTGATTCAGCATTACTAAGACCTGGAAGGTTTGATCGACAAATATCTATTGATAAACCCGATCTTAGAGGTAGAGAAGAAATTTTTAAGGTACATGTTAGAAAATTGAAACTTAGTGAGTCTGTAAATGTAAAAAATTTAGCTGCACAAACACCAGGTTTTGCCGGTGCAGAAATAGCAAATGTTTGTAATGAGTCAGCATTAATAGCAGCAAGAAAAGATAAAAGTAAAATTGAAATGGATGATTTCCAAGATGCTATTGATAGGGTAATTGGAGGTTTAGAAAAGAAAAATAAAATTATATCACCTGAAGAAAAAAAGATTGTTGCATATCATGAAGCAGGTCACGCTGTTGCGGGATGGTACCTTGAACACGCGGACCCACTTGTTAAAGTAAGTATTGTTCCTAGAGGTATTGCAGCACTTGGATATGCACAATATTTGCCGAAAGAACAGTTTTTGTATCAGACTGATCAACTTTTAGATGAAATGTGTATGGCACTTGGAGGAAGAGCTGCAGAAGAAATAATATTTGGAAAAATATCAACTGGCGCATTAAGTGATTTAGAAAGAATAACTAAAATGGCTTATAGCATAGTTTCTGTTTACGGAATGAATAAAAATATTGGAAATTTATCATTTTTTGATTCTAAACAATCAGATTATAACTTCACAAAACCATACTCTGATTCAACAGCTGAAAAGATTGATCAAGAAGTCAAAAGAATAATTGATAATGCCTATGATAGAACAAAAAATCTACTAATAGAAAAGAAAAAAGAATTAGAAAAGATTGCTAATAAACTTCTTGAAAAAGAAATTTTATTTCAAAATGATCTTGAAAAACTGATCGGCAAGAGACCATTTAAAACAAATCTTGAATTAAGTCTTGAGGAAGATAAATCACAAGAGAAGAAAAATGATATGAACAATGAAAATGAGGTAGATGGAAAGGATTCAAATCAAACTAGAAAAGAATAAAAAAGCATACTTTGCTGGTGATTTTCATTTTGGTATACCGAATGATGAAGAATCTACACGAAGGGAAAAAAAAGTTATTGAATGGCTTGAATCTATAGAAAATCATGCACAAGAGCTTTTTTTATTAGGGGATATATTTGATTTCTGGTTCGAATATAAACACGTTGTTCCAAAAAATTACTTTAATTTTCTATCAAAAATTTCCAGAATGATTGATAATGGAATTAATGTCCATTTTTTTAAAGGCAATCATGATATGTGGACCATTGATTATTTTGAGAAAATTGGATTAAAAGTCTATAATGATTATCAAAGTTTTAATATAGATAAGCAAAATATTATTGTGGGTCATGGTGATGGTCTTGGAAAAGGTGATAGTGGATATAAGATTATTAAATCTATTTTTAAAAATAAAATTTCACAATTCTTATTTAGAATGTTACATCCTGATTTAGGTATGAAACTTGGTATGCATTTATCAAGATCAAATAAAAATAGAGAAGATCACACGGATATAAATAATGAAAGAATTTACAGATTTTGTAAAGAGTATAACAACAAAGAAATTAATGACGCCTACATATTTGGTCATTCACATAAAGTATCAGAAAAAGAAATTTCAGAATTAAGCACTTATTTTAATACTGGCGAGTGGATCAGTCAATCAAACTACCTTGTTTATAAATCAGGAAAATTTAATCTTAAAAATTTTAAAGATTAAAGAAAAAACCAATTAAGCCAGCTACTATTATTAAAAATATGGGATGAATCTTTGTTTTATTCAAAACAATAAAACTAATGAAACATGCTACAACACTATAAAAGTTCAGATTACTTTGTTGTTTGAACATTATTACATAACCTGAATAGCATATTAAACCAATTATTCCAATTTTAAATCCATTAATGATTAGCTTCACAGTACTATTTTTTTTAATGAAGTAGTAAACTCTAGAGAAAAATATTATCACAACAGATGACGGCAGAAAAATTGATAGGGTCGATAGAAAAGCACCAATTAGCCCATTCATTTTATAACCAATAAAGGTTGCTGTTATTAATATAGGTCCTGGAGTAATTTGTCCCATTGCTATTGAATCTATAAACTCTCTCTGAGTAAGCCAACCTAACTGTTCAACTATTATTTTATCGAGGTATGGAATAAAAACATAGCCACCCCCAAATAGTGTTAATGAAATATTAGCAAAAACTTTTGATAGATTAAAATTGGTTGAATATATAGGTGCTGTATTTAAAAAAACTAATAATATTGTCATTACTAACGAGGCAATAATTATACCCTTTACTCTAATGAATGCTTTTTTTGGATTTGTAATTTTTTTAATCTTATCTCCATTATAAAGTAGGTTAAAACCACCACATACCAGAAGAGGAAGTATAATGGAAATATACCCTTTGATCAATGATGTTAAGGTAAAGCTAAGAATAGATAAAAGTATTGCAAGAATTTTATCTTTAGAATCTTTATAAAAGCTATATGCAACAGAAAAAATAACAGCTGCAACTACAGGCATGACACCATTAAAAAAAGAAGAAAAACCTGGAATATTTTTCGAGTTAATATATAAATGGGTGAAAATAATCATGATTAAAAAAGACGGTAGGAGAACACCAATAAAAGAAACAATTGCACCCTTCCATCCTTTAAGAATAAATCCAATATAGGATGCAACATTTATTGCCATGGGTCCAGGTAAAAAACTTGCCATTGTTATTGCGTCTAAAATTTTTTTTCTTTTTATAAATTTCTTTCTTATAGAAAATTCATATCTAATCATAGAAATTAGCATCATATATCCTCCAAAAGAAATTGTACCCGTCTTCAAAAAAGTTAAAAAAAGACTAAAATATGATATATTTTTTTTCATAAATTACTTCAACAACAAAGTAAGTTATGAAAAAGCAAATAATAATTATATTAATATTGATTTTTTACTCCTGTACAAATACTATTGATTTAAAAGGTGATTGGAAGGCGACGAAATTAGTTATTGACAATTCAAGGGAGGTAGATGTTCCTCAATTTCCTATAACATATTTTAAGGATGATAACTATATTATTTATTTTGAAAGTATATATAGATATGAGATTGAAAAGGATTCTATAGCGTTCTATTTTGGCGAAGAACCAGATAAATTAAATTACAAAATGAAAATTGATATAATCGATAATAATAACATAATATTTTATTACGATAGAAAGGTAAAAGATTCAACTGATAGAGTAAAATTTATTCCATACCACAGCAAGTGGAAAAGAATTGAGTAAAAAAAAAGGGTGACTTTTAAAGGTCACCCTATTTTTTTGTTTGTAAATCTTTACAAACTTTTAGATAGACTAGTTAGTTAATGCTGGCCACAATGATCCGTCGTCATATGTTAGATCAACAGTTCCAAACTCACCATACGTATTATTCCAAGTGTATGTTAAAGTTTTACTGTCTCCACTAACTGAAACGGAACCTGCCGCTAAAGACCACTCTTCAGAATACTCATCTGATCCTGAAGCGCTTAAAACATTACACGCATCAGTGAATTGTGGGCCAGTTGCCGCTGGAATTGAGTAATTAAATCCAGAAGGTCCCCAGCACCCAAGAGCTACATCAGTCTTCATAGTATAAATGTTATCAGCAGATCCTACTTTGACAAGTTCATCCTTGACACCTGATACGGTAAATACAGTTCCAGGATGATCAGGGCTTTCCGCATCATAAGTGTTTGCAGTAACCGCTCCTTCAAGACTTGAAGGACATACTATATAAACATTAAGTCTAAATAACGCAGCAAATGCGCTTGATGACATCATATTCGGTCCCGTATTGTTATAATCAAACTTACGACCATCATTCATAGTTATAGTAAACCAGAATCTAAAATATGAACCACCATCAATATCAGCAGAAGTAATACCTAACGTTGATAAAGCATCATTAAAGGTTAAACTAAAATCAGAACTAAGAAATCCATTTGCATTTGTTGAAAATTCAGATGCATTTATAGTTCTCATTAGAACTTTATCCTTACTTTTTGCTCCATCAGTAGCGTTATCAATGTACTCAACCTCGATAGCGTATGATGCAATGTTGTTACCATTGTTAGCATCATAGTATTCAACTGATAAATCTATTTGCGAAGTTGGTATCTCATAGTAGTTATATGTACCGTCTTGAGATAGCTTTCTCGCAAAAGCTCCGTATTCCATCTCAGGGAATAATTCTACCGGCAATTCCGGATCACCACATGATACTGCAAAAGCAGCTATCAACGCAATAAATGATTTTTTTAAATTTTTCATAATTATATAATTTAAAAATTTAGTTTAAACCACTTCCAGCTCTATCCCAGAAAATTGTCTCGCCGTAATCTGTTCTAACAGGTGCGTTAGCATTCAAGTTAGAAAAGTCAGCAGGATAAGGGAAAAGCCTTGGAAAAGTACCAGCGTCCTGTAATTTCATAGGACCTTGCATCTCAGTTGGATGTCCAGTTCTTCTCATGGCATTATACAACTCGATACCGTTAGAGAATGAAGCGAGCCTATGCTCTTTAACAATGATATTCATTTTTGCTTCATTATCAGCAGCAGCATCATAAGCATCTAAAACGTACTGTATGTAGTTATCAATTGCTCTAGTAGAAGGTTCTGCACCAACTCCATTTCCATCAAAATCACCAGTTTCACCCCACCCGTTTGAGTAAGACATAACTGAGTTGATTGATGTACTAATAGCTGTCTCCAACATGTCTCTAGCATTTTCTGTAGAGTATCCATCAAGAGCAGCTTCCGCTCTCATGAAAAATACGTTAGCAGCCATTAGAATCGGAGCGTGTCCGTCACCTCCTGCTCCCATAGTACCACCTTGTTGAGTGTGAATTGTTTCAGCTAAACCAGCTTCAACAGCTCCATCTGTCTCTGAGGCAGCATCACCGTCATCATAAGAACCCGCAGCAGGATAAATTCCTCTGTGTGTTCTTTTCTGACCGTCTGGAGGAGTACCGTCGTTGTTACCGTGATCTCTACCCCAATAACCTTTCGCTAATGCTGCATCTTGAGTAGTGAAACTACTACCAGCACAGAAAGGCCATGTCTTGGATACGCCATATGCGTTAGTATACACATCATCATACCAAACAGGTCTAGTATCAGGAACAACACAGTCTATCGTAAACAAGTCTTCACCTACAATTTGTAGGTCTTGTCTCTTATAATAATACCTAAGTCTAGGATCAGCAAAAGGCTTTTCTTCCATTAACTCCCACATGAAATAGTTAGACTGATAAGGTCCAGCAAAGGACTCATAAGCTCCACTATACCATGGGTGTCTAGAATCTGGATTCTGTCTGTTACTTCCATAAGTAAAGACCCAATCTTCTGCATCCTCATCTATTACACCGGCAGCTAAAGCAGCAGATATTCCAGCTTGATCACCAGTGTTTAGAGCAAGTCTAAACTTAAGAGTGTTAGCAAGTGTTATCCACTTTGACACATCACCACCGTAAAAAATATCTACGGCTGGAGCACCAATAGCTGTTTTACCTAAATCTGCAATACCCTCATCATAAAGTGCATTGATAGCTGTATAAATAGATGCAGCATCATCAACTTTAGGACTTAAGTTAGCTGTACCTTGCCATGCCTCAGTAAAAGGAATATCACCATGCTTGTCAACAAGCATTTGTAGAGTATAACCTTTTATGATTTTACCAGCACCCACATGTACATACGATTCTGCAGCTGTACCAGCCTCAATCATCGCATCGATGTCAGGTATAATTCCGGAATAAGCAAAGTTCCATGATCCGTTGAAATCAGATGGGTTATACGCCTCTTGATAAGAAGCACCCCAAGTCATACAAGCAACTCTCGCAAGCTGAAGCATAGGAGTTTGATTTCCATACCACCAGCCAGGGAAAGAAGTTTGAATTGAGTTCCAGTACAGATCAATCCCAGCATTCTCGGTTGTTACCGCGTTAGGATTATTTAACTGATCAAGATCAGTGATCTCACAAGAGTAGCCAACAAACATGAAGGCTATTATTAAATATAATTTATTTAATTTTCTCATATCTCTAAATTTAGAAAGTTAGGCTTAAAGTTGCACCATACTTTTTAGCAGTAGGACCAGTCATCTCATCAAACCCTCTAGCATTGTTACCTGCACCATAACTAATCACTTCTGGATCAAAGTTTGTTCCTGAAGGAGTGTTCCATGCATAATGCCAGATATTTTGAGCAGATAAAGTAAGACTAGCACTTCCAAATGGAGTACCATTTAAGAATGATGAAGGAGCGACTAACGATAAAGAAACTTCTCTAAGTCTCATTACTGAAGCGTCATACACTGAATTTTCATCGTAGAAAACACCAGTATTAGGCCAGTAGTGAGCATTAGCAGTAGTTTGCTTTGTGTTAGCTGAACCATCAGCTGTTAAACCTTTCGTTACAACAGGAACAAACCTGTCGAAATCTGTCTCTTGTAGAATACCTCTACCAAGTAGAGTCGAGTTAGTAGTTGAGAAAACGTCACCACCAACTTGTGAATCAAACTGAACTCTTAAATTCACCCACTTGTAAGTAAATGAATTAGTTACAGAATAGATATAGTCAGGTTGTGGATTACCAATAACACCGTACCCTAAGAACTGATATCCACCATTTGCGTTAACAATTGGAGTGTAATTAGTTCTGTCATCCCAGTGTACCTGTAGATGATCGGTGCCGTCAAGGTCTCCGTAATCTCTGGTAATTACCTCCCCTTCTAGGATACCATAAGGCAATCCAGGGATAGCAATATTACCTCTACCAATATAACCACCAACATAAATTTGGTCAATACCATCTGCAATTGATATAACTTCACTTCTCAGTAAAGAGAAAGTACCTGTTACATCCCAAGTAAAGTCTCTAGACTGTACTGGTATGACGTTGACTATTGCCTCAATACCTTTATTATTAATAGAGGCAGAGTTTACTGTTGATGAACTGTAACCTGTAGAGTTATCAAGATCAAGATCAATAATAAGATCTTCTGAGTCTTTAGTAAATAAAGACACGTCTAAACCAACCCTATTCTTCAAGAATTTAGCCTCGATACCAAGTTCTAATTCTTTGTGTATCTCAGGAGTTAAATCAGGGTTAGCATAAAAGTTATCAACTGCATTAACATTTAATGTAGTACCACCAGACGTCTGGAATACCTTGGTAGCAGTAGCTAATGACCCTCTCGTAGAATACGGTGGCGGGTAACCAGCTGATGTACCAAAACCAAATCTCACCTTCAAGAAGTTAAGATTTTGATTGTTGACAGACAATGCGTCAAATGGTAAAACTGATAATGATACAGATGGATACAAGAAAGATCTATTTTCTGGCTCAAGTGTTGAAGTCCAGTCATTTCTAGCAGATGCTGTTAAGAAACCCCAGTCTTTATAACCAAGTGTAACGTTAGCAAATGCTCCATAAGTATTCTCTCTAGATACATAAGTATTAGCAGTTGTAGTAGTAAAGTTACTGTGATCAAAGAAACCAAAAATGAACATATCGGTACTTGTTATCTGAGATAGCTCGTAATCTCTTGACTTTAAGTTAGCACCGACTAAGAAATCTAAATCTAGATCTTCAGATAGCTCAACCGCTCCATTTAAGTTAACAATTTGATCATAGTTCATGATATTTCTATTAGATGTTGCAAACAGACCTAATACTGCTGAACCTTGTACACCATTCTTATTAATCATGTAGTTGTTCAACAAGTTAGTTCTATCCAATCCAATTCTGTATGTAAGGTTTAAGAAGTCTGCAAGCTCATAGCTTAACTGAACATTACCAATAAATCTATTTACATCATCATTATCTCTTGTATAATGAAGAGTCCATAGTGGATGTTGCATACCATTGTTACCTCTGTAGTAGACACTACCATTGGTATCTGGTCTTTCATATTCTAAACCGAATAAATTCCAACTTCTTGGAGTATACATAACATTACCAAATAAAGAAACATTGGTTGCATTTGAGTTTCTACTTGGATTAACAGGAGGCTTAGTCGCAGCAGACTCAATGTAATTGAATGAAGCATTGATTTTCAACCCGTTAGCAAGCTGTGTATTAGCACCAACAGAAAAATTGTGTTTCTTATATTGATTGTAAGGAACATATCCTTTATCACTAGTCCAACCATAGTTGGCTTTTATTGATGTTGCACCGACATTTGCATTGATACCAATTGAGGTATTTTGCTGAGCGCCATCTACAAAGAAATTTTGTAAATTGTCATATGCCTGATATTTCCATCTTGCACCAACGTGCTGAGGGAAAACACCATTCCATACTGCTCTGTCATATGGGTGAGCAATTGTTCCGTTTTCATCAAGACCAAATCTACCTGGTGTATCAAATGGCGCACCCCAGTTACTAAAAGCAGCTGCAGCTCTATTTTGCCATCCATTACCATATTTATCTTGATCATCTGGTAAACTTGCTACCTGATTAACAAAATAAGATTGACTAAATGAAACTTCAAGTCCCTTATTAGCACTAGCACCGCCTAACTGGCCAGTTTTAGTAGTAATAAGAACAACACCGTTTCTACCAGCTTCACCGTATAGTACGGTTGCAGCAAGTCCTTTAAGCACACTAACTTCTGCTACGTTGTTTGGATCAAGATCTAAAAATCTACTTGAGGCAGTGGCACCACCTTGAGTAAAACCTCTATCAGAATAAGTATTCGCATCTATCGGAACACCATCTAGAACGAATAAAGGCTGATTAGAACCTGAAATTGAGGTATATCCTCTAATAATGATATTAGTACCCGTTCCTGAAACACCACTTTGTGAAGTGATATCAACACCTGGAACTTTACCTCTTAACAACCTAGCTATGTCTGCCTCGGGTCTAGCTTCAAGCTGTTCACCACCAACAGAAGTTACCGCGTAACCTAACGCAGCTTTCTCTTTGGTGATACCCAATGCAGTTACAACAACCTCTTGAAGTTCTTCAACATCAGAGCTCATAACTACATCAATCACTGACCTTGCACCTACTTCAATTTCTTGAGATGCTAAACCAATGAATGAAAATACTAAGGTACCTCCATCACTTGGAATATCAAGTGAGTATGAACCATCGATATCTGTAGTAGTACCAACAGTCGTACCTTGAAGGATAACGTTAACACCTGGAAGACCACTTCCGTCTTCATCTGATGAAACACTACCCGTGATAGTTCTGTCTTGAGCCCAAACATTGGATGCCAAGAACAAGAAACTAACTAGTAAAAATCTAAACATAGTTTAATTGTGTTTATTTAACAATTGTTTAAAAAATATAAAAATGTGTATTTGAACAATTTTTAACAAAATTTGTTAAAAAAATAAAAATACACAGACAAGGATCCCAACCCAAAACAAGTGTTCTGAGCAAGGAAACGCCTATTTTCGGATTTATACAATAAAACCCGACAGCTATTTTAATAACTTATGACGAGAAAACAATGATATTTCTTAATTTTTTCACAAATTATATAACTAACATTTAACACTATTTTAATACAAAATCAGGTCAATAAATTTCAATCAAAAAACTGTTATTTCAATCCTTCTATTTTTTGGTCCGTCGTAGCCTTGACTAACTGGAATATTATTTCCAAAACCAATCGCTTTCATTCTATTTTTTGGTATGCCTTCTGACACAAAAAAATTCAAAACCTCGTTAGCCCTATTTTCAGACAAGATCATATTATAATTATCAGATCCAACACTATCTGTATGACCCTCAATACTAATATTAATATCATCATTTTGTTTCAACCACTGAGCATAAAGAAAAAGAAAATTCCTGACGCTTTCAGTAAGCTTATAGCTATCGTAATCAAATAGAAGATCTTCCAAAATATACTTTTGATCCAATTTGGTCATATTAATAATGTAACTATCAGATGTATTCAGTTTAATTTTTTCTGGATAATACCCTTCTGAAGAAATTATTAGATGCTCAGAGTCAATCAAGCTTCTATCAATGGATAGTGAACCTGTTATTGTTAATTTGTACTGATTTGATTTTTCAGGATCTATACAATTAATACTTGATTCTAATGGTATACCTGATAATTTATCTTTTACTATAAAATTTATCAATTCATCTCCTATATAATTTTGAGATTTTATCTTACAAAGGATAATCTTACTAATTACCTCAGATCCATCCTCAAATTCCTCAGCTATCATAAAAAATTTGTTATTAATTAAAAATGAAGATTGATCTTTGTAATTATTAATCGATGCTCCTAAGTTTCTTACATATTGATTTTCTATGTTGGAACCATTACTATAAAATATGTCATAGCCTCCAAAAGATTCAATTCTGTTAGATGCAAAATAGATCACATTATCAAATATTAAAGGAGATACATCATCGTAGGCAGAATTAATCTCATCGTAATTCTTAGCTTTTTCCCACTGACCATCATTTCGCAATCTTGAAAACCAAATATCTCTCTTTCCCTTTCCTCCTGGCCTATTTGAAACAAATAAAAGAAGGCTATCTCCATACAGATGTGGCTGAGAATCCCAGTAATCTGAATTAATTCTATCGTCTAGCCTAGTAGGTAGATTAAATTTCACACCATCAAAGTAAGAGATAAAAAGATCACACGTATTTTTTTTAAAATTCATTTTACAAGATGTGTATATCAAAAAGTTTCCACTCTCAGAAAATGTAATTGACCCTTCATTATTATCAGTATTAAGAACCTCAAGACTTGAAACTTTATTACCAAACCCTTTCTCCCCAATTGGGATTGAATATATATTCTCGTCATCAAACATTTTATTACCTCTTCTTGCAGTAAAATAGATTTGGTTTCCTTCGGTATTATAAGCAGGTGAATATTGAAAAGTGAAATAATCTAATGAATCTATTTTTTCAAAACTTAAAACTGTGTTTTCATTATAGTTTGAAATGAAAGATATTCTCTTCTTAAGCTCACCATAATCATTAAAGTTTTCTGCTGACTTAATCTTATTCAAATGATAATTCGATAACATTATTTTTCCATTTCTAAGAAAATAATTAGATAAATCAAAGTGCACTTGATCTATATTCTGTTTACAACCTAATTTGGCGTACTGAATGAAAAATTTTTCGTAATCATGATAGTTTTTTAATTTTTTATAGGTTAAACCTAACCCGTACAAAGCATCACAATTATCTGGTTCAGACTTTAATATTTTATTATAAATTTCAATTGCATTTTCAAACTCACCTATATTATAATTATACTTAGCTTCTTGAAATAATTTGATACTTCTTTTTGACTGTCCTATTAATTCTTGATGCAGAAAAAATATAAGTAAGATATAAAATAATCTAATCAACTTTTAGGTATTTGTGCGTTTGCAGAGAAATTCTCCAATTAGGATTAAGCTTTATATAACTCAAGATTTTTGGATTTACCCTTTTCTCAACCGACCATTCTGGTTGTAAGATTCTGACCGCATCTTTTGTTACTTTGGATGAAATTCTTTCAGCCCACCTAAAGTCTGAATCCTGATAAACAATCACTTTTAATTCATTAACAATATCGAAATATTCTTTAAGAGGTTTTTTAAATCTTTTTGGAGATAAACATATCCAATCAAATTGTCCAGAATACTTCTCTGTTCCTGATGTTTCCACGTGTACTAATTTATTATTTTCTTTGAGCATACTAGTAAGTGGACCTAAATCGTGATAGAAAGGCTCGCCTCCAGTGATAATAACCAAATCAGTTGAGTGTTTATTAATTTTTTCTACAATCGCTTCAATTTTTACAAATTGATTTTCATGAATGGGCCATGATTCTTTTACATCACACCATGTGCATTTAACATTGCAACCAGCTAGTCTAATAAAATATGCTGGCTTTCCTGAATGATATCCCTCGCCCTGAATACTATAGAAAGACTCCATAACTGGGAGTATATGACTACCTCTTTTCATTATTTCTGTAAGCTCTCAAAGTGTTTTGAATTAAGGATGCAATAGTCATTGGTCCAACTCCTCCAGGCACTGGAGTAATAAGACTTACTTTTGGTAGAACATTTTCAAAATCAACGTCACCAACAATTCTATAGCCGGATTTTTTTGAATCATCTTTAATCCTAGAAATACCAACATCAATTACCACAGCACCATCTTTAACCATGTCAGATGTCACAAGATTAGGTTTACCAACTGCTGAAATAATAAGTTCAGCATTACTTGTAATTTCTTTGAGGTTCTTAGTTTTACTATTACAAACGGTAACGGTAACCTGTTCTTTTTGCATCAACATTTGAGCAATTGCAGCGCCCACATTTCTGCTGGAACCTAAAATAGCACAGCTCTTAGACACAATATCTATATTATACCTTTCAATAAGGGTCATAACACCTAATCCAGTTGCAGGAAGCAATTTTTTAACCTCAGAGGTAATACTACCTATGTTATCATTTGTAAAGCCATCAACATCCTTAGCAGGACTAATAGAATCAATCACATTTTGTACATTCACCTGTGGGGGGAGTGGAAGTTGAACAATAAAACCGTCCAAGTCACTTTTATTATTCAATTGACTTATTATTTCAAGTAAATCTAACTCAGAAATGTTATCGCTTAAAGTAATTAAATTTACATTTATTCCCACATCTTTACATGCCTTTACTTTTGCATTTACATAAATGGAACTTGCAGTGTGGTTTCCAACTAGGACAATACTTAATGATGGCACTCGTTTTCCATCTTTTTTAAGGGAGAAAATTTCCTTTTTTATTTCAGATTTAATATCTGAAGAAACTTTAATACCATCTATTATTTTACTCATCTATTTTTAATACGGCCAGAAAAGCTGACTGTGGAATTTCAACATTGCCAACTTGTCTCATCTTCTTCTTTCCCTTTTTCTGCTTTTCTAACAATTTTCGTTTTCTGGTTATATCTCCACCGTAACATCTAGCTGTTACATTTTTTCTTAAAGCCCGTACAGTTTCTCGAGCAATAATTTTAGTTCCAATTGAGGCTTGAATTGCAATCTCAAACATTTGTCTAGGTAAAAGTTCTTTTAACTTTTCACATAATTTTTTACCCCATATATATGCTTTTTCTCTATGTACGATCGCTGACAAAGCATCAACTCTCTCACCGTTTAACATGATATCTAATTTTGACATTTTTGACTGCTTAAAATCTGAAAATTCGTAATCTAGAGAAGCATAACCCCTTGAAATAGATTTTAATTTATCATAAAAATCAAATACTATTTCAGCAAGCGGGAGGACAAATGACAACTCGACTCTATCCTTTGAAAGATAAATTTGGTTAATTAAACTTCCTCTCCTATCAATACATAACTTTATTATACCTCCAATATATTCTGATTTAGTGATTATTTGAGCAGATATCATTGGCTCCTCAATCCTTCTAATTTCATTTGGTTCAGGCATCTCTGATGGAGCATAAATACTAATTACATCCTTATTTGTTTTGTGACATAGAAACTCAACCGAAGGAACAGTTGTTATAACAGACATGTCAAACTCTCTATCAAGCCTTTCTTGAATAATGTCCATATGCAACATACCTAAAAAACCACACCTAAATCCAAATCCAAGAGCAGCTGAAGTCTCAGGTTCCCAAACTAAAGATGCATCATTCAGTTGAAGCTTTTCTAATGAATTTCTTAAGTCTTCATATTCTGAACTGTCAACAGGATATATTCCAGCAAATACCATTGGTTTCACGTCCTCAAAGCCTTTTATTACTTCAATATCGTTATTTTGTGTATGTGTTATTGTATCACCTACCTTAACTTCTTTAGCATTTTTAATTCCGGAAATAAGATACCCAACATTTCCAGCTGATATCTCTTCACAAGATGCCTTATCAAATTTTAATATACCTATCTCGTCAACATCATATTCTTTTCCTGTATTGACGAACTTAACTTTATCTCCTTTTCTTATTTTTCCGTTAAATACTCTGAAAAGAACTTCAATTCCTCTGAAAGAGTTAAAAACTGAATCAAAAATCATTGCTTGTAGATCACCTGACGAATCACCTTTTGGACTTGGTATTTTATTTATTATTGTTTCAAGAAGTAAATCAATTCCAATTCCATCTTTTGCACTTACCTCCAGTATATCATCAACATTACAACCTATTAAATCAACAATTTGATCAGAAACTTCCTCAATCATTGCACCTGGAAGATCAATTTTATTCAAAACTGGTATTACCTCAAGTCCTTGTTCAAGAGCTAGGTAAAGATTTGAAATTGTTTGTGCTTGAATACCTTGTGAAGCATCAACAACTAAAATTGCTCCCTCACATGAAGCAATGGATCTAGATACTTCATAAGAAAAATCAACGTGACCAGGAGTATCAATCAAATTTAAAATATAATGCTCAGAATTATAACTATGATTCATCTGAATGGCATGAGACTTAATGGTTATACCTCTTTCTCTTTCTAAATCCATGTCGTCAAGAAGCTGATTAGTCATGTCTCTTTTATCAACGGTTCTAGTGAACTCTAAAAGACGATCTGCCAAAGTACTTTTTCCGTGATCAATGTGGGCTATTATGCAAAAATTTCTAATGTTTTTCATATTTAGAGAACCAAAATTAGATAATTTATACTTAAAAAATTATATATCTTCTCTTGTATATTTCCACCTCTTGTGTGTCCATAACCATTCATCTGGTTTTTGTTTTATTTGGTCTTCTAATTTCCTAACATACTCAGACAAAATATCTTTATTAAAGTTTTGATTTGGTGTACTTATTAAATCAAACTTAACAGAATAATTTCCCCTAGAAAGTCTTTCCATAGAAGCAAAATAGACATGAGAGTTTAATAATCTGGGTAGATATTCCACTGACTTAAAAAATGCGGTATCTTGATTCAATAATATTCTCCAAGATTTCTTATTTTTTTTTATAGGAGACTGATCAGCCACAACGGCTATTATTCCTATTTTTTTTATATTTCTTCTGATATGGAGTAATGCCTTCTTTGATTCAATCAATTTTGATCCAAACCGAGAACGTGATTTTATTAAAGCTTTATCAATATTCCTACTAGATATTGATTTGTATATAACATTTAAAGGTTGATTTAAATTAAGCTGTGAGGCTAAAAGAAGCCATTCCCAATTACACTGATGTGAAGCTAAGACTAGAACTTTTTCTTCTTTTTCTAACTTATGATTTAATTCATCAAAGTTTGAGAAAACAACTCTTTTTTTAAGTTCTTTCGTAGAGATTGAATATGACTTAATTGTCTCAAAAAATACATCACAAAAATGAACATAAAAATTACTAATTAATTTATCAAGTTCAAACTTTGAAATTTTAGGAAATGAATTTACTAGATTTTTTTTTACTACATTTCTCCTGTAAACATGTGGAAGGAACTTTGATATTAATGATGATAAGATATATAAAAAATTTAAAGGAATGTAGGATAATAGGTGATATAATTGTGACATTAAAAAGATTGATTTACATTTAAAATTAGATATTAAACTCTCATAAATGAACTTATCTAAAGTATATTTGTGAATTAATGAAAATATCGGCTTCAATATATTCTAATAAGACAAAAAAAATAGAAACTTTAACAGAGGAACTAGATTCAGTTAATATCGACATGTTTCATATCGACTTCAACGATAAAAAAGTCAACGCTGAGAAAATAGAAGATGATTTAAGAAGAATTAGAAAGGTAAGTAAAACTCCAATTGATTTACATATAATATCAGAAACACCATCGTTATATTATAGTTTGATTGAGAGGAATAAAATAGAG
Organism: uncultured Marinoscillum sp.; assembly: GCA_902633975.1. Lineage (GTDB taxonomy): Bacteria > Bacteroidota > Bacteroidia > Cytophagales > MED-G16 > MED-G16. The sequence continues at coordinate 19,575 of CACPHX010000023.1, forward strand.
AGAGTTGCTTTTCAATTAGAAAATATTCAAGAAAAAAAATTTCAAATTCCAAATAATAGATATACAGAATTTGGAATTGCAGTAACAACAAATACCAATATCGACGAATTTAATCAATATTCATCTGACTGTAAATACATTTTAATGATGACCACAACTCCAGGTGAGAGTGGGGGTAATTTTAACAAGACTAATTTCAAAAAAATAAGAGACTTCAAGAAGCTGTATCCAGAAAAATCAATTCACGTTGATGGAGGGATAAACGACGAAATAGGATTTATTATGAGAATTTTAGGTGTACAATCTGTAGTATCTGGATCTTTTCTTGTAAAAAATGATATTGCTAAATCACTACTTAAACTTAAATCATCTGTTTTCAGCTCAAAGTTAAAAGTTAAAGAATTTATGATGACAATAGATGAAACACCAATTATTAAAGAATTTTCTTCATTCCAAGAAGTCCTTCATAAAATAGATGAATTTGGTTTTGGTTACGCACTTGTAGAAAATCAGGAGAAAAAATTTGTTGGAATAATAAGCATGGCAGACATTAGAAAAGGATTAATTAATAATGATTTTGATATTAATAAGATAAAAATAAAAGATATTATAAACTACAATCCAGTGAGTGTTGAAA
>CACPHX010000024.1 GCA_902633975.1 uncultured Marinoscillum sp.
AATAGTAACAAAATAGCTTTCTGGGAAATTGATGCTAATGGTGTTAAAGATTTTTTAATGATCAACAATACTGATTCAATATACCCGTTCAATATACCCGTTGAATATCCAAAAGTAGGTGAAGATTTAACTCCTGCGAGAATTGGAGTGATTGATCTAAGCTCTATGGAAGTGACATGGATGAAAATTCCTGGAGAGTCTAACAGATTTTATCTTCCTAGAATGACTTGGGTTCCCGGTGAGGAGAAACTGATGATTCAACAACTCAATAGAAAGCAAAACCACAGTAAGTATTATATAGCTAATGCCAATAATGGCGCGGCAGAGCTTATTATGGAGGACAAAGACGATGCTTGGATTGACGTTAGAAATACATGGCCATATCAGGACAAGGCAGGGTGGAAATTTATTAACGATGGAAAAGAATTTCTTTACACCACAGAGAAAGATGGATGGTCACATGTGTATAGATATAATATTGAGACAAAAAAAGAAGTTTTGATTACAAAGGGTGAATACGATGTTGTAAGGCCTCTTTCTTATGACGAAAAAAATAAGGAAATTTATTTTATTGCATCGCCTAAAAATCCAACGGAAAGATACTTATATAAAACCTCAGAAAATAAAAAACCACAACTCCTGACTCCTAAGGCACTTGAGGGAACACACAATTATCAGATTAGCACAAAGTCTTTATATGCTTTTCACTCATTTTCAAATTATTATACTGAACCTATGGATGGAATAGTAACACTCCCTGATCATAAATACATAAAGAAAGAGGATGATATGTTAGAAAAATTTGATCCATCAAAAAAAGATGATAATCCGCTAGAGTTTTTTCAAATTAAAACGGTAGACGGTGTAGAGATGGAAGGATGGCTTGTTAAGCCAGATAGTATGGACCCAAATAAAAAATATCCTGTTCTGTTTTATTTCTATAGTGAACCGGCGGGACAGACAGGTGTCAACAGGTTTGGTGTTGGAAGGACAGCTCTCTATGATGGAAGGCTTGGCGAAGACGGGTATGTATACGTCACTTTTGACGGGAGAGGCACACCTTCTCCAAAAGGAAGAGAATGGAGAAAGGCTATCTACAGAAAAATTGGTAAAGTAAATGTTCGAGACATGGCAATGGGAGCCAAGGCTATTTTTAATAAGTATAAGTTTATAGATACATCGAGAGTCGCTGTACATGGTTGGAGCGGAGGAGGAACAGCCACACTCAACTGTCTTTTTCAGTATCCAGATATTTTTCAAACTGGAATAGCTGCAGCAGCTGTGGTAAACCAACTCACCTACGACAACATATACCAAGAGAGGTACATGGGAGACCCAAAGGAATCATACCAGGATTATGTTGACGGATCTCCTTTAAAATATGCAAAAAACCTAGAGGGAAATTTACTCTACATTCACGGAACAGGAGATGACAACGTACATTACCAAAATGCTGAGCTATTAGCAAACGAGTTAATCAAACACAAAAAAGTATTTTACATGATGTCCTACCCAAACAGGTCCCACGGAATTAGAGAAGACGATGCCTATCCTCATGTAAGGCTTATGTTTACAGACTTCCTAAGAAAATATTGTGAGCCTGGTGGTAAACTAATGGATTGACACAGATGATGCGCTGATTATTTTTTCTTAGCCTTTACTTTATTTGCTTTGAAGAACTCTTTCCTGCTTAGTGCCTCGTACTTTTTTGTGTCCCCTAATAATATGAGGTCTTCACTTTCTACTGTCCTGTGCGTGTAAGAAGCCATCTTACCTGATCTAGTACATACGGCATGTACTTTTGTTACGTACTCAGCCACTGCCAAAAGGCTGGGCATCGGGCCAAAAGGTTTTCCTTTATAGTCCATGTCCAGGCCTGCTACAATCACCCTTTTACCCGAATTGGCTAATTCATTGCATACATCAACAATCGCATCGTCAAAGAACTGAGCCTCATCAATTCCGATAACCTGTGATTTGGTAGATAACTCAAGGATTTTTTTTGCTGATTTAATAGATTTTGATTTGAGGGAATTTTTATCGTGCGATACAATTTTCTTTTTTGCAAAACGCACATCTTGTTTAGGCTTAAAAATCTTAATTTTTTGTTTTGCAATCTTTGCTCTCTTGATCCTTCTAATGAGCTCTTCCGTTTTTCCAGAAAACATAGAGCCACAAATAACCTCTATCCAGCCTGAATCTTTTATTTTATCTCCAGATTTGTCCAAAAGCATATAATAAATAAATTCTAGTTGATATGTTTTTTATCAATTATAACTTTAATCTTATTTACTCTATTACCGCTTCTAAGATTCAGAATATAAACGCCATCAGTGATATTTGAAATATCTACTTTTAGTTGTTTCTTATTTTCTCTTATCGACTGAGGTAATAACTTCTTACCCTCAAAATCAACTAAATAGATCTCATCAATAATAATTCCATTGTTCAACTGAACTGTCAGTATGCGCGAGGCAGGAACAGGAAATACTTTATTTACAAGAGTTTCTTCTTCAATGTATAATGGTATTTCACAACCAGTAATATCAACTACAGCACCCAAAGGAGTGTCTGGGCAGATATCAACATCGTCAGTTACTCCGTCACCGTCACCATCTTTTTGTGAATCTGCACATCCCTGCTCATCTACAGTAGCGCCAGATGGAGTGTCTGGGCAGATATCAACATCGTCAGTTACTCCATCACCATCACTATCTATTTTTACAACTGTAACAGATCTAGTCTTTTGAATTGCAGGGTATCCGTATGAATCTTTTACGTCGTATGCAAGTACATAAGTCCCAACAACTTGAGTATTTACTGTACCCGTAACCACAACAGAATCTGTTAAGTCGCCTTCACAAAAATCAGTAGCAATATATCCTGGTTCATAATATGTTTGCCCAAATACAACAGTAATATTTTGATCACCAGTTAAGGTGATTTCTGGGGCAGAATTAAAAAATATCGTTTGTGTCCTTGAGGCTGAGTTACCACTTTCGTCTGTGAAAGTCCACGTAACTACGGTTGAATCGGTGGTTGTAATAGGTAGACATATATCTCTTGAAACAGTAACGGATGAAGATAGTTGATCAGTTGCCGTAGGTATAGGTATATGAATATCTTTAATAATAGAATCACATACAACAAGGTCAGAAATAATGGAAGGTGAAGGGGGGGTAGCGTCAAGTAAGCCTCCATGTTCATATGAGCCAATATCTGGTGCCCCGTTATAATAATTGCCCCTTTGATCTTTATTCATATTTAAATAAGGCGTTCCTGCATTAATCAGGGGTGATGATGCATCAAGAGGAACAGTAGCAATATTATTAATAACATTTATGTCTCCATTTGAATTTCCTATCACACCAATTAAATTGTTTCCATCATCTGTTATGGTGGCCATAGCAGTATTAGAAATATGGGAATAACGCAGCTCTATACTACCGGAAATATTAGCCCCAGTATTATCAAAGGTTGTGTTTACAGCTATTGCATCAGCATTTCCTATTCTAACAGCAGCTATATCGTTTGGATAAGAATTATTTTTAAATGTAGTATTTATGAATTTTAAACTGTCATCCACATTAGCTATGTACATTACCCCACCATATGCAGATCCAGTAATATTCTGAAAAGTACAATTATAAAATTCTACAGAGCCACTTATATTAGTTAAAAATAAAGCACCTTCCCTGCCGCCATCATTTAAATTATAAAAAGATGTATTTCTTATAATAATATTCCCATCCATATTAGGTGCATAGATAGCTCTGTGATTATTGTCTTTAAATGTACTATGGTTTATAATAAGGTCACCTTTATTGTTAGGATAAAAAATAAAATCTTCACCGTTTTGTCCTTGGAAAATAGCGTGATTTATTATCAAATTACCATCTGTTGGTTTGTATATAACTTCTTGGTTTGTAAGTCCCTTGAAAGTTAATTTTCCATCTTCACTTCCACTAACTGTAAAACTACCATCACCGTGGTGAAAAAATATATTATAATTACCGTTATTTCCATCAATTACAAGGTTTTTAGCTAAAATTTTAATATTGTGATCAGCATTTATACCTAACTGACTGCCCCACGATATGGTTCCAGAAATAGCTGTAGCATCGACTATCACATCTCCACAAGCATCATAATTTTCTGCATCAATAATTGCCTGTCTTAAACTTCCTGCGCCCGTATCGTTAGTGTTTGTAACAGTAAAAATGCTGTTATTGTTGATGTATACACCACCCCCTGGCACATTGGTTTGTGAGATATTTGCACCTCCTACAGTGGATGAAATATATTTGACACCCAATACATCATTAAAATTATTTATTATATCCCCTTCAGCCGAAACATCTGCCGCTAACCAGAAATAATTATCACCTTCAGATAATGGTATTTGATTTAAAAAACTAAAATCACCCGACTGCAAGGTGGACTCACCTACTAGCACCGATGTATTAAAAGAATTAGAGTTTCCTGTATAATATAGTTTTTTTGATGGAATAAGGTTACATGATACATTGGATGCTGTTCCCGTGTGGTCAAACAACATTTTAGTGAGAGTCAAAGGCGCTAAGTTCCCAGAGGTTTTAACATTTATTTTCATGAACTGCTGATCATTATAACCCTGATTTAGACCGCAACTTGAATATTCTGAGGTGGTTTGTACAAGGCTCATATCTGTTTGATTCTCAATAGTAAGATCATCCACAGCAACAGGATATTCATTCATATCCATATATTCAGAATCATTTTCAACAACAAATTTTAGAAGAAAATTAGATACGCCAGCATATGCGGTTAAATCAACATTTATCTGATACCATTCCTCATAAATCTCAGTGTAGGTAATAGTTTCTAAATGATCGGATATCACACCATCATTTGACCCATATATATGCAATTTTTCACCACCATCCATAGACTTAAAGTAGAACTTAAGTCTTGGATTGGAATAGCCTTGAAGATTGATATCAGATATTAATAACTCTATATCTCCATAAGGCATTCTAAAACCTTCAAATTCAGACGTTGGAACAATAATATAATCTCCTGTTACACCATTTGGGTAACACATCATCATCATGTCATTACAAATAACATCAGTATTCATGTACCACTTCTTTTCAATATTGTTATTTAATCCACTTGAATTACTTTGAATTGTAAATGGGTTTGAGCCATTCTGTGTGATTGGTAATGTTTTTCCGTCAAAAGATTCAGTCTGGGAAAATCCCATAATTGGTAATAAAAAAAGGATAAAAAGAAGTGGTTTATAATTCATATTAAAAATTTTTTTTAAGATACAACTTATATCAAAAAAAATAAACTATAATTGAATTATGATTAAAAAATCACTAATATTAATATTCACACTAATCTCTGCTCAAATAAACTCTCAAACGTTAAAAGTCTCTGAGTCCTCTTTCCTATACCTAGACAATGGAAGCAATCTAACCATTAATGACCTATCGATAACACCAAGTAGTCCTCTAGTAATAGGGCCCAACATGATAAGTGTAAGCATGACTTCTGTCGAAATAAATTCACAGCCTTCAATCGAAAAATTATATATCTTCGAGAGCCCCATACCAAACTTTCAGGGCGAAATTGCTTTTACTTTTTCAGAAGAAAACTTAAATAACCTAGACGCATCAGACCTAACATTTGAACTCTTAGGAGAAGATGGAAACTGGAATTCATACACCGCATCAATTGATACAGTTAACAACATAATAAGTTATATTTTTGATAGCCCAATATCTATATCAAATATTACCGCTAGAGAATTCCAGTCTGACCCTCTCTATGTTGAGAAAAAGACAAATGATATAAAAGTCTTTCCAAATCCATCTACTGACTACATACAAATTACTGGTGATGACGTTGATGAGATATCAATTATTGGGCTAAGTGGTAGAGAAATAAAAAGAACAAAAGAAAGAAAGATAGATATATCAGATTTGATGAGAAGTATTTACTTAATAAGAATCTATGACAAAGAGAAAATAGTACTAAAAACAGTAAAAATTATAATAAAATGATAAGAATTGTAACATTAATAAGTTTTTTAACACTAAATACAGTCTACGCTCAGGTAGGAATAAATACAGAAACTCCTGACCCCTCGGCAGCACTTGAAATAAACTCTACTGAAAAAGGGCTTTTAATTCCTAGGATGACAATGGTCCAAAAAGATTCAATTCCATCACCTGCTAATGGCCTTATGGTATATCAAACAGACACCCTCGTAGGATTATATTATTACCAAGATGGTTGGATACCACTTGTAGGTAAAGATTATTTAGATAAAAAAATAACCATGCTTCAAGATCAAATAGATAAAATAAAAGCTTTCATTAGATCTGGAACTTTGATAGATCAAAATGGTAACAAATATGCTTACTTAACCTTCGGAGAACAAATTTGGACTGTAGAAAATGCTAAAATGGAAACTTACAGAGACGGAACACCCATTCCCCAAGTCACAAATGCTGCAGAGTGGGCAAATCTAACCACAGGTGCTTGGTGCTATTACAACAACGATCCTACAAAAGGAAAACTTTATAATTGGTACGCTGTTGCAGGTATTCATGACAACAATGCAAACACGCCAAATAAAGAGTTAGCTCCAGAGGGATGGCACATTCCAAGTGATACTGAATGGACAGAGCTTGAAAATTATTTAATTGTTAATGGTTACAATTATGATAGTACAAAAACAGGTAATAAAATTGCAAAAGCAATGGCATCAAAATCTGGATGGAACGTTTCAACTATTTATGGTGCTCCTGGATACAATCAAGTAGAGAATAATAGTAGTAAATTTAATGCCTTCCCTCATGGTACACGAACAGATGCCGGTTCTTTTAGCTATGAGGGTGATATTGCTGATTTCTGGAGCTCTGCTGTGGACGATACAAGTCCTGCACACAACCGTAATATAAGAAATTTTAATACTTTACCACACTACAAAGCTTTTTCCTTGAATAGGGATTATGACGGAGGAAACAAGAAGTATGGAATTTCTGTCCGATTAATTAAAGATTAAAAAAAGTCGAATTTAGATGAGGATCTATTGGTGAGGAAAAGTCAAATATTGAATCAGATTCATTTATAATATTTAATATATTAAAATGATAAGAATAATTATACTGATAAGTTTCTTGACGCTAAACACGCTCTATGCTCAGGTAGGAATTAATACAGGAGCTCCAGACCCCTCTGCTGCCCTTGAAATAAGTTCTACAGAAAAAGGACTTTTAATTCCAAGGATGACCAAGGCCCAAAGAGATGCTATTCCCTCTCCTGCTACTGGCCTTATGATATATCAAACAGACACGCTCGTAGGTCTGTATTACTACCATAACGGCTGGGTATCCGTATCAGGCCAAGCATCTAATCAAAATTCCTCAGGTAGTGATACGCTTAGTTCGAAATTTAACCTTACGGTTGATGTGAATCCTGCAGATGGTGGCAATACTTTTCCTTCATCAAGCAAACACAATTCTGGTTCTATTATTAAGATTTTTGCCACGGCTAATGAAGGCTATACATTTGTGAAATGGGGTGGAGACGGTAACGGCATGAATTTTAATCCATTGGAATTGAGTATGAGTAGTGATATAAGGCTTGTAGCGGAGTTTGCTTTTATGGACAAGGACGGTGACGGGGTTTCAGATGATGTGGATATCTGTCCCAATACACAAGATGGTGCGGCAGTAGATGAGAAAGGATGCAGCACGTTCCAAGTTGACTCAGATAACGACGGGATCCCAGATGGTTTAGATAAGTGTTCTAATACTCCGGAAAATACTGATGTCAATGCCAGTGGTTGTCCATATATATACTTAGATGCAAACGGTGTTACGCTGAAAGCGACAGATGATGCTTTCTCAGACAGAGAATACATGTACAAGGGTGAGTTGTACTACATTGCCAAAAATTCTGATTTTGATGGGGAATCTTGCGCATATTGCGAGACGCATTTTGAGAGAATTATAACAACAAAAGTTACAAATATGTACCGAATGTTTAGTGGAAGAGGAATTTTTAACGATACCATCAGCAGCTGGGACGTGAGTAATGTCACCAATATGTCTCAAATGTTTAATGGAGCTAATAATTTTAATCAAGACATAGGGAGTTGGGATGTGAGTAATGTCACCTATATGAACTATATGTTTGATCAAGCTACTAATTTTAATCAAGACATAGGAAGTTGGGACGTGAGTAATGTCACAAATATGTCTAAAATGTTTGATCTAGCATCTAATTTTAATCAAGACATAGGAAGTTGGGACGTGAGTAATGTCAACAATATGGATTATATATTTAATGAAGCTACTAATTTTAATCAAGACATAGGGTGTTGGAATGTGAGTAATGTCAGGTATATGAATTATATGTTTAGTTATGCTACTAATTTTAATCAAGACATTGGGAGTTGGAACGTGAGTAATGTCACCAGTATGAATAATATGTTTAGTTATGCTACTAATTTTAATCAAGACATAGGAAGTTGGGACGTGAGGAGTGTCAGCAGTATGAATTATATGTTTAATCATGCTATTAATTTTAATCAAGATCTAAGATCCTGGCAAGTTATGTACAGAGTAAATTCTTGTAATGGATTTTATAATGGGGCGAGTTCTTGGAGTCATGGTATTATACCTCCCTTTAATATTTGTGGTCCCCATTAAGGATAAATAACAATCACACGATTGGAATGGACAAAACCAACATCACTCTTAAGATTACTTCGTACCCGGAGTGGGACTTGAACCCACACGGACTATAAGGTCCACAGGATTTTAAGTCCTGCGTGTCTACCAATTCCACCATCCGGGCATAATAAGTGAGCGAGAAATGGGATTCGAACCCACGACCCCAACCTTGGCAAGGTTGTGCTCTACCAACTGAGCTATTCTCGCTTTTAATGTTCTAGGTCTGCAAATTTATAATTCTCTAAATGAAATGTTAGCCAAAATTTTAAAAAAAAAGATTATTTGTCTTTTTTTGAATTTATCATTTCTAGCACCTCATTAAGCTTTACAAGAGCCTGAACAGGGTTGATGTTGTTGATATTTGTATCTTTTAGAATCTTTTTTACCTCCTCAAAAACAGGATCATTATAGTTTAGGTTTAACTGGCTTGAACTCCCTTTCTTTGATTTATGAGGAGCCTCCTTAATCTGCTTACTCTCCAGCTTTTTCAATAATTCGTATGCCCTTATCAGTATTTTATTTGGCATTCCTGCGATCTGTGCCACGTTAATTCCAAAACTGTGCTGCGATCCACCAGGGATAAGCTTTCTCAAGAAAATAATCTCGTTATTTATCTGTTCAACCGACACGTTATAATTTTTTACTCTTTCAAGTTTATCTTCTAATTGGTTTAGTTCGTGGTAGTGGGTTGCAAAAAGGGTTTTTGGTCTTATCTTTTTCTGGTTGTGTAAAAACTCCACGATTGACCAAGCAATAGATATACCGTCGTAGGTACTTGTTCCCCTTCCTATCTCATCCATTAACACCAAGCTCCTGTCGGTAAGATTATTCATGATGCTCGATGTCTCCATCATCTCCACCATGAATGTGGACTCCCCTCTCGATATGTTGTCTGACGCCCCTACCCGGGTGAAAATTTTATCAACAATACCGATCTTACTACTTTCTGCAGGAACATAGCAACCGATCTGAGCGAGTATTACAATTAGTGCGACCTGTCTGATTATGGCAGACTTTCCAGACATGTTAGGCCCTGTGATTATGATTATCTGCTGCGTCGAATTATCAAGAAACACATCGTTTGGGATGTAGAGCTCTTCTTCAGATAAACTTTTTTCAATGATGAGGTGTCTTCCTTTCTTAATTTCTACTTTTTTGCCGTCAGATATTTGTGGCTTCGAAAGAGCAGAAGATAATGCAACGCTAGAGAAAGATAATACGCAGTCAAGAAATGCTATAGATGATGATACCTTCTGCAATGTTTCAACACCTTCCACCAGCTTAGATAGCAGTTCCATGAAAAGCACTCTCTCGATTTCAGAAATCTTCTCGTCAGCGTTGAGTATGGTTTCTTCGTATTCCTTTAGTTCTTCGGTTATATATCTCTCTGCATTTACCAAGGTCTGCTTTCTAATCCATGTGTTTGGAACTTTATCCTTATGCGCGTTTGTGACCTCTAGGTAATATCCAAAAACCTTGTTATAAGCAATCTTCAAAGAGCTGATTCCTGTCCTTTCAATTTCATCATTTTGAATTTTTAAAAGGACATTCTTCCCTTCACTGGATATTTTTCTCAGCGCATCTAATTCCTTGTTGAAACCGTCATTTATAACTTTTCCCGTTTGAAAGCTAATCGAAGGGTTATCGTGAATTGTCTTTTCGATATGGTGAATGGTTTTACTAAAATCAGGAAGTTTTCTTGACCAAGCCTTGAACTCTTTGCTTTTAGAATTTTTGAGTTGAAGTTTTAAATCCGTTACAGATTTCAAAGAATTTTTAAGATAGACAAGCTCTCTGGGAGATACTCTATTCAAAGCAATTTTTGTTGAAATTCTTTCTATGTCTGATATTTCTTTCATTGACATAACAACCGAATCTCTCAAGTGATCATCACCTATAAACGACTCAACATAGCTCTGCCTATTAACTATTTCCTTTTTACTTAGAAGAGGATTTAAAATCCAGCGACCCATTAGACGTGATCCCATAGGTGTGTGGGTGTGGTCTATTACATCTTTCAGGGTTATGGAGTCTTTGTGCATGGGAGATACCAACTCAAGATTTTTAAGGGTAAATTTATCTAACCACATATACTTATTGTCATCAATTCTTGACATTGAAGTGATGTTTTTTATTTCGCTATGCTCAGTAAGGTCTAGATAGAACAGGACGGCGCCAGCAGATATAATCCCATTTTTCTCATCATCAACTCCATATCCCTTCAGGTTCTTCACCTTGAAAAAAGAGATAAGTTTATCGTAAGAGTATCCTATTTTATATACCCAATCATCTAGACAAAATATGTTGCTACCGTAAAAATGTTTTTGGATAAACTCCTTCTCATCCTTAGAGCATATGATCTCAGATGGATTATAGGTGTAAATTAATTTTTCAAGCTGTTCAAAGTTACAATCACAGAGGCAGAATTCGCCAGTAGATATATCGAAAAAAGAAATTCCAAATGTATTTTTTGCAACGTGTATTGAGGCAAGAAAATTATTTGTCTTAGAGTCTAGAACATTGTCGTTTAATGATAGACCTGGTGTCACCAACTCGGTAATACCTCTTTTAACAATTCCTTTTGCTCTTTTGGGGTCTTCTAACTGATCACACACGGCGACTCTACAACCAGCATTTACAAGTTTTGGGAGGTAGGTATCTAAGGAATGGTGAGGGAAACCTGCTAACTCGACATTGGACGCTGCACCGTTAGATCTTTTAGTTAAAACGATCCCTAAAATATTACTTGCTTTAATTGCATCTTCTCCAAAGGTTTCATAAAAATCTCCAACCCTGAACAGAAGGAGGGAGTCGGGGTGTTTAGACTTAATGTCGTTGTACTGCCTCATTAGAGGGGTAACCTTTTCTTTTTTATTTTGGTTGGTCAATTTTTATAATATTTATATTTAATTTGCAGGTATTGATAAATATCGGTTTTATCAATAGTGAACTTACAATATGGTTAAACTATCTGAGAAAAAAAAGAAAGATCTGCTTAGAGATAAGGTCCTCAAGCACGCCAATAAAAAAGAGCCTTCATTTCCTATACTTATAAAGGGATTAGAAAGCTATGACGACGAATGGAATTTTCAGATGGCAGCGCATCTTTTAAGAAGGGCAACAATTGGTCCTACCATTGAGGAAATAAATCAAAGTGTTAGCGATGGGCTTGATGTAACCATTTCGAAACTTCTTGATCAAACACCAGTAAGTTTTGACCCGCCCATCAATTATCTTGATGATGAAGATAATGAGGTTCCCCTTGGTAGTACCTGGATTAATGCAGAAAAAAGAAAAAACGATTTCAGGAGGAGAAAATCGTACTCTGCGTGGAGGGTAAGTCAAATTCTTGATAAGTCCAATCCCATATCCATAAGAGAAAATATGGTCCTTTTCTGGCAAAATCACTTTGCAACCGAAGGCACTGTCATTAGCGATGCTAGATATGTATATTACATGCATAACAAGTTTAGAACCAACTTTCTTGGAAATTTTAAAAGTCTCGTAAAAAGCATTAACAGAGATCCTGCCATGTTAGTCTATTTAAGTGGTATCTACAACGTAAAAGAAGCTCCTAATGAAAATTATGCTAGAGAACTATTTGAACTTTTTACTGTAGGAAAGGGACCCATCGATGGAGAGGACAGTTACACTTACTATACTGAGTCTGACATCCTAGAAGCATCTAAAATTTTAACAGGGTGGCAAGTGCAAAAAAATCACGTAGGAGAAAATAGAGAATACTTTACCGAGTCAAGACACGACACCTCAACAAAAACTTTCTCATCAAAATTTTCAAATAAATCAATAGAGCCTAATGGAGAGAATGAGCACGAAGACTTAATTGACTTAATCTTTGAAAATGAGCGTGTATCTGAATTTATATGTGAAAAGATATACAGGTGGTTTGTTTATTACGTAATCGATGAAGAGGTAAAGACAAAAATAATTAAACCACTTGCTAAAACTTTTAGAGATAATAATTATGAGGTCAAGCCTGTTATTGAACAGCTACTGAAGAGCTCCCATTTTTATGAGTCACACACAAGAGGAGCGATAATAAAAAATCCAATCACTTTTACTCTTGGGTTCATAAGGCAGTTTCCATTTTCGGACATGTCAAGCCTTAGCTATTCTGAAAAATATTATTACTGGAGTGCGAGACATGTAAATATATCCGACCAAAACCAAGATGTTTTAGATCATCCCAATGTTGCAGGATGGCCAGCTTATTATCAAGAACCTCTCTTTCATGAATACTGGATCACATCAGTAACACTTCCAAATAGGACTAGTCATATTAGATATCTTCTCTCTAATGCAGGTGCTAGAGCTTCAATAGACGACACAACAGTACGAATAAAGTCTGAACCGCTTGAACTTATAGAGACCTTTGATAGCCCTGACGATATTACAAGTATTGTGAATAAACTATGTGAGTGGCTGATGCCGGTGCAAAGTGAGATTTCTGAAGGATTTAAAAATGATCTAGTTAATGTGGTCGTTGGAGAAAATCTAAATATATGGGCAGACGAATATACCGATTATGTAAACAGTCCATCGGAGGAAAAGAAAGAATCCTTAAATAAAAAATTAAGATTATTATTAAAAGAAATTTGTTTGATGCCAGAATATTATTTGAGTTAGATGAAAAGAAGAGAATTTATAAAGAGATCAATACCTCTATCTGTAGCTCCTCTATACCTATCGGGAGTTCCAGTAAGTGCTATGACAGAATCATCAGCCCTCACAGCTCTTACCAATGCTGGATCTGCTTCTGACAGAAGTTTAGTTCTTGTTTTTCTTGACGGAGGTAACGACGGCCTAAACACACTTATCCCAATTGATCAGTACGACATACTAATGAGAGATGGTTCAGGCGGTGAATCACAACCTCTCAGAAGACCTGACCTAATGATACCAAAAAATAAAATACTTCCTCTCGAAGGGATGCCAGAAACAGGATTACACTCTAGTATGGAAAAAATGCAGAATTTATTTAGTGAGGATAAGATGAGTTTTGTTAGGAATGTTGGATACCCAAACCCTAATAAATCACACTTTAGATCGACAGACATTTGGAACTCTGGTTCATCATCTGATGAGTTTATCACAAGTGGGTGGCTGGGAAGATATTTAAGTTATAATCATCCATCTTATCCGGAGGGTTATCCAAGTAGCGATAATCCTGATCCTTTAGCCTTATCAGTAGGTAAGACTTCATCAAATACCTGTCAGGGACCAGCAATAAATATGGGAGTAGCAATTAGAAATTTAAATAATTTTACCGATATTAAAGAGAGCAATTCCCAGGCACCCAATACGCCTTACGGTCATGAACTTGAATACATAAGAACAGCTTCAAAACTTACAAATAATTATTTTGAAAGATTAGAGGAGGCTTCAAACCAAGGTGGTAATAGCGCAACCGAATACCCTGCATATAAGCTCGCTGAACAACTTGAAATAGTTGGTAAACTTATTGCCGGCGGATTAAAATCTAAAATTTATGTAGTAAGAATTGGTGGATTTGATACTCACGATAACCAAGTAGAAGCAGGAAATGCACAAGTTGGTAGACACGCTTCTTTAATGGAAGAGTTGTCCGAATCACTGTTTGCTTTTCAACAGGATATTATTCAAAGGGGACTTGAAGAAAGGGTTTTAACAATGACCTATTCTGAGTTTGGAAGAAGAGTGTTTCAAAATAAATCTTATGGAACTGATCACGGAGAGGCTGCACCAATGTTTTTTATAAGTCCATTTGTTAACCCATCACCAATAGGGACATTACCTTCGCTTGAGTTCATTGACAACATTGAATATGAATACGATTTTAGATCAGTTTATGGATCCGTTTTAATGGATTGGTTTGGTGTAGAAGAATCAATAATTAAGTCCATTCTTTTTGAAAATTTCCAGTATATCCCTATCCTAACTGGTACACAGACAAGTGTCAACGAACCGCACCCTGCCTCTAAAAGAATAAATACATACCCAAATCCATTTACAAATAATTTAAATATTGATATTGAAAACGCTGAAGGTCACACGTATGTAAAAATAGTAGACAGTAACGGCATAAACATTTCTGAACTTGTTAATAAAAATTTAAAAGGAGGAATCCAAAAGTTTAGATTTGATGGTAGAAAATTAGAAAATGGACTATATTTTGTTCTCCTAGAAAATAACGGCAAAAGATATGGTTCTTCAGTAATAAAAAGGAACTAAGCTTTGTTCAAAAAGACAAAAGTTGACGATCTCAAAAGAATTGAGTTAGAACAAATAAAAAAAACTCCCAAAAGAAAAATAATAATAATTCTCGATAATGTTAGAAGCCTAAATAACATTGGATCTTGTTTTAGAACTTGCGATGCTTTCCTTATCGAAAAGATATATTTAATAGGTATATCTGGAAAACCACCAAATAAAGATATAGAAAGAACAGCACTTGGATCCACCAATTCAGTTCAATGGGATTATGCAAAATCCATTGTTGATTTAGAAAATAATCTTAAATCAGATGATTGGAAAATCATTTTAGTTGAACAAACAAATAAAAGTATCGATTTAAAAAAGTTCCAACCTAATCCTACGGACAAGATAGCTTTTGTTTTTGGTAACGAAGTGTTTGGTGTTTCTGATGAAGCTCTTGAAATATGTGATGGTGCAATTGAAATTCCTCAATTTGGAACAAAGCATTCTTTTAACATATCTGTTTCTCTAGGAATAGTTCTCTGGGATCATTATACAAAAACTATAAAGGCTCACAAAGGGAAGGAAGCTTAGCCTCAAAAAGATTTTTTATTTTTTCTAAAAAATTCATATCACATTTTATCTCTCTCCCCTCCATTTGAGTCACGGGAGTAATCTCTCCGTTTGTGCCGGTAGCAAAAACAAGATCTGCATTTATAAATTCAACTAATGTCAGATCTCTCTCTTCTATTCCTATATTATTTTCTTTTAGTAGTTCCATAAAAGTTCCTCTAGTGATTCCAGGAAGACAGGCATGAGGAAATGGAGTGTAAACCTTATTATTTTTAAGCATAAATAAGTTTGTATCGTTAAGCTCAGCAACAAAACCTCTATCATCAAGCATAACCGCTGCATCGTATCCTGCTATATTGGCATGCATCTTGGCAATGACTAAACTAAGCATATTGTTATGATGAATTTTGGAATCTAGAAAGGCAGGGATACTTCTTCTAATAGAGGAACTAATTGCCTTTATTCCTTTGGAAAAGTCGTAAACTTTCTTTTTCCATTCAGCAAGTACAATTAAACAACATCCATTCTGATTTAGCCTTGCGTCCATACCAGATGTGACCTTTTCACCTCTCGTGAGAGTGAGCCTAATATGTGTATCGTTATTCATACCATTTGCATCAAGGGTCTCTTTTATAGCTTTTTTAATTTCATCTTTTGTTGGTACCCCCTCATAACCAAGAGCATGAGCCCCTTCTTGAAGTCTAGTTAAATGTTTATCATAACACACAATTCCTTCTGGATAAACCCTTAATCCTTCCCAAACACCGTCCCCGTTCTGAACAATACTATCAAATACGGATACTTTTGCATCTTCACGCTTCAGCAATTCTCCATTAACATGAATAAAAATATTTTTATTTTTTGGGTTATACTCTTGTAACATTAAACTGTAATTGAATTTGATGACAACTTATCATAATATTTTAATGACTCAATATAAAGACTTTGACAGTTTTTTGGTAATTCACGACTACTTGTTTTTTGTTTAGTGAATCCGTTGGAGTTATGAACATTTTTGTACCAAAATTTAGCCCAAGGACCATCTTCTTTTATTCCACCCTTTTTCCATGATAACATTTCATCATAAAATTTTATTTGAAGTTTTTTACACAACTTTTTTAAAAGACCTTTTGGGTCTTTTAATATTTCAGCTGAGTCAAGAACAATTGGATTTTGCCTTTTAACGATATTAAATAATTCCCAGGATTTTTCTAGACCTATATCTTGCATGGTAGGATTCTCTATCACCTGGGCAAATGAAGCAATTAATTGATGGGGATTTCTTACTAAAAATAAATTTGTCATATTTTCTAAAAAATCTAATTTCATCTGCTGATGATGGTGTGCCATATTTTTTAAAAATAAAACCTCACATCTCTGATTTGAAAATATATTTGATAGTACTTCATTTATATCAGCTGACATAAACTTTAATGTATCTTCTCTACCAGGATGATCTATTCCAGTTGTCGACAGATAGTGAGCATAAAAAGGTTCATCAATAACAGTTGTATCGGGCCGCCTTGAAAATGAATACATCAATGCAGTTGACAAATTTCTTGGACCAGAAATAAGATTGATTATTTTCATTTGAATTTAGGATTTATATCTAATATATTATTTTTTTAAGATATACTTTTTATACATCCTAACTAAAAGCATTAAAACAACAGAAACTATAAAAAAGTATAAAGTAGCATAAATCCAAGAAATATTATTTTTCAATGTTGCTATAAAAACTAATGATATGAGAAACAATGTTGCTGCTTCACTGAATAACCTTAGCTTAAACTCACTGGTTTTTATAATTCCATTATGCATTTGATTTAGGAAAAATTGACATATGACGACGTAAAATAGTAACAAAGTAACCAGAACTAATTTAACTTTCATCCAATCAAGTTCTAGAAGAGCTGGATTTTTGATTATCATAGCCCAACCAAATACAGATGTTAACAATACAGATGGCCATAAAATAATATACATTAAACGCTTACCCATAACTAAAAACTGGCTCTGTAATATCAATTTTTCCTTTTGTGGTTTCGTTTCCGCCTCTTTAAAATAAATAAAGATTCTACCAACATAAAATAAACCAGCAAACCAACAAATAACAAAAATTAAGTGTAGAGCCTTAATTGTTAAATAGCTCATAGCATCTTATTTGTCCAATTAGAAATAACTTTTGCCCAACCATTATCATCATTTAAACATGGAATATAATGATAAAATTCCCCACCTGCCTCTATGAACTCTTCCTTTCCTTCCATGGCAATCTCTTCTAACGTTTCAAGGCAATCTGTAACAAAAGCTGGGGTTATAATAACTAGTCTTTTTTTCCCTTCACCTGCTAGTCTTTCTAGTTCTTTATCTGTATATGGTTTTAACCATGGCTGAAGTGGCAATCTAGATTGAAATGCATTACTGTATTTATTACTATCTATACCTAATTTTTTTACAATCAGCTCAGTTGTAATAAAAACTTGATGCCTGTAACATTTTTTGTGAGCTTCAGAATTTACATTACAACAATCATCAACTTTGAGACAGTGTTTTTTAGTGTCATCAGATATTTTAAGATGACTTTCAGGTATCCCATGATAAGAAAATAGTATGTGGTCATAGTCAACTCCTTTTAGATTCTTTTTAATAATTTTAACCATCTCGTTGATATACATCTCGTTATCGTAGAAAGGAGGAATAAATGATAACTTAATATCAGAATACCATTTATCACACTCATATTTTACCTTCTCAACAACTGTCTCATAGGAAGACATTGCATAATGAGGATACAGTGGAAGTACTATAATTTCACTAACACCCTTATTTCTAAGTTCATCTAGTCCTTTTTTTATAGATATAGACCCATACCGCATCGCAAGAGAAACTGGAATATTTAGGTTTTTTTTAACTTTCTCATGAAGGCGTTTCGAGAGAACTATTAGAGGTGAGCCTTCTTTCCACCATATTTTTTTATATGCTTTAGCAGACTTTGCGGGTCGGGTATTAAGAATTATACCCTTAACTAATAGCCACCTAAAGAAATAATTGTACTCAATTACTCTTTCATCCATTAAAAACTCATCTAAATATTTTTTTACATCAGGAATCTCTGTGCTATCTGGCGAGCCTAGATTTATCATTAATAAACCTTTCATAACTAATTATATGGTTTTTGAATAAGTTCCTATATTCTTTTTTACTAGAGGATCAAAACGCATTGAAATATTTCTAGTAAATAGTCTTCCTCTATTTTTTACCTTGATATTATTTTCATCAATAGTTAATAATTCGTCAGAAATAAAGTCTTTAAAATTCGATTGGGAAAAATTAATTATATCTCTAACTTCATCAACTGTAACACTAAAATAATTAGCTACATCATTTAAATCAACATAATAATTACACATTATAGAATTGATGATGTGCCTAATTATTTTTTCATTCTCATTTAAAGAATAACCTCTTAGCACTGCTAAACCTGTTTTCTCAATGCTGTCTATATACTCAGAAGTTGTTTTTATATTTTGTGAATAAGCAGAATCAAGCTGTGAGATTGAAGAAGCACCAAAACCGTATACCTGACCAGTGGTTTCACGAGTGCAATAACCTTGAAAATTTCTATGTAGTTTTTTTTCCTTTAAGGCAATTGCAAATTCATCATCTGGCTTAGAATAATGATCCATACCAATTGATACATAACCAGCCTCTATTAATTTTTGATATGATTCTTCGTACATCTGAGCTTTCTCATCAGAAGAAGGAAAACCTATATTATCTAAAACTTTTTGTCTTGGTATAACGGACGGAACATGTGCGTACGAAAAAGTAACTATCCTATCAGTATTAAGTTCAATTGCCCTATCAATAGTATCCCTAAAGCTTTCAACTGTTTGTATAGGCAATCCATATACCAAGTCAATATTGGTTCCTGAAAAACCTTCATCAGATATTTTTGAAATAATGTCTTCAATTGGTCTCTTTGATGGCCTTCTATTTATTGCCTCTAAAACATCATCTCTGAAATCTTGAATTCCAACTGAAATCCTATTAAACCCAAACTTTTTTAAAAGCTCTATATGCCTAAATTCAAGATGAGCGGGGTTACACTCTATGGCCATCTCATAATTATCTGAAAAATCAAATTTATCTTTTAAAGTATTAGTTATTTTTTCAATGTACTTATAGGATATTGAATTAGGTGTGCCACCTCCCCAGTGTACTTGAGTTAGTTTTCTTTTTTTATCTATTTTACTAGAAACTAGTTCTATCTCTTTTACCACCGCATCTATGTATCTCTCGAGAAAAGGTCTAGAAAAACCCGTCTCAGTTGTACATCCACAAAAATGGCAAATCTGAGGACAAAATGGTACGTGAATATATACGGATATATTTTCTGGTCTTTCTGAGTTTGATTTTACTACCGCATCCAAATATTCGTTTTCTGCAAAATATT
>CACPHX010000025.1 GCA_902633975.1 uncultured Marinoscillum sp.
TCTTTCTCATTTTTATTTTTTTGGAATAACTCAAGGTAATAAATTGATTTTTCATAATTATCAAATATTTCTTCGATTGATGCCATTTTTAACAGCATACTATTAGAAAATTTATTTTCTTTATAAAATATTGAATCGTAAATAACTTTTGATTCGGTATATTTTTTTTGAAAAAATAATGAATCAGCTTTATGAATAGAACTATAGGAATTTTTACAAAAAAAACCTGATGTGATTAAAAAAATAGTTATCCTAAAGGTTTTCATATACATCAAAGTTAACCTTAGATTCTTTTTGATCAGTAATTAGGTGCATACTGTAATTCCCAGGTTTAATGAATTTATTAAAATGAATGAAATATGGTTGATTTGTTTCAACTCTATCTAAAATTAGGTCCCACCTAATCTGATTAATTCCTTTAATTCCCTCAGATTCATAACTCCATAATTTTTTATTATTTTTTTTAATTACTAAACTATAATTTTTCTTAGAATTTAGTTTGAATGATATTGGTACCTTTTGGTATGTATCCATCAGGGGTTCTTTGTGAGTATCATTAAATTTAGGTAAAACCATTACCATATCTGAAAATAGAAATTCATCGCTCATAATTTTTTTATTAAGGAAATACCTGTGGAGTGGGTTAAGATTAAACTTATAAATTCCTCTTCCATGTGTAGAGATAATTAAGTCATTAGTTGATTTGTGGACTTCCATATCAGATACACTACTCATTGGAAGATTTTTTCCAAGAATATTCCATGATTCGCCTCTGTCAAGACTCACGTAAAGTCCTCTATATAAACCGGCGTAAAGTATATCTTCAAAATTTTCATCTTCTTTAATAAAATTTACAGGCTCATTTGGAAGATTGCCTAGTAGTTTTTTCCAGTTTTTACCAAAGTTATCTGAAACATATAGGTATGAATTTAAATCATCATAATTTATTCCAGTCATTGACATATATACTCTAGACTTATTAAACTTTGAAGGTTCAATACTTCTTATGTAACCATTTGCTATTTCTTCTGATCTTTCCTGCCACGAAATACCATCGTTTCTGGATACCCAAACAGATCCTCCATCAGTACCGAAATATAATAGTCCTTTTTCTAATTTAGATTCCGCTATAGCTCCAGCTGAAAAAGATTTTTTATTTGATGAATTAACTAAATTATTACTTATTAATTTCCATGAATTACCTCTATTAGTTGATTTAAAAACATAATTTCCTGCATGATATAAAGTATTTGAGTCATGATTAGAAATTAAATAAGGAGCAATAAAATTATAATTTAAACGGTCATTAATATTTACTGGTAATTTGGGTTTAATAGAAACAGAAATTCCTGAGATCATATTCTTCCTACGTACGGCTCCGTTTTGCATGCTGAAGTAAACTGTATTATTATCATTTGGATCTACTTTTGTAATACAACCATCACCCCCGTCCCATGCATCAATCCAGAGATATTTCCATTTTTCGTTAAACGAATTATTCCATTCATCTGCTGGACCATATACTGTTGCATCGTCTTGAGTACCACCATATATATTATATGGTACATTATTGTCCAATTCAATATCATAGAATTCTCCAGTAGGTAAATTATTATAATGAAGCCAAGAGTTACCTTTGTCGAAACTAACAAACAATCCACCATCGTTTCCTACTGCAATATGATTTGAATTATCTGGATTGATCCATAATTCACAATGATCAAGATGTAGACCTTTTGCTTGACTAGGATTCAATCTTTTGACAACTCCTTTAAGGTTTTTAAAGCTTTTACCTCCATTATTACTGTAAGCTGCTCTTACCCCAAGTCCGTATATTTCTTCATCATTATCTGGACTAACATAAATATCCGTAAAATACCATCCAATACCTGGAAAAATCAATAATTCTTCTTTATGTGTTCTTTTCCAAGTATTCCCACCATTTTCAGTTTTATAAACTTCGGCAGCCTCAGCTCTTGATTTTGAAAGATTATCAATTAAAACATAAGCTTTTTTTGGGTTAGTGTATGATACTGCTACACTGCTTCTCCCCATTTTTTTTCCATAAGGTAAACCCTCTTCCAGCTTAGTCCAACTATCTCCATTATTCTCGCTCTTGTAGATACCACTATTATAACCACTAATTCCAGGATTATTTTCCCACATGGTCGCATAAATTATGTTTGGATCTGATCTTGAAATAACAATATCGTTTGATCCTGTTTTATCGTCAATGTGTAACACATTCTCCCATGTTGAACCACCATCTAGTGTTCTATATATACCTCTATTTTTATTTTTGGACCAGAAATGTCCTAAAACACTAACAAAAACAATATCTGGATTTATAGGATTAATTGAGATTTCACCTATATGCCAAGAATCGTTAAGACCTTTGTGAGACCATGTATTTCCTCCATCATCTGATTTATAAATTCCTGTACCAGGCATAGTAAAATTTCGGGCCTTTTTTAAGCTTTCACCTGTTCCAACATATAATATATCACTATTTGATGGAGCAAGTGCAATATCACCAATTCCTATTGATGGAACATCATTAAAAATTGGCTCCCAAGATATTCCATTATTTACTGTCTTCCATAAATTACCTGAACCGAAAGCCACGTACATTGTTCCTGGATTCTTTTCGTCTATTTGAATTGATTCAACCCTCGCAGAATTAATAACGGGACCGATTTGGACCCACTCAATATTGAATGGTGTTATATTTTTATGATTAATATACTCTTTAAACGAATTAATTAAAGGAGATTCTTTTTGTTGAGATTTTAGATCAGAATTAAAACAAATAAAGAGCAAGCTTATTAAAAAAAATTTTTTCATTTTTGAATATAATAATTTAATCTGATTGTTAAAATATCAAGAACATTTTCTAGTTTTGCGCGTTCCAGATGATATGATTGGCTAGCTCAGTTGGTAGAGCATCTCCCTTTTAAGGAGAGGGTCCTGGGTTCGAGACCCAGGCCAATCACTTTTGTATTGAATTATTTATTAAAAAACCACCAACAACTGCGGCAGTTTCTGATCTCAAAATCATATTTCCTAATGAAATTCTCTTGTATTGATTATCTTGAAAACTCATTATTTCATTTTTACTAAAATCACCTTCAGGCCCAATAAGTATGACTGAATTTCCTTCTCTTATCTTTCCGAATTTTAGATTTTTACTATTAATATCTGCTAAAAATTTATTTTCAAAATCATATTTTTTTAAAAATTCATTAGTGCTGTAGAATCCTTTTAGTTTTGTTTTAAACAATGAGTTACATTGTTTCATTGCTGAGATAACTTTTTTTTCTAATCTTTCAAAATTTATTTTCTTTCTTACTGAATTTGAAGATTTTATAAAATAAATTTTCTCAATCCCAATTTCTGTTAACTTTTCAACCATCCATTCAACTCTATTAATATTTTTTGGAGGAGCTACCGCAACACTAGTACTTTTGGGATACTTATATGATTTTATCTTTTTCATTTGTTTTAGGTAAACTTTTTGATCATAGATGTCAAATATTTTTGCATTATAAAGGTTTCCTTCTCCATCAGTAAGATAAATAATATCTCCCTTTTTATTTCTTAACACATTAGCACAGTGATTGTATTCTGACCCTTCTAAAAAATCAGAATTGATATTTTTTAGGTAAAATAATTGCAATATTCTATATTTAAATATTAAATAAAATTATAAAAATTGAATTTTTTTTTAATAAAATTATTGATCAGTATTCTATTTATTTTTAATAAAACAGATGGAAATTACTCTCTATCTTACAAAACTAAGGAAAATGATGTTATTGACTCATCATTTTTTTTAGATCTTATAAAAATTAAATCAAATTCAAAAAAATCTGACTCCGTATTTCTTAATCCAAAATCTACTGAAATTTGGTTTCCTGAACCTCCCCTTGTTAGTCCTGCTAATAAATTTAATGGTGTGCCATCTGATGCAATTGTATTATTTTCTGGAAATGATTTAAATGAGTGGGTTCATGCTAACGGTGATAATCCTATGTGGGTGGTCCAACAAGATTTATTTCAAGTTAAACCAGGTTCTGGTGACATTTTTACAAAAAAGAAATTTGGAAGTTGTCAAATTCACATAGAATTCAAAACTCCATCTGAAATTACCAATAAAGGACAAGGAAGAGGTAATAGTGGGATTTATTTTATGGCTGATACTGATCCATCTGGAAATCAAGGATACGAAATTCAGATTTTAGATTCATATAATAATAGAACTTACTCTAACGGTCAGGCAGGTAGTGTATACAAACAACATATACCACTTGTTAATGCATCAAGGGAACCTGGTAAGTGGCAATCCTATGACATTATATTCAAAGCGCCATCTTTTTCAGAAAGTGGTTATATTGATACACCAGCATATTTTACAGTATTTCATAATGGAATTTTAATTCAAAATAATGTTCAGATTCAAGGTATAACAAAATATATTGGATATCCTGAATACAAAAAACATTCACCTAAATTACCAATTAAACTCCAGGATCACGGAGATAAAGTTAGTTTTAGAAATATTTGGATAAGAGAGTTATAAATTCAATTACTCAGAAAGCCCAACCAAATGATAGGTTACCTTTTAATCCAACACCATCGCCCCTAGCTATTATTGCTGAACCATCAACTGACCAATTATTATAACCTAACCCGGTATTTATATCGATTGAAAAACCACCATCATCCCCAAATACCCATTGGTGACCAATCAAGCCAGCTAGACTAAATCCATTAATTCCATAATCGACATCCATAACTGAATATTTAGTGCTACTATATCCAACAGCAGGTGCTACATACCAACCCTCTGGTGCTGTATCACGGAAATATATTTTATATTTTGCTTGGCCTCCAAGACCATTTGATTTACCAAGAACACCAACATCAATACTATTATAAGTTAATGAGAGTTCATATGAGGAACTTTCTGTCAATACACCTTCATATGTTGCTTTAGCAGATCCAAACAATAAGCTAACAGGGTTAATTTTAATTATACTTTTCTGTGCGAAAATATTTGAATTGATAAAAAATAAAGTAAGTAATAATATAATTTTTTTCATTTTAATTAATTTTTGATACTTGACAAATATATTAAAAAAAATTAATCAATCTTTTCAAGAATAATATTGTGGTTCGTGTAGACACAAATGTCTGCAGCAATCTTTAAACTTTTTTTAACGATTTCTTCTGATGTCAATTTTGGATTATTTTCTTTTAGTGCTGTTGCAGCTGCATGAGCATACATACTTCCAGAACCTATAGTAGCAATATTATTATCTGGTTCAATTACATCACCAGTTCCAGAAACAATTAAAATTTGGTTATTGTCAGCAACAATCATCATTGCTTCTAATCTTCTTAAATATCTATCCATTCTCCAATCTTTTGCAAGTTCAATAGCTGACCTTTTCATATTACCCCCATACTTACTAAGTTTTTCTTCAAATCTTTCAATCAGTGTGAAGGCATCAGCAGTAGAGCCAGCAAAACCAGCTAATATTTTTCCATCAAGAAGAACCCTAATCTTATTTACATTACTTTTAGCAACTGTATTTCCCAT
Organism: uncultured Marinoscillum sp.; assembly: GCA_902633975.1. Classification (GTDB taxonomy): domain Bacteria; phylum Bacteroidota; class Bacteroidia; order Cytophagales; family MED-G16; genus MED-G16. The sequence continues at coordinate 5,603 of CACPHX010000025.1, forward strand.
TGTTGCTTGTCCATCTGCCCCAATAGTTACCTTTCCATCTTTGAGTACTGCACAAACTGTAGTTGACTTAATTTTAACCATTAAACTAATATTTTTATTGGATCCTCAATAAGTTCTTTTAAAGTCTTTAAAAAAGAGGATCCAGTTGCTCCATCTACTATCCTATGATCACAAGACAGTGTTACTTTCATTATGTTACCAGGAACAATTTCACCATTTTCAACAATTGGAGTATTTTTTATGCCACCTACTGCAAGTATACATGAGTCGTTAGGGTTAATAATAGCTGTGAACTCATCAATACCAAACATACCTAGATTTGAAATTGTAAATGTATTTCCCTCCCAATCAGATGGTTGGAGCTCTTTATCTTTAGCTTTTCCTGCGAGATTTCTTACTTCTGTTGAGATGTGTGATAAGGATTTATTATCAGCAAATCTAATAACAGGAACTAATAAACCTTCATCAACTGCTACGGCAACACCAATGTGAATATGATTATTAACTCTAATTTTATCGGTTAAAAAACTTGCATTTACCATTGGATGTTTTCTAAGAGCAACGGCTGTAGCCTTTATTATTATATCATTAAATGATATTTTTATATTAGACGATTCATTAATTCTATTTCTTCCTTTGATACAATTATTCATGTTGATTTCCATCGTAAGATAGAAATGAGGGGCAGAAAATTTGCTTTCTGCTAATCTTTTGGATATAGTTTTTCTCATTTGGGAAACAGGTATTTCTTCATATGATTCCTCTGAATGAACTTTAGGTAGTTTAATTTCTTCAGTTTTAATAATATTATCCTTTTTGAAATTTTCTATATCTTCTTTTACAATTCTGCCTCCATCTCCTGTTCCTTTAACATTTGAGATTTCAATGCCTTTTTCCGATGCTAATTTCTTTGCTAGAGGTGAGGCTTTAATTCTTTCACTATCATTGGAAAAGTCAATATTTATTTTCTCAATTTTACCTTTTGTATTCTTAACTACTTCTAAACTTTCATCATCTTTAATATCATCATCTTTAATATCATCTTCTTTTTTTTCCTCTTCTACAACCTCCTTTTCTACAACCTTCACTATTTCATTATCAGTATTATTTACTTCATTAGAAATTTCACTTAGAACATCATCTATATTTTCATTCTTCTCACCAATTATAGCTAGAACACCATCAACTGGAACTGACTCTCCATCTTTTACACCAATATGTAGTAAGAATCCATCGTCGTAGGACTCAAGTTCCATTGTTGCTTTATCTGTTTCAACCTCAGCTAAAATATCCCCTGATTTTACTTCTTCGCCAACCTTTTTTAACCAACCTGCAATGACACCTTCTTCCATTGTATCACTCATTTTTGGCATTCTTATGATCTCAGCCATTTAAAATTTTTTGATCAAATTTAATTTAAAATTTCTTATTAAGTTAACATAAGAAAATTATTATTTTTAATCTATGGTAGATAGATATTCTCTCATTAATGTAGGATCAATTTCAGATTTTTTATTAAATGATAAAAATATTTTAACTCCAATATATAATGCCTATCCTACAGTTGAACTTCCAATTATTGATTTAAATCTTAAGAAAATTAGTAAGGTTTTGTGGGGATCAAACTCATATTTATCAAAAAATAAATCTCTAGCAAAAAGGTTAATAAATGTAGAAAATTCAAAAATTAAAAAAAGTAATATTCTCTTTAATCAATTTAAATATAATAGATGTCTAATTCCATGTGATGGATTTTTTTTCTGGAAGAGGATAAATCAAAAAGAAAAAATACCTTATTATTTTTCTTTTGAAAAAGATAAATTAATCTATTGTTTAGGAATTAAAGAGAAGTATGAGAATTTGACAGGTGATTCTTTTTATTATTTTTCATTTATTACCTCAATTCCTGATATTCAATGGAGAAAATTTACTACTCAAATTCCAATGACTTTTGATTCAAGATATTTAGACATTTGGTTTAATAAATCCTCAACATTTGATAAAATATCCTCTTTTGTTAACCCATTAAGATTTGAGGACTTTAAAAGATTCTCTATTTCACCCTACTTTGAAAAAATGTCTATTGATGATGTAAGAACAATTGAGCCTAAAAATAATATTAATCAATATGGAAATTATTCTCTTTTTGATTAAAAAAAATTTCTACTTTTGATATATGTCTAGATCAAAAATAAAAGGAGTAGGATTTTATGTTCCTGATAATATTATTAAAAATTCTGATTTAGAAAATTTAATGGAAACTACTGACGAGTGGATAAAAGAAAGAACAGGGATTGAAGAGAGAAGATGGGTAAAAGATGATATGACAACTTCAATGATGGGTGCATTTGCTGCTGAAAAAGCTATAAAAAATTCTAATATTCATAAAGATGATATTGATTTCATAATTTTCGCCACACTGAGTCCTGACTTTTATTTTCCTGGAAGTGGTGTATTATTACAACATAAACTTAAATTAAAAGAGGTGGGGGCAATGGATATAAGAAATCAGTGTTCTGGTTTCATTTATGGTTTATCAGTTGCAGATCAATATATTAAATCTGGAATGTACAATAATATTTTAGTTGTTGGGAGCGAAATTCATTCAGGAGGGTTAGATATGTCAAATAGTGGTAGATCAGTTTCAGTAATTTTTGGTGATGGTGCTGGTGCTGCTATTGTATCCAAAAGTGATGATAATTCTGAAATATTATCAACTCACCTTCATTCTCAAGGTAAATTTGCTGAGGAATTAGCTGTAAAAAAACCTGCAACAACTTTTTGGATAAATAAAATTATTGAAGATCCGAGTGAAGATGATAAAGGTTATTTTCCTCAAATGAATGGTAATTTTGTTTTTAAAAGTGCGGTTCAAAGATTTGAAGAAGTCATAATTGAAGCATTAAATCATTCAAATTTCTGTATTGAAGATATTGACATGTTAATTACACACCAAGCTAATTTAAGAATATCAAATTATATAAGAAAAAAGTTGAATTTAGACAAAAAAAAAGTTTTTAATAATATTATGAAGTATGGAAATACTACTGCTGCCTCTATTCCAATTGCTCTTTCGGAAGCAATTGAAAAAAAGAAAATAAAAAAAGGTGATATAGTTTGTTTAGCTGCTTTTGGTAGTGGTTTCACTTGGGCTTCAGCTCTGATCAGATGGTAGAAATTATAACTTATTTACTTTTAATTAATAACCTTTTTCTTTGTGAAAATGTTCAAAAAATACATATACCAATTTCAGATCCTGAAATCATAAGAATTTACCAAAAAGGAGATAAAAAATCCAATGGTGAATATTTATTGAAAGATTCTGAAGGAGTGGTCAGAATAAAAGGAAGGTTTAATGATAATATTCCAATCGGAAGATGGTATGTGTTTTTTAAAAAATGGGAATCTAATGGCTTATTATAACTATAGTAATCAAGGAAATTTGGATGGTATATTTGTCGAATACTATGAAAACTCCCAACTAAAAGTTTCCGGTTTTTATGAAGATAACAAAAAAAATAAGGTGTGGAAATCATATTTTAATGACGGTATGGAAGAAACAGTGGGTGAAATGTTAGATGATAAGAAATATAAAATTTGGCTTAAATATCATAAAAATGGTAAACTGATGGAATATTCAAATTATGATATAAATGGTAAACTTAATGGTGATTATATTTCTTATGACAACTATGGAATTGCAATAAATAAAGCATATTACACTGATGGTAAAATTGATGGTGAATACTATGAATTTTATTCAAATGAGCAAATTGCACTTAAGGGTTTTTATAATAAAGGTTTAAAAGACAGTGTTTGGACAGAATATAGTCCTTATGGAAGGGTATCATTTGAAAAAAGATTTAAAGATGATTTGCCCCATTTAAATTGGATTTATTATTATACTAATAATGGTTCCAAGAGAAAAGAAGAATATTATTTAAATGGGATAAAAAATGGTGAGTTTATTGAGTATTATCCAAGCGAAAGAATATCTAAGTCTTACAATTTTAGAAATAATTTATTGAATGGTATCTACACAGAGTATTTACCGACAGGTTATATAAGTGTAAAAGGAGAGTTTTTAAATGGTCTTAAAAGTGGAACTTGGGAAACTTATGATGAAAATGGTAATATTTTTTCAATTGGAAAATATAATAATGACTTTCAAAATGGGGATTGGAAATTTTTTCATAAAACCGGAAATATTTCCTTGGAAGGTATATTTAAAAATGGATTTGAGTCCGGTCAATGGATTAGTTATTATGATGAAGGTGAGTTAGATGAAATTGGAGAGTACATTAACGGATTGAAGGACGGTAAGTGGGGGAGATTTCATAAAGATGGGACACTTAAACAGGAAGAGATTTATAAATTAGGTAAACTGATAAAAGTTTCAGATTTTTATTTATCAGATGGAATAGTATTTAAAAATGAAACATTTGATAATGGTGATGGAGAGTTATTTGATTATTATCAAGACGGAAATATTTTTTCAAAAGCAAAATATAAAAATGGTTTACTTAACGGAATGTATTTAGAGTATCATTCAAATGGAAAAATTTCTCAAAGTGGAATTTATAAAAATGGAGAGAGATCTGGATCTTGGAATGAATATAATAAAAGGGGAGGAGTAATAAAAAATAAAACCTATGATTAAGGATATAATAATTGCTATTGATGGTCATTCTGGTTGTGGAAAAAGTACTACCTCAAGGCTGTTAGCAAAAAATTTAAATTTTAAATATCTTGATTCAGGTGCAATGTATAGAGCAGTCACTCTATATTTTGTTTATAAAGGAGTATCTCAAAATGATACAAAAAAAATTAAAGATGAGCTTGATAATATTATAATTGATTTTAAATATGTTGAGGACAACCAACATATTTTTTTGAATGACCGTGATGTAGAAAATGAAATAAGATCTGACGAAATTTCAAATCAAGTATCATTATTTAGTTCAAATTCATCAATAAGAAAATTTTTAGTCAATAAACAGAAGGCTTTTGGTACTAATAAAAATATTGTTGTGGAAGGTAGAGATATAACAACCGTTGTATTTCCAGATGCTGAGATTAAAGTATTTATGACTGCTGATATTCAAGTAAGAGCAAAGAGAAGATTTAATGAGATGAAATCAAAAAATCCTGACATTACATATAGTGATGTAATTAGAAATTTGGAAAATAGAGATATACAAGATTCAACTAGAAAAGATAGCCCATTAAAAGTTGCTGAAGATGCTTTTATTTTGGATACTTCTGATCTTGAAATTAATGATCAAGTAGATAAAATTATTAATTTTATTGAGAATAAATTTTCTTAATTTTTTTATTAAAAAATAATTAAGAAATAGATTTTTTAGTCTTATTTTTGTCGCAAATTGAACACACTATTCATCGTAAATGTCTCTAAATATAGACCTTAAAAAAGGATTTGATATAAAGCTGAAGGGATCTGCCACTGAAGAATTATCTGACTTTAAATTACCAAGTTCCTATGCAATAAAACCAACAGACTTCATAGGACTTTCAAGACCAAAACTACTAGTTAAGATTGGAGATGAAGTTAAGTCTGGAACTCCAATTCTGTATGACAAATTATCAGAAGGTGTTATGTACTCTTCGCCTGTAAGTGGTGAAATTATAGAAATAGTTAGAGGAGAAAAAAGAAGACTTGAAGAAATAAGAATTCTTCCTGATAAGATTAATAAATTTTTAAAATTTAAAAAATATTCTGAGGGAGATATTGACAATTTATCACGAGATGAAATTAAAAAGCATATATGTGGTTCTGGAGTTTGGCCTAATATAATTCAAAGGCCATTTGGTTTAGTTGCCGATCCAGATAAAACACCAAAATCAATTTTTATTTCTTTTTTTGATAGCCATCCATTATCTCCAAGATCATCTTTTATATATGAGAATGAAAAGAAATTTATTCAGGTTGGTATTAATGTTGTAAGAAAACTTACAGATGGAAAAGTACACCTTAATCATAATGCTGACTCCATAAAATATTTTAGCTATGATGGATGTGATAATAATTTATTTTCAGGTCCACACCCAGCTGGTAATGTAGGTATTCAAATTCACAATATCGATCCAATTAATAAGGGAGATATTGTTTGGACAACAAATCCTCAAGGTTTAATTGAGATAGGAAGACTATTTCTTGATGGTAAATATGATACATCAAGAAAGGTATGCATTGTAGGTTCTGAGGTTGAAAAACCTAGATTTATTGAATCCAATTTTGGTATAAATGTTTCTTCTGTTGTCACTAATGATGAAAAAAGTAAAAAAAGGATTATTTCTGGAAATGTTTTAACTGGAAATTCAGTTGGCCATGATGGATATTTAGGATATTATGATAATATGATTTGTGTTCTTCCTGAGGGAGATAAGCACTCGTTCTTGGGTTGGATAATGCCAGTCCCAAATAAATTAAGTTTTCAAAGAGCATTCGGCTTACTTTCTTTCCTAAAACCTAAAAAGAATGAATATATACTTGATACAAATACAAATGGTGAGTTGAGAGCCTTTGTTCAAACTGGTGTTTTTGAGAAAGTTTTACCAATGGATATCCTTCCAACTTTTTTATTTAAAGCTATATTAGCAAATGATTATGATGAGATGGAAGAACTTGGTATATATGAGTTATTAGAAGAAGATATTGCACTTTGTGAGTTTGTTGATGTGTCAAAAAATGAACTCCAAAAATTATTAAGAAGAGGTTTAAATTTATTAATGGAAGACTAATGAAATTTTTAAGAGGTATTTTAGATAAACAAAAACCAATGTTTCAGAAAGGAGGAAAATTGGAAAAATTCCACTATTTATTTGAAGCTGGTGAAACATTTTTATTTGTTCCCAATGAGGTTACACCAAAAAAAGGTGCTCAAATTAGAGATGCAATAGATCTGAAAAGATTAATGATGACAGTTGTTATTGCAATGATCCCATGCTTATTATTTGGTATATGGAACGTCGGTCATCAGTATTATTTCGCAACTGGAGCTGATGGAAGCTTCATTGATAAAATTTTAATAGGATCAAAACAAGTACTACCTGTTGTGCTTGTATCATATGTTGCCGGTGGTCTTGTTGAAGTTGTATTTTCAACAATTAGAAGACACCCTATAAACGAAGGTTTTTTGGTAACTGGGATGCTTATTCCACTAATTATGCCTCCAAATATTCCACTATGGCAAGTTGCCATGGCAACAATATTTTCTATTGTAATAGCAAAAGAAGTTTTTGGTGGCACAGGTATGAATATTTTAAATGTTGCTTTGACAGCAAGAGTTTTTCTCTACTTTGGATTTCCTAGTGATATAAGTGGTGATGTCTGGACATATTATGACGAAGATAAAGAGGTTGTTAGTGGTTATTCTGGTGCAACACCACTTGCAATTGGTGCATCCACTGTAGGTTCTGCAAATTCAGATGAAGTTGTTAATTTGCTAGATGAATATTCAAAAGAAGTAGGAAATTCAAATTTTTATTCTTTTGATAACATGCTTATTGGATCAATACCAGGATCAATTGGTGAAACATCTTTTGTAATGTGTATGATAGGTGCATTCATTTTAGTTTTTACAGGTGTGGCTAGTTGGAAAATTATTTTTAGTGTTTTCCTTGGAGCCCTTTTTATGGGTGGAGTTTTTAATCTAATTGGTATTAATGAGTTTATGAATTTACCTCCACACTATCATTTAGTTATGGGTGGACTCGCTTTCGGTGCTGTTTTTATGGCAACAGATCCAGTTTCAGCTGCTCAAACAGATACAGGTAAATGGATTTATGGATTTATGATTGGATTATTAACGGTTTTAATTCGTATTTTTAATCCAGCATATCCTGAGGGAATAATGCTCGCTGTTTTATTTATGAATGTTTTTGCTCCACTTATAGATTTTTATGTAGTTGAAGCAAATAAAAAAAGAAGATTAAATCGTGCAACAGTCTAATATTTATATAATTTCTTTTACACTAATAATGACCATTTTCTTAGGTTCATTACTTTCTTTCACAAGAATGCAATTGGGTCCTATACAGAAGAAGCAAGTTGAGATAGATACTAAAAAGAAAATTTTAGGTGCAGTAATGGATATTTCATCCCTCTCTCCTGAAGAGGTTCTTGAATTATATAATGAAAAAATGAATTCTATTGTAATTGATCTTGAAGGTGAGGAGGTTTTACAGGATGATGGATCTAAATATGTTGCTGAGGAGGTAAATATCCAAAAGAATTATAAGATATCACCTGATCAAAGAAAGTACCCTGTTTTTATGTTTAGTTCGGATGGAGATAAAGTAGATTATTATATATTCCCTATGTTTGGTAATGGTCTGTGGGATTGGATTTCTGGTTTTGTTGCACTTGATGAAAATCTAAATACTGTAGTTGGGGTAGCATTTGATCATAAAGCTGAAACTCCTGGACTTGGCGCAAGAATTTCATCTGATGAGATTCAAAATAGATATAAAGGAAAAATGATTTATAATCAGGTTGATAAGCTTGTATCAGTTAAAATGCTTAAATCAGAAAATAATAAAGATTTAGATTCTCACCAGGTTGATGGCATGTCTGGTGCCACTATTACTGCTTATGGTTTAAATGATATGATCTATCACTACTTTGAATGTTATAATCCTTATATTTCAAAAATAAAATCAAATACAAGAATGTTAACTTTTAATAGATGAGTACTGAAATTCAAGAAAAAGAAGTTATAAAAATTAAACAGTCAGAATCTCTCATATCTAAAAGAAGAAGAAAGATATTGGTAGACCCTCTAGATGATAATAATCCTATTTCAATACAAGTTTTAGGTATATGTTCAGCATTAGCTGTTACAATAAAACTTGAACCAACTATTGTCATGTCAATAAGTGTTGTTTTTGTTATGATTTTTTCAAGTTTAATAACATCCATGATAAGAAATTACATACCAGTAAGAGTTAGGATTATTGTCCAGCTTGCTATAATTGCAACACTAGTAACTTTAGTTTCAGAGTTCTTAAAAGCATTTAATTATGAGATGTTTAAAGTTTTAGGAGCATTTGTAGGTTTAATAATTACTAATTGTATAATCCTTGGAAGGCTTGAGGCATATGCAATGGGAAATAAACCATATGACAGTGTATTAGATGCTTTAGGTAGTAGTGTTGGATATGCTTGGATCATTTTAGTAGTTGCCTTCTTTAGAGAATTACTTGGGTCTGGTTCAATACTAGGATGGAAAGTTTTTGAAGCTATAGGATGGGACACATTTCCCACAAACGGTCTTTTTGTTGATTCAATTGGTGCCTTTATTATTTTAGGTTTACTTATTTGGGCACAAAGAACTAGAAATGGATACATTGAAAATTAGTATAAAATGACTGAGTTATTCAATTTGGTAATTAAAAGTGCTTTTATGGATAATATGATATTTGCATATTTTCTTGGGATGTGTTCTTTTCTTGCTGTTTCAAAAAAAGTTAGTACTGCCAATGGCCTTGGTCTTGCAGTCATATTTGTTTTAAGCTGTACTGCACCTCTTAATTGGTTGATCCAAAAAAATATTTTAGATGAAGGTGCATTATCATGGATATCATCTGATTTTGCGACAATTGATTTAACATTTTTACAGCTTTTAATGTTTATTGCTGTAATTGCCTCTTTTGTTCAACTTGTTGAAATGATTATTGAAAAATTTTCTCCTGCTTTGTATGGATCTCTAGGAATTTTTCTTCCATTAATAGCCGTTAACTGTTCAATTCTTGGAGGTTCTCTCTTTATGGTTCAAAGAGATTTCAATATTCAGGAGGCAACTGCCTTTGGTTTTGGAAGTGGACTCGGATTTTGGCTAGCTATTGTTGCATTAGCTGCTATTAGAGAAAAATTAAAATATTCACATGTACCTAATGGACTCAAAGGTTTAGGAATAACAATGCTTCTTACTGGTCTAATGGGATTAGCATTTAAGACCTTTATTGGAATGACACTATAAATTTTTTATATTGAAATTATTATGGGTAATCTTATTAATAACTTTTTAAGAGGCCTTCTTTTAGTTGTGCCTATTGCAGCTGTCATCTTTATTGTTTGGAAATCTATTGATTTCCTAGATAGTCTAATACCTTATGCTAAAAATATTCCTGGTTTAAGTCTTGTAATTGTTTTATTATTTATAACAATCACTGGATCGTTAGCAAAAAAATATCAGACTGGTATCACATTTTGGTTTGAGGATTTGATTAAGAAAGTACCTCTTTTGAATCTAATTTATTCTTCTGTGAAAGATCTTATGAATTCATTTATGGGTGACGAGAAAAAGTTTAATGAACCTGTATTAGTTAAATTTGAAAGTAATATATATAAACCTGGATTTGTAACGAGTGAAGATTTAAAAGAAATTAATTTACCTGGTATGGTCTCTGTATATTTACCACATTCATATAATTTTAGTGGTAATGTTTTTATTACAGATAAAAAAAATATAAAACCCTTAAAAAACACCTCTGCTGATGTAATGAAATACATAGTTTCTGGTGGGATCTCAGGAAAAATCAAAGCTTAGATTTTTATGAAAGAAATATCTCCAAATTCTTTAAAAGAGATGATGAATAAAAAAACTGATTTTCAATTAATTGATGTGAGAGAATATTTTGAGCATGAGATATGTTGTATTGGGGGTGATAAAATTGATATGTATTCAATAATGAACAATATTGATAAAATTTCAAAAAAGAAAGACGTTATATTTTATTGTAGAACAGGAAATAGAAGTGAAACCATCATAAAAATGATTGAGAAAAAATACTCATTCAATAATTTATATAATCTTAAAGGTGGTATAATGAGGTGGAGGGAAGATGTTGACAACTCAATTAACAAGTATTAGATGAAAGAATATGTTGTAAAATATTCTTTTGAGTTTGTAGTAATTTTTTTAGGTATATTAATTTCTCTTTATTTTGAAGATGCAAGACAAGATAGGTTAGAAAATGAAAGAAAGAACAAGTCAATAGAGCAACTTATTAATGTTATTGATCAAGACATTAATCAGATAAATAATTTTATAAAGTTGCAAGAAATATCTCTAGAGAGCTCAGATATTTTGTATGATAATTTAAATAATGAGATAAACTTAACTGAGGAAAAGATTATGTATCATATTTCCTCTGTGGGAAGAGCTCTAAAATCTTTTTTTCCTCAAGAAGGAATATTTAATCAGTTAATTAGTTCTGATTTAATTAAAAGAATAAAATCAGAAACTCTCAAAACAAAGTTATTTAAACTTTTTAATGAAGATTTAAGAAGGCATGATGTCCATACTAAAGAATATGATGACTTTTTTCTTGACTTTAATTACAAATTATCTGTTAACTTTTTTTTAGAGCATAACTGGAAAACAGATGTAAGTGAAGTTGATCAAATTGAAATTTTAAAATACAGGTTTAATAATAAATTTTACGAAAGTGACGAATTTTTTGGAAATTTAATTGAGTCTAGGAAAAATATCAAAGCATATTTAAACGAACTGAACGAATTAAAATTAAAATACTCTGACTTAAAATCACTATGTCTAGATGAGATCAGAAGATAATATAGATTTTAAATAATAAATAAATATATAGTTTGAAACAAGATGCGCGTAGTTAAGTCTTTTTTTATAGATGATATAAATGTGAATATATTTGAATATAATTTAAAGTATATTATCAAATTTGAGAGAGGTGATATGGAACAAACTTATAAGATTGATATGACGGAAGTTGTTGATATTAACGATCTGATCTTAAAAATAGATAATAAATATATTGACGTCATAAAAGAAAATTTTGAGGTAATGAAAAATCAACTAATTAAGCTTTATTAACTAAACCAATTCATATTTATTTCGTTTTGAGATTCATATGAAGTTCAAGTATATTTTATTATCTATCTTCTTTATTTCTTGTTCAATAGATGCTGATTCTATTAAGTCTAACTCTGATTTAAAGAAAACCTCAGTTGTTGAATTTGATGTGTTTCCTCAAAATTCAGGTAGGATTATAGATCAGTTTTCTTGTTTTGGTTGGAATGAGTTGATAGGTTGTCCACTAAGTCTTGAAAGTTATCACAATAATTCTGATGTTGAGCTGACTGCTATCCCTTCTGGAAATTTTAAATTTCTAAGATGGACAGGGGATATTGAGTCTACAGATAATCCTCTAAGGATAGTAATAAATGCTGATATTAAAATTGTTGCCGAATTTTACGAGTAGTTTATTTTGTATATCTTTCCATAGGTGAGATATTTTTATTTAATTTTTTTAATTCCAACATTATCACTTTCTCAAATTAGAGATGACTCTTTCTATCTTTTTAAAAAATATATTAATAAAAATGACACATTAAATTATCGTCTATTAGAGCCATATTCAAAAACAAATAAAAAAGAACCACTTTTAATTTTTCTCCACGGAAGTGGTGAGAGAGGAGATGATAACAAATCTCAATTAATTCATGGAGGTGATTTTTTTTTAAAACAGACTGAATTTATAGAATTTAATAGTTATGTGGTTTTTCCTCAGTGTAAAAAAAATAGTAGATGGTCCAATCATAAAATTGATCCATGGATAAGTAGTGAGAAATATGAAAAAAAAAGTTTATCAAGTAATTCAGAAATGTTAATTCAATTAATTTCTTTTTTAATTAGTAAATATAATATTGATAAAAAAAGAGTTTATCTAATGGGCCTTTCGATGGGTGGCTACGGAACTTTTGATTTGACATCAAAAATGCCCGAAATTTTTGCTGCAGCTGTGCCTATATGTGGAGGTGCCAATTTAGATATTTTAGATAATGCTTCAACTGTACCTCATTGGATTTTTCATGGCGAATTAGATGAAGTTGTTCCTGTTCAAAAGTCGCAAGTAGCATTTGATTTGTTATCAAAAAAACATTCACACCATATTTATACTGAGTATAAAAATGTCTACCATAATTCATGGGAAAATGTATTTGAAGAGGGAAAATTTATGGAATGGCTCTTTTCAAAAACCCTTTAAACTATTATATAATTTTATATTATTTTATTATTATATAAATTATAGATGATCTAATTAATCACTAGTAAATTGCTCAAAACAATCAAAATATATAAGTCTTCTGCAGGCTCTGGAAAAACTTATACCTTATCAAAAAACTACATCAGACTAGCGCTTAAAAATAAAAATTATTTTAGAAAAATATTAGCTGTAACATTCACAAATAAGGCTGCTGAGGAGATGAAATCAAGAATCCTCGAAATGATTAGTTCAATATCTGAAGGAGAAGATAAAAATCTTATAATCGAATTATCAAAATATTTTAATATTTCATCAAAGGAGTTATCAATCAAAGCAAAAAATTTAAAGACAAATATTTTACATAATTACTCTTACTTTAATATAACTACCATTGATTCTTTCTTTTA
>CACPHX010000026.1 GCA_902633975.1 uncultured Marinoscillum sp.
TTTAGAGATGATATCTAGATTTTTAATTAAATTATTTAATACCTCGCTTCTCTTCTCGATTTTATCAAAATATTCATTTTCTCGATTTATATTCGTAACTGCACTATCATAATATTTCTGTGCTTTGATGTAGTCATTTTTCTCTTCATAGAATATGTTTGCAATTTTCAAATGAGAGTTAAACAAAACTTCTTTGTTTGATGTATTTAGTCTTATTGCTTTTTGAAAGTTTTTTATGGATTCATCATATTTTCTATTCTTAAGATAATATCTTGCCATCTCATAATAAATCCTATCTTGGTACTCAAGATTTTTTTTATCTTTTAAAAGTTTTTTAAAAGATTTAATTGCTTTTTCTTCTTCCGATATATCAAATGATTTAGCAATATATATTCTTGCATAAAAACCCATATTTATATCTGAATTATTTTTTAGGGATTTTTCAAAATATTCTTTAGACAGCCCATAGGAACCCTTATAAAAATAGATTTGACCCAAAGCAAAATTTACTTTATTTAATAATTTTCTCTTCATTTTTAACTTTTGAAGATTTTTTAGAGTTGATAATATTTTAATTTCATCATCAATAGTTTTAAATAACTGAAACGAATTTTTATAGTGTTCAACTCTTAAATCATTACTCATATTTTTATTCTCGAGATATTTATTTACTTGTAATGCTGAATTATAATCTCCGTTTTCAGCATATGCTCTTTGCAGATAGACCAGAGCCATCAAGTTTGCTTGTTCATTATTTGACTTAGAATTAACATATTTAAGTGTTGTTATAGATTCTTTTAAATCTAAATTTAGAAGTCTTGATTTACCAATTAATGCATAACTTGGATAAACGTATTTCGATGTTGTTTGTCTTTGTATTAGAATCGATAGTTTTTTAATACTATTTTCAGTTCTTTCGTTAATATTCGATATAGAGTTTGTATCGATTTTATAAGTTAAATCTATCAGGCTGTCATAATTTTTTTTTTCATTTTTTTGGTAATCTGTTTCTATGCTTTTTATTTCTTCCTTCGCAAGAAAATAAGCATTATAACGAGCAGTTGTATCGTCATAAGCTGTTTTTAATATAGAATTACATGAATAGAAAAAAAATAACGTGACTAAATAGAAATTTTTCATCATTTAATTTAAACATTATACAAACGATATCATTAAATAATTATTTTTATACTTAAAAAATTTTTAAAAATTGAAATCAAACATATCAAAGTGGTTAAAAAGTAGATTAGAGGTAGTTTTTAGAAATAAAAGAGATTTTAGAGAAATTTCAATTTTTCAATTTTCAAACCTTACCCTAATTTCATTTATTTTTTTGTTAATATCTTTCGTATTTCTAGTTTCCTTTTTTTTGTCAACAACACTTTTAAGTATGTGGTTTGATCCAAGATATGCACAAAAAAAATCTAACGAAGAACTTGTAGCACTTTCAAATTCAATTGATTCACTTATTAATGAGTCAAAAATTAAAGATCAATATATCGAAAATATAACGACGATTCTATCTGGAAAAGAGAATAACACATTGGACTATAATAAAAATGATTATTTAAATATTCCTCAAAATACACAATCTAGCTACGATGCTATAGATTCTTTTTTTCGAAAGCAGTTTGAAAGTAATTTATTGAATGATGAATTATTAAGTCCAACAAATTATAATCAAGATTTATTATTAATGTCTCCCGTTTCATCTGGAATAATATCTTCAAGTTATGATCCTAACAAAAATCATTTTGGAATAGATTTTGTATGTAAATATGAAGAACCAATTAAAACAACTTATGATGGAACTGTTTTATTTTCGTCTTGGACAAGAGATTCAGGATATGTTGTAAGCATAATACATCCAAATAACCTAATTTCTATGTATAAACATAACTCTAAGGTTTTTGTTGATGTTGGACAATCGGTAAAAACCGGTGATGTTATTGCAATTATTGGTAATACTGGTAATTTATCTTCAGGCCCTCATTTACATTTTGAATTATGGCTAGATGGTAAATCTGTAAATCCTTCTGAATTTATATCATTATAATTAATATTGTGGTTTAATTTAATTAAAAATTTATATTGTGGACAAGATTAATGGATCAAATAACATAATTGGAGAAGAGACTACTTTAAAGGGAAATATTATGACTGCCGGTAATGTCAGATTAGAAGGTAAAATTAAGGGCGATTTATCATCGACTTCTAAAGTCGTTTGTGGAGAAACTTCTATTGTAGATGGAAATGTTTCTGCTGAAAATGCAGAGTTAGCTGGAAAAGTTTCTGGAAAAGTTTCTGTTAAAGAACTTCTTATATTAAAATCTTCAGCTATCATTAACGGTGATATATCAACTAATAATTTAATTATTGAATCAGGTGCAAATTTTAATGGTGCGTGTTCTATGGGTAAGGTTTTAAATGAGGGAGAGGAAACTGTAGATCCCAATAATGAATAAAAGTTTTTATAAATATTTAAATCTTAGCTTTCAGTTTTTTTTTATTTTAATATTTTTTCTGTTTGTAGGATATTCTATTGATATTTTTTTCTTTAAAAAGATTGCAATTTTCTCTCTAGTTCTTCCATTAATTGCTTTTTTCACTTTCTATTATTATTTCTACAAAAAGTTGAAATAATGTCTAAATTTTTTGTTGTTAATTTTTCATTTTACCTTTTTTTTATTTTGGGTTCAATTTTATTAAGCAACTTGAATTTTCATATTTTTCATCATCATTTTTATGTTATTATTTTATTTAATATAATAATTGATTTTTTTTTTAAAGGACTAGTTAACTTTTTTAATTCTCCAGGAGTATATAGGGTTTTATTATCAACATTTTTTAGGTTATTTTTATCATTCATATTTATTTTTCTTTTTCTTTTTTTACAAGTAAATGATCAGATTCTATTTGTTATAAATTTTTTAGTTGTGTATTTATTATTTATAATATTTGAAATATCAATTCTATTGTTAAATTTGCGTGATACAAATTAACTGATGTCAATCTTTAAATACCCCAAAAGTCTTCTGATATTTTTTCTTATTTTCTTTTGCTGCTATACAACTTCCTTATTTGCTGATAAAAAAGAAGATTCGTTTGATATGGGAGGAATGATAATGCATCATATTTTAGATGACTATCAATATGAAATAGTACATGGTCTTGCTATTCCTTTACCAATTATTATTTATTCAGAAGAAAAGGGACTCATGATATTCTCTTCGTCAAAGCTTTTTGATGATAATCATGTTCCTTTAGAAAAGGGGTATAATGGGTTTAAATATTATCATGGAAAACTAAAGCCTGTTGAGATAGATGCATCTTTTGTAGACTTATCCATAACAAAAAATGTTTTTTTTCTAATTTTGACTTCATCCTTGATGATTATAGTTTTCATATTAGTAGCAAGAGGTTATTCTAAAAAAAATCAAGCACCAAAGGGTATTCAAGCCTTATTTGAACCCATAATAATCTTAATAAGAGATGATGTTGTAAAGAAAAACATCGGTTCTAATTATGAAAGATATTTACCATACATGTTAACATTATTTTTCTTTATTTTATTCGGAAATATTCTGGGTTTACTACCTGCAGCTGCAAACCTTACTGGTAATATTGCAGTTACCTTAACCCTTGCTGTTTTTACATTTCTGCTAACAAATTTTTCTGGCAACAAACATTATTGGAAACATATTTTTTGGACACCTGGTATACCATTACCTATGAGAATTTTAATTTTACCTATTGAGATAATTGGTGTATTAACCAAACCAATTTCACTAACAATCAGGTTATTTGCTGCGATTACAGCGGGTCATATAGTCATATTAAGTTTTATTGGATTTACATTCATTTTTCAAAGCTATTTTGTTGGAATTTTTAGCGCTATGTTTGTGGTTGGTCTTAATCTTGTTGAGTTGTTAGTTGCTGCAATTCAGGCTTATGTTTTTACACTTTTTTCCTCAATATATATTGGGATGGCAACTGAAGATGGACATTAAAAAATTATATGTTAAATTTTAAAATTGATTATTATGCTTAGTTTTTTATTATTAAATGTTGGCTTAGCAGTTATTGGAGCTGGTTTAGCAGCAATAGGTGCAGGTATAGGTATAGGCTTAGTTGGAGGGAACGCAATGAATGCAATTTCTAGACAACCAGAGGCATCAGACAAAATCACGGGACCAATGATATTGTTAGCTGCTTTAATTGAAGTTATAGCTTTAGGTGGAATGGTAGGTGGTCTTTTGGTTGTATTTGGTGTAGGAGGATAAATTATGGAGCTTTTAACACCTGGCACTGGTTTACTTTTTTGGCAAGTAATAATTTTTTTATCAACTCTATTAGTGTTATCGAAATTCGCTTGGAAGCCAATAATGAATTCTTTGAAAGCTAGAGAGAAATTTATTGAAGATTCTTTAGAATCTGCTAAAAAAGCAGAAGAAGAACTTGTAAGCATCCAAAGTAAGAATGAGGATTTGCTTACTGAAGCAAGAAAAGAGAGAGAGATGATCATTGCTGAGGCAAAAAAAGTATCAAACTCAATGAAAGATGAGGCAAAACAAAGCGCAAAAGAAATGGCCGATAAAATAATTCTAGACGCAAAAAACGTCATTGATACAGAAAAGGATAAAGCGATGAATGATGTAAAAAATAAGCTTGCTGAACTATCTATAGATATTGCTGAGAAAATTATTAAAAATGAATTAAGTAAAGATTCGTCACAAAAAAAATATGTTGATGATCTAATTAAAGAAATTAACGATTCTAAATAATGATAAATTCGAGGGCTTCTGAGAGATATGCTAAGTCATTGTTAACTTTATCAATTGATAATAATATTGTTGATGAAGTTAAGTCAGATATTGATTTACTAATAAAGTATTTTAAAGACTCAAAAGAAGTTTTAAATCTATATTCAAGTCCCATTATTCCAATTAATCATAAAATCAATATAACAAACAAAATATTTAAAAAAATTTTAAATAAGAATACTCTTAATCTTTTATTAAATCTTATATACAGGAAGAGAGATAATTTAATGTTTACTATACTGCTAAAATACAAGGAGTTATATAATGAACATATGAATATTGAAGAATCTGTTATTTCAACAACTTTTAATTTAGATGAAAAGACTTTAAATGTTGTTGAACAGTATGCTAAGAAGGTGTCTGGCAAAGATATCCATTTGGAGAATACTATTGATAAGAGTTTATTGGGTGGATTTAATCTAAAAATTGGAGATAAAATGATTGACTGTTCTGCTTCAAGTAAAATAGCCCAATTAAGAAAAAATTTAATAAATAACTAAAATAAAAAAGATGTCAAATATTAGACCTGATGAAATTTCCTCAATTATTAGAGAACAACTCTCTAATTTTAAATCTCACTCAGAATTAGAGGAGGTAGGAACCATACTTCAAGTTGGAGATGGTGTTGCTAGAATCTATGGATTATCTAACGCCCAAGCTGGCGAGCTCCTTGAGTTTGAAGGTGGTGTAAAAGGTTTAGTTCTAAATCTAGAAGAAGACAATGTAGGTGCTGTATTAATGGGAGACTCAAGTTCCATTAAAGAGGGGGATACTGTTAAAAGGTCTGGAGATATTGCTTCCATTGAAGTTGGAGAAGGTGTATGTGGAAGAGTTTTGGATACTCTTGGTAATCCAATAGATGGGAAAGGCAACATTAAGGGTAAAACTTATTTAATGCCTCTCGAAAGAAAAGCACCTGGTGTTGTTTATAGACAACCAGTTAATGAACCGTTACAAACTGGAATAAAAGCTATTGACTCTATGATCCCTATTGGAAGAGGTCAGAGAGAATTAATTATTGGAGATAGGCAAACAGGTAAAACGGCTGTCGCAATTGATACTATTCTAAATCAGAAAGAATTTTATGACAAAGGAGAACCTGTTTATTGTATATATGTTGCTGTTGGTCAAAAAGCATCTACCGTTGCTCAGGTAACAAATACACTTGAGAAGAATGGAGCATTACCGTATACAACTATTATCTCTGCTCCATCATCAGTACCTGCTCCAATGCAATTTTACGCTCCATTTGCCGGAGCTGCGATTGGTGAGTATTTTAGAGACACTGGTAGACCTGCACTCGTTATTTTTGACGATTTATCAAAACAAGCAGTCTCATACAGAGAGGTTTCATTATTATTAAGAAGGCCTCCAGGTAGAGAGGCTTATCCAGGAGATGTATTTTATTTACATTCTAGATTACTCGAGAGATCAGCAAAAATTATTGATGACGACAAACTTGCTGCAAGTATGAATGATTTACCTGATGCACTTAAAAAAGTTGTAAAGGGTGGAGGATCATTAACCGCATTACCAATAATTGAGACACAGGAAGGTGACGTTTCTGCTTATATACCTACAAATGTTATATCAATAACAGATGGTCAGATATTTTTAGAGTCTAACTTATTTAATTCAGGTATTAGACCGGCTATTGATATTGGAATTTCTGTCTCACGGGTAGGAGGATCAGCACAAATAAAGTCTATGAAAAAAATTGCTGGTACTTTAAAACTAGATCAAGCTGCATTTAGAGAGCTTGAAGCTTTTTCAAAGTTTGGTTCAGACCTTGATGCAGCTACTAAGCTTGTAATTGATAGAGGTAAGGTTAATCAGGAGATATTAAAACAGGCACAGTATTCTCCTTTAAGAGTTGAAGAACAAGTCGCTATTATCTATTGTTCGTCAAACGGGTTTTTTGATGGTGTTGAATTATCAAAAATATCTAGACTTGAAGAAGAGTTTCTGCAATTTGTGAACTCAAAATGTAAAAAAGTACTGGATGAGTTATCCAATGGGGTTTTGAATGATAAAAGTTTGAAAGTTCTTGAGGATACTGCAAAAAATTTGGCTAAAAATTATAAGTAAAACTTTATGCCCAATATTAAGGAAGTAAAGAATAGAATTGGTTCAGTAAAGTCGACTCAACAACTTACAAAAGCAATGAAAATGGTTGCAGCAGCTAAATTAAAAAGAGCACAAGATAAAGTGACTGACCTACGTCCATACTCTAATAAACTTAAAGAGATTCTTTCTAACCTTTCTGATTCAATTTCAAATGTTTTATTTGAACAAAGAGATGTTAACAATAAACTATTTATTATAGTAGCATCTGATAAAGGTCTTTGTGGAAGTTTCAACAGTAATATTTTTAAGTTATTCAATTCCATTTTAGAGAATAATAAGAATGATTCAAATTCTTTTATTGTACTCCCTATTGGAAAAAAAGCTTATGATTTTTTCAAAAAGAAAGATTACACCCTTATTGATCAATTTTGGAATTCATTAAATGGATTTAGTTATGCAGATGCTTCAAATATTTTTGATTTTGTTCATGGTGAATACTTAAATAATAATATTGATCAGGTACATATCATCTATAATGAATTTAAAAATGTTGCAGTCCAAAAGTCGGTCATTGAACAGTTTCTACCTGTAGAAAATAATCTTGAAGAGGACAATACAGAAATAATTAATAAAAATTATTTGTTTGAACCAAGTAAAAAAGATATTGCAGATTCACTTATACCTCAAACATTAAAAACTCAAATTTTAAAATCAGTTTTTGAGTCAAATGCTTCTGAACAAGGATCACGTATGACTGCTATGAGTCAAGCAACAGATAACGCTGGTGAGTTATTAAAAGAACTTAGACTCACTTATAACAGGACTAGACAGGCTGCAATAACAAAGGAGATATTAGAAATTGTAGGTGGTGCTGAAGCCTTAAATCAATAAACTACTTACTAGTAATTCTTTCAACAGGAATCTTTCTGTCAAAATTATATCTGTACGTGTGATGGATTTTTCCAAGTTCAACCTGAACTTGTTCAGCAACTCTTATCATTGCTTTGTTAAAATCTGGTATCCAATTTAATTCTAAGTCAGTATATTGAAGTTTTTCTTGAATGGTCTCTCTACTAGCCATAATTAAAGCACCGTCAACACCTTTTCCCTGGTGACTAGGAACAATACCAAATACTAGACCTACCATTTTTTTACACGATTTTTTAATTTTAAGATGATAATATGTTTTGATTTTGCCAACTAAATCCAGCTTTCCATTAACATATTTGAATATTTGATTCATCTCTGGAATACTGATAAAGAAACCTACTGGATCATCTTTGTGGTATGCAAACCATAAGATTTTTTCATCAAGTATTGGCTTTATTTGCTTGAATAATAATTTAGCTTGAGACAATTTAAGTTTTGATACACCAGGGTAATTTGTCCAGGCATCATTATATATTTTAGTAAAGTCATTTATATACTTATCTAGTTTACTTATTTCTAATGTCCTAAAGTTATAATTAGGATCTTTCATAGCTTTTTCTGCTTTTTCAGCGAGTCTTTCAGACAAAGGTGTTCTTGTTTTCTTAAGAAATGTTAGTTGTCTAAAAAGTAATTTAAATCCATATTCTTCAAAGAGTTTTTGGTAGTATTTTTTCCCATAATTTTGTTGATAATTAGGTTCGATTTGGAATCCCTTAACAAGACACCCCCACCATTTATCTCTCTCTCCAAAGTTGACTGGGCCATCCATTGAATTGTAACCCTTTTCTACTAGCCATTCTTTTGCTGTATCAAATAAGAGATTAGCTACATTTTGATTATTGATGCATTCAAAAAAACCACAACCTCCAACTTTTAAATCACTTTTTGAATTCTTTTTTTGATAGAATGCAGCAATTCTGCCTAAAACTTTTCCATCTTCTTCAATTATCCATCTTGATACCTCTCCTTTTTTGAATGCTTTATTTGTTTCTGGTCTAAAAACATTAGAGACATCTTTATCTAAAGGCCTTATCCAATATTCATCTTCTTTATAAAGATTTGAAGCAAATTTTATAAACTTATTCTCATCTAATTTTGACTCTACTCTACTTATTATCATCTAGATAAAATATTTTTAATTATGTTAATTTCAAAAATTTAGTACATATTTTTGTTGTCAAACTAACCTAATCATTGAAATGAACTATGATCCAAATTTAGCTAATCTTGTTGGCATTTTAGTCAACGGAATGATTACAGTTTTTTCAGTATTGTTTCTCGTGTACTTTACTTCTAAACTTTTTATTTCAATCGTTTCTAAATTAAATATTCAAAGCGAAAAAAAAAATACGGTTGATCAAGAGATAAGAGAAAAAGTAAGTGAACTGTCTAATGGCAAAGGAAAAGTGATTAAGTATACTAAGTTAAGATGATGCCTAGAGAGATTCAATTATGTTTAGTATATCGTGATATGTGGCAGTCCTCTGGAAAGTATATGCCTAATGCAAACCAATTATCAAAGGTTGCAGAGCCAATTATTAATATGAAATGTTGGGATAGAATAGAAACTAACGGGGGAGGTTTTGAACAAATTCAATTGTTAGCTGGTGAAAACCCTAACGAGGTAGTAAGAAAATGGACAAAACCTTTTAATGAAGTTGGAATTAAAACTCAAATGCTAGAAAGAGGGCTAAATGCATTAAGCATGTCACCGGTTTCTGAAGATGTTAGGGAATTGATGTTTAGTGTTAAGTCGAAACAAGGAACTAATATTTCTAGATCCTTTGATGGTTTAAATGATCCAAGAAATTTAGAGTTATCAATTAAGTTTGCCAATGCTTCAGGAATGATATCACAGTCTTGTTTATGTATAACTCATTCTAAAATACATACTGTTGATTACTATATTAGTCTAGCAAAAAAGTTTATAGAACTTGGTACTAAAGAAATTGCTATAAAGGATATGGCAGGTATAGGTCGACCCTCATCATTAGGAAAAATAGTTAAGGGGATTAAAAATTATAGTCCAAATACAATTGTTCAATACCATGGCCATTCTGGACCAGGTTTTTCAGTAGCTTCTGCTCTTGAAGTAGCAAGAGCTGGTGCTGATATCGTTGATGTCTCCATGGAACCATTGTCATGGGGAACAACTCATGCTGATTTGCTAACTGTTCATGAAGTTTTGAGAGATGATGGCTTCATTGTCAAAGATTTTGATAAAAAGGCTTACATGGAAGTGAAGCAGCTCACACAAGAATTTATTGATGAGTCTCTTGGTTATTACATAAACCAAAAAAATAGGTTAATGAATTCATTACTGATAAGTTCAGGACTACCTGGTGGCATGATGGGAAGTTTGATGAGTGATTTAGAAAAAAGTCATTTAAGTATTAACAAGTGGCTAAAAAAAAATAAATCGGATGAAATTAATATAGACTTTTTATTTTCAATGCTGTCAGATGAGGTTAATGAAATATGGCCGCAGATGGGTTATCCGCCTCTTGTGACACCTTATAGTCAATATGTTAAAAATGTTGCTCTGGTAAATGTTTTAAATAAAATTAAAGGGAAACCTAGATGGACTTTAATAGATGATAATACGTGGGATATGTTACTTGGAAAGTCAGGAAAATTACCTAGTAAGTTGGGTGATGAAATAATTAAACTAGCATCGGATTTAAAAAAAGAATTTTATACTGATCATCCACAGAATCTTATTGAAGATACTCTCAAAAAAAATAGAAAAGAAATGAAAGATTTGGGTTGGAGTACAGGTTTAGATGATGAGGAGCTGCTTGAATATTCGTTGCATAGAACTCAATATATCGATTATAAATCTGGGAAGGCAAAAAAGAATTTTAATGATGATTTAGAAAAAAGAAGAAACGAATCCAATTCTATAAATGATGCACCAGAAAATAAAGTTGAAATAATACAAATTGGTTCAGATAAATACAAAGTAGAATATTCTATTTCTGAAGATATATCAGAAAAAGATTTAGGTGTTGTTGACGGTAATTCTGTTCATTCGCCAATTGAGGGAAGGTTTGTCCTAACAAAAGGATCAAATGATAAACCAGTAAAAGTAAATGATGTAGTGAAAAAAGGTGATGTTTTATGTTATATTGAGTCAATGAAGGTAATGAATGCAATTAAATCTGAGTTTTCAGGTAAGATTCAAAAAATATATTTTAGAGATGGAGAAGATGTGTACGATGACGATATTTTGTTTACAATAAAAAAATAGATTATGGATTTTTTTCAAAACATTTTTGATATGACAGGTTTTGGTAGTCTTTTGACTAATCCTGGATATATTATAATGATTTTAATAGGGTGTATTCTTTTATTTCTCGGAATTTCAAAAAAATATGAACCACTTCTATTAGTTCCAATTGGTTTTGGAATAATCATTGCGAATATACCTAATTCAAATTTAGGTGTAGTTCCCGTGGACTCTTCTTACGGTTTAATTCAGATTGCAAATGAGCACGGAATTATAAATCTATTATATTATTCACTTATTAAAACTGGATTTTTACCTCCGTTAATATTTATGGGAATTGGTGCATTGACAGATTTTGGACCAATGCTGAAAAATTTAAGGTTAGTCTTTTTTGGTGCTTCAGCTCAGATAGGAATTTTTTCTGTATTGATTATTGCTAGTTTCCTGGGTTTTGATAATAATGAGGCAGCTGCTTTAGCCATTATCGGTGGTGCAGATGGACCCACAGCAATTTATACCTCAATAATTTTGGCTCCCCATCTTTTAGGTCCAATTGCGATAGCTGCTTATTCTTACATGGCATTAGTTCCTGTAATAATCCCTGCTGTTGTTAGATTATTAGTTTCAAAAAAAGAATTGTTAATTAATATGAAAAAGCAAGACGATTCATCAAATAATTCCGACATAAAAAATTTAGATATTATAAAAATTATTTTCCCTATCCTTGTTACTATTATTGTATCAATAATAGTTCCTTCATCAACCACATTAATTGGTTTCTTAATGTTTGGAAACTTACTGAAAGAAATAGGATCCTCTACAATCAGATTATCAAAGTCTGTTTCAGATAATATTTTAAATTCCAGTACACTTTTTCTTGGATTAACAATTGGTGCTACAATGACACCTCAAGCTTTTTTAAACTTTGAAACAATAGCAATTATATTGGGAGGATTATTTGCTTTTATAATATCAATTGCTGGTGGAATTATTGCAGTAAAGATTTATAATCTAGTAAATAAGAAAAAAATTAACCCATTAATTGGAGCAACCGGGTTAAGTGCTGTGCCCATGGCCAGCAGAGTTGCAAACGAGATAGCATTAAAAAATGATCCGTCAAATCACCTTATGAATTATGCGATGGCAAGTAATATATCAGGTGTTATTGGCTCTGCAGTAGCTGCTGGAGTTTTAATATCCTATTTTAGTTAATTATATAATCTTCTAGATTAGAAATATTATTTACTATTATAATTTCTTTTAGTAAGTCGGTATAAAGAAAATTATTATTGTCCATAACTTTAAACTGATTGAGGATATTATCATAAAAGCCATCAATATTTATTAGGAAAATTTTTTTTTCATTTATTCCCAATATTTTCCATGTTAATATCTCTGAAAATTCTTCGAGTGTTCCAACTCCACCAGGAAGTACAATAAAAAAGTCACCAAGTTCATACATTAATTTTTTTCTTTTATGCATATTCTTGACCACATGTATCTCAGTTAGTTTATTGTATACTATTTCCTTTTTTTTAAGCATTTCAGGGATAACACCAACTACTTCACCATTTTTTTCAATTATTTTTTTTGCTAACATACCCATGATTCCAATTTTTGCTCCACCGTAAATCATTCTGTAGTTATTTCTAATAATTATCTCAGAAAGTTTATTTATTTCTTTTATCATGAAATCGTTATTTTTTGGCTTACTTGATCCACAAAATACTGTTACTGATTTTTGCATATTATTAAGTTAATATGAAATTTTTTCGTAACAATTTTTTTTTTAATCGAATTTTCTTAATTATGAAAATTAATCCTTGTTAGTTTATAATGTATTGTAAAAGTATATTTGTGGAATGAACGAAAACGATTCCCTCAAAAAAATAATTTCCCATTGTAAAGCCTTCGGTTTTATTTTTCAGTCGAGTGAGATTTATGACGGGCTTAGTGCAGTTTATGATTATGGTCCTTTAGGGGTGGAGTTAAAAAATAATCTTAAGAGATATTGGTGGAAGTCCATGATAAATTTAGAGAGAAATATAGTTGGTTTAGATTCTGCTATTTTTATGGATTCTAAAACCTGGGAGGCATCCGGACATGTCGATGCTTTTAATGATCCATTGATTGACAATAAAGATTCAAAGAAAAGGTATAGAGCTGATGTTTTAGTTGAGAATTATCTTTCAAAAATAGATTCAAAAATACTGAAGGAAATATCTAAAGGAGAAAAAAGGTTTGGTGAAAATTTTGATAAAGAAGAGTATGTAAAAACTAACCCGAGAGTTATAAAATATTCAGATCAATATAATAAGGTTTCTACAAAGCTTGCTAATTTATTGTCATCTAGCGACTTGAATGGATTAAAAAAGTTAATTGATGAATTAGACATTAAAGACCCAGTATCAGGTACATCTAATTGGACGGATGTCAAACAATTTAATCTGATGTTTTCTACAGAGGTTGGATCAAATGTTGATAACACAAAAAAACTATACCTGAGACCTGAAACTGCTCAGGGGATATTTGTCAATTTTTTAAACGTAGTTAATTCTACTCGTTCAAAAGTACCATTTGGTATTGCACAAATAGGTAAAGCCTTTAGAAATGAGATTATTGCCAGGCAATTTATTTTTAGAATGAGAGAGTTTGAACAGATGGAAATGCAATTCTTTGTAAGGCCAGGGACAGAGTTAGAATGGTATGAGAAATGGAAAGAGATTAGGCTCAAATGGCATCAGTCCTTAGGTCTAGGAAATGACTTGTACCGATTTCACGACCATAAGAATCTTGCACATTATGCTAATGCAGCATGTGATATTGAATTCAAATTTCCAATGGGTTTTAAGGAGTTAGAGGGAATACATTCCAGAACAGATTTTGATCTAAAAAAACATCAAGAAAAATCTAACAAGAAAATGGTCTATTTTGATCAGAAGTCAGGTAGTAGCTTTATCCCCTATGTTGTGGAAACCTCAATTGGTCTCGATAGATTATTCTTATCTGTACTCTCTTCTTGTTATGTTGAAGAAAAGTTAGATGACGGATCAAACAGGGTATTTCTTAATCTTCCTTTTGAGATATCACCTGTAAAGTGTGCGGTTTTACCTTTAAATGACAAAGATGGGCTTTCTGAAAAGTCTCTTGATATTTTTGATATGTTAAAATATAAATTTAATTGTCAACTGGACTCCAAAGATTCGATCGGGAAAAGGTATAGAAGACAAGACGCAATAGGTACCCCATTGTGTATTACTGTAGATTATGATTCCCTTGAAGATAATTCAGTGACAGTAAGAAATAGAGATAACATGAGTCAAGAAAGAGTTAAAGTTGATAACCTTATCTCTTTCATTGATGATAAAACATCGTTAATCAACCTATTAAAAAAATCTTCATGATCGATAATATATCGAGTCTTATTCTAGAGAAAAGAAAACTTTTTGTTTTTATAATTCTAATGATAACTGGTTTCATGGCGTATATGAGTCAATTTGTTCAGTTAAACTATGACTTTTCTCAGACAGTACCTGACTCAGACCCTGATATGATATATTACAATGAGTTTAAAGATACTTTTGGTGAGGATGGAAATGTATTCGCCATTGGTTTAAAAGATTCTTCAATCTTTGAGTTAAATAACTTTATTCAATATCAAAACCTGATTGATAATGTCAAAGGAATTGAAGGAGTAAAAGGCGCATTAGGTTTATCAACTTTACAGATCTTAAAAAAAAATACAAAAAATAAAAATTTTGAATTTATTCCAATATTTGAAACAATTCCAAAATCACAAAAAGACTTAGACAGCTTACTTAAACTTATTTCAAAACAAAACTTTTATAAAGACAAAATATTCAATAAGCAAGGCGCTATTACCTTACTCATAACTATAGATAAGAAAATACTTAATTCAAACAAGCGAGATGTTCTGATGAAAAGCCTAATTGATGATGGTAATAATTTTCAGGAAAAAACAAAAATCAAACTTCATTATGCAGGCCTGCCCTACTCAAGATATACAATAGCCACAAATGTAAAAGATGAGTTGACCTATTTGCTTGTTGCTTCACTCGTCGTTACTGCCGTAATTTTATTTATTTTCTTTAGGTCTCTGGATGCAGTAGTTATACCAGTATTTATTATAGGTATAGTAGTTGTTTGGATTTTTGGGACTTTAGCTTTATTAGGTTACAAAATAACACTGCTTTCCGGACTCTTACCTCCCTTAATTGTTGTGATTGGGATTCCGAACTGTGTTTATATGATCAATTATTACCACTATTCATTTAAAAACTTTTCAGATCAGAGAGATGCATTTAGAAATGTCATCAAGACAATTGGACTCATAACCTTTATTACTAATCTAACAACTGCGGTTGGTTTTTTAGTTTTATCAACAACAGATATAAAAATTCTTACGGAATTTGGTATTATAGCTGGAATAAATGTTGTTGCTACTTTTTTTGTAAGTATTTTTTTACTCCCAACTGTTTATTTGTATTTACCTTCTCCAAAAAAAAGTCAGACAAATTATTTGAACTACAGGTTTATAAACTATTTAATTTCACTTTTTATTTCAATATCATACAACCACAGAAAATCTGTTTTTCTAATATTTACTGTAATTTTTCTTGCTTCAATATATGGTCTTACAAAAATAAAATCTGTTTCGTATATAGTTGATGATGTTCCATCTGAGAGTTCTCTGATGAAGGACCTTAAATTTTTTGAAAAAAATTTTTCAGGAGTTATGCCTCTCGAGATAGTTGTTGATACAAAGATGAAAAGAGGTATACAAAATATTAATACACTAAAGAAGGTTGATAACTTAGAAAAGTTCCTATCTGATAAAGATTACGTTTCGTCTCCTATTTCAATAGTTAGCTTTGTAAAGGCATCAAGACAAGCATATTATAATAACAATCCTTTTTATTATTCTATGCCTAATAATAGAGATAAAAATTTCATATTAAGGTATATTGCTGATGGTTACCAAAATAATATTTCAGAAGACAATATATCTAAATCTTTTGTTGATTCTGTTGGACAAAAAATACGAATATCCCTTAATATAGCTGATCTTGGATCATTGAAATTAGATTCAATAGTAAATAATGTTTTTAAGCCTAAGATTGATGAGATATTTTCCAACTCAAAGTCAGATGTTATCTTAACAGGAACAACTCTTACATTTATAAAAGGCATAAATTTTTTAATTGAGAATTTACTGCAGAGTATGCTTCTAGCCTTTCTGATTATAAGTCTAATTATGTCAGCACTCTTTAAGAATATTAAAATGGTTATTATATCTCTAATACCAAATATAATACCCCTATTAATTGCTGGAGGAATTATGGGCTTTTTATCTATTCCATTAAAACCAAGTTCTGCTCTTGTTTTTAGTATTGTTTTTGGTATATCTGTAGACTACTCAATTCATTTTCTTGCAAAATTTAAAAATGAATTAACTAGAAATTCATTGAGTGATTCTATACTGCTAACAATTAACCAGACAGGAAAAAGCATGATTTTCACATCATTTATTTTATTTTTTGGATTTATAATTTTTGCTTTTTCTAATTTTGGTGGAACCATTGTTTTGGGGGTACTTACCTCTATTATTTTATTTGTAGCTATGATAACCAACCTTACTCTTCTTCCTAGTATAATTTTATATTTTTATAAAAAGTAAATAATGAGTAAAAAAAAATTTAATGAAAATACCAACTTGAATCTTTATGATGTAAGTAAGGACATTATTTCTTTCTGGAAAAAAAATAAAATATTTGAGAAGTCAATTGAAAATAGAAAAGATTCAAAAGTATTCTCATTTTATGAAGGACCACCATCAGCTAATGGCTTACCAGGTATTCATCATGTGATGGCAAGGACAGTAAAAGATGTTTTTTGCAGATATAAAACTATTAAAGGATTTAAGGTAAATAGAAAAGGTGGTTGGGATACTCACGGATTGCCTGTCGAATTACAAGTTGAGAAAACATTAGGAATAACTAAAGATGATATTGGCGCTAAAATATCTGTAGAAGATTACAATCATCAGTGTAGGGAGGCGGTGATGAGATACAAAGAAAAATGGGAGGAACTTACGGAGAAGATAGGTTTCTGGTTAGATGTTGATGATGCATATATAACATTTGAGAATAATTATATCGAATCTGTTTGGTGGTCAATTAAAGAATTATACAAAAAAGGTTTACTATACAAGGGTTATACTATACAGCCCTATTCTCCTGCTGCGGGTACAGGTCTAAGTTCACATGAGTTAAATATGCCCGGAGCATATAAGGAGATTAAAGACACATCAATGACTGCCCAATTTAAGATTAAACCAAATAAAGATTCAATTGGACTTTTTGGGAATGACGACATATATATTCTGGCCTGGACTACAACTCCATGGACTCTGCCAGCTAACAACGGACTAGCTGTTGGTAAAAAAATAAATTATGTTCTTGTTGAGACTTTTAATAAATATACCAAAGAGAAAATTAAGGTAATACTTGCAAAAGAGTGTATAAATAAGTTCTTCTCCATGGAAAATTGTGTTGAGGGAGAAGTCCAATATATTGAAAATAAATTAGAATTTAAGATAATTAAAGAGATTAAAGGATCTGAATTATGCGGCCTTGATTACCATCAATTATTACCATATATTAAAATTGAAAAGCCAGCATTAACAATAATTCACGCTGATTTTGTTTCAACTGAAGAGGGAACA
This sequence comes from uncultured Marinoscillum sp., assembly GCA_902633975.1. GTDB lineage: Bacteria > Bacteroidota > Bacteroidia > Cytophagales > MED-G16 > MED-G16. The sequence goes on from CACPHX010000026.1 coordinate 17,795, forward strand.
GGTATTGTCCATATTTCTTTAACATTTGGTTCAGATGATTTTA
>CACPHX010000027.1 GCA_902633975.1 uncultured Marinoscillum sp.
CGTAGTTCCAAATTTTACTGAAGGGTATTTTTATGTTAGGCACCCAGACCCTGAGCAGGTCAGAGAAATGTGGGAAAGAGTCGTTTTAGCTGCACAAGGTGCTGCAATGGGAACAGAGACGACTGTTGAATACGAGGTGACTGGAGGTGTTTATAATATTTTACCTAATGAGACATTGCAGGAAATAATTCACGATAAACTCGAAACGGTTGGTGGTGTTTATTATGACGAGGATGAAAAAAAATATGCTGAAGAAATATCATTAACACTAAAAAAAAGAGTTAGTCTGTCTTCTTCAGAGGAGGTAATGCCCTACAAGGTTATAAACTCAACAAAAGGTGTTGGAATACCAGCCACTCCCTTATTTATTTTAAATCCATTTTTTTCAAGTAGGTTAATTAGCTCTTTGGAGCTTTTTTCTTCTTTATATCCAACCTCAGCATACTCCCAAATATTTTTAGCAATTTTAGAATATTCAGCTTTTCTTTTTTCTATTGAGTTTAGAAGCAGTTTATTATTACCAAAAGCATTAAAACAGAAATATATTAAAACAAATGTGATTATTCTTTTTACCATACCAATCTAATTTAAGTAAGCTTTATACAATATATAAAAAACAAAAACAAAATATAATGATATCATAGAGTAAGCTTGGTATTTATTTACACCTCCTTTTCTGGTGTAGAAAATAATAGACAAGATTGTTAATCCAACAAACCAAATTGATAGATCAGTTATTAAACCTATCACATTCTCATCTAATATAATTGGTCCATAAATTATCGTGAAGAAAAACAAAGGTAGACCTAAAGCAACACATAAATTAAAGATATTACTCCCATAAGCATTAGATACTGCATCATCATAATTACCACCTTGTGCATCTTTGTATGAAATTATGGTATCTGGAAAACTACTTCCTATTGCGGCGAATATTATCGCTATAAACAATATAGGAATATCTAACCCATTGAATTCTCCTATGAAAGGGACGCTATATCTTTCACTTCCTAACCACTCACAAGACAAGACAAGGAAGTAACAAACAAAGCCAATCACTAATGATGATGTTACAAAAACAAACCAAGCTCTAGTACTATTTAATTTTTTATTTCTAATTAATAACCTCTTAAGGTCAAAGACAATAAACGCTGAAAGTATTGAAACTTTTTCTTTTTCTGTGAAAGGTTCCTCATAATTAATTTGATGACCACCCTTCATGGTTTTAAATAAGTAAAAAACATATAAAAAATATATTAAAAGAAGTATTATACTTTCAAACCAGGTTATTTTACCTTGTTGAATAAAATATATTAAAACAAATTCAACCAACAACAACCAAGAACCATCTCTTATTATAATTTTTTTTGAAACATCAACACTAAGTTTTTTTGTCTTTGACAAAACACCAATTATGGCAACCGAAGGTATAATTAAGGAGTTAAATAGAACGCTACCAAATGATGTTCCGACTCCACCAGAAAACCCTGATACATCTTTTAGAAAGAATAAAAAGAAAAGAGCTATAAATAATTCAGGCATTGAACTAGCTACTGCATTTATGGTTGCCCCTTTTACTCCATCATTTAAATTTCTTCCAATGTAATTAGACCCCTCTAAAAATGTATCTCCAGCTCGCCATATTATGTAGCCACAAAAGCCAATCAGTAATAAAGGGATTATTAAACCAATCATTCTTATAGGTTTTTAATTGTTTTTAAGATATATAAAAAAACTGATAACGACCCACCATACTATTATCACTTAAAAAAAAATATTTGATTTGCTAACTAATTCTACTCCAGTTTATGTTTTGTTTTATATTTTTCTTCAAGTAATTTTTCATTATAAGGTTTTCTTTTGATTCTAAATTAGGATCCTCTTTTATTGTTTTTATTGCCAGCTCCCTAGACTTTAAAACCATATCCTGATCTTCTGTAAGGTTTGTGAACCGAAGTTCAAGTAAACCACTTTGTTTTGTTCCCATCATATTACCTGGCCCCCTCATCTTTAGGTCGGTATTTGCAATTTTGAAACCATCATTTGTTTCAACCATAGCGCTCATCCTTTCTTTAGATTCTGATGATATTGTATATTTTGTCATCAGTATACAGTAGGATTGAGCTTTTCCTCTTCCGACCCTTCCTCTTAATTGATGGAGTTGAGAGAGGCCAAACCTCTCAGCACTTTCAATAACGATAACTGATGCGTTTGGAACATCAACCCCAACCTCAATTACCGTTGTTGAAACTAAAATTTTTGATTTCCCATCAGCAAATCTTTTCATTTCATAATCTTTATTCTCGGGCTTCATTCTACCATGAAGAATACCAATCTGCGTGTTTGGGAAATATCTTTTCAAGCTTTCATAACCATCCATCAAATCTTTATAATCTTTTTTTTCAGATTCTTCTATAAGGGGGTAGACAACATATACCTGTTCTCCTAAACTTATCTTATCTTTTATAAACCCAAAAACCTTTAACCTTGAATTATCAAATCTGTGTGAGGTAATAATTTTTTTTCTTCCAGAAGGTAACTCATCGATCACAGAAACATCTAAGTCTCCATATAATGTTAGAGCTAATGTTCTTGGAATTGGCGTTGCTGTCATTACCAAAACATGAGGATAAAACTCACTTTTTTTTCTCCATAGTTTTGCCCTTTGCGCTACACCAAACTTGTGTTGTTCATCTATAATGACCAAACCTAACCTTTTAAAAACCACAGAGTCTTCAATTAAAGCGTGGGTACCAATTAATATATCAACTGTTCCACTGAGAAGATTTTTAAGTATTTCTTTTCGGTATTTTTTTTTAGTCGATCCACTTAGGATGTTTACATTGATTTTAATCTTTTCAGCATTTGCTTTAATGCTATTAAAGTGTTGTTCTGCTAAAACTTCCGTTGGAGCCATAAAGGCTATTTGACAATTATGGTCAATTGCAGCTAACATACATAAAAAAGCTACGATTGTCTTTCCACTCCCAACATCTCCCTGAACTAATCTATTCATTTGTTTTCCTTTAGACATATTCTCATAACATTCCCTTAAAACTTTCTTTTGTGCGTTTGTTAATTCAAATGGTAAATGTTCTCTATAGAACTTATTTATAAGTATATTTTTTTTAAAAATATAACCAGGAAATGATGTTAATCTTGAGTTTTTTAGTTGAAGAATTTGAAGTTGCAGAAAAAAAAGTTCTTCAAATTTTAATCTACGAATAGCCTCTTTTATGTGAGCAAAACTTTTTGGCAGATGCATATTTGTAACAGCTTCAGATTTTGACATTAAACTTAAGTTTTGAATTAATTCTCTAGAAAGATTTTCTTTTATATGCTTTTTTGTTTTAACTATTATTTCTTCAATTATTCTATTGAAAAATCTATTATTTATAAACCTTCTTTTTAAGTTTTCACTTGATGGGTATACAGGCCTAAGTCCCATTGGCATTGAGTTTTTGTCACCAAATTCTGGATGAAAAAAAGATACTTTTTTTTTTAATAATTTAGGTTTTCCATATATAACGTATTTTTTTCCTGCTACCATTTTATCTTCAACCCATTCAATACCTTTCATCCATAACAATTCAGCATATCCTGTAGAATCCTTGACCGTCACTTTTAATGATTTACCTCTATACTTTCCTGTTTTTTTTTTATTAATTACCTGAATCATATATAAGCCAGCATTACTATTGTCATCAATATCAGCAATTTTTAAAACCTGTGACCTATCTTCATACCTAAACGGGAAAAAATCAAGCATATCTTTTAATTGACTAATTCCTAATTCTTTTTTTAATGCAGCCGCTTTATTAGGTCCAACACCCTTTATAAATTCAACTTTATAATTAAGTGGATTATCTACCATTCCAAACTAATGTATTTAAAATATGATTAACATCATTTTTTAGGTATTCAACAATTGGCATAATTGAGTCGTTAGCAACAGGGTTATCTAGATATAATGCTGCTCTTAGAAAGTTTTTGCTACTATCTGTGGTAATAAACTGATAGGGAGATGCAACCTCGCCATTAATTTCAAATAAAACAGCATGTTTTTTTTTTGGTGTAACAACCCTCTTTTCAATTATTGATTCGGCTTTAATTTGATGCCTACCTATTAATTTATATGACTCTTGAATAAACTCATCTAATTCTTTGTTTTTTAAAATTTCCTTGTGGGTTATTAGAATTTCTGCCTTTAGTTTTTCATACTTCAATGTAACCCAAAATCTTTCATTATCAATCTTGTGGTTTGCTTGTGTGTTTTTTTTGAAGGAGTACTTATTAGATACTTTTATTTGCTCAAATTTTTTTTCAGGAAATTGTATTTGATTATATCCCTTTGGTTTAGGTTTATATCCCTGATTGCAAGAAAAGACTAAAATAAACCAAACAATAAAAAAATTAATTCTTTGTTTTTTTAAACACCCTAACACGTTTTATTCTTTTTTTATCAACTGACATAATTGTAAAAATAAAATTATCAATTTTAATTTTATCTCCCACGCTAGGTATTTTTGAATTTAACTCTAATATCAATCCACCTAAAGACTCGCTCTCTCCTTTTGATGCATCAAAAAAATCTTTATGGATATTTAAAACCTTACACATATCATTTAAAGATGTTTTTCCATCAAATAAAAAAGTATTTGAATCGATTTTTTTATAATAAAAGTCATCTTCAAAATCAAATTCATCTTTTATATCACCTACAATTTCTTCAATAATATCTTCTAGAGTAACGAGTCCAGAAACCCCACCATATTCATCAATTACTAATGATAGGTGAACTCTTTTTTCCTGAAAATCTTTAAATAAAACATCTATATTCTTGTTTTCAGGCACAAAAAATGCAGGCCTTATTTTTTTAGTCCAATCAAACTCTTTATCATTTAGATGAGGTAGTAAATCCTTCACATAAAGAACGCCTTCTATGTTGTCTATAGTGTCTTTAAAAACTGGAATTCTAGAGTATCCAGACTTATTAATTAGTTTAGATATTTTCTCAAATGAGTCATCAATTTCAAAAGCTACAATATCTACCCTGGACTTCATAATTTCTTTTACTTTAATACTCCCAAAGTTTATAATACTTTTTAGAATGTCTTTTTCTTCTTTGCTTGTACTTTTATCTATTGTTAAACTCATAGCTTTATTTAACTCTTCTTTAGAACTTTCTAGGAGTTCTCTTTTATTGTTTTTGAATGCTTTTGATATTTTAATTAAAATTAAAATTAATGGTTTAAATAATACACTTGATGGTATAAGAACTAATGATGAGGTTTTTACGAATAGCTTTTTGTTTTTACTTGCGTAAACTTTTGGAATAATTTCTCCACAAAAAATTATAATAGCAGTAACAATAAAAGTCAAAACAAAAAAAACGTAGGCAGATTTGCCAAAACTACTCCAAGTGAAATAAGCTGATAAAGTAATTATTGCAACATTAATTAGGTTATTTACAATTAGTATATTAGCTAAAAGTTTATCAGGTCTCTTTAATAAATTAATAGCATTTGTTAATCTTTTGTTTTTCTCCTTTGCGTATTTTTTGATTTCAGTTTGGGATAGAGAAAAAAACGCCACCTCAGATCCAGAAATGATCGCAGAAAAAACTAGTAAAAATAAAAGAATTGAAGCTTGTAAAAATAGATTTAATATATCAACATTTAAAAATTGATTAATAACTACTAAACTGGGTTCTGGAAAATCTATGTCCAACTATATAAAATTAAAATGGCAAATCATCTTCAACAGTAGATTCTTCGTTTTCTTTATTAGTTGGTTCTTGCGTATCCATAGAATCTGAACTTGGGGCTCTACCTAATAAAGTTATTTCTCTTCCAACCACCTCAGAAATATATTTTTTAACACCGTCTTTATCTTCGTAAGATCTGTTAGATATTTTTCCCTCAATATATACCTGACTTCCTTTTTTTAAATAGTTTTCAGCAATATCTGCTAGTGGAGACCAAAGAACAATATTATGCCACTCTGTGTTTGTAACCTTCTCACCTGATTTATTTTTGTACGTTTCACTTGTTGCAAGAGAAAAGTTAGCAACACCTCTTCCATCATCTAACCTTCGAACCTCTGGATCTTTTCCAAGATTACCCAACAAAATAACTTTATTAACACCTGCCATGAAAATTGAATTTAAACATTAAGTCTTATATTTCAAATAGTTATCAATAACTTTTGGGAAGCCTAAATTTTTTGTTTTTTGTTTTTTAATTTTTTTTAGTTTAAACAGTTTTTCTATGAGAGAAAAATCTCTTTTCTTTTTTATAAAACACCCATGAAAGGATACATGTATCTTTAGGTGACTAAGCTGACTAACCTCTTGGATAGTTTCTTTATGTGAAATCACATTTTTATGTAAATTGATAGTGCTTTGAAATACATTTTTTGCATTTTGTATATTCTTATCTTCAATTAGATAAAATTCAAATAAATTTTTCCATATATCATTATTATATCTCTTTTGGATGAGGTAATAATTTTCGTTTTGTATAACGAAGTAGTTGAAATATCTAACCTTTCTTTTTTTAACCACTTCTTTTAGTGGATATTTTTCTTGAGTATTATTGATATAAGAAAAACAAGTTTTTCTTATGATACAAATATCACATTTTGGGTTTTTTGGTTTACAAATCATACTTCCAAAATCCATTATAGCCTCATTATAAGCCCCGGTGTTTTTAATACCTTTAGCCAACTCTTTCGATAGGTTTTCAAAATATTTATATGATTTTGATTGATTTATTTTTTTATTAATCCCTAAATACCTAGATAAAACCCTGTAAACATTTGCGTCAATAACGTACCTTTTACTGTTGAAGCAGATAGAAGATATTGCAGATGCAGTATATTTACCAATACCAGGAAGACTCAATAAATCATTGTAGTCATTAGGAAAGACCCCCTGATAATTGTTCACAATTTCTTGTGCTGTTTTGTGTAGGTTTTTGGCTCTGTTGTAATAACCCAATCCTTTCCATATAGAGTAGATTGTTTCCTCTTTGGCTTTTGCAAGTTTTTCTATTTTAGGGAACTTTTTAATGAATTTTTTATAATATTTTATTCCTGTTCCCATTTGAGTCTGCTGAAGTAAAATCTCAGACAACCAAACCCTATACGGATCTTTATCTTTTCTAAATGGCAAATCTCTCTTGTTGGCTTCAAACCACTGCATAACTTTAGCACAGAACTCTAATTTTGATTCATGTTTGATCATTGATTTTAATAAACTAATTTTATCAAAAGATATAAAACAATAAATTTTAAAAAAAGTGAGAAAAGCAGATATTATTTCAAAAGTATCATCCCAAACAGGAGTAGATCGTTCCGATGTAGAAGTGGTTTTTGAGGCTACATTGGCAACAATCAAAAAAACATTAATTGATGGAGATAGCTTATTCATTAGGGGTTTTGGAACATTTTCTAATAAAAAAAGAGCAAAAAAAATTGCAAGAAATATTTCAACTAATACAGCTATAATTTTAGATGCTCATTATATTCCAAGCTTTAAGCCTTCTAAGATTTTTATTAAATCAGTTAAAGAAAACAACAGATTAGCAGAATAATATGTCAGAGAAAAATATACAAGTACTATTGCTTATAATAGCCCTAATCTTTATTGCATTAACTTATCAGTTACCAACTTTAGTTATTGATAATAAAGATGTACAAAATCAGGTAAATGAAAATTTTTCCATTGAAAGAGCGATTGAATTAGTTGAAGGAGATAACCCAATGGAAGGAATTTTTATGTTGAGAGACATTATAGATAAAAATCCTGAAAATACAGATGCTCTATATTATTTAGGAGTCTTATCTCTCCAGACATCACAGTATGAAAATGCTGCAAAAAGATTTAATCAAATAATATCTATTGATTCATCAGATAAAAGAGCATATTTGCAGTTAGGTTTTAGCAATTACTATCTTAGTGAATATAAAACAGCAGACTCTCTTTTTAATATAGTTATGAGGTCTGGAGATAGTTTGTTAATTAAAGATTTGGATTTTTTTTTAAAAAATAAATAGAGTTAAAAATGCCAAGTGGTAAAAAAAGAAAAAGACATAAGATATCAACACATAAAAGAAAAAAAAGATTAAGAAAAAATAGACATAAAAAGAAATAAAACAATAATACTATGAGTAGCGAGCTAATAATAAATTCTTCTCGCGACAAAAGTAGAATTGGACTTCTAAAGAATAAAAAACTTGTCGAATTTCATCAAGAAAATGATGAAACTAAATTTAATGTAGGTGATATATATGTAGGAAAAGTCAAAAAAATAAATAAAAGCCTTAATGCTGCTTTTATAGATATAGGCTTTGAAAAAGATGCATTCCTACACTATCTAGATTTAGGTCCTCAATTTTTGTCGTTAAAATCTTTTGTTAAAAAGGTAAGAGGCAAGTCAAAAGTAGACTATGATTCATTTAAAAAAATAGATGATATAAATAAGTTTGGAAAAATCAATGAGGTGCTTGATAAAGGAGATGAGATTTTAATTCAAGTAGTAAAAGAACCCATATCAACTAAAGGCCCTAGAGTAACAACAGAGCTTTCATTAGCTGGAAGACACCTAATTCTTGTTTCTTTTTCTGATACTATTAATGTTTCAAAAAAAATAACAAAACGAGATGAAAGAGTTAGGCTTATAAACTTAATTAAATCAGTTAGGCCAAAAAACTTTGGCGTTATAGTAAGAACTGTTGCGGAAACCAAATCCGTATCAGAGTTGGATAAAGATTTACAGTCTCTTAAAAAGATATGGAGACAAGGCGTGAAAAAAATTAAAAAAGCAAAGGTAGGTGAAAAAATAATTGGTGAGGACAATAAAGCAACATCACTCCTTAGAGATATTTTAAATTCTTCTTTTGATAATATCGTTATCGATGATAAAGATTTACATAAAGAGGTTAAGAATTATGTTAAAAAGTTTGAGCCAAAGAAAGAAAAAATTGTGAGGCTATATTCTTCCCCTGCTCCAATATTTGAAGTTTATGGTATAGAAAAACAACTACAAGAATTATTTGGTGAAACAGTTCCGATTTCCAATGGTGGTTATGTAATCATTCAACATACTGAGGCATTACATGCTATCGATGTTAATAGTGGAAAGACAAGCAAGACAACTAATCAAGAGGAAGCAGCTCTCAAAGTAAACTTAGATGCAGCAAGTACCATTGCAAGACAATTGAGGTTAAGAGATATTGGAGGAATAATTGTTATTGATTTTATCGATTTAAAAAAAGCTTCAAATAAAAGAAAATTATTTGAAGCAATGAAAAAAGCTATGATGGATGATAGATCAAAACATACAATTTTACCCCTATCAAAGTTTTGTCTAATGCAAATTACTCGGCAAAGAGTAAGACAGGAACTTAAAATGGTAAAAGAAGATGCTGACTTAGATCAGGAAGGCACAGAAGCAGCAGATAAAATTGAAAAGAAAATTGAATACCTTTTCATGAAGCAGAATGAGAAGAATCTTAATCTAGTGGTTCACCCTTATTTATATTCATATTTTACTATTGGTGTTTTATCACGTCAATATAAATGGTTTATTAAATATAGAAGATGGGTAAAAATTGAAAAAGATATTAATATTGGAGTAAAGGATTACGTTTTTCTTGACTCAAATAGACAGATGATTCAAACAAAGAAGTGAGATTTTTTTTTATTTTATTTCTGGGTTTTATTTCTTGTGCTCCAACAGATTGTAGAAAAAAAAAAGACTTTCTATCAAAAGAAATAAATTTTAATGACTTAACAGTTATTTTAAAAAACGTTAACACTCAAGAAGAATTTTCTGAGCTAATTTTATCAAATTCAGAAGTTATGTCTCCCTTTTTTGAGCTGCAAATACCTTTAATAAAAGATGACGTTTCACAAATTTTTTCTTTAATTAATAATGTTTATTTCGACAGCTTATATTTTGATGTTATTAAAACTTTTGATGATTTTAATGAAATATATATTAACCTTAATAACTCCTTTCACTTTTATAATAAGGATAGTAATTTTAAACTTAACCCAGAGTTCAATATACTTGTTTCAGGGTTCTACAATGATGTTGTTGTTTCAAAAAACTCAATTAGTGTAGGCATTGAATATTTCTTAGAACAAAGCAACAAATACAAACCAAGTGATTTGCCAGAATATATTTTAGATAGATATACCCCTGTTCATTTAAACTCTACTCTACTTAAGTCTTATTTCTCTCAATTTAATGTAATAAATGAATCCGATCAATCCATGTTAAATGAGATGATTGCTTTTGGAAAATTATATTATGTTGTTGGCTCTATTTCAGAATGTGAGGAAGACAATATTATTTTGGGATATAGTGAAAAACAAATGAATAATTTAGAGGAAAACGAAGCATTCATTTATTCTTATTTTATTCAGAATGAACTTTTTTTTGAGAATCAATCAAAAGAAAAACAAAAATATATGTCAGAAAGACCAATCACTTATGAAATATCTCCTCAGGTTCCTGGAAGAATAGGAAGATGGTTAGGTTGGAAAATAGTCAGTTCATATATGGATCAAAATCAACTAACATTAGAAGAGCTTTTATTAGAGGCTGACTTTAAAAAAATATTTTATAACTCAAATTATAAGCCAATTTAGTTATGTTGAAATCAGAGAAGGTGGAATTCATGATATCAACACTTGAGGAACTATATCCTAAAGTAACACCCCCCCTAGATCACAAAGATTCATACACCTTATTAATTGCAGTTCTTTTATCAGCGCAAAGTACTGATAAAGGTGTAAATAAAATAACACCAATACTATTTAATAAAGCAGATACTCCACAAAAAATGGTTAAGCTGAGTGTTAAACAGATTCGAGATATTATTAGACCAGTGGGACTCTCACCCATGAAGTCAAAAGGTATCTTTGAACTTTCTAAAATTTTAATTGAAAAATATAGTGGAAAGGTGCCCAATGATATTAAAGCTTTAGAGTCTTTACCAGCAGTTGGACATAAGACGGCAAGTGTTGTTATGTCTCAAGCATTTGGAGTTCCTTCTTTTCCTGTAGACACCCACATTCACAGATTAATGTATCGCTGGGGGTTTTCCTCGGGCAAGAATGTAATGACAACTGAAAAAGATGCAAAAAGGTTGTTTCCCATAGACTTGTGGAATAAACTTCACCTTCAAATTATTTTTTACGGTAGGGAATATTCTCCAGCAAGGGGATGGAATATACAAAAGGATATCATAACTAAATCAATAGGAAGAAAATCAATCCTAAAAAAATTATAGTAGATTAGTTACACATCTTTTTTGAGATAGAATAATTCAATATTCTATCTATTACAACGTTAGATGGTATTAATTCAATTCTACTCACTTCCTCAAGAATAGCCTCAATTTCTTCTTTGCATAGGCTTAATTCTAGCTTTGTAAGTGTATTTGTATTAAATAATTTTGATTCTGTAGATTCTTCTAATTCTTTGTAGATATGATTTATAATATCATGATTAGTAGAGGTTTTACTCATAGGCAATTTGTTTTAATTTAATTTTTTTTCTTAATGCAAGAAGAGCATACCTCATTCTACCTAACGCTGTGTTTATACTTACATTTGTTTCCTCTGCAATGTCATTAAAACTCATTTTCATATAAAGCCTCATAACTAATACTTCCCTTTGTTTTTCTGGTAGTTTCAATATCATTCTCTTTAAATATTTCTTCGATCCTTTAGATAACTCCTCATTTTTTTCAGATTTCTCAGAGAACTTAAGACAGTTAAATATATCAGACCCATCTGCTAATGTTATTTTTGGGTTTCTTTTTTCTTTTCTAAAATTATCAATAGCCATGTTGTGTGCTACTCTTAAAATCCAAGGTAAGAATTTACCTTGTTCGTTGTACCTGTTTTCTTTAATTATATTAATAGTTTTTATAAAGACATCTTGTAAAATATCTTCAGCAATATATTTATCCTTTACAATAAAGAAAACTGAAGTAAAAATTCTAGATTTGTGTCTCTCAAAGAGAGATGACAAAGCCTCTTCGTTACCTTTTTTGTAAAGTGATATTAAACAACTATCACTTAAATCCGTTTTTATCATACTTCTGTTGTAATTTGGTAACGTAGAAGTCTATATCATATTGTGTTATTTGATTAAATTAAAATTAAATATAATTAATCATTTATCTAATTCAAAAAAATATGTCTGAACCGAAAGAAATTAATATTAAGGGAGCAAATGTTAACAATCTTAAAAATATTTCTTTAAAAATTCCAAGAAATAGATTTGTTGTCATATCAGGTGTTTCTGGTTCAGGTAAAACTTCTTTAGCATTTGATACAATATTTGCCGAGGGACAAAGAAAATATATCGAGAGTCTGAGTTCTTATGCAAGACAGTTTTTACAAAGAATGGATAAACCTAATGTTGAATATATAGATGGTTTATCACCAGCTGTTGCTGTAGATCAAAAAAGAAATAATAAAAATCCAAGATCAACTGTAGGTACTCTTTCAGAAATTTATGATTATTTAAAATTATTATATGCGAGTATAGGGATTACAATATCTCCCATATCAGGGAATAAAGTAAAAAAGGATACACCACTCGATGTTTATAACTTTTTGAATCAAAAAAAAGAAGAAACTAAATATTTTATATCTTTTCCAAAAAAATTAGATAAAGAAACTTATAAAAGAGACTTGGAGGTTTTGCTAAGTAAAGGCTTTACCAGGGTTATTCTTGAAAATGAATTCTATACAGTCGAATCCCTTCTAAATAGTCAAAAAAAAATAAGTCAAATTAATGTTGTAATAGATAGGGGTAAAATCTCACAGAACGATGAAGATTTTAAGTTTAAAATAATAGATGTTTGTAAAGAAGCATTTTTTGAAGGTTCTGGCACACTTTATATAAACGTTTTAAATGAAAAATTTGTGTTTTCAAATCTTTTCGAGCTTGATGGAATGAAGTTTATTGAACCATCAGTAAATCTTTTCAGTTCCAATAACCCATACGGAGCTTGTAAGACTTGTGGTGGGTTTGGAGATGTTTTAGGTATTGATCCAAATAAAATAATTCCTAATCATAATATGTCAGTTTTGTCTGGATGTATTGTGCCATGGAGAACAGAAAAAATGAAAATTTGGCTTGAACCCTTATTAGAAAATTCAAAAAAATTTGAATTTAATATTCACAAACCATACAAAGATTTATCAAAAAATGAAATAGATATTTTGTGGAATGGCAAAGGACCATTTAAAGGAATCAGAAAATTTTTTAAATATCTTGAAAGAAAAAGTTATAAAATTCAATTCAGAATTATTTCATCTAGGTATAAGGGTAAAACTAGGTGTATGGATTGTGAAGGGTCTGGTATTAGGAAGGAAGCTCATTACGTGCAAATCAAAAATAGAAACATAGTTGAGTTATTAGAAAGTCCTCTTGACAAAGTTTTAAGTTTTTTCCAGAACATAAAACTTAATAGCTCTGATAAAAAGATAAGTGAAAGAGTTTTAAAAGAGATTATTTCAAGATTATGCTATATCAATAAAATAGGTCTTGGTTACCTTACTCTTAACAGAAAAGTAAGTACACTCTCTGGGGGAGAATTTCAGAGAATAAAATTAGCAACATCTCTAGGAAGTTCATTAGTCGGCTCCCTTTATGTTCTTGATGAACCAACAGTTGGCCTTCATCCTTATAATACTTCAAAACTAATTGAGATTTTAACCTCTCTAAAAGATATTGGAAACACGGTAATTGTGGTTGAGCATGATGAAGAGGTTATAAAGTCTTCTGATTTTTTGGTGGATATAGGTCCAGGAGCTGGTACAAATGGAGGAGAAATTATGTATTGTGGAAGTACTGATAAAATATCAAAAAAAACACCAGGTCCTACATGTCAATTCATTTTTAATAAAAAGAAAAAATATTTTCCTCAAGTGAGAAAACTAAACAAGTTTTTAGAAATTAAAAATGCAAGAGAAAACAATCTGAAAAATATCAATATTAAAATTCCTTTAGGTGGATTGGTAGTTGTAACAGGAGTGAGTGGATCAGGAAAGTCCACACTGATTAAACAAGTATTGTATCCAGCAATTGCTAAGATTTTGGAGAGCAAGTTTGATCGACAGGGCGCATATGATACCATCAATGGTGATGTAGAATCAATTAAAAATATTGAAATAGTTGATCAGAATCCTATTGGAAGATCTTCAAGATCAAATCCAGTTACCTATACAAAAGCATATGACGCAATAAGAAAGTTTTACTCAAAAGAATCCTTTGAAACTGGAGAAAATCTATCACCCGCAGACTTTTCCTTTAATGTTGAGGGGGGGAGATGTGAGGAGTGTTTGGGAGAGGGAATAAAAAAAATAGAGATGCAATTTATGGCTGATATTTTTTTAGAGTGTGATAGTTGCAATGGGAAGAGATTTAAAGATAAAATACTTGAGGTAAAAATTAAGGGAAAAAATATATTTGATGTTCTTGATATGACTATTGAGGACTCTTTAAAGTTTTTTAAAAACTCAAAAACAATTATTAATAAACTAAAGCCGTTAAATGATGTGGGTTTAGGTTATTTGAAGTTGGGTCAGTCCTCAAGCACTTTAAGTGGAGGAGAAGCACAGAGATTAAAATTAGCTTCTTACCTCATTCAAGATCAAAAAACATCTAAAAATAATTCACTTTTCATTTTTGATGAACCAACCTCAGGTTTACATAACATGGATATAGAAAATTTTATGAAATCAATTAATGAGTTGATCGAAAGAGATAATTCTATTATTATAATTGAACATAACACAGAACTCATAAAGCAGGCAGATTGGATAATTGATATGGGGCCTGGAGGAGGAGAAAATGGGGGGACTATTTGTTTTGAGGGAGAACCAATAAAATTAGTTAATACAAATAATAATATTACAGGAAAATATCTAAGGAAAATGTTCGTTTAGTTAGTATTTAGCTCAAATTAAATAATTAAGCTAATTTTGTGATATGCCAAAAAAAATTGTTGCAGCAAACTGGAAAATGAATAATGACGAGTACTCGTCAAAAAAATTAACTTTTGACTTTTTAAAGTCATTATCAAAATCTAATAACACAAAGGTTTTAAAAATATTATCAGTCCCTTTTCCTTTTCTCAATACAGTATCTAAAATGTGTGAAGGGGTTGAGTCAGTTTTTGTATCAGCTCAAAACTTAAGTTCTTATTCTGACGGAGCTTACACAGGAGAAGTTTCAGCAAAAATGCTTTCAAGTATTTCCATCCCTTTTTCTTTAGTAGGTCATAGTGAGAGAAGAGAACTTTTTGGTGAGACAGATAATGTTGTTTTTTCAAAAATTTGTTTACTCCTTGAAAATAATATTACACCTATATTTTGTTGTGGCGAACCAATAGATGTTAGAAATAACAACACACATTTAACTTATGTAGAGGAACAATTAAATTTATCAGTTTTTAAACTTAAGAGTTCACAGTTCAAAAATTTAATTATTGCATATGAACCTGTTTGGGCAATTGGAACAGGAAAAACCGCATCTGAAAATGATATAAGTGAAATGCATAATCATATTAGAAATCTTATAAAAAGTAAATACAGCTCATCTTTATCTAACGATACTAGTATAATTTATGGGGGAAGTATTAATCCACAAAACGCAAA
>CACPHX010000028.1 GCA_902633975.1 uncultured Marinoscillum sp.
GAACCTTTTGTTATATAATCATACAAATCAATATTTTTAATTAGTTTATTATTTCTAAAAACTTGAATATTTCTTAATGAGCCTGATGTTTTAATACCTCCTGAGGAATAGATTGCATTTAAAACTGTTGCAAAACCATTTACAAGATGAGGGCCAGGTGTATTACTCTCACCCAAAAGAGTAACTTTTACAGGTCTGATTTGTGTTAAAGAAACATCAAGAAAAGATCTTTGTGGATTATCAAGCAAACCTGAAAATGATCTTCCAAGATAATCAATTAGTCTTTTTTTAATGGTTGAAAAAGTGTAACCTGAAGCAAAAAACATTCCTATATCAGGCAACAAAATATTCCCATTTAAATCTATTTCAACTTCTACTTGATAAGTATTATCACCAAAAACAAATATTCTCAAAACATCGCCTGGAGCTAGAATATATCCTTCATCTATGTTACCTACCAAATAATCTTTATTAGCAAAAGGATTATTTAAAAAAATATCATAACCAAAAAAAATTATTGAATCTTCATCTACTATTCCTTCTAATATATCAACTGTATCCTCCTCTAGCATATTCAATGAATCTTCAATTAGAATTAATTCACTAACTACAGGCATTTGATTTGAAAAACCATCTTTATCATTATCCTCCCCTCCAATTACATACTTAGATACATAATCTTGAAAGTCAAGTCCATAAAGTTTTGCCATTCTCTGGGCATCTTGAACAGTCATTCCTTTATTTTTCAACTCTCTAATTAAATCTTCCTGTGACTTAATATTCATTGAGCTTGCTTGTCTTTCTAGATCTTGAAGACTTTGTGAATGCAAAAGGTATGATATAAAAAGAAAAAATACAACAAGAATCTTTCTCATTTAGTGTTTAGGTTAATGGTAAATTTAATTCATTTAAGTTAGAACTCAAATTATATTAAACATCGTTATATATTGGATTTAACCATTTTATTGCTTCTTTTAAATTAATACCTCTTCTACTAGAATAGTCAATCATCTGATCTTGATCTATTTTTCCTATACCAAAATATTTAGCTTTTTTATTACCAAAATAATATCCACAAACAGATGCAGCAGGCCACATGGCAAGACTTTCTGTTAACTTTACACCTATCCTTTTTTCAATTGATAATAAATCCCACATGGTTTTTTTTTCCAAATGATCGGGACATGCTGGATAGCCTGGTGCTGGTCTTATGCCAGAATATTTTTCTTTGATAAGATCTTCATTAGAAGTTTTTTCATCTTTAGCATATCCCCAATATTTTGTTCTTACCTCTTTATGCAAATACTCTGCGAATGCTTCAGAAAGCCTGTCACATATGGCTTTTATCATAATACTAGAGTAATCATCATTATCTTCTTCGTATTTTTTTGAAAGTTCTTCTGATCCAAATCCTGCACTAACACAAAAACATCCAATATAATCATCGATATCCGACTCTTTTGGAGCAACATAATCGGATAATGCCTTATTAAAAAAGTTCTGTCCCTTCTCTTTTTGCTGCCTAAGAGTTATAAAATTTGCAATAGTTTTTTTATTATCATCATAAACTTCAATATCATCACCATTTGAATTTGCTCTATATAAGCCAAATACTGCTTTTGCCTCAATTAAGTTATTTTTAATAACATGATTTATCATTTCCTGAGCATCATCAAAAAGTTTTTTTGCTTCTTCCCCATTTGATTTATTTTTAAATATTTTTGGATAAACACCATATAAATTCCATGAGAGAAAGAATTGAGTCCAATCAATATAATCCAGAAGAATAGATAAGTCCTCAAGATTTATAACCTTTGAACCAATAAAATTTGGTTTAATAATTTGTTCTTTTTTCCAATCAATCTTGAGTTTATTTTTTCTTGCATTTTCTAACGAAATAAAGTCTTTTACTTTTTTCCTATTTTCAAACTTTACTTTTACCTCCTTATACTCATCTAATATGTTTGATATAAATTCATTATTATTTTTTCCTAATAGGGATATCGAAATAGGTACTGCCTTTGAAGCATCATTAACATGAATAACAGATCCAGAGTATTCAGGAGCAATTTTTACTGCAGTATGTATTTTAGATGTTGTAGCACCTCCAATTAATATTGGAATTCTAATATTCTTTTTTTCAAGTTCTTTAGCTAAATAAACCATCTCATCTAATGATGGGGTAATTAAACCACTTAAACCAATTATATCAACATTTTCTTTTAATGCAGTCTCAATTATATTTTCTGGAGGAACCATTACTCCCATATCAATTATCTCAAAATTATTACAAGCTAATACTACCCCAACAATATTTTTACCAATATCATGAACATCACCTTTTACTGTTGCCATTAATATTTTTCCGTTGGAATTTCTTACACCAACCTTCTCCTTTTCAATAAAAGGAACTAAATAAGCTACAGCTTTTTTCATAACTCTAGCTGACTTTACTACTTGTGGTAGAAACATTTTTCCGTCACCAAATAAATCACCAACTACGTTCATTCCATTCATCAAATATGTCTCAATAACATCTATAGCTTTTGAAGAATTTTTTCTAGCCTCATCCACATCTTCAACGATAAATTTATCTATCCCCTTAACCAACGAGTGAGTTAGTCTGCTTTGAAGGTCTAAATCTCTCCACTCCTCTTTCTTTTTTTTTCTATTTGAAGAATTATTTAAATTTTCAGCAAAATCAAGGAGTCTTTCTGTAGCATCTTCTCTCCTATTTAAAATAACATCCTCCACGTACTCTAAAAGCTCTTTTGGTATATCATCATAAATTTCTAATAGAGATGGGTTAACAATTCCTATTCTCATACCATTTTTAATAGCATGATACAAAAATGCTGAGTGCATTGCCTCTCTAACAGTGTTATTTCCCCTAAAGGAAAATGAGACATTACTAACTCCTCCACTTACATTTGTACAAGGTAAATTTTGAGTTATCCAATAAGTTGCTTTAAAAAAGTCAACAGCATATGTTTTATGTTCTTCTATACCTGTAGCTACAGGAAATATATTAGGATCAAAAACAATATCTTGAGGTTTAAAGTCAACAACATTTACTAAGATATCATATGATCTTTTACAAATATCAATCCTTCTTTGGTACGTATCAGCTTGACCCTTCTCATCAAATGCCATTACAACAACTGCAGCTCCGAATTTCTTTATAATCCTTGCCTGTTCAATAAATATTTCTTCTCCTTCTTTCAAACTAATAGAGTTTACAATACACTTTCCTTGAACAGCTTTAAGTCCAGCAAGTAAAATTTCCCATTTAGAACTATCTATCATAATTGGAAGTTTAGCAATATCGGGTTCAGCTTGAATTAAATTTAAAAATTTCACCATTGCTTCTTTTCCATCTAACATACCCTCGTCCATATTAACATCTATAATCTGGGCACCACCTTCTACTTGTTCTCTTGCAATTTCAACAGCATCAATATAATTACCTTCCTTAATTAACTTAAGAAACTTTCTTGAGCCTGTCACATTGGTCCTTTCACCAACATTAATAAAAGGCATATTAGACTTAAGCTCAAATGGTTCTAATCCTGAAAGAGTTAAATTTCTACATTTAGACATTAGGTAATTTTCTAGGTTCATATTTTTTAACTACTCTTGATAAAAGTTCTATATGCTCGTATGTTGTGCCACAACATCCACCAATTATATTTACTAAGCTTTCATCAAGGTATTCTTTCATCTGTTCAATCATATTCTCTGGGGATTGATCATACTCTCCAAATGCATTTGGTAGACCAGCATTAGGGTGAGATGAAGTATAAAAATCAGTACTATCACTAAGTCTTTTCATGTAAGGTTTAAGATCTTTGGTGCCCAAAGCACAATTAAAGCCAACACTTAGCAATGGAAAATGAGAAATTGATATTAAGAATGCATTAACGGTTTGACCAGAAAGAGTTCTACCACTTTTATCTGTGATTGTTCCACTTAACATCACTGGAATTGATATATTATTTTCTTCAAAATAATTGTCAACTGCCATTAATGCAGCTTTAGCATTTAATGTATCAAAAACCGTCTCAATAAATAGAATATCACAACCTCCTTTATGAAGACCATTAATTTGTTCATTATATGAACTTACTAATTCATCAAAATGTATGGCTCTAAAACCTGGATCATTAACATCAGGGGACATTGAAGCAGTTTTATTTGTTGGACCTATGGAACCAGCAACGTACTTATTATCTTTAAATTCAGAGGCAACTTCCTTTGCAATTTTTGCTGACTCATAATTTAGCTCATAAATATGATCTTCCAAACCGTAGTCCTCCATAGCAATAGAAGTTGAAGAAAACGTATTTGTTTCTACAATATCTGCACCAGCATTAAAGTATCCTCTGTGTATTTCTTTAATTATGTCAGGTTGGGTGATTGATAATAAGTCATTATTTCCTTTAAGTGGTAATTTGTGATCTTTAAACTTTTCACCTCTAAAATCTTCCTCCTTAAGATCATAGTTTTGAATAATTGTACCCATAGCACCATCTAAAACTAATATTCTAGATTGTAAATCTTTAATTAAAGAGTTCATTAATTTGAAGTAATCTTAAATAATTTTCTTGATAAAAATTCGTATGATCCAAAGAGAAAGAATGAATAAAAGATTGTTCCAGATAATGTTCCATAATAAAATGGAATAGCTGCAATATAACATGCTGCCAAGCCAAAAATATCTTTTGAATAAAAAGAACTAGAAATCCAAACACCAAAATTTGAAATTATAAAAAATAGTATAGATGAAGATATACCAATACCAAGTAATCTTACAAAAGAAAAATTCTTGAGTGTTTTCCTACCTATTAAAGTTATCAAAATAAAACTTCCATACTGCCAATAAAATCCAGAATAGAAGAGAGTAAAACCGTCAAAATAATTCTTTAAAACTAAATTGTTGATCAATACATCACTAAACCATAAAGCTAATAACGGCAGTAAATATGCTAAGTATTTATTATTAAAATATTTACCTCCGAATAATGCGATGGCACATAAAGGAGTAAAATTAGGATAGTGTGGTATTATCCTTGCAAACGCTATTATCAATATAAGCCCTAGTACAAAATAAAAATTATTTTTACCTCTATTCATTTTTTACCAGACGTCTTCGTTATAATTTTTATATTCTTCTTTTCCACCTAATGATTTCCAATCTGAATCCTGAGTAAGTCTTGATGATATCCCTCCTCTTGGGTTACAATCTAGAACTATTCTTAACCTTTTTGGTTTATAAATTTTCAGTAAATCATCATATAGAACATTTATTAATCTCTCATAAGAAATAATAAGATCTCTGTACTGCTGAAGATACATTTTCAAAGATTTTAATTCAACTATTTTTTTATCTGGATAAAATAAAATGTAAAGAGAAGCAAAATCAGGTTGATCATACACACCTAAAAAGGTGAGTTCTGGTTGTTTTATTTTAATTTCATAAGTCTTTTTATCTGGATTTGGTATAGCATTTAAAAGACTTGAATCAACATCTTTATAAGTTTTTTTCATAATTATTTATTTTATTAATTCTTTAATTTTATCGATCATATCTAATTTTTCCCATGTAAATAGTTCAACATCACAAGAAATAAGATTTCCATCTAATGAAGTAAACTCTTTTTTGATAGTTGATGGCTTTCTTCCCATGTGGCCATAGGATGCAGTTTCTAAATAAATTGGATTTCTAAGCTTCAACCGATTTTCAATATCATATGGAGTCATACCAATATTTTCAGTGATTACATTAGATATATCAACATCACTCATGCTGCATTTTGATGTTCCAAAAGTATTAACATAAATACCCAATGGTTTAGCTACACCAATTGCATAACTAACTTGAACTAGAATTTCATCGCATATATCTGCAGCACAAATATTTTTAGCAATATGCCTTGTAGCATAAGCAGCGCTTCTATCAACTTTACTAGGATCTTTTCCTGAAAAAGCACCACCACCGTGAGCACCTTTACCACCATAAGTATCAACTATTATTTTTCTGCCTGTTAATCCAGTATCACCATGAGGACCTCCTATTACAAATTTACCAGTTGGATTGACATGATAATTTATTTTGTCATTAAATAAATTTTTGTACTGTGGATTATTTTTTAAAAATCTTGGAATAAAAAAATTTACTATATCAGATTTAATCTTCTGTAGCATTTTATCATCATTGTCAAACTCATCATGCTGAGTTGAAATTACTATACTATCAATCCTAGTCGGTTTACCACCTTCATATTCTAAAGTAACTTGAGATTTTGAATCTGGTCTCAGATATCTTATTTCATCATTTTCTCTTCTTACATCTGATAGCTCTATCAATAGTTTATGAGATAGGTCTATAGATAAAGGCATGTAATCTTCTGTTTCATTTGAGGCGTATCCAAACATCATACCTTGATCTCCGGCACCTTGTGATTTCTCATCTTTTCTATCAACTCCTTGATTAATATCTGATGACTGGGAATGTAATGCAGAAAAAATACCACATGAATTGGCATCAAACTGATATTCACTTTTATTATATCCAATTTTGTCAATTACATTTCTGATGATTTTGTCATGATCTATTATTGAGTTTGTTTTTATTTCACCAGCAACAACTACCTGTCCTGTTGTTACAAGTGTCTCACACGCAACCTTCGAGGTCTTATCAAATGCAAGATAGTTATCAAGTAAAGCATCGCTAATTTGATCAGCCATCTTATCTGGATGACCTTCACTAACCGATTCTGATGTAAACAAATGTCTCATAACTTATCTATTTAAATTCTATCAAGATTAGATTATGAGAATCGACTTTGACTAGGATGCCCACATCACTAAACCACCGTGATCGTTCGGTTGGTATACATTTAAGTATTCTTGATGTTGCGCAAATATAGTAATTATTGATTAATATCTATAATGTTCCGGTTTAAAAGGGCCTTCTATTTTAAGACCTAGATATTCAGATTGGGTTTTATTTAATGTTTCTAGCTCAACCCCTAAAGCTTCTAAGTGAAGCATTGCTACTTTTTCGTCAAGTTTTTTTGGTAACATATAAACTTGATTACTGTAATTTTCAGAATTTGTCCACAACTCAATTTGAGCAAGTGTCTGATTAGTAAATGAATTACTCATTACAAAACTTGGATGACCAGTGGCACAACCAAGATTAACTAATCTTCCCTCTGCAAGAACGATAATATCAACATCTTTTTTAAGAGTATACTTATCAACCTGGGGTTTAATTTCTTCTTTTGTGTGGCCATAATTTTTATTTAACCATGCCATATCAATCTCATTATCAAAGTGGCCTATGTTACAAACTATAGCTTTATCCTTCATAGCTAGAAAATAATCCTTAGTAACAATATCTCTATTACCTGTTGTAGTAATAATAATGTCAGCATCAGGTATTAATGTAGACATTTTTTTTACCTCATATCCATCCATTGATGCTTGAAGTGCACATATCGGATCAATTTCAGTTACACTAACGATGGATCCAGCTCCACTAAAAGATGCTGCGGTACCTTTTCCAACATCACCATAACCTGCTACAACTACTCTTTTACCAGCAAGCATTACATCAGTAGCTCTTCTAATTGCATCTACTGCACTTTCTTTACAACCATACTTATTATCAAATTTAGACTTTGTAACTGAATCATTTACATTTATTGCTGGAATTGGCAATGTTCCATTTTTTACTCTGTCATAAAGTCTGTGAACACCAGTTGTTGTTTCTTCAGATAGTCCTTTAATACCCTTCACTAATTCTGAATACCTATCTAAAACCATATTAGTTAAATCCCCACCGTCATCTAAGATCATATTAAGAGGCTTTTTCTCTTCCCCAAAGAAAAGTGTTTGCTCTATACACCAATCAAATTCTTCTTCATTCATTCCTTTCCAGGCATAGACTGAGATGCCAGCAGCAGCAATCGCAGCGGCAGCATGATCTTGAGTTGAAAATATATTACATGAAGACCAAGTAACTTCAGCGCCAAGCTCAATTAATGTTTCAATTAAAACTGCAGTTTGTATTGTCATATGGAGACAACCTGCAATTCTTGCACCTTTCAGAGGTTTTGAAATACCAAATTCTTTTCTAAGTGACATTAAACCAGGCATTTCAGATTCAGCAAGCTGAATTTCTCTTCTTCCCCACTCAGCTAATTGAATGTCTTTTACTTTATATTTTATATACTTATTCATTGATTTTTTCCCATTTGTTATTTGACATAAGATTAAATGAACCTATGTAGAGCATGTCCCATTCATCTGGACCAATTATAGATAAGAACAATGTCTTTTTCTCATCATCTTTTTGATATAAATGATAAATTTTACCTTGAATAGGTTTAAATGAATAATTCGATTTATATACTAGATCGTTCCATTTAAATTCATCAATAAGTTTTGAATACTCATTTTTTATCTCTTTAAACTTTTGTGCAAAATGGTCATTTACAGATTTAACGGCGTCTGATTCCCACTTTTTAACGTCATCTTGTTTAATAACAGGTGATGAAATTTCACCAGCATACTTTAACAAATTTTTTTTCTTTTCCCCCATTTTGCTGCAAATTTATACTATTCTACGTGAAAATCAACCAAATGATTTATTGGATCTTTCAGTACCTTGATAATTTTAATTTGATATAAATCAGATACTTTACTAATTTCATTTCTAAAATAATATGCTACAGAACCACTTAAATAAAGTTTTTTTGAATCGTACTTACATATAATCTCCTCAAAATAATATTTAAAATGATTAATTATAATATCATTTAAAATTCTATCGTCTTTATTTTCATTTATAAATTCAGATAATTTAGATATCCATCTGATAGAGTTTTTTTCATAGATAATTTTAAGGTTATTTTTTGATGTTTTGTATTCATTTTCGAAAGATTTCATGATATTATCACTTAATTCACTCCTCAAATATTTTTTCAGAAAACATCTTCCTAATGCATAACCAGATCCTTCGTCACCTAATAAATACCCCAGTGAGTTAATTTGCATATTTATTTCATTTCCGTCAAAATAACATGAATTTGAACCTGTTCCAAGTATTGAAACGATCCCTGCTTCACCTTTACTCAGAGCCCTACATGATCCAAGTAAATCAGAAAATACAGATATTTGTGTTTTTTTAAAATAATTTTTAATTGATTTTTCAATAATGTTTCTTGTCTCTAAACTATTAATTCCTGCACCATAGTAGATTATTTTATTTATATCAAATGATTTTACAGATGATTTTAGAATTTCTAAAATTTTATGAAATGATGAGATTTTATATGTATATGGATTAAAACCATTGGTTTCTATAATATTTACTATTGTTTTATCAACAATTACCCATCTTCCTCTAGATCCCCCTACATCAGCAATGATTTTCATTAAAAACTATTTATTTTGGTATCTCGTTTTATTTTTACATAAATCTAGACAATATCATGAATATAGCAATCGTAGGTGGTGGAATAGTAGGTTTGGCTCTTGGATACAAATTATCAAGGGTTAAAGGGAATAAGGTTCATATTTATGAAAAGGAAAAAGATGTTGGATATCATCAATCTGGAAGAAATAGTGGTGTTCTACATTGTGGATTATCCTATAAACCAGGCTCACTTAAAGCAAAGTTAGCAGTATCTGGTATTAAGCAAATGGTTAAGTATTGTAATTATTATAAAATTAATCATGACGTATGTGGAAAAGTTGTTATTGCAAATAATGAAAATGAAGCAAAATTACTAGAAAATACAGCACATAGGGGTAATTTAAATGGACTTAAAGGTTTAAAATATCTAAGCAAAAGAGAATTAAAAGACAGAGAACCATTCGTATCATCTTATAAAACATTGCTAGTTCCTGAAGAAGGAATTGTAGATTACAAGGGTGTAATGATGTCAATGAAAGAGAATATAATTAATTCGGGTGGCAAAGTATTTTTGGATACTAAAATAGAAAAAGTTGAAGAAAATAAAAATCTTATTTTCATAAATAATAATTTAAGTATTAGTTATAATATAATTATATATACCACTGGTTTACAGTCAGATATAAATTACAAAAAATTTACAAAAAAAAAATTAAATGCTAAAATAGTTCCGTTCAGGGGTGAATATTATACTTTAGAGGAACATGCAAAAAATTTAGTAAATCATTTAGTATATCCTGTTGGCAACCCAAAGTTTCCTTTTCTTGGTGTACACTTTACAAGAATGATTAATGGAGATAGAGAGGTTGGGCCTAATGCTGTACTTGCTTTCAAGAGAGAAGGATATAAAAATACAGATATTTCAATTATAGAAATGTTTGATTACTTAACTTATCCTGGTTTTTTAAAATTTATAGGCAAAAATTTCTTATTTAGCCTTAATGAGTTTTCCACATCACTACTAAAGTCTTCTTTTTTAAAGAAAACTCAAAAACTTATCCCAGATATAAGTAGTTCTGATATAAAATCAGGACCAGCTGGAGTTAGAGCCCAAGGAATTGATTATAGAGGAAATTTAATGATGGACTTTGAAATTAAAACTGTTAAAAACCAAATTCACGTTATAAACGCCCCTTCTCCTGCTGCTACATCAGCACTATCAATAGCAGACTATATAATAGAAAATTATATTAGTTAGTTACAAAACTTGTATATACCCAAGGTTATAAAGGTTTCCTGACATGTATTTATAATCATTATCTTCTAGATAAGATAGAACCTTTTTTCTCATATTTGAGGAATTACCTGTTATAATTTTAAAAGGAGGCTTATTATTATAGAAATGATCCTCTAAGGCTAAATCAACATTTTCATAAAATTCACCATGAAGGTCTATATCATTAGTTTTCATATTATCTTCTCCAGACAGCAAAATCACCTGGAATTTTCCCAACATCATAAGATGCTAACTCTAAGTTATCTTTCGAAATAATCTTTATCTTATTATAATTATTAAAATCAGTAAGACCAAAATATACCATTTCATTTATCACATCAACAGAATATACTTCTGACTGATTATATTGACCAATAACGCTTGTCTCAATTAAATTTAGAAATTGATCCATCTCAGCAATTCCACCAAGTGCAGATCTATATATTTTATTGTCTAATGAATGTACTGATCCACCACAAGGAGTATTTTGACCATATTCTTTAATAAGTACATTTTTGCTTACAGGTGTATATTGAGAGGTACCATGAAAAGCAGCATAATTTTTATCATAATATGTTCTTGACACATATAATTTGTCATTGTAAAACTCTAGATCTAGAGGACCTTCTCCTACTGTTATAATCTCATCAACATTATTTTTTGTTATATCATATTTAATCACCTTATCTGAATTACTATAATCTTCATTCATATTTACTGCAATGTAAAGATCATTTCCTTGCTTTATTATACCCTCAGGTAAGCCATTAATATCAATAAGTTTTTCGATCTTATAATTAAATAAATCAAGGTACTTTACATCTTTAGAATTCCAATTTGTAAAGTACAGCCTTTCTTGATCAACTACCATTTCTCTAGGGCTAGATTCTCCAAGATCAATCTCAATACCAGGAAGAGAAACTCCATCAACTCCTATGTCAAATACGTGTAATTTATGTGAATTATTTACTAGTACAAATAATTTATTCTCATGCACTTCTACTGACTGAACAACATCTCCAAGATTTGGTATTGAATCGATTTCACCAAAACTATTAATCATGTAAACTGATCCGTTGGATGCTCCAAAATTTCCCTCACAAGCAATAAAAATCCATTCTGAGTTAGAAATATCTTCACTTTCCTGACAAGAGATGAAAGAAATAACCAAAAGGAAAATAATAGTTGTATTTTTCATAATTCTAAAAATATTAAGACGATAAGAATTTTTGATAGTTTCCTTTAGATTAATTTATTTGTTGATAAAAACTCAAACTATCAATTACTCTTTCATAGATTGATTCTAACTCAACAGGTCTAAAAAAATAATATGAATAACTTTTTCGATAATACTCTTCCTCAACCATATATTTTCTAAAAATCTTCTTTTCTTTTTCTGTAAAAAGAATATCTAAAGTGTCTTTTGGTAATTTTAGTTCCAAAACTGATTCTTCAGTGAGATGCATCTCTATTAATATTCTTACCATCTTATCTTTATCAATGACCTTAATGTCATTCTGATTTTCACAAGATGTAATTATAAAAAATGTTAAAACAGACAAAAACCTAATAATTATATTATTCATTAGTAAATCAATTTCTAGCTTTGCAAATAAATGTAAATTTTGAAAGAAATTTTAAAGAAATTAAAGAAATACGAAATTCGAATAAGAAAATACATAAACAATTCTTATCAAGGAGAATATAAATCTTTATTTAAAGGAACTGGTTTAGATTTTGATGATACAAGACTTTACAATTATGGAGATGACTACAGATCTATAAATTGGAAAAATTCTGCAAAAGAAGATAAAATTTTTATAAATACATATAAGGAGGAAAAAGAACAATCTGTTTTTTTTCTAATTGATGTCAGTAATTCTCAAAGTATTGGAAATCGAAATAAACTTAATATATCTAAGGAGATTGCTTCTGTTTTATGTCTATCAGCTATGAGAAAGAACAGTCAAGTTGGATTGTTATGTTATAGTGATATAAAAGAATTATTTATTGAGTCAAAAAAGGGAAATTCACATGCTTATAGAATTATAAAAGAATTATACGACTTAATTAATATTTCTAATAAAACTAACCTTAATGAGATGTTTAAATATTTTAATAACACTATTAAGAAGAAAAGCCTGGTAATAATTTTAAGCGATTTTTTAGATAAAAATTTTAAAAATACACTAAGATCTCTTTCTAATAATCACGATGTTATATGTATTCATATCGAAGATAAAAAAGAAAGAGTAATTCCTGATCTAGGCTTAATTGAGATTGAAAATAACGAAGAAAACAAAAAAAAATGGATAAATACATCTTCATCTGAATTCAATGATATAAAACAGAATACTTTC
>CACPHX010000029.1 GCA_902633975.1 uncultured Marinoscillum sp.
GGAAAAAAGGGTCTATACCTAATTTTTGGGATGGAAAAAGTTCTAAAAGAATCATTGATGTATTGGTTAATTTGTAATTAATATAGCTTATGAAAAAAATTTTAACAATATTGGGTGCACGACCTCAGTTTATAAAAGCTGCATCTATTCATAGATATTTGTCATCATATGATACGAATTTAAGAGAAGTAATTGTTCATACTGGACAGCATTACGATAATAATATGAGCGATGTTTTTTTTTCTGAGTTAGAGATATCTAAACCAAAATATAATTTAGGAATTGGTGGTATCAATCAAGGTGCTATGACTGGTAGAATGATTGAAGAAATTGAAAAAATATCTATAATAGAAAAACCAGATATTATATTAGTTTATGGTGATACAAATTCAACCTTAGCTGGCGCAATTGTTTCTAGCAAAATGCATATTCCTCTTGCTCATATAGAGGCAGGATTAAGAAGTTTTAACAATAATATGCCTGAAGAAATAAATAGGATTTTGACAGATAGAGTTTCTAATCTTTTGTTCTGTCCAACACAAAGAGCTGAAAATAATTTGAAAAATGAAGGTTTTGAAAATTTTAAGGATAAAAAAATTATTAATTCTGGAGATATAATGTATGAAAGTGCATTATATTATTCAAAATATTCAAAAAAACCAGATGATTTAGATATAAAGGACA
Source organism: uncultured Marinoscillum sp. (assembly GCA_902633975.1). Lineage (GTDB taxonomy): Bacteria > Bacteroidota > Bacteroidia > Cytophagales > MED-G16 > MED-G16. Next base: position 685 of record CACPHX010000029.1, read on the forward strand.
AATTCATATTAGCTACATTTCATAGAGCTGAGATTACGAATAATATAAATAATCTTAAAAATATAATAGATGCTCTAAATGATATCAATAAAGATTTAAAAGTAATTGTTCCTATTCACCCAAGAACCAATAAGGTTTTAAAAATAAATAAGATTAATTGTAATTTTAAATTAATAAAGCCTGTAAGTTATTTAGAAATGATATGGCTTATTCAAAATTCAAATATTGTCATGACTGATAGTGGTGGTCTTCAAAAAGAATCATATTTTTTCAATAAAATATGTTTGACTTTAAGAGATGAGACAGAGTGGATTGAACTAGTTCATTCAGGAAATAATATTATTGTTGGTTCAAAAAAAGAAAAAATTCTTGATTCATTTTATAAAAAAAGAAAATTCATTCCAACAAAAGAAAATCTGTATGGTTTAGGTGATACAAGTAAAATTATAGTTGACGAAATAAAAAATTTTTTAAATTAATTAATAAAACTATTTTTTGATTTCATTAAATAAATTTTTCAAATCTCTTTTAAACAATATATACATAGTTCCAAAAATGAAACCAAAAAAGGCGAATAACATAACAATTATTCTTCTGTTTGGTGAATACCTATCAATTGGAACAAATACAGAGTCGATTACTGTAAATATTGGAGTATTTTTTTTGACATCGATTGCAATTTTTTCTTTTGTGATAGCAAGTTCGTTATAAACGTTCTTTAATATATTAACTTCTGTTTCTAGTCTGTTTAGCTTATTTAAAAATATATCTGACTTTATTGATTTATTACTATCTCTAAAATTTGCAAGACTATCTTGAATTTTATATAAATTATTTTTTGAAATTTCTAATTGACTAGAGGTGAACTCAAATACTTCATTAATATTTTTAAGTTTATATTCAATTATATTTTTTTGTAATAAGTCATTAGCTTTTTTGGCAATTATAGCTGAAACCTTTGGGTTTTTTTCAAAAATTGATAATTTAATGAAATTATTTTCCTCATTTATTTCAAGTTTTATTTTATTGTCCAGTAGTTTAAATAAATAATTATCAACCTCACTAATATATTCTAGATTATCATTTTCAATGATTGTATAATCATTTTTTTTTATGAGATTTTTTAGGGTGATTATACTTTTTTGTAAAAAATTGTAATCACCAAACAAAGAAGTCTGATTTAATAAATACTCTTTATATGAAAATTTTTTATCTATTAAATCAAACTCTGTTTTTAAAATTTCTTTTTTAAATAAATTTGATTTTAGAATTTCTGGATATATACTAGTAGGTATATTATTTGACGTGTTTGAATTAATATTAATACCTGCAAGACCCGCCAGACCCATTAAATCAGAATTATTATTATCCATATTATCATAGTTAGGATAAAATTTGGTGAATGACTCGAATTTATTTGGAATAATTAATGCGTAAGTTATTCCTAAAAATGAAAAAATAATTGTTATATATATTATTTTAGTTTTACTCTTAAAGATTTTTGAGATAATTTTTATCAAATCTATTGTATCATTTTTTTTATTTTTCATTAAGAATTTATTTTATTTTAAATTATTTCAATATGATAATATATGAGTGGGTTTAGTTGTCATATCGCTAGTTGGTGGTGCAAATCTTGTTAATTTTAAACCATTAACAGCAATTTTATATTCATCTAATGTTGGTGTTCTACCTAGAATAGAAGATAAAACAACAACAGGTGTTGAGGCAAGCAAAGATTCACCCTTTTTACGATCAGAATCCTTGACGACTCTTCCTTTAAATAACCTTGTAGAGGTAGACATTACTGTATCACCCTTTTCTGCTTTTTCTTGATTTCCCATACATAAATTACATCCTGGTCTTTCTAGATACAAAATATTTTCGTATTCAGTCCTAGCAGTACTTTTTGGATTAGAATCATCAAATTCAAAGCCTGAATATTTTTGCAATATTTCCCAATCACCCTCATCTTTAAGCTCTTCTATAATATTATATGTTGGTGCAGTTAATATTAATGGAGCTTTGAATTTAACCTTTCCATTAATTTCTTCTAAATTTCTTAACATTTTTGCAACAATTTTAATATCACCCTTATGAACCATACACGAACCAACAAAACCTAAATCTATCTTTTTTTCTCCTTTATAGTAAGAAAGTTCACGAATTGTATCGTGAGTGTATCTTTTGGAAACATCTTCATTATAAACGTCAGGGTCGGCAATCATTGGCTCATCGATTTGTTCAAGGTCAACAACAAATTCGGCATAATATTTTGCATTTTCGTCAGGTTTTAATGGAGGTTTTTTTCCAGATTTAATTTTCTTTATTCTATCATTTGCTTTATTTATGAGATAATTTAGTACACCTTTAGTGTTGTCCATACCTTTTTCAACCATTATTCGTATTCTATCTCTTGCAATTTTTAATGATTTTATAAGAGTATCATCATTAGATATACATATTGATGCTTTTGCTTTCATTTCTGCTGTCCAGTCAGTAAATGTAAATGCCTGGTCTGAGGGCAGTGTTCCAATATGAACCTCAATTACTCTACCTTGAAATACATTTTCACCTCCAAACTTTTTAAGCATTTGTGACTGAGTTGCATGAACAACATCTCTAAAATCCATATGTTCTTGCATTTCTCCTTTAAAGTTTACTTTTACTGATTCTGGTATAGGCATTGAAGCTTCACCGGTAGCAAGTGCTAAAGCAACAGTCCCTGAATCTGCTCCAAAGGCAACTCCCTTTGACATTCTTGTATGAGAATCCCCACCTATTATAATAGCCCAATCATCTATTGTTAAATCATTTAAGACTTTGTGAATAACATCGGTTAATGGATTATATTTATTTGCTGGATCTCTCGCAGTAATTAGTCCAAAGTCATTCATAAATTTCATTAATTTTGGTATGTTATCTTGAGAACTTTGATCCCAAACAGATGCAGTGTGGCATCCAGATTGATAACCTATGTCAAGAATGGGAGATATTACTTTTGCAGCCATCATTTCTAATTCTTGAGAGGTCATCAGACCAGTAGTGTCTTGTGAACCAACAATATTTACTTTTACTCTTGTGTAAGAACCAGCGTGTAATACTTTACCAGAATTACCCACAGCATTTTTATTAAATATTTTTTCTACAGCAGTAAGTCCCTGTTTTGTATGTGAAATTTCTTTGAAGGGCGCGTAAACTTTTGGAACTTTTATACCAAGTGTGTTTGAAGCAAAATTTTGAAGTTTTTTACCAAAAACAATTGAATATGATCCTCCAGCTCTCATGAATTCTATCTTTTGTGGAGTAAAAGCTGAAGAAACATCTATTAACTCTTTATTTTTATTAAAAAGTTTTTTTGTTTTTGTGTCTATTATTAAGTGGGTTCCTGTTTCTACGGGGTAGGTCTGTTTTAATATTGGTTGTCCATTTTCATCAAGAATTAGATTTCCATCTTTATCATATTTTTTTACCCAATTATTAAGGTTAATTCCTATGCCACCTGTTACGCTGACAGTTGTCATAAAAATTGGTGATATACCATTTGTACCTGCTACGATGGGTGCAATATTTATGAAAGGAATATATTTACTAGCCTGTTGACCAATCCAAAGAGCAACATTATTGACTCCAGACATTCTAGAAGAACCAACACCCATTGTGCCTTTTTCAGCAACTAACATAATCTTTTTTTCAGGATATTTTTTTTGAAGCTCAATAAGCTCTTTTTGTTTTTCTTTATCGTGATCAAATATACTTTGTCCATGTAGTTCTCTGTCAGCTCTTGAGTGAGCATCACTACCAGGTGATAGTAGATCAGTTGATATATCCCCTTCCCCTATAACGAAGGTAACAACTTCTATTTTTTCTGGAATATTTGGTAAAGAAGTGAAAAACTCAGCCCTGGAATAACTTTCGAGAAGACTTTTCGCAATTTTATTACCACTTTTGTAAGATTTCTCAATACGTTGCATATCTGATTCATAAAGAAAAACCTGTTTTTTTAATTCTTTTAAAGCTTTTTTAGCTAGAGTTGGGTTTGATTCTAGTGCCAAATCTAATAATACCTGAACTGATGGACCACCTTTCATATGAGATAGTAACTCAAATGCAAAGTCTTTCTTTATTTCCTTAAATATGTATTCACCAAGTATAATCTCTTTTAAAAAATTTGATTTTACTTTGGCTGCACTTGTGGTACCTGGAAGTACATTATAAATAAAGAAATGAATTGATTTTGTTCTTTCATCGCTATCTAAATTTTTTATGTGAGAAATAATCTCTTCAAGGAGTAATTTATCCTCTATTGGTTTTGGATTAAGGCCTATTTTTTTCCTTTCTTTAATTTCATTCAGATATAACTTATATCTGTTCATAAAAATTAGGTTTACTTTTTCTTAATGCAAATTTAGCGTATAGTGCTATTATTTCAACGATTTATCAATGTATTTTTAAATATGATGTGAGTTTAAAGTTTCAGCAATACATATAACTGTAAAAAATATTAGTTTTGTTTATTAATTGTATTAGAAATTCAATTATCTGAATAGTTAAAATCAATTTTTTTCTTAAGATGAAAAAAAATATATTAGTTACAGGAGGTCTTGGTTTTATTGGTTCAAATTTTATTTCTAAGATTATAAAAATGAATTATAATATTGTGAATGTAGACTGTAAAAGTTATGCATCTGTTGATCCTGATATCTTAAAGTTTAATTTGTTTAATAATTATAAATTTTACGAAATAAATATCAATAATTATGATGACATTAATAATGTTATAAAAAAATATTCATTTGAAAAAATAATTCATTTTGCAGCTGAATCCCATGTAGATAATTCAATTGAGGATTCTTTAATATTTGCCAAAACTAATATCCTTGGAACAATTAATATCTTGGAATCATATAAGAATTTAGAATCTAATAAAAAGTTATTTCTTCATGTTTCCACTGATGAGGTGTTTGGTTCAATAGAAACTGATAGATTTAATGAGATTTCATCTTATAAACCAAATTCACCTTATGCTGCATCAAAAGCATCATCAGATCATTTTGTTAAAGCTTATTTCGAAACTCATAATTTGCCCGTTATTATAACAAATTGCACCAATAATTATGGAAAATATCAGCATAAAGAAAAGTTTATTCCTACAATAATTAAATCCTTGATTTCAAGATTTAAAATTCCAGTATATGGAAATGGTAAAAATATTAGGGAGTGGATAAGTGTTGAAGATCATGTTGATGCATTAATTTTTTTAATTAATAATGGAAAGATTGGTGAAAGTTACTGTATAGGTTCTGGTGAGGAGTTATCAAATATTGAGTTAGCCAACAAATTATGTTCTATTTATGATAAGATTACTAATAAAACAAATTCAAATAGTTTAATATCTTACATTAAAGATAGAAAAGGTCATGATTTTAGATACGCTGTTGATTCTTCAAAAATTAATAAATTAGGTTGGAAAAATAAATATAATTTTAACGACTCATTAGAAAACACATTACTTTGGTATCTAGATAACAAGGACTTTCTAACATAATTTAATATTATCTAATTTTAACATTTAAAAGTTTAAATATTTAACATGATATTAAAATCAAAGAAACTTAAACTCGAGGGTGTTAAATTATTTAAAATAAAAAAATACACTGATTCGAGAGGACATTTTAAGGAGACTTATCTATTAAATTCTAAACTAAATGAATTTAATTTAAATTATGTTCAAGAAAATGAGTCAACTTCAAAAAAAAATGTTTTTAGAGGAATGCATTTCCAAAAAGGAAGATATTCTCAATCAAAACTACTAAGGGTAATTAATGGATCAATACTTGATGTCATGTTTGATTTAAGAGAAAAGTCACCTTCTTTTAATAAAAAATTAACAATTAAGTTAGTTCCTGATGAAATATTATTTATTCCAAAAGGAATTGCTCATGGTTTTTTGTCGTTAGAAAATAATACAACTATTAGTTACAAATGTGATCAATACTACAAGCCAAGATTTGAATTTGGATTTAATCCATTTAAAAGCAATTTAAATATAAATTGGCCAATTAACACTAAGGATATAATTTTATCAAGCAGAGACAAAAATTTTCCAAGTTTAAAAGAATTAAAAATAAATTGAAAAATGAAAGGTATAATATTAGCTGGTGGTAGAGGGACTAGACTTTACCCAATTACAAAATCAATTTCAAAACAACTTCTTCCAGTTTATAATAAACCTATGATTTATTACCCGATAGATACACTAAGAAAAATGGGAATAGATGATATCTTAATTATAACCACACCTGAGGATCAAATATATTTTAAAAAGTTGTTAAAGGATGGAACTGAATTTACAATGACTTTACTTATTCAGGGTAATTTAGTGCCCCTTAAACTAACTGGATTAAAGGAAACTTCAAGTTCCATCTCAGGTAATGTTGCTTCTATTCCTGTTCCTCCTACCCTTTTAGCTCAAGTCAATCCTGATTTTACAAATGTATCTGATCCTGCTGTATTAATTAGTATTGATATTACTTTAGAAAAACTTAATTAATGACTTCTAGATTCTTCGGAATCTCATAATTCATTTCTTTAAAGGACTGTTTAAATTCGCTTTTAATTAATTTAAGCAGTTCTTTTTTTATTTTATATTGATTTATTTTATGTCCTTCTTGTGAACTGATATATTTTTTTAAATACATTCTTATTCACTTTAAATCCATCTAACTCAAAATTCTCATAAATTCTCTCTATTTGCGTAAGTGGATCTTTTTTAAAATCCTCGAAACCAAACTCAATTAAATTATTTTTAGGTATAAGATCTTTATGTTTATAGTAATCTTTATACATCTCTCTGTAATTATAAATAACTAATTTAATCAGCTTGTCCCCATCAAAATTTTGAAGATTTAAAGATGGAAATAATTCATTAAAAAATTTAAATGTAGACAAGTATACAAATACAGGGTTTCTGTATATATGAATAAACTTGGCGTTAGGATATTGTCTCAGTAAATATTTTATTCTTGATGTGTTAGATGGGTTTTTTATTAGGATTCTCTCCTTTCCTGTATAATTTGATATTCTATTTATTATGTTATCATAGTATTTCAACCATTTATTCTGTTCATTCTCTTTAAGCCTAAGGGTGTTAATATATATCTCTTTGTAGTCGTTAGGAAAAAAAAAGAATAAGTAGTGTGATAATATGGTATAATTTGTAAGAGCAAACTCATCTTCTTGTGGCAACTCTACTCCAAGCTTGACGCCGTCACTTGGTCTAGTCTTAGGCATTGTTATTTTCATTAAAGTTTTGAATAATATAGATGAATATATATTACTGATAAACAATGAATTATAAGTATTAAAAAAACCAAATTGCTTATCTTGACTTAACAAATTTTGAAGAAAAGTTGTTCCACTTCTCCAGTGTCCAACAATAAATATTGGATCTTTTTTCTTTGTATCTTTTCTCAGAAGGAAAATAATCTTATCAATAAGCTGAAATGGTGAAATGATGATAATTACTAGAAATGTTAAAATAACATTAATTAAATAAGAAGTTGATATTTTATAATTTAAAATAATATGTATAAAATTTGAAAGTGTAGATCCCATCATTGGAGATATAGGAATATTAAGAAACTTTTTCATAGGCTAAACATTAAACCTAAAATGCATTATATTTCCATCTTGTACAATATAATCTTTACCTTCTATTGATAATTTCCCTGCCTCTTTACATTTTATTTCTGACTGGTATGATATGAAATCATTATACTTAATAACTTCTGCTTTAATAAATCCCTTCTCGAAATCCGTATGAATAATCCCAGCAGCCTGAGGTGCTGTTGAATCTTTTTTTACCGTCCAAGCCTTAACTTCTTTTTCTCCTGCTGTAAAAAAAGTTATTAAATCTAAACACTTATAGGATGCCTTAATTAACATATCTAATCCTGACTCTGATAAACCATAATCATCTAAAAATAAGCTTTTCTCATCATCTGTTAATTCATATAACTGCTCTTCTAATGATGCACAAATCTTAATTAAAATCAAATTTTCGTCTTTAATAACACTTTTTAGGGCAATTATATGTTCGTTATCAGTATTTATTGCGTCTTCATCAATATTTGCCACATATATTAGTGGCTTAAGAGTAATTAGACTCAAATGTTTTATCCACTTAACTTCGTTACTTTCTAGCTCTAAATTTCTTAAGCTTGATCCATTTTCTAAGTGAATTTTACATTTAATTAATATTTCGTATTCAATTTTTTTCTCTTTATCACCAGTTACAGCCTGCTTTTTAATTTTATCAATTCTTTTATCAACAGAATCTAAATCTTTTATTATTAGTTCATAATCTATTATTTCCTTATCTAATACAGGATCAACCTTACCATTGACATGAACTATATTGTCATTTTTAAAGCATCTGATTACATGAATTAGTAAATCAACTTCTTTTAAGTTAGAAAGAAATTTATTACCAAGACCCTCTCCTTTTGAAGCACCCCTAACTAAACCTGCTATATCAACAAAATTAATAGTAGTTGGAATTGTTTTTTGTGGATTCAAAAGCTCTGAAAGCTTTTTGATTCTAATATCTGGAACCGATACTACACCTAAATTAGGTTCAATAGTGCAAAACGGAAAATTTGCTGCTTCTGCTTTTCCTGTTGATATGGAATTAAAAAGAGTGGATTTACCAACATTTGGCAAACCTAAAATACCACACTTAAAACTCATTATTTTAAAAAAAATTATTCATCAGTATCAGCCTCCTCATTATAATCTCTATCAAACTGAGAAAAATCAACTTCAGGTAATAATTCATCTTTCACATGACCAAGGGTAGAATTCATTGCATCCTGAAATTTATTGAAATCTTCTTTATACAAAAAAATTTTATGCTTTTGATAATAAAAACCATCATCATTAAATACTTTTTTACTTTCAGTAATTGTTACATAATAATCTCCACCCCTTGTTGATCTAACATCAAAAAAATAGGTTCTTTTTCCAGCTCTTACTCTCTCAGAATATAGCTCATCTCTTTCATTTCCTTTGTTATCTTCCACTATTGTTTATTTTATTTTGAAATTGCAATTTAATAAATATTAATCTTATTCTTAAATTAGTTTTTTTGTGTTTCGTATAAAGCTCTTAAAATTTCATAATATGCTTGTTTTTTTGAATAATCGTAATTTAATATCCACGCCTTTTGATTTTTTCTCCAGTTACTATATGGATTATCGTCACGAAATCCCCAATCACTAATTAATTTTACATCAGCAATTCTTGCGGTTTTAATTATATTATAATAAATGATATTTTGCTTTTTAAAATATTCGATCCAATCATTTTCGTCTTTCATTAAATCAGAAACTTTTTTTTTTGTTTTGCCCTGACCTCCCCAAAGATTCATTCCAACATCTAGTTCCGTTATGTAAACTTCAACGCCTATCTTTTGAAATCTCTTAATATTATTATACATATTATCATAATTATAATCAATATTAGTATTGAGATGACACTGAAAACCGATAGCATCAATTGGAATATTTAAGTTTTTGAGATGCTTAATCAATTGATATAATCCATCAGCCTTTTTACCACCGAAGGCAATATTATAATCTCTTATCTCAAGTTTAGCATTTGAAAGGCTTCTTGACTTTTCAAGAACTTTCCTGACAAAAATAGGATGCTTATCATTAATTTTTTTTTCACCATTTAATCCAGATTGGTCATCCTCAAATCCAATATCCATCCATTTTACATCTTCTTCCTCATTTCCTGATAATCTATATTTTCCATTTTTATCAAAAATCTCATTAATTACGTTCAATGCATCAATTTTATCTTTGTTATTATTGTAATTAAGTACTTCATCTACATAATTTTCTAAAATAATAATAAGTTCTTCATTTGTGTAATTTGTTTTTGAAAACCATTTAGGAAAATATTTATTTGGAAAAAAAAGACAATGATGAATTAAATACATATTATTGTCTATCCCCCAGTTAACAAGTTCGGATAATCCTTCAACATTATAGATGAAGTCATTAACTGACTTAGGTTTTATTTTAGGCCAAAAACCAAAGTCCCATGCTGGATATACTGACATCTGTATCCCATTATAATTTGAAAGGACAAAATCTCTATTTTCTTTTGAACCTGGGCCTCTTAATATTGCTTTATTTCTTTCAGATCTAACTTGTGTAGTTATTACTGTTCCTTCTGAATAAAATTTTAAACTTTTGCTTTTGTCAAAGTTTTGACAAAATAATATCTCATTGATAAAAAAAAATAAATTACAAAAAATTAAAAATTTTATATTATCTACCATAATCATCCTGCAATCTTACAATATCATTCTCATCCGATAATATTTTATCAGTATGTATCCAAATTTCAGATATGATTGAGCTAACATTTGTACCTATAATTCTATGTCTTTGTTCTTTAGATATATATAATTCTTCACCACTTGATAAAAATATACTTTCCCTTTGGATATCATCTTTACTTAAATAAACTTCAACTTTACCATCATTAACTTTCCAAATTTCTTTTCTTCTTTTATGATATTGCCACGATAATTTTTTAAAGGGTAAAACAATCAAAGTCTTAACAGATAAAATTTCAGAATTTTTAAATTTTGTAGAATGATTTATACCGAAATTAATATTCAAAAAGTTTTCAATTTCACTTTCTTCATATTCAAAATAACCACCCCATGGTTTAATAAACTTTTCTTTTACTTTTAGGTTTTGAGTTTCGATTTTCCTGTAAGTTAAATCAATTATATCAATCATTTTCTGATACCGCTCTCCCTATTAAATTTTCCCAATCCTTCTCGGGTCTTACCTCTAGATTTGTTTTCCAGGCAGCCTCTAAAATATTCATATTTATTTTATTTTGTTTTGCAAAAGATATGAAAGCATTTATATCTTTTGGAAAACAAGCTCCACCAAAACCTAATTTTCCATCTGGACCTGGAACATTAAGATGACTATCACCAATTCTGTGATCAGTTACAAAACCATATAATGCATGGTTCCAATCTACTCCAATTTTTTGAGCTAATCTGTAAAATTCATTCATTATTGAAACCTTAGATGCAAAAAAAGTATTATTCATATATTTAATAAACTCAGCTGTAGTAGAGTCAGTTTCAATAATTGTTTTGTTCATAAACCTCTCCTCAAATAATTTTTTACATTTTGTTGTTAAATCCTTCTTACCACCAAGAATTATCCTTGCTTGAGTAATCATATCGAGTTTTGCTGTTCTCTCAGTTAAAAATTCTGGGGAAAATATAATATTAAGTTTTTTATATTTTTTTATAAGATTATTTGTTGTCCCCGGTAACACAGTAGATTTTATAATGTATATTGGACCTGAAACTGCTTTTTTAAATACATCTTCAATGAATGATGTATCCTGCTCTCCATTTTTTTTCATCGGTGTAGGTACACAGACAAATATAAACTTACATTTTAATGTTTCTTCAAGAGAATTCGTACTTTTTCTCTTATCAATATCATAAACTTTTACATTTGAAATTGGACTAAATGCAAAAGCTTGTGCTTCACCAACAAAACCAAAACCAATAACACCTACTTTAGATTCATTCATAATTTAAAGAATTTATAGTTTGCAATTTTAAAATAAAATAAATTAATAATTCAAAAATTCAAGATTTAGTAATTTTTTTAACGAAATTCGATGCATCTAATAATGAATCATAAGTTCCGGAGTCAAACCAATGAGAATCATCTTCTAAATAAACAACCTCACAATCATTATTCTTTAGATAAATGTTATTTAAATCCGTTATTTCAATTTCATTTCTTTTACTGGGAATAAGATTTTTTGCTTGGTTTACAACAGAAAAATTATACATATATACACCAACAACTGCGTTATTAGATATAAATGACTTTGGTTTTTCATGAATAATTAATGGTTTATTATTCTTTTCCTCTAGAACTCCGTAAGAGTTTGGATTTTCAACTTTTTTTACAAAAATTTTAGATGATTTTTTAAGTTTAATATCAAATAGCAAATTTGAATCAAAAAAAAGGTTATCTCCTAATACAAGACAGACATTTTCTTTCTCTATAAACGCTTCTGCTATAATAAATGCTTCAGCTATTCCATT
>CACPHX010000030.1 GCA_902633975.1 uncultured Marinoscillum sp.
TGAAAAAATATATAATTCTTACAATTTCAATACTCCTAATTTTTTCATGTGAGGAAATAGGAGAAGAGACGTCTCTTGATTCAGATAATGAGATAGATTCAAATGAAACAATCAATAACGAAACTGAAGTAGTCAGTTCTGGTACCGATATCTATGTTGCAGGATGGGTTGAAACCTCTTCAGAAAGTCAGGTAGCATGTTATTGGAAAAACGGTGTTAGATTTGATCTTGGGCCTGGCGAGGTAACAGATATTATAGTAGAAGATGGAAAAGTTTACTGTGTTGGTTACTCTTATGGTGGTGATGCAACCTATTGGATCGATAATGAGGTATTTAAGCTTGAAGGTACTGGTGATGAGGAAGCCTATGCAATAACTGTCCATGATGGGGATGTATACACAGCTGGAAGAGATAACGGAGCTTGTTATTGGAAAAATACTAAAAAAACTAAGTTAAATGGCGGTGATTCGTCAGGATACGGAATAGCCGTAAAAGAAAATGGAAATGTATTTGTTGGTGGTTATTACCTCAACAATCATCATTATGTTATTCCTGCCGTATGGAAAAATGGAAATAGGGTCAACCTCTCTGTACCACAACATGGCGATGGTGAAGTACAAGATGTAAAAATTTCTGATAGCGGAACCGTTTTTTATTTTGGTTGGACAATGAAGCCCGATAATATGCTTGGATATGTCCCAAAAGCTGCGTATTGGGAGGGTTCTAAAAGAAAAGACTTACCAAATGGTGGTGGTGCAAACCAAGATATATATGGTGGTGAGGGTTACGGAGGTTACTTAGATGGACCAGATATATACGTTGCAGGTAAAATCGATCATATTGCATTATGGGATGATGATACGGAAGATAATACAAAGCCTGGAACTGGTGGAACATATGCACATTATTGGAAAAATGGAAAAAAGTTTGACCTACCAGGAGGAGTTTACAATAATTTTTGGGTAAGCAATGCTTACGACGTCTCAACTATTGGTGACACTGTAGTTGTAGCTGGAGATGTTGCTACTGAAACTCAAACTCAAGTTCCTGCATTGTGGATAAATAATGAATTGATTTTACTCGAGGGAGATAAATCTTTTGGAGTAGCAACAGCAGTATATATCGATAAGTAAATCAAAGTAAAATTAGGAAAAGCTTATTATTTTTTCCTTCTCATTGTTAATAATTACATTATCGCCTTTATTCTTTCCTATAAGCAGTTTGCCAATTGGAGATGCATAGGAAACTAATAGTACATATTTATTACTTATTTTATGCTTTCCTAAACCAATAGCTATAAAATACAGAAACTTATCAGTCTGGACTAACGAACCAAGTCCAATTATTTTTTTCTTATTTAAATCTAAAGATTCAATTGATTTCAACTCTTTAAATTGCGATTTATAACTTTCGTTTAACTTATCATATTCTATTTGCATTAATGATCTGCTTACCTCATGTTTATCTCCGGCACTACTTTTAGTTAAATTATTTTTCTCCTCTTCCATTAATTTAATCTCATTCTTTAAAAGTTTAATATTCTTTCTCATTAGGGACACTATATATTTAATTACTACCCTTTTGTGCATAAATATATATTAATGATAAGAATATTATAAAACCAACCTATTAATACCTTGAGTGTTCATTTTTAAAATAAGCTTTTCAAGGTCTTCACCCACTAATTTATCATATTCATAACCAACATCATCTAACCTATTATGAAGTAATTCATAAACTTCATAGTAAGAATCTGCTGGTCTAAAGTCTGATATCTGAACATTTTCAGCAAGATAAGCTAACTTTTCACCAATCATCTTTGGATATCTAACAACATCCTGACCTTTACCTGTAATTTTAAGTTGTATTAATTTCTTTTCTAATTCTAGAAATTTACTATGAAGATCACCAACATCACTTATTAAATCATCATCTTTACCATTCTCTAATAACAAAGATTTTAAATCGATTAGTTGTCTTCTTAAACTTTCTATTGAATTAACATACATTGCAGTCTTATTCAAATCCTTATAAATTTTCTTCATTAGATCATTTTGTAAATTTATATCTTCAATATTACCCTCAGAATGTGGGTCTTTTATAACTACCAAATCTTTAGTAAGCAAATTTCCATCTGAATCTATATTCACCTTATAAGTACCGGGAGGGTGCATTATAGATATTGTAGAGGGAATATTTCTTTTCCTGTTCTCACCCATAGGAAACCATTCAGCATAAAGTGGTTTTGTTTGCATGACCATAGGGTCACTTTTTTCACCCATATAGTTCCACCACACTCTATTAATCCCTTTTTTACCTTTATCAGATATTATCCTTACTGTGTCATTATTTTTATTAGTAATAACTAAATCAACATCTTTATCTTCATTTAACCAGTAATTAATAGATGCACCTCTTGGAGGATCTTGACCTGTAGAAGCTTCTGGAAACATCTGTAAAGTACTTGTTACATTTTGAAATCTATAGGAAGGCTTCAAATCAAAAAGATGAACATCTTTTTTAGTAATTTCTTCATTCAGCTCTTGAAGAGGAGATATATCATCTAATATCCATATTCCTCTACCATATGTACCTACAACGAGATCATTAAAATGTTCTTGAATTTCAATCCAGTACATAGGTGTATGAGGTAGATTTGACATTAATTCTTGCCAATTACCACCATCATTAAATGATACATAGAGTTTATTTTCTGTACCTAAGTACAATAATCCCTTCCTTACTGGATCCTCTTTTATACATCTTGTGTAGCTTAAATTTCCACCACTAATACCTTCAGTTATTTTCTTCCACGATTTTCCAAAATTCTCAGTCTTATAAACGTGAGGTTCAAAATTTCCAACCTGATGAAATTCAATTGTGAGGTATGCTTTTCCAGCATCCCACTTTGAGGCCTCTATGTTTCTTACAACACCTAATTCTGGAAGATTAGGAATGTTTTTCGTAACATTTGACCACGTTTCACCATTATCTTGACTGATGTGTACTAAACCATCATTTGTTCCTGCCCAAAATACACCTTTTTTAACTGGTGACTCATCAAAAGCATAAATTACATTTGCATACTCTACCGCAATATTATCACCTGTTAAACCACCCGAAAATCCCTGCATTGACTTATCATTAAGAGATAAGTCAGGACTTATTACTTCCCATGTCTGTCCATCATTAGTTGTTCTATGAACATGCTGACTTGTAACATATATTGTTTTATTATCATGGGGTGAAATAAGAAGAGGAAATGTCCACTGAAAACGATACTTTAATAACGAGGCGTGACTACCAGCACTTAGCTCTGGCCAAACCTCTAATTGTCTGAATTGATTTGTTTTCTCATTGTATCTTGTTACAATACCTCCAAGTGGTCCATAACCAGATGCACTAGACCAAATTATATCAGGATCTTTAGGATCAGCAGTTGCAAATCCACTCTCCCCACCTCCTATAGATCTCCACATCCCTGACTGTATCATTCCAGGACCAAACCAATTACCACTTCTTGTACGACTCGGACCTTTCATTGATGGTCCATCTTGTCTATTAGTTAATACATTATATGGAATATTATTATCTGTTGTTACATGGTAGAGTTGTGCTATTGGTAGAAATGTTCTGTGCCATGATTTACCTCGATTCAGAGATATGGATATTCCACCGTCACCGGCTACAGCCATTCTATCTCCATTATTAGGATCTATCCACATTTCATGATGGTCCCAGTTGGGAGATGACTCCCTTGGTCTATTTTCTAAAGACACTCCACCATCAATACTTGAAAAGAATGAGTTACTCATAAAATATACTTCATTAGGATTATCAGGGGATGCAGTTGTTCTTGTATAATAAGCTTGTCTACCACCAAGATCTCTATCAGAGTTTATTAAATTAAATGTTTTACCATTATCATCCGATCTCCAAAGTTCTCCAGACTCTGTCTCCTTACCCTTATAAGGGACTCCGTCTCCAGTTTCTATAAGTGCGTATAATCTATCAGGGGCTGCTGGAGTCATTGCTAAAGCAATTTTTCCAACATCTTTGGTAGGTAATCCATTACCTTTAAGTCTATTCCATGTCAAACCAGCATCGGTTGATTTAAAAATACCACTTCCAGGACCACCGCTAATTCTTTGCCATGTTTTTAGCTCCAGATGCCAAGCTCCGGCAAACAAAATCCTAGGATTATCAGTATCCATTACTATATCAGAAATACCAGTATTTTGGTCAACAAAAAGTGTATGTTTCCAAGAGTTACCGCCATCATGAGTTACAAATACACCTCTTTCCTTCTGAGGAGAATAGGCATGTCCAAGAGAACCTACATATACTTTGTCAGGATCATTAGGATGAATAACTATCCTAGAAATTCTTCCAGAGTTTTTTAAGCCAATATGTTTCCATGTTTCTCCACCATCTTCAGACTTATAAACACCATCTCCAATGGATACATTAGATCTTATTGAGCTTTCACCTGTACCTACATAAACAACCATTGGGTTAGAAGGTGAGACAGCTAAAGCTCCAATCGAATGAACTTCTTGATCATCAAATATTGGGAACCAGTTAAGACCCCCGTCCTTAGTCTTCCATACACCTCCAGATGCTGCACCAACGTAGTAAACCATAGGATCATCTGCAACACCTGCAACAGATGTCAATCTATTACCAACAGGACCGACATGTCTAAACTTCATATCTGAGATAGTTGATTTAGATATTTCTTGTGAATAAGAAACAAACGATGCTAGGATAGCAATTAATAAATAAAATTTGGTTTTCATAACTTTCAATTTAATATTTCTTAAGAATTAATTTTCGAACCTTCCAGGTGTGTAAGCGGCACCAACAAGTTTCATTTTATCCTCCAGAATTTTAACCTTTTCAATTAATGAATCTACCCTTGTTTTTATTGGCACAAACTCCTCTTTAGCTATTTCAAAACTATTAATGTGAGTCTGAGTTGGAGAAGATGTAGAATACTTCTGCTCACTAGCAATTATCCCAACCCTTGAGGATGGTGTTGGAATCTCTTGCATATCCAATTTTCTCTTCACATTGTCACCATAAAACATTATCCTAACCTCCCTTGAGTCTTCCTTAATATCATTAAGTTCAGATAACAACTCTTCCATAGGTTTTTCAAGTCTTAAAACTGCAACTTCAAAATATCTAATTTTATTAGATATTTCTGATAGGATACTAGAATAAGAACTAATTTCTCCTTGCATTTTAGCAACCTCTCTTTGAAATTGTATCTTTTCTTTTCTGTCCTTAGCTGGCATTACGGTATTCTCTAATAGGGAAACCTTAAACTCTCTTGGTCCATATAGATTAATTAATTCTCCATTAACTAAATAGTCCATACTAATATTGTAGGTACCTGGCTCTACAAGAGTACCCTCTCTCTTTCCAGAAAATGGATTATAAAATGATGGAGATGAGAAACTAATAGGACTGGTAACTTCATACCTTAAGTCCCAATGAAACCTATTATATCCTTTAGTTGGTTTTTCTAATATTTTTTTAATTACTTGATTATTAGAATTCTTGATAGTAAATAATAACTGAGCCTCATTTTCATTCATTTCTGCATTAAGAGCATCATAATTTGGGTAGGAAACATCTTTTTTAGCCTCAATTAAGGTTTTTTCATTATCTCTCCTTTTGTCCTTCAAAGATTTAAAATTTTCACTATAATAATAGTTTATCATAGCTACTGGATCTAAGTTTTCTCCGACATAAAAATTATCGCCTTGAAACGATTTACCTGGTAAACCCAATGGATTTGATTTTTCCCACATAATGGCATCTCTAATTGGTAATATCATTGCCTTTTCCTGAACTTGTTTGTTCTCAACACTTCTTAGCATAGTATAGTCATCCAAAACATAGAATCCCCTTCCAAATGTTCCAAGTACTAAGTCATTCATTTCTCTCTGAATTGCAATATCTCTAACAGCAATTGTAGGAAGGCCCATTGATAGCTCTTTCCAATTCTTACCATTATTAGGAGAGAAAAATACTCCAAACTCTGTACCACAAAAAATTAATCCAGGATCTTCATGATCCTCTTCTATTGCATAAACACTTCCTCTATTGGGTAAATTACTACTTATTGGTTTCCAAGTATTTCCCATGTCTTCAGTCATAAAAATATAAGGTTTAAAATCACCATATTTATGGTGATTAAATGCTACATATATTCTATTCTTGTCATGCTGAGAAGTAAATACTGAATTAACATATGACTGGTTTGGTGCACCAGGAATATTATCAATCTTTATCCAAGTATTTCCTCCATCTTTTGTGATTTGAACAAGTCCGTCATCAGTTCCAACTACCAATAGATTTTCATCTAAAGTAGACTCAGATAATGCGACGATAGTACCATACGGCGATGTTGAACCATTTTTTGCAACAGCATCCATACTTAGTACCCTGTCATAAACTTTGAGTTTATTTCTATCAATTTTCCTTGATAAGTCATCACTTATCACATCCCAACTGTTACCGTAGTTATCTGATCTAAAAACTTTATTAGCAGCAAAATACAACCTACCTGATTTATGACTACTAACTGCGAGAGGAGCATCCCAATTCCATTTATACCCTAACTCTCCTTTCCTTGATATTGGTTTAATACCAACTTCCTCTCCACTTTTTTTATCATACCTAACTAGCCAACCATACTGAGATTGAGAATAAACTATATTAGGATTTTCAGGATCTACTTGAGATTCAAACCCATCACCACCATGAGTAATAAACCAGTCCTGATTTGTTATTCCGTGAGAGGTATTAACCCTTGATGGACCTCCAATTGTAAAATTATCTTGAGTTCCTCCGTATATATTATAAAATGGAACATCAGTATCTACAGCAACCTTATAAAACTGAGTTACAGGCAAATTTTTCTTAAAATCCCAATTTTTTGCTGCATCAAAAGTCTCATATATCCCCCCATCACAACCAACTAACCAGTGATTATTATTATTTGGATTTATCCACATAGCATGATTATCAACATGCTTGAAATCTTCTCCTACATTTTTAAATGTTTTTCCCCCATCTTTCGTCACAGACATCCACGTATCCATAACGTATACAGTTTCTAAATCAACTGGATCAGCAAATATCTCCTGATAATAATTACCACTAGTGACTTTTCCACTTTGCTTAGACCACGACT
The DNA here is from genome assembly GCA_902633975.1 of uncultured Marinoscillum sp. Taxonomy (GTDB): domain Bacteria; phylum Bacteroidota; class Bacteroidia; order Cytophagales; family MED-G16; genus MED-G16. The sequence goes on from CACPHX010000030.1 coordinate 7,208, forward strand.
CTCCCATATCAACTGACTTATAGAAACCACCCTGCCTGTCAGCAGCCTCAACAATAGCATATAGCACATTATTATCGACAGGTGATATATCCATACCTATTCTTCCAATTTCAACAACTGGTAACCCCTTATTAATTTTTCTCCATGAGGCTCCAGCATCAGTTGACTTATATACCGAGGAACCGGGTCCTCCACCGACATAAGTGTAAACGTGTCTTCTTCTCTGATGAGCAGTAGCATATAAAACATTAGAATCTTCTGGGTCCATATGTACCTCATTTATTCCCGTATGTTCATCAACATATAAAATAAGTTTCCAACTTTCACCTCCATTTTCTGACTTATAAACACCCCTTTCACCTCCCTTACTCCACAGTGGACCATATGCAGATACATATATAATATCAGAATTATTAGGATCTACAATAATATTTCCAATGTGCTCTGAATCCTTCAGACCCATATTTTTCCAAGATTTTCCACCATCAATTGATTTATATACCCCATCACCATACGCGACTGATCTTTGATTATTATTTTCTCCTGTTCCAACCCATATTGTATTTGCATTATTAGGATCAATTGTTACGCATCCAATAGAGTAAGAGCTTTCATTATCAAAAACAGGTAAATACTCTAATCCCCAATTAGAAGTTTTCCAAACTCCTCCTGATGCAATTGCTACATAATATTCAAAAGGATTATTTTGATTTACTGCTATATCTGATACTCTTCCTGAAGTAAGTGCAGGACCTACAGATCTCCATTTTAAAGCATTTATTGATGTTTTTTCTAAATGGTTAGCTGCCTCTTTCTTTTTTTTCTGTGCAAAAAGAGGTTGAATGCATAACAGTATTAATATAATAAAGATTTGTGGTTTCATATTTTTAGGTTTGGTTTATTACTTAAAATTCTTAATTAATTTTTACATTTATATCATCAGGTTTGATATTCTTGTTCTTGACATATTTCTCAAGCCACGAGTCCATCTCGAACAAGGTATGAAAAATTGATTCTTTAGCTCTATATCCGTGACTTTCCTTTGGAAGCATTACAAGTTTTGAGGTACCGCCATGACCTTTAATAGCATTGAAGAATCTAACACTCTGGATAGGAAATGTACCTGAATTATTGTCCTCTTCACCGTGAATTAGAAGAATAGGCTCATTTACTTTATTTGCGTGCATAAAAGGTGACATATAATTGTATAAGTCAGGATCTTCCCAGTATGTTCTCTCCTCTCTCTGGAAACCAAAAGGTGTTAGTGTTCTGTTGTAGGCACCGCTTCTGGCGATTCCAGCAGCAAATAGATCAGAGTGTGCCAACAAATTTGCAGTCATAAAAGCACCATAAGAATGACCACCAACACCAACTCTATCTCTGTCTCCTACCCCCATATCAACTATTTTATCAATTGCTGATTTCGCATTCATAACAAGTTGATCTCTAAATGAATTGTTAGGCTGGTCTCCATCAAAACCTACGATTGGCATCTCAGTGCTTGCCATAACGGCATAGCCTCTTAGAGCCCAAAATATAGGTGAACCATAGTTAATTCTAGTAAAACGATAAGGAGAATTTCTAACCTGGCTTGCAACTTTTTTTGATGTGTACTCCCTTGGATATGCCCATATAAATACTGGCAGTCTACCTTCTTTTTCTGGATTATATGAATCTAAGGTATAAATCACAGCACTAAGGTCAATTCCATCCTCTCTCTTATAGTTAACTACTTCTTTCTTAAGCTTTTCCAGGCTTTTGTAGGGGTTTTCATAGAATGTAAGTTGTCTGGATTTACCTGTACTTAAGTCCCTAATGAAATAATTTGGATTATCGGTAACAGATTCTTTGGATGTAATAAGATTATTTCCAGATAATTTAACAGGGTTTTCATAGAATGGAGCTTCAGATCTAAATAAGATTTTATTATCTAGAGTTTTTACATTAAATATACTGAGATAGGGTCTATAACCTTCAGGTGAACCACCTCTTGAGATCATATAGACAGAATTTTTCTTTATTTCTACAACGTTTTTTCCGAACTTATTTTTTGTTAATACTGGTGATCCAGGATCAGTGTAAATATCATCATATTGTCTATCAAATAATACTTTAGAAATTGTTCTAGAATCGGTATCTAGTAAAGATGTGACCTGATTTCTATTACTCCATAACCTTTCAGTTAATATTGCCAATTTTCCACTACCCCATGTTATCCCACCAAATCTTAATTTTGTTCTTGCTAGTTCATTTGCACTTGAAGGATCAAATGGAGAAGAGAGTGTATAAATTATATCACGGTGCTGAACATTGTTATTAGGGTCACCTCCATCATTAGCTTCAACCCAATACAATTCACTTGGTTTATCTCTTCTCCAACTAACTGATCTTATACCTAGTCTTGTAGCATCGAATCCTTTAGGCCTAACCTCATCTATAGGAATGTCTGCAATTAAATTAGATAATCCATTATCTAGATTGATTACAGAAACATGAAATGGAAATCTATAGTAAGGCACTAGGTAAGAAAAAGGCTTTTTAATTTCTTCTGTTAATAAATAATTTTGATCAGGTGATAATTCATAATCTTTTATCATTCTATTTTCAATAATAGAAGATACTTCTCCATTTAACGTGACTTTGTAAAGACTTACGCAAGCATAGTGTTCAAATAATAACTCATCGTTTTTATTTTTTATTAAGTCTTGATATGTTCTTGATGGCGCGTTTTGGTTAGTTGTTTCTTGAATGATGGGACCAGAGGGAATTCTACTAATTTCAGGTTTATCAATATCACACTTCAAAGTTACAAGTAACTCATTGTTTGAATTAAACCATTGGAAAGGTGAGTTTAATATGTCATTAACGTGTGTTTCAATAACTTTTGATGATTTCCTAGAGTTTACATCAACTATCCATAATTCAACTCCTGAATTTGTTGTGTTTGTAAAAGCAATTTTTTCTTCATTTGGTGACCACTGAAAGAATGAGAATTTACCATTTTCAGGGTACTCAACCTCTATCTCCTCTCCAGTTTTTGTTTCAAGTAGCGAAAATGATTTATAATATCTCATCCTGGAAGATGTATACCTAACAGGATCTAATCTTGTGCCAGCAACCCTTAACTCGTCTTTTGCTAAGTCATCGATTGATTGATAACCTTCTGAATTTAAAACTAATCCAAGGCTTCCGTCGTCATTAAAACTAACAATGGGTTGAGGATCTGCCTCAATTAAAGATTTGATTACTTCGGGTGGTACCTTATATTCCTGAGAGAAAAGAGGAAAACACATTAGTAGTAGAGTAGTTAGTTTTTTCATACTACTAATGTATTAATAAGTAGATTAATAATTAAAATATAATTGTAAGATTATTTGATTTTTTTTGACCACTCCTCGATCGACTCGTTATTCATCTTAACGTAATCTTGGTTATTGGCTTGTATTGATAATCTAAGTGATCTTCTTGAAGCATTAACTGCTCCCTCATAATCGTTATTACCAGCTAAAATTAATGCGTACTGTCTCAAATGAAAAAATCTAGGTTCTTTTGTCATTTCAATAAATTTTTCCATGAAGACTAATGCCTGGTCTAACATCATATTTTCCTCTCTGTAGTAAACTGCAGCAGCATAATAATCTGATGCTTTAGCCTCAGATCCAGCTAGTGTGGTATTTATACTCTCTTGAACTAATGATTTAGTTGGTACATTAATTTTTACTTTAATGTAGGTATCGGCCCATCCAATATTTAAGTGACAGTCGTTGTTGGTAACATTACCAATCCATATTGAAAATGTTTCAATTGCATCAGCTGAAGACATTTTGTTAACATCGTAAGTCGAACTGAATACTATTTTTGATTCATCCCAATCTCTAGGGACACTCCATTGATCAATATCTGAATAAAATATAAGTTCCCAAGAATTTTCATTAGGAATGGTATAAATGGAGTAAGAACCTTCTTTAATCTCCTTTCCATCAATTATTACGGGCGTTGAGAAACTTATCTCTGTACCACTGTTAGCACCTGTCCTCCATAATTTTCCAAACGGAACTAGATTACCAAAAATTTCTCTACCTCTAGCGGATGGTCTATTGTAATCAATCTCAATTTCTGTTAAGCCTACCATTTGCTCAAGCTCTGAGCTAGGGCTAATTCTAGGGGTCTGAATCTGACCAAAAGCAATTGAACTCGATAACAATAAAAATATAACTATAAATAATCTCATAACTTTTAAATTTATTTTAACTAACAACTGATGTATTATGCCTTATCACAGATGAAATCTCAGTAACCTCTGTCACAATGCCATTAGATCTTTTTGCATGTTCATGAATTAATTTTTCTGACTCTGCATTATAAATACAAAAAATTGAATCACCTGCTACATAACTCTGCTCTTGTTGTATCATTTTACCCTCATCCCTCATTTCCTCTAAAAT
>CACPHX010000031.1 GCA_902633975.1 uncultured Marinoscillum sp.
ATGTCTAGTTCGGCTGTAATATTTTTTTGGGGAATAAAAAAAGAGTATAAAAATCTTGACCTACATAATATTTTCTTTTCATCTAATTATAAAAAAGAGTTTGAGGAAATTTTTGAAAATAATAATATTTCAAATGATCCTACTGTTTATGTTAATATAACATCTAAAGATATAAAAAACGTATCACCTAAAAAATCTGAAAATTGGTTCGTGATGATAAATTCTCCAAAAGATATTGGACAGAATTGGGATAATATAAAAACAACTTTGAGAAGAAATGTTATTAATAAATTAAACAACATCCTTGAGACTGATATTGAAAAATTTATTTCAGTAGAAAAAGTATATACACCAAAAGATATTGAAAAAAATTCTAGATCATACCTTGGTTCTCTTTATGGAAGTTCATCAAATAGTATTTTTTCTCCCATAATGAGGCATCCTAATTTTTTCAACAAGGATTAAAAATTTATTTTTCTGTGGAGGTACTGTTCATCCTGGAGGTGGAATACCACTTTGTATAATGTCATCAAAAATCGTATCAGAATTAATTGAAAAATCAAATTAACATATCTATTCTTATTTTGTGGTTTAATCAATTATTTGGTTTGGTCGGATTAATTTTTATTGATTTTAATTTATTCTCTTCATTATCACCTTATTCACTTCTTCTTACTTTTTTTATGGTAATTGCAATTAACAATAATATTAATCTTAAAAATTTTTCTTATTTATTTTTGATCATGATAGTTAGTATGAGTGCTGAGATTATTGGTGTTAACTATGGTGTTTTTTTTGGTTCATATTACTATGGTGAAAACCTTGGTATTAAAGTATTAGGCGTACCCATAATTATTGGTTTAAATTGGGTTTTCCTTACTGTTTCATGTGGAAATATTTCTTATTATTTTTTTAAAAATAAGCTAATTTATTCTATTTTCTTTGGCTCATTTTTGATGTTGTTATTTGATATAGCTATTGAACCTCAATCAGATAGGCTTAATTTTTGGTTTTTCAAGGATGAAAATTTAAACTATAATTATGTAACTTGGTTTATTCTAGGTCTAGTTAATCAATACATATATTTAAATTTTAATAGCAGAAAGAACATATTATTTTCTTTTCACACCTATTTTTCAATAATTCTATTTTTTATAATATTAAATATTTCATTTTAAAAAAAAGGTCCTGTTAAGGACCTTTAATTTAAATTATTGAATTGGGGAAACTTTAAAATTAAGTGTTTGATTTATCATGTCAAGAACCCCACTTACCATCATTAAATTTCCATCTGTTACTGCATCGAGTGAATAAAGAACATATACGCTTCCCTGCTTTTTCCAGACTCCTTGTAAAGATGCCTCTTGTACGTTCTCACCTTGTTGTGCCCAAGCAAATCCTGTGAATTCACCTTGACCCTCCGTGTCAAATAGACTTGTAAATGAATAAGAAAGATAAACTTTTCCATACTCTCCAGCATCTCCTGAAGAACTTAACTTAAAAGAATCCTCACCTTCAATATATACTGCATCAATAGTTGTTTTAACTTCAAATTCTCCTTCACCAAAAGCTATATCTTGTGAATAGGATACAAATGAAAACATTATTAAAATAGTGGTTAATATATACTTCATGTGTTATTAATTTAATTTAAAAGAAAGGTAAAATATGAAAAAAAAAATTAATTATTCATTAATTTCAGATTCAGTTAAGGTTCTTTGATAAAGAAAAGCCTTACTTATTTTATTTTCGACAATTTATGCATGAAAAATTCACTTCCAATATAAATTATTTAAAAAACTTAGTAAATTATCATTTAAAATCCATTACATGAGATATTTAATCAAAGTTACAATTACACTAATTTACTTATCAATTACCCATATATGTCTTTCTCAAGATACAGATAAAGATGAAATAAGTGATTCAAATGATAATTGCCCTCAAAATTGGAATTATCTACAAAGAGATGATGATAATGATGGTGTAGGAGATATTTGTGATCAAAAGTATATTATCACCTCTGTTGATGAAAATGCACCTGTGGGACACCTCCATGATCTATCAACTTATCTTCCTAACGATGCTACAAACCTAAGTATTCTTAATGGAAATGAAGAGGGTTACTTCAGTGTTAGTGAATTATCAATTAAAATTGAAAAAAAACTAAGTTTTAATCAAAATAATAAATACGTGTTTGAGGTTTCATTTCAATCCTCACAAGTAGATAAGCCCTCATACGTTATTCTATACATTAACTACGTCTTAAATACAACAAGGGTATCCGCCGTTCAAACTTCGAGTAATTATATTCATGATGGTTTTGATAAGTATGTTATATATGATCCTTACCTAGATGTCATAGACGAGGACAAAAGATTGTCAATGGCAACCGAACACCGTACTTTTACATCTTTTTATGGAAGTGGCCCGAATGAGCTGATGGCCTTAGATTACGACTTTGATGGTGACGGTTTAAAAGATCTGGTTTTTGGTTTAGCTGTAGCAAATTATGATGGATATATTTTACAAACAGGTCATATGTCTGCAGGGTTTGTGTACATGACAAATCTAGGGGGTTTTAATTTTGAGGCTCGGGGGAATTCATTTGAGAATAATTCAGTTGGTCATGGGCAACAGAATGCTGATACTTTTGTTGACCTAGATGGTGACAGTATACCAGAGATGATAAGTTTTGGCGAACATTATCACATTGAAGAATATATTCCTTATTTAGATATGGTCCATAAATGGAAGAAAAGTAAGGGGTTAGTATTGAATGTAGATTTTGATGAATTTGATTTTAAAAAAATAGGATATTTTAAAATATCAGAAAATAATGAACTCATTGATGTTTCTAATAAAATTAATGACAGTGAAGGATGTTTTTATAGCATGTACCAGACTGGGTATGGTGATATTGACAATGATGGTGATATAGATTTTGTATTTGGTGCACAATTAGGTTTTAGTAATAACAATACTTGTAGTTTAGTTCATGGTGGAAGACATCTTGGTATTTTAAGAAATGATGGAAATGGTAATTTTGAAGTTGAATGGCCATCACAGGAATTTGGTTATGGCAACTTTGATTCTTCTTCAGGATACCTTCTTCTTGAAGATATATCAGGTGATGGATATCTTGATTTAATATATAATAATGGGGGGATGTCAGGTGTAAACGATGGAAATAATGATCAATACAATAAGTTTATGTTGAATGATGGAAGTGGTAACTTTATATACACTTTTGATAATAATATTGACGTTTCAATTGAAGGAATGAGAAATATATTTGTTGATGATCTTGATAATGACTCAAAAAAAGAAATTATTATATTTAGTACTAATGGATATGGGAGTGGTGGATCTACAACCTTAAAAAATTTCATGAAGGTTTATAACCATGATGAAGAATTAAATTTCACTGAAGTCACAGATAAATTTTTTTCAAATAATGAAGAGGTTATGGATTTCTATTCTCAAGAAACATGGATGAAATATATTGATTTAGACTATGATGGATATAAAGATCTAGTTCCTAAGTTTTCTTTAGAGGCCCCAAGTGAGTCAGGAACAAATTATCCAGGAAATGCATATACAAAAGATTGGAACGATTCTAAAGGTTTTCAATATTTTAAATTTAACTCTTATACAAAAAAATTTGAGGTTAAGGATTTAGGTATCATCGATAAAATAGAACAAGGAAACTCTAATTGTCAAAAAAGTGATAATATTTATAACTTTTTTGATTTTGTTGATTTAGATGGCGATAGTATTTATGAGTGGTTGACATGGGCAAGGCCAGGACCTTATAAAACTGGGAATCCTGAATGTATGAAAGCTTCGTTTATAATTTATAAACCAATTGATTACGATTCAGATAAGGTGCCTGATATTTTTGATAATGACGTAGATAATGATAGTATATTTAACGATATAGATTTATGTCCTTTCACTCCGCATGGAGAACCTGTTGATGAAAATGGTTGTTCAATTTCCCAGAAAGATTCAGATGGTGATGGGGTTAAAGATGACAAAGACCTTTGTCCTGATACACCGAGCGGAGTTCAAGTAGACGATAAGGGATGCCCTTTGCCATTATTTGTTGAAAATATGACTTTTGTTGAAAAAGTTTATCCTAACCCAACTAAAGATATTGTAAGAATCAATTTTAATCGTTTACTCGATATAAAAGATATCTACTTAGTTGATCTTAGCGGGAAGAAAACTTTTCCTGTATCTGTCAAAAAGATTAAAGAGGGGATAGAGGTTGATATAAACAATTTGAGAAAAGGGGTTTATCTTCTTGAGATTTCAACAAACAGTGAAATTAATAAGATTAAGATTCTTGTTGATAATTAAATAATTTTTTAAGACTTTCTTATAAGTAATTTTTGGAGGCTAGATATAGTCTAGATTATTATTAAATAGTTTTAATGATATTATAATAAATACTTTAATTCATTTTAAATTCAATAAATCACTGCTAAAAAAATTAATTTTTAATTTCTATTTAATAGATATTATATTTGCTAGAAGGTAATTTAACGCCTCGTTAGCTCAGATGGTAGAGCAAGTGATTTGTAATCACTAGGTCGCTGGTTCGATCCCGGCACGAGGCTCTTTTAGGAAAACCATGCATGTTTTCCAAATCTATTTCTGGGTACTTCTTCGCCTCTTCCAAGATACCAATCAATTCCTTTTATAACTGAATTTAAATAGCTTCTTAATTTTGGCTTAATATACAATTCATATGGAAGGAAAGAAATTATTTTTGGATATCTTGCCATGAAATACGGGTAAACTGTAATACTTAAAAATGTATCATTTTCACTTGATGATATCTTCCATTTTACTTTTGACTTCTCTTTATTTGATTCACCTATCAGTAATGTATATCCTGTTCCCTCTTCCCATAAAATAAATTCCCTTATATATTTAAGATTATTTAAATATATCAGCTCATCAATATGTGAGTTTTTATTCCATAATATAACGTTATTTTCTTTGCAGAAAGGGTGAGATTTATTGAGGTAGCCTGGTGAAGATATAAATTTCCATAAAATCTCTTTTGTAGAATTTATTTTTCTTGTTACTGAAACTAATTGATTATAATTATTATTTACCATGCAATCCCATAATCTTCACCAAAGTCACTCGATCCACCTTGAAATGTGTTATTTATTGTATCAAAAAATATAGCATTTATTGGTCCAGATGTTTTGGATCTAAATTGAAGTTTGTATCCTTTTCTCCTTAATTCTTTTCTAATAAACGGAGGAGTGGAATCGTGAAGTAATAATTCTCCAGGTTTATTTTCATGGTAACCAAAAGAAGATCGCATTTGAAAGCTATTTATATTAGGTGCCTCACATGCTTCTTGAATATTCATATCAAATTCTACCATATTAAGAAAAAATTGTAATAAGTTTTGATCTTGTGAATCACCTCCTTGAACAGCAAATGATAAAAAGGGTTTATTATCCTTTAATGCTATTGTTGGTGTTAATGTAGCTCTAGGTCTTTTTCCTGGCTCCAGAACATTATACGGACCATCCTTAGGGTCTAAAACAAAGCTTTGCATTCTCTGACTCAATCCAATACCTGTCTTACCAGCTATAACTGCAGGTATCCATCCTCCACTAGGTGTAATAGATACTATCCAGCCTGATGAGTCAGCGGATTGTACAGTTGTAGTACCTGCCATAAATGATTCCTCAAAATCATAATTTTCACTCATGTTGTGATTTAAATCAAATGTGGATTTGATTTTCTCTAAATTATTATCAGTTTCCCAACTTTCAAGATAATTAAGGAAGGGATTATTTCCATCTTGAAACATGTATGGATTTCCGGGTTTTATTTTCTCATTATTTTTATCTGAAATCAATTTTATCCTATCTTTAGCATAATCTTTAGAAAGCAATCCCTCAATAGGTTCATCAGGTTTAAAGTAAGGGTCACCATAATAAAAATCTCTATCTGCAAATGATAGATTCATTATTTGATATAAATTATGAATATAATTGGCAGAGTTAAAACCCATAGATTTTAGATTTATATTTTCAGCCATATTTAATGACTGAAGTAGTACAGGGCTCTGAACCCATGTTGTTAATTTATAAATGTCAATATTTTTATACGATGTTTTAAGAGGTTCTTCTATATGAACTTTATAATTTTTTAAATCTTTTTTTGTAATTAGTCCACCTTGTTCCTGGGTTGATCTTACAATTTCTTCAGCTATATCTCCCTCATAAAACCTTTTATAAGCTTCATAGATTGCTTCTTTCCTATTCTTACCTTGTTTCAAGGCATATTTTTCAGATTCAATTAATTTTAATAGAGTGTTGTGTAAATCCTTTTGAACGAAAATTTCACCTTCATTTGGTGCTTCTCTATCTTGCCCCTCTTTTGTTAAAAAAATATTCCTAGAATATTTCCATTTTTTGATTTCATCTTTATTTCTCTCAATTGAATTTGCTGCTTGAGCTTCAATAGGATATCCTTTAGCCATTTCAATGGATGGTTGTAAAATTTCCTCTAAGCTCATTGTTCCATATTCGGCGAGCATTACCATTATTCCTGCTGGTGTACCTGGTGTTACAGCTGATAACGGTCCATATTTTGGAGGTATGGAATAACCTTTTTCTTTATAAAATTCAGGTGTAGCACCTGTAGGAGCAATACCAAGTGCATTTATTCCAATCACTTTCTCTAGTTTAGGATGATAAATTAAAGCTTGTGTTTCACCCCCCCAACCAAGGACATCCCACATTGTTGCAGTGGCGGCTACCATTGCACAAGCAGCATCAACTGCATTTCCTCCCTTATTAAAAATTAAAGCTCCAGCTGTTGCTCCTAATGGTTTTCCTGTTATTGCAATCCAATGTTTTCCATGTAGTATAGGCTTATTTGTATTTTGAGCAAAAGCAGAATTTATTAAAAATATTAGTAATAAAATGATTTTATTTTTCATCTTGTTTTATATTGTATGGTAAATATTTATTTATATCACCTCCGTATCGAATAACGTCTCTTATAATTGTTGAACTTATAGGAGCTAGATTAGGCGATGTTATTAAAAAAACTGTTTCTAGTTTTGTATTTATGTCTTTATTTATTTGAGATATTGAGTTTTCAAACTCAAAATCGGTTGTATTTCTTAAACCCCTTAATATAAAATTAGCACTTAAATCTTTTGCAAGAGATGCAGTTAATTTATTATAATTAATGACATCCAACTTAGAATTATTTGCATAAAGATTTTCAATTTTTTTCTTAATTAAATCCACATGAAAATACCTTTCTTTCTTTGGATTATTTCCGATGGCTATAAAAATTTTATCAAAAATTTTTAACCCTCTTGTAACTATATTGTGATGTCCTAAGGTAAATGGGTCAAATGTTCCTGGAAAAATTGCAATTTTTTTATCCACACTCTTCAATTATTATTTCAAATATAGATTTTTCATAATTAATTATACTAATAAAATAAGGCCTTAGCTCCTCCATTATTTTTTCGTCTTTTACATTTGATGGTATGTAATTAATCTTATCTCTTCTTTGATTTAATTTAAATTCATCGAATAGTAAAATTAAATATTTAATATAATTATTAGTGATTAGATCAAATTGATTATAAAAGACAAGCTGTTTTCTGTAAACTATTAGTAAAATTATTTTATTAGCAATTATAGAAAAGTATACTTCTTTATTTGTATTGGAATTCATTAAATGTGAAATAATTATTTTAGAAATATGCATATTGTTTGATTTGAATTTTGTTTTATATAAAATAGAGAGGTTATCTATTTTGTTTTCTTTTGTATTGGATTTATCAAAATCTGATGCAATAGTCTTGGATAAATTCATATTTTCTAATTCTTTAAGTAGTTTATTTGGTACTATATAAAATTTATTTGTTAGGCTTATATATTTAAAATCAGAATTTTTCCCAGATCTAGGTTTGCCTTTATTAACTATTAATTTATCAGACTTGGTGAAATAAGATAAAATTTTTGAGTCTTCTAAAATGTAAAATTTATTTTTTTTTACTCTAGACAATTTTAATAATTACTCCCAGTTTCCTGCAGTTGTAATACTAGTTCTTGAACCAAATCTTAATGGTTTGTTAATATTTGCATCATTTGACTCATTTCTGTCAGGGTCAATAGGTTTAGGATTTTTAACCTCTACAACGTTAACTGATACACCTCCTTTTTCAATCTTACCTGCCCACATTTCAAATTCTAAATTTTCGTATCCTGGAACAAATTTCATTGTTTTTGGTACAAATGAGATAAGATTTGAAAATACAGAGTCAATTACTGAAATACTTCCAAGGGTGTCAAGATATAATGTGGTTTCTTCGGCACCATAATCAAGTAATACAGTTTCTTCTCTTCTTTGAATTATAAATATTTCACCATTTTCGACAAAATCTATAAGACTATCCCAATCGGATGTGTAAGAACCATTGACACTTTGATATGTTATTTGAGCGTCTCTTATGATTTTTAGTTTATCAATAATTAGTGATTCTGCTTTATTTATCCTTTCTTCCTCGTCAATACTAAATTTTATTGATGATATAAGATAAAAAGCAAGCGCAAATGCTATAAGCAGAGTTGAATATGTATATATTTTGAGTTTGTTCATAAATTAGTATACTATTATAAATAAATGTGATTAGAATTAAAAGACATCTAATGATAGTTTCTTTCACCAAAAATTTTAGAGCCAATTCTTATCATATTACTTCCATGCTCTAATGCCAATTTATAATCGTTACTCATTCCCATCGATAATGTATTAATTGAATCTATTTCATCTTTTTTTTGAATGTAAAGATTGTTAAGTTTATTAAACTGATTTTTTATAATATTTTCGTCATCTGTAAATGAAGCCATTCCCATTAATCCTCTAAGTTTTATGTTTTTATATTTTTTCTTTAGATTTTTAGTTATTAGTGAATCTGCTTCATCATATTGAAATCCATATTTTGATATTTCTTCGGATATATTAACTTGGATCAGTATGTTAGAAATAATATTTAATTTTTTTGATTCTTTCTGTATTACATTTAATAGTTTTAAACTGTCTACACTTTGAATAAGATATGATATAGGTAATATTTTTTTTACTTTATTAGTTTGTAAGTGACCTATCATATGCCAATTAATATCCTGAGGCAATTCTTTTTGTTTTTTTAATAATTCTTGGACCTTATTTTCTCCAAAGTCCCTATGACCTAATTTATAAATATTGTTTATTTCATTAATAGTTTTTGTTTTACTAACTGCAACACATTTATAATTATTATTTTTTAAAAAATTTTCCATCTAATCTTTAGTAATATTGTATATAAACGAAGATTTAAGAGAACTATACAATAAATATATAAAAATTGAATAAAGTAAGTAGTATTGATAGAAATCTACAGTACTTATAAATCTATTTTCTTTAATTTCTGATTTTTCTAATTGGTCGATTTCTTTAAAAATATTTTGTAGTGAATTTTCATTGGATGCTCTATAGAATTTTCCTGATGTTAATTTAGCAATTTCTTTTAAATTCTTTTCATCCAATGAATTTTCAACATACCTCGTTCTTCCAAAATAATCTTTTCCAAATGGAACACTCCCATTTTTTCCTATAGCGATGCTATATATTTTAATATCATATGCCTTAGCAATTTGTGCAGCTGTAATGGGATCAATATTTCCTGCTGTATTATCTCCATCACTCAAAAGAATTATAATTTTACTCATTGATGATGATGATCTCATTCTATTCGTTGAAATTGCTAATGCACTTCCAATTGCTGTCCCTCTAGTACTTATTAGATCAAAGTCAATTTCATCAATATATTTTAGGAGTAAATCGTAATCAGTTGTTAGTGGACATCTTGAATATGACTCACCAGAAAAAACAACAAGTCCAATTCTGTCTTGAAATCTACCTTTAACAAAACCTTTGGCTACGTTTTTTGCAGAATTTAATCTATTTGGTTTAAAATCTTCTATTTGCATTGATTCACTGATATCCATTGCAAGTATGATATCAATTCCCTCTGACCATCTTTCTATTTTTTCGTTTGACCTCTGAGGTCTAGCTAAAGCAATTAATAGTAGAATAATAAAAAAAGAAAATAAAATGTTTGGTATGAACCTCAAAAAAGAGAACTTGTATTGTTTTAAATCTTCATCAGGTATCGTAACCTTAAAAGAATTTTTTTTTCGAATTAATTTTCGAATAAGTAAAAAAAAAGGTAAAAAAAAGATAAGATATAAAATATTCTCATTTCCCCATTCATAGGATATAATTTGTGAAGGATAAAACCATTTTAATGAAAACCAACCCTCTAAATTATTACTCATTTTCAATTTTTTTAATTAAATCAAATGTTTTACATTTAGCAGATTCTAATAGATGGTTAAATGAAATTTTTTCTAACTCAATTAATTTATTTGAATAAATTATTTTGTCTAAATATCTTAAACTTTCTATCAAATTCTTGTCATCTGTAAATTCAATAATTTCTTTCGATGTCATTGATGAATATGGAATTAAAGATAGATTTTCCATATATCTTTTCCATTTAAGTAATATTTTTTCCAAATTTTTTTTATTTGAATCTAACTTAAATTGTTTATTTAGTTTTTCAAATTCTACTATAAATAAATTGTGATTCTTTAAAACCTTTCTTTTTCTAATGAATTGAATAATTTTTTTTCTGAAAATAAGGTAAAAAATAAAAATAGATAAAATGAAAGTTATAGAATATAAAGTTAATCTATAAGTATTTAAAATAGATAATATACTATTATACGATAGATTCATTTTTATATTTTGATCAACATTTTCTACAAGA
>CACPHX010000032.1 GCA_902633975.1 uncultured Marinoscillum sp.
TAGTAATGGAATTAGAGAGTTTGAAATAAAGTGGGGCAAAAGAGAGTTAGTCGATAATTGGAGATTTATTTCAAAAGCGGTATTAAAAATATCTGAAAAAATAAACGAGGAAGAAGGTGTAAAAAATTTAAAAAAAGAGGAAAATAAAAAGTCAGATGGAGTAGAAGAACTATATAATAAATTACCTTTTAAAGAGGAAAATAAGGAAAAATTATATTTAGAAATAGAAATTGCATTAGCGGAAGTCGGAAAAATTTATATACAAAAACTAAATGAAATTGATAAAGGAATTAAATCACATTTAAAATTTATTGAACGCTTCCCAAATTCATTAAAATTAGCTGATATTTATTATCAATTATTTCTTATCGCAGAAAATAAAAATGATTATAAAAATATTATTTTGAATAAATATCCAAATTCAATTTTTTCAAAACTCATAATTAATCCTAATTATGAAATAGATGAATTTAAGGAATACAATTATCTATTAAATATTTATAAAGATCTTTACCAAACATTAACTGATAACAAAAATGAGATTGTAATTAGTAAAGTAGATTCTTTATCTAGCATTTATCAAAAGAATATTTTTTTTCAAAATATATTATTATTAAAATCAATAGCAATTGGTAAAAAGGAAGGTAACTTTTCTTTGCAATATGAGCTAAAAAATTTCTTAAATGAAGCAACAGAAAAATCAGCAATAGAATTTGCAAAAAATTTATTAAAATCAGCAGAAAAAGTTCACAAAGAGTTTGTTTTCAGTGGTCTACCAAAATTCAAAAAAAATATTACCGAAAGATTATTTTTAGCTATTATAAATGATTTAGAAAATTCAGCATATTTAAAACAACTTGACAAAATATTATTAGATATTGATAAAAAATATTATAGAGATACCTACTTTTTAAAGGATGGAATAGTATTTGATATTATTGGTTCTGAAAATAATAAACTAATTGAAAATATCAATAAAAAATTCAAAGAAGTAAATTTAATACAAGATAAAGAAGTAAATGCTAATTTTGTTATTAGTGAAAAAAATTTAAATCTAATTTTTAAGTCAAAAAACTTTAAAGAATTTGAAAAGTTTTACATAAATGAGGGCAATTAAAAGAGTTATATTTAGATTATGGATATTAATAATATTATCTATATTATCGATAATATTTCTAATTATTTCTGTTAGCCACAACCCATTTAATTTATTTGGAGAAATGCCAAGTCTGGAGGACCTTGAAAAACCAGAATCCGAATTATCCTCAGAGTTGTATTCTTATGATAACGTTTTATTAGGCAAATATTTTAGATATAACAGATCCCCAATAACCTTTAATGAATTATCAAATGAATTAATAACAACCTTACTAGTAACAGAAGATATCCGTTTTTATGAACATTCAGGAATTGACTTCAAAGGATTAGTAAGAGCCTCATATGGTGTTTCAAAATATATTATTACTATAGGAAATAGCGAATTAGAAGGGGGTGGTAGTACAATAACACAACAACTAGCAAAAAACTTATTTAAAATAAGAAGAGAAAAAAAAGGAAAACTAAGTGATGTGCCGTTTATGGGTTTAGTAATTTCTAAAATTAAGGAATGGATAGTATCAATAAAGCTAGAAGAGTTTTATACAAAAAAAGAAATTTTAGCTATGTACTTAAATACTGCAGAATATGGTAGTAATTCTTATGGAATTAAAGTAGCAGCAAAAACGTATTTTGACAAACTACCTTCAGAATTGAATTTTAATGAATCGTCAATAATTGTTGGGTTATTAAATAAACCAACAAAATATAATCCATATTTCAACCCAGAAAACGCATTAGAAAAAAGAGCTGAAATATTTTATAACTTATTTAAATATGATGTAATAAAAAGAGATAAATATGACTCCTTAAGGGTTTCAGGTTTGAATTTAAAATATAAAGTCGAAAATCAAAATGTTGGTCAAGCTACATACTTCAGAACTGTTGTAAGAAACTATTTAATTAACTGGGCTAATGATAATGGATACGATTTATTTTCTGACGGATTGAAAATTTATACAACAATTGATAGTCGAATGCAGGAAATAGCTGAGAACGCAGTTTCAAATCAGATGAGAAAACTTCAAAAAATTTTTGATAAGCATTGGAATGGAAAAAACCCATGGATTGACGAGAAAGGTTTTGAAATAAAAGATTTTTTAAAAAATACTATTAAAAGAACACGATATTATAAGACTCTCTTAAAGAAAAACGATAATGATACAACAAAAGTATTTGATCTATTAAATAAAAAGAAAAATATGAAAGTGTTTAGTTGGAATGGAGAAAAGGATACAGTTTTTAGTATAATGGATTCTTTGAAATATTATAAAAATTTTTTGCAAGCAGGTTTTGTATCAATAGAACCGAAATCAGGATATATCAAAGCTTGGGTAGGTGGTATCAACCATAAATATTTTAAATATGATCATGTAAAGCAAGGAAGAAGACAGCCAGGTTCAACTTTTAAGCCAATAGTATACGCAGCAGCAATAGATAATGGATACTCCCCATGTTATCCAGTTGTAGATGCCCCCGTTGTATTTGAATTGCCAGGACAAGACCCACCTTATTGGAGACCAGACAATCATAATAGCAAATGGACAGGCGAGAAAATGACACTTAGAATGGCTATGGCTAAATCAGTTAACTCCATTACTGCATTTATAACAAAAAAATTATCTCCAAAAACCATAATAGACTATGCTAGAAAGTTGGGAATAAAAAGTAAACTTGATCCTGTACCAGCAGTTTGTCTTGGTGCAGGAGGAGATGTGTCTTTATTTGATCTTGTTGGTGCATACAGCACTTTTATAAATAAAGGAATTTGGACTGAACCATTCTTTATTTCAAGGATTGAAGATAAATATGGAAATTTAATTCAAGAATTTATACCAACTAAACAAGAAGCTCTTAGTGAGGAGACTGCATTTTTAATGCTTCATATGTTAAAAGGGTCTAAAGAGGAGGAAGGGGGAACCGCACGAGGTTTAAATCCTGAATTAACATTAGATAATGACGTGGGAGCAAAAACAGGAACAACTCAAAATGCATCTGATGGATGGTTTGTTGGAGTTACACATAACCTAGTTTCGGGAGCATGGGTAGGAGGAGACGATAGAAGTATTCACTTTAGAGATTGGGTTTTAGGTCAAGGAGCTAGAACAGCTATGCCAATTTGGCAAGATTACATGTTAAAAGTATATAATAATAATGATCTTCAAATAAGGAAAGGGAGATTTGATAAACCAACCAAACAGATCAATGTTCAAGTAGACTGTTCGGTTTATAATGACGGAAACAAAAAAGACAGTACTGAAGTTATTTTTGAAGAAATTAAAGCATCTGATATTTTTTAATGATCAATATTAAAACAATTGAACTACCAAAATCACCTGGTGTTTATAAATTTCTAAATAATAAAAATGAAACTATTTATGTAGGTAAGTCAAAAGATCTTAGTAAAAGAGTAAAAAGTTATTTTCAAAAAAATATTCCTAATCGAAAGGTTAAAAAGATGATTAATGAAGTGGATGATATAAAATTTATTATATCAGACACAGAACACGATGCATTACTTCTTGAAAACTCATTGATAAAAAAAAATAAACCAAAATATAATATACTCCTAAGAGATGATAAAACATATCCCTGGATTTGTATTAAAAAAGAAAAGTTTCCAAGAATTTTTCTTACAAGGAAAATAGTAAAAGATGGTTCAAGTTTCTTTGGTCCGTATACTAATGTAAAATCGATTAATAAACTTTTAGGTTTAATTAAAACTTTATATCCTATTAGATCTGAAAATTACAATTTTACTCAAAAACAAATAAATCATAATAAGAAAGAAATTTTTTTAAAATGTCACAGAAAAAATGGTATGACTTTGATTCTTGGATTCAAAGAAAGCCCTTTAAAAGAAAATGAAAGTTTTATCTCAGAGGAAGAATACTTAAAAAATATTAAGCTTGCTAAGGATATATTGAATGGTAGGTTTGAAAATATAAAAAAAGATCTTAACCAAAAAATGATTAGACATTCAAAAAAATTACAATTTGAAGAATCACAATTATTAAAAGAAAAATTACTCCTTCTAGAAAATTACAAATCAAAATCTATTATAGTTAATGATCAAAAAAATAATTTAGATGTTTTCGGTATTGTTGATGACGAAGTCAATTACTTTATTAACTATATGAAAATCATGAATGGAACTGTAACTAGCTCCGATACATTTAAGTTCAAAAAAAAAATGAAAAACATATCAGAATTAAGACAAATCCTATTTAATATCAGATCAAAATATAACAGTCACAAAAATGAGATTATCTCAAACATTAATTTAAATAAAATTATATCTGATAAGATAAAAACAAATGTCCCTCGTATTGGTGAAAAAAAGAAACTTATTGATATGAGTATAAAAAATATCTTATTTTTTAAAAAAAACTTATATAATGAAAAAAAAGAGAGAAAATCTAAAAGATTAGCATTACTAATAGAGCTTAAAAATAAACTTAAATTAAAAAATATTCCTTTTCATATAGAATGTTATGATATTTCAAACATACAAGGTAAAAATACTACAGCATCGCTTGTAACATTTCAAGATGGATACCCGAATAAAAAAGAATATAGGAAATTTAAGATAAAAGAAATTGATAAGCCTGATGACTTCGAATCTATGAGACAAGTGATAAGAAGAAGATATAAAAGAGTAATCAAAGAAAATCTACCATATCCTGATCTAATAATTGTTGATGGAGGAAAGGGTCAGTTGAGTTCTGCGTGTGAGGCATTAAAGGAATTAAATATTTATAATAAAATAAATATAATAGGTTTAGCTAAAAAACTAGAGGAAGTATACTTGCCAAATGACAGTATACCTGTACTATTAAATAAAAAATCATATTATCTTAAACTTTTACAACAAATAAGAAACGAGGCACACAGATTCGCTATCAATTATCATAAACACCTAAGGAGTAAAGAATTTATAAGATCAGGAATAGAAAGCATAAAAGGAATTGGTGAAAAAACTAGATTAAAATTAATTAAAAAATTTGGATCCAATGAAGGGATTAAAAAAGCAAAAAGAGATGAAATTGTTGATATTGTAGGGGAAAAAAAGACCAGAATGATCATTAGTTATTTAAAAAAATAACAAAATTAATATTCCCAAAGATTAGCCTCCCACTCCATGAGATCCTGCTCAACTTTAAAACTAGCCATTATTCCTTCTTTTCTTGAGTTATTATACAACTCAGAAACACGGATATCATCAGCATTAGCAATTTTTACTATAATACCTTTAAATAACCTAAGTAAAAAAGCATCAGCAAGATTTTTATGTTGAGCTATATTTCTCTCATTATACCAAATTGCCTCTTTGGGCATTGATTTGAATAAGTTATATAAATCAACAAATCTAAATGAGGCAACAGGTTTTTCAACTCCTGAATTATTATAAAAACTATCGCCTGGAAGGTACATAGATATAGATTGAATGTCAAAATAGATTCTAGAATGAACTCGATCAAAGTATAAATCTTCCTTAATCTCAAAAATTGAAAATTCTCTGTTCGGAATAAATATTGGGCCAGACTCTTCTATTACTTCCTCCTCTTCAGCAAAGGGATCAGCTTCACCAAATGCTGCAAAGGGATCATCGTCAACAAAATCTGAGCCACCAAATGGATCTTCTTCTTCGAAGGTTTCTTGTTGAATATTGGTTAGAAAATCCTCTCTGTTCATTATATTAGTGTCTTTTACAGAATCACTCGAATAAGGTATTAACACCCCTCTTTGAACAGCCTCAATAATAATCTTTGATAACTCTCTATTTATTGCAAAAAAGGGCTTGTTTTGCTTTTCCATAAGATCAACTCTTCTCCATAATGTTCTTTTCCACATTAAATAAGACTCATGGACTTGTCTAATTGACAACGGATTATATCCGTTGGACATCTCTGACTGTGAGTAAATTTTAAGTTCAGGAGATACTGATAGAAAAATAAATAGAACAAAGATTTTAGTGATTTTATTCATCATCTTATTTTAGAGGTATAGTTATAACCCTTGGTGCAAAATTATTAAACTGCTCAACCTCTCCCCTAAAATTAGCTCTTGCTACTTTCTTAATTTCGATTACAATATTATCACCTTTTCTTCTTCCAGGTAATTGATTGAGATTAACATTTCTGTTTCTTATTCTTCTTGTTGCAACTCCTCTACCAGCTCTAGCTAGAATAACTTCTGCTTCTTGAACTTGAAATCTCGCATCCTTAGGTAAAAATTCAGCAAAACTTGCATCTGCAACAGCGTCTAAGGTAAAACTTGGAGTATTAGCTGCAATACCAGTTTTTAAATCAATATCTTTACCCCTAACTCTTGCCTTGATTTCAGGAGCAGGTATTTGCCTAACGCCAAAAGACTGTGATCCTATAAAATTGCCAGCATTACTTACGTTCAAACTCACTTTGTTAGACTTTGGTATAATAGTGATTTGACCGGCTTTTGAACCTCTTTGAACATCACCACCACTTGCTGAAAAACTTGGATTGTACTCAGAGCCTAGGGCAGGAACATTAACCTGAATCTCATTGCCACAGTTCAAATAAAGTGCCTGAACAGAGGCTGATTGAATTTGAATTACTGGTCTAGCTACAAAATATTCTACTGTATCAACAAATGTTGTGTCTCTACCACCAGGGAGAGTGACACTTATTGTTCCAACGTAATTTTGTTTAGATAAGCCCTCTCTATCGTATTGTCCTCCCTTAGCAATGAACTCATACGAACCTCTTCCATTAGAAACCTCAAGTGTATCTCCATCAGCTGTCATCACAGGAACAATCGCTGAGGAAGCTGCAGACAAAAATAGTTGAGTTTTGTATTTTGCGCCGGCTGCAACTACTTTTTGCTCAGGAAGTGTTGTTAATGTAACAACGTCAAATTTTAAATCAGCTGCACCTACTGTAGCTGCAAGCTTATCTAATGCTTTTATCTCAAGATTAATTACATCTGACTGTAATTGACTAATTGTAGCCAATCCTGCACCTGCTGAAGTACCAAACCCAAAGTTCAACGAGGTAAAAGAAGGATCGGTTGGTGGATCGTCTGCATACATAGGTATCTGATCTGCATTTCTTGCTAAATCATTTACACCTGAGTTTTCATCCCCATTGTATACTGAATCCTGAACAAAAGTTGAAAAACTATTTATCATTATCTGTAACTCTTGTCCATTGCTTAGACCATTCTGGTCTTCATCTTTTTGCATAAAACTATATACAAAATCTATATTTTTATAACCTTTTATTCCAGTCTTTGGATCTTTACCACCTGTTTCATCAATAATTGTATTTTTGATATCAGTCATAAAGTTGACTAATTCATTTGATTTATCTCTTACTGATTCAGAGAGCTTCATTACTTGAAGATCTTCATTCCTATTTCCTGAGTCTTCAACAGCTGCCTTAATAGATTCAATTTTTCTAGAATTATCAACAATTTTCTCAGAGTTAGTAGACTCAAAACTGTTATTAATCATTATAAATTTCTTTAAAACTTTTGTATCAACGTTTAAAGCTAACATTGCAATCAACACGATATACATCATGTTAATCATCTTCTG
The DNA here is from genome assembly GCA_902633975.1 of uncultured Marinoscillum sp. Taxonomy (GTDB): domain Bacteria; phylum Bacteroidota; class Bacteroidia; order Cytophagales; family MED-G16; genus MED-G16. The sequence goes on from CACPHX010000032.1 coordinate 7,673, forward strand.
TCTTGGGCTATCACCACCTGCCATTTTATATGTATTTTAGGTTGTTAAACAAAAATTATTTATGCATAGCATCATACATGCCAACATAAATTTTATTAAGCTTATTTAGATTTTCAGTCAAATCTTGAAGCTCTTTTTGTAACTTCAAAGCATCGTTTTGAGCTTTTGACATATTTGAAGCGGTTTCCGTAAGTTGACCTGAAGCAGTTACAATTGCTCCAAGTGATGAGGAAGCGCTTTTGAGATTATTTTTATATTCTTCAGTTAATCCGACTGCTTCTTTTACACTTGATGAAGAGTTTGCCAAATCCTTAGCGGTTGCGGATATTGTCATATATGAATCATTTACAGATTGAAGAGACTGAGTTGCGCCTTTAATACTTTCTTCATATGCCTTGGCAGCAACAGATGCTCCTGCTAAATCGTTTATATTATTAGCTTGAGCAGCCATCTTTTTCATTCCATCACCAACAGACTTTAATACTTCTGGGTCTAGTTTGGCCTCTTTCATTATATTACTAACCTGACCAGCTGAACTTGCTGAGCCTTCAGGATTTAATTGTGGATAAACTTTACTCCAATCCCAATCGTGACTAGTTGGGGGGTCGAATGCACTTAAAACAAATATCAAGGCCTCAACACCTAGACCAACAATTAACATTATGTTTGCGCCTGGCCAACCTTGTAATTTAAATAATGCTCCAAGTATCACGACAGCAGCACCTAGACCATAAACTACGTTCATATTATCCTCGTTCTGGATCCATGCCAAAACAGGATTGCTTGATTTTTTCTTAGTAATCATTTTTTATAGTGTTTAATTTATTTCTAAAATTAATTTTTTTTTTTTAAAAACCTTCTAAATTTCTACCTAAATGAGGCATAGCAGTTCTAAATCCTATGA
>CACPHX010000033.1 GCA_902633975.1 uncultured Marinoscillum sp.
AATATATAGATGGTAATAATGATTTTGATTTAATTCTATTAGATGAAAATATGCCAGGTAAGAGTGGTTTGAACCTAATTAAAGATATAAAGGAAAGAAAACCTTTTATACCAATAATAATGATTACTAAAAATGAGGAAGAGAATATAATGAACGAGGCAATTGGATCAATGATTAGTGATTATTTAATTAAGCCTTTAAACCCAAATCAGCTATTGATTTCAATTAAAAAAGTATTGCAAAATAATGAGTTGGTAAGCAATAAAATTAAAGTTGATTATTTAAATTTTTTTAATGATTTAGATAATAGAATTACAAATTGCAAAATACATTATGACTGGATTAATTTATATAAAGAGTTTATTTTTTGGGAAATAAAAATAGAGGAGTCTTCTGAAAATGACTTTGATGAATTTTTAACATCTCAAAAGAAAGAATTAAACAGAAAATTTTCAGAATTTGTTATCAAAAATTATGAGAATTGGATAACTGATAATGAGGCATCTCCTATTATGTCTCACAATATTTTATCCAAAAGGGTATTTAAGCATTTAGGATCAAAACCAATTTTTTTAATAGTTATTGATAATTTAAGGTATGATCAATGGAAAATTATTGAACAAGATATATCAAAAATTTTTAATATTAAAAATGATGATCCATATTTGGCAATACTCCCTACTACAACTGAATACTCAAGAAATTCACTTTTCTCAGGTTTAACTCCTCTTGAAATGAGTAAAAAATATCCAGAGCTGTGGGAGAATAAAAGTCACGGATTCAATAATAAGGAATTTGATTTCATAGATAAAAATCTAAAAAGGCATAAATTAAATATTAAGCATTCCTACAATAAAATTATATCTCATTCTGACGGAACTAAATTCTCTAAAAAAAAATCAGACTTGCTAAAATACGATTTGAACAGTATAGTTTTTAATTTTATTGATATGATGTCTCACTCAAGTTCTGAGAATATGTTATTTAAAAATTTAGCCCATGATGAAAAATCTTTTAGATCCTTTACAAGTTCTTGGTTTAAAAACTCTCCACTTAATGATTTAATTAAATTTTTATCAAAACAAAATGTAAAAATTTTTTTAACTACTGACCACGGTACTGTGAAAGTTGAAAACTCTATAAAAATAAAAGGAAATAAGGAAACCAATACAAACTTAAGATTTAAGGTTGGTAAGAATATTAATACAGATAATAGGGACTTGTATATAGTTGAAAATGGTGAAAGGATAGGGTTGCCACAAAAAAATATTTTTACTAAATATTTATTTTCTATTGAAAATCAATATCTTCTATATCCTAAGGATTTTAATTATTATTCTAAAAATTTTCTTAATTCATTTCAGCATGGAGGAATTTCTTTAGATGAAATGATAATACCTTTTATTGAACTTGATCCTAAAATTTAAAATGAAATTTAAAAATATTATTGTGTCTGATTACAATAAACTATTTGATATAATTAAAAAAAAAGATGACTCTATAAAAATATTTTTATTAAGTGGTCAAGTTGGATCAGGTAAGACAACTATGATTAAAAGTTTTACTAAAAAATTATCAGTAAATAATAATATATCAAGTCCAACTTTTAATATTGTTAATGAATATAAAGACAATTATAAAAAGAGTATATATCATTTCGATTTATATAGATTAAAATCTATAAATGATTTGGTTGAGATAGGTTTTGAGGAGTATATTAATTCTGGAAGTTACTGTTTTATTGAATGGCCAGAAATTGCAGATTCTTTTTTTATAGATAAATATATAAGTATTAGCATTTTAATTAAAAGTAAAAATTCTAGAGATGTTGAAGTTACTTTTCATTAATATTTCTGAGTTTTATTTCTGAAATTTTCTTCTTTGTATGAAGAGGGAAATCATTATTTATAATCCAATGATAATATTGTGGATTTTCCTTGAAAACATCTTCAACAAGTTGATTTTTATATTTTCCAAAATTAAAAACTTCTTTACCTTCAGAATTCTTTATTATTCTACCAGAGATATCCACTATGTTATTATTTATAATCGATCCAATCGAATCAATACTATTTGAGATTATTCCCAGTTTATTTCCTTTATTATCAATCACTTCTTTATTCTTATAAAACTCAATTTGTTTTTTTAAAATCTCAACTGTAGCTTTAGTGTCTGCATATGAATTATGGGCATTTTTAAGAATTTTATTACAATAAAATTTGTATGCAGAACTTAAATTCCTTTTTTCCATTAGATGATATAATCTAAGAGCATCAATTATTTTAATATTTTCTAATTTTAGCTCAATATTACATCTCATAAATTCTTCAATAAGTATTGGTAAATCGAATTTTAATATATTAAATCCACCAAGATCACATCCTCTAATAAATTCAAATATTTCTTTAGAGTAAAACTTAAAAGGTTTGCAATTTTCTACATCTTCTTCACTAATGCCATGTATTTTTGAACTTTCTTTAGAAATTTTAATATCTGGTTTTATTTTATATTGTTTTAATTTTTCAGAAGAATCCAAATCTAATTTTATTAGACTAATATCTATTATCTGATCATTAATTATATCGAGTCCTGTTGTTTCAATATCAAAAATTACTACTGGTTTATTAATTATCATTTTACATTTTTTTAATATTTAATCCATCGAAGTTTCCAGATGACATAAACAATTTATTATGATTGATATACTTTTTTTGACTTAATAATGCTCCAAGTTTATTTGTATTATTCACATATTTAATGTTTTTACAATTAAAAAATGATTGAATTTCTTTCAGAGATGGTTTTTTTATTTTTTTATTTTTAATTATATGATCTGATAAATAAATAATTGAATCATCTGAGTATGAAAGAGTATTTTTATATGTTTTTAAAAACTTTTTATTAAAACTACTTGAACTATGAAGTTCGTAAATAACTAATAATTTTTTGTTATGGAATTTTTTAACTGCTTTTATTGTCGATGATAACTTTGATGGTGAATGAGCAAAATCTCTAAAAACTTTATTCTTTTTATTATGAATTAAGCTGAGGCGATTTTCTGGTAGTTTGTAAGTCTTTATAGCTTCGTAAAAATCTTTATTTTTGATACCAAGTTGTTCACAAACTATTTTACTTCCTGCAATATTTTGTAGATTATGCTCCCCAAAAATATTTATCTTAATTAATTCATTTGAATTATTATATATAAAGCAGTTGTTATTCTTTTTAATTGATTTCTCACGATTAAAAGATTTTAAAATTACATCTTCATTTTTAAAGTTTTTAATTATTTTTTTCACGTTAATATCTCCGTCAAAAAAAATTATTTCTCCACCTTTTGGGGTTTTATTAATTAAGGATTTAAACTGATTTAAATATATTTTTTTATTTGCAAATACATTACAGTGGTCCCATTCAATTCCATTCAATAAAACTATGTGGTGATCATACTTTAAAAATTTTGGAATTTTATCAATAGGACTTGTTAAATACTCGTCACCTTCAATTATAATTAGTGGATTCTCAGAAATTCTAATATTAGAATTAAAACCATTTGCTCTTCCTCCAATCAAATAATCAAATTTAATTTTATGTGTTTTAAGAACATGCATTATAATTGATGTTATTGTTGTTTTACCATGACTTCCTGCTATTACAATTCTATGTTTATTATTTGAGGATTTCCTGATGAATTCAGGGTATGAATAAATAGGTATATTATTTTTTTTTGCAGTTTGAAGTTCAATATTATCACCCTTTGTATGCATTCCTGTTATTATAAAATCAAGATTTTTTGAAATATTTTTTTTAAAATATCCAAGTTTTTTTGGATACAAATTATTTTTTTTTAGGTTAGTTTTAGAAGGTTCATATATTTTATCATCACTCCCAGTTACTTCATTTCCACTTTTTTTTAAATTGATTGCTAGGTCATGCATTACACTCCCACCGATTGAGATAAAATGAATTTTATTTCTTGATTGCATCGATCAAAAATATATATAAATCATACTGTATCAAACATATAGTAAATTACTTTCGTCTTGTTGATAACATATGGAAAATTATGGAAATTATAAAATAACTATAAACCAAAATTTATATAGGTTTGTTAAAATATAAATTTGAAAGAAAGTAAAGAGTTTTTAAAAAATATCAGAGGGAAATCTATACAAGTGGGTAATAATTTGGATTTGGGTAAGTTACCACCTCAAGCTGTAGATTTAGAGGAGTCTGTTCTAGGAGCTTTAATGCTAGAAAAGGATGCTTTAACTGATGTAATTGATATTTTAAAACCGGAAAACTTTTATAGGGATGCTAATAAAGAAATTTATCAATCAATAATAGATTTATTTAATGATTCTGAACCTATTGATTTATTAACGGTAACATCACAGCTTAAAAAGAATGGAAAACTTGATTATGTTGGAGGAACCTTGTATGTGACTCAACTTACAACAAAGGTAAATTCAGCTTCAAATATTGAATACCATGCTAGAATTATTTTAGAACAATCTATTAAAAGACAACTGATTGAGGTATCTACTGAAGTTCAGAAAGAAGCTTATGAAGATACTTCTGATGTTTTTGATTTATTAGATAACACTGAACAATCCTTATTTGATATATCTGAATCTCATATAAGAAAAAATTATTCTCAAGTAAAAGGGTTGATGAAAGAGGCAATTGATGAGCTTCAAGCAAAAAAAACAAAGAAAGATGGGATAACTGGTGTTCCCTCTGGTTTTATAGACCTTGATAATATAACTTCTGGTTGGCAAGCATCTGATTTAGTCATAATCGCAGGAAGGCCTTCAATGGGTAAAACTGCTTTGGTTCTTTCAATGATGAGAAATGCATCTATCGATCATGAGATGCCAATAGCACTGTTTTCTTTAGAGATGTCTTCCTTACAAATCGTAAACAGACTAATTTCATCTGAAGCTGAATTAGATAGTGATAAAATCAAAAAAGGAAATTTAAAAGATTATGAGTGGCAGCAATTATTGCATAAGACTGACCAACTTAATAATGCAAAAATCTTTATTGATGATACTCCAGCACTAAGTATTCTTGAATTAAGAGCAAAGTCAAGAAGATTAAAGTCTCAACATGATATTCAGTGTATAATAGTTGATTATTTACAATTGATGTCAGGAGAATATGGAAAATCGTCAGGTAATAGGGAACAAGAAATTGCTTCAATCTCAAGATCATTAAAAGCCATTGCAAAAGAATTGAATGTACCTGTTATAGCTTTATCTCAATTAAGTAGGGCAGTTGAAACTAGGGGAGGAGACAAAAGACCAGTTTTATCAGACCTAAGAGAATCGGGATCAATTGAGCAAGATGCTGATATGGTATTATTTATTTACAGAGCTGATAGGTATGATATTACCGAAGATGAAGAAGGTAATTTAACAGCTGGTATTGCTGAGGTACTTTTAAGAAAAAATAGAAATGGACCTACAGGTAAAGTTAAATTAAAGTTTATTGAGAGGTTTGCAAAGTTTGCTGATATGTCTTCAACCGATGAAAATACATCAAATAAATTTCAGAGTAAAGCAAATAAATTTGATATTGAAAAAAATGATCCCTTTTAAAAATGGATATCCTAGTTTGTATTTCATGTGTTCCTGATACAACCTCTAAAATTATTTTTAATGATAATAAACTAGCTAAAGAAGATATCCAGTTTATAATTGGACCTTACGAAGATTACGCTTTGTCTAGAGCTGTTGAACTAAAGGAAGAAAATAAATCTATAAACATTAGTGTATTAAATGTTGGGTTAGAAGAAAATGATTCACTGCTAAGACGTGCATTAGCAGTTGGGGCAGATTCAGCATTTAGAATTAATGTCAATCCAAATGATTCAAATCAAGTTTCAAGTTTGATAGCAGATTTTGTCAGAGGAAATAAATTTGATTTGATACTAATGGGTAAGGAGTCAACAGATTTTAATTCAGGAATTGTCCATCATCTTGTTGGCTCTAAAGTAAAATTTAATTCTCTTTCCCCTGTATCATCTCTATCAATAGTTGATAATTCTACTGTTGAGGTTAACCTTGAGAGGAAGAATTCAATAGAAAAAATTCAAGTTAGTACTCCCGTCATTTTAGGGTGTCAGGAACCTATTGCAGATTGGAAGATACCTAACATGAGAGGTATAATGAAAGCTAGATCTAAAGAGATAAATATTATTGAAAAAGAGGAAAAAGAAATAAAACTGAAATATGAAAGTTTCACCTCACCCCCAAAAAGATCTGGGATAAAATACTTCACAAAAGATAATATTTCTGACTTATTAGAAGAATTAAAGATTTTTAAGTGAACTGTATTGTAATTATAGAGAGTAGTAATAATAAAATTGAAAACTCAACTTTTGAGTGTATTTCTTTAGCAAATAAAATTTCAGATAATATTATAGCAATAACTGATATTAATGATGAAAAAATTATTAAATCGATAAATGCCGATACCTTAATAATTATTGATGACATAGAAAAAATTTATTTATATGATGAGGAAATAAAAAAATATGAGGATAGTTTTTTTATTATGTCAGACTCTTTAATGAATAAAAAAATTTCATCACAACTTTCTGAGATTTTTAAATTACCAGTTTTATCAAATATCATAGATTTAAAGATTTTAAATTCAGGTTTTTATTGTAAATCATCCTCATATAACAATAATGTTATATCTGGTATAAATATTCAATCGGGTAGTTGTATTTTTTTAATAAAGAATAATTCATTCGATATTGATATCTTAAATAATAAGAAACCAGAATTAATTCATTTAAAGTCAAAAAAAAATCATTTATTTAAAATGAAAATATTTAATAAAAAGGAAATAAATAATAAAATTTCTTTGAATGATGCTAAGATTGTTATTTCAGCTGGTAGAGGATTAAAATCAGCTGGGAATTGGGAAATGATTGAAAAGCTCGCTGATCTTCTTGGTGCTGCTACAGCATGTAGTAAACCTGTTTCAGATTTAGGCTGGAGACCCCATTCAGAACATGTAGGACAGACTGGAATTAAAATATCACCTGAGATTTACTTTGCTGTTGGAATTTCTGGAGCAATTCAACATTTAGCAGGTGTAAATTCTTCAAAAAAAATTATAGTTATTAATATTGACTCAGATGCACCTTTTTTTAATAATGCAGATTATGGTATAATTGGGGATGCATTCGAAATAATTCCAGCAATAATTGAAAGTTTAAGAAAAAATATAAATGACAAAAGTTAAGTTAGAAATTTTAGGTCTTTCATCAAGTGTAGATACTCAAACAGGTTCCTTTGCACTTGTTTTGAAAGAGGAGAAAGGAGAGAGAAGACTACCCATAATAATTGGTATGTTTGAAGCTCAATCAATTGCAATGGAAATAGAGAAAATAATCCCTAATAGACCTATGACTCACGACCTATTTAAATCATTATCTAAGAAAATTAAATATTCAGTTAAGAAAATAATTATTACTGATATAAAGGATGGTGTTTTTTTTGCTAAAATTGAAATTGATTATGGTGGAAAAAATTTAAGTATAGATTCAAGACCCTCAGACGCAATAGCAATTGGAATTAGATTTAATGCTGAAATTTATGCAGAGGAAAAAGTTATTAATGAAGCAGGTATCTTATTTGATGAAGTAAATGTTGATAAAGGAGTATCTAAAAAAAGTGAATCAGCTAAAACTTTGAAGGATATGACTGATAAAGAGTTAAAAGATCAATTAAATTCATCAATTACAGAAGAAAATTATGAATTTGCAGCAAGAATAAGAGACGAAATAAAAAAAAGAAATTAATGGAATTAGCAAGATTTTTAATAGGTTTTATCCTTATAATTTCTATTGCTTTTCTATTTTCTTCTGACAGAAAAAATATAAATTGGAGATTAGTTTTATCTGGAATAATATTACAATTAGTATTTGCAATTTTAATAACTAATGTTCCTTTTGTAGAATCTATTTTTAGCAGTATAAGTAAGTTTTTTGTTTTATTAATTGGTTTTTCAAAAGAAGGAACTTTATTTCTATTTCCAGATGCTTCATTTAATGGATTTGCATTTTCTGCTCTCCCCGTCGTAATTTTATTTTCATCTATTAGTGCCTTTCTTTATTATATGGGTATTCTTCAAATAATTGTTAGATCAATAGCTTGGGTAA
>CACPHX010000034.1 GCA_902633975.1 uncultured Marinoscillum sp.
TTGTCCCTCTGGTGCAGGCCAATACTAGGTTCGTCAAGTATGTATAAAACACCTACTAATTTTGTTCCTACTTGGGTTGCTAATCGTATTCTCTGCGCTTCACCACCTGAGAGCGTTCTAAGTGGTCTATCTAAGCACAAGTAATCAAGTCCTAGACTTATTATCAGGTCGATTCTTTGCTTAATTTCTTTTAATATAGGCCCAGCTATTTGTTTTTGATTGTTTTCAAAAAAATCTTTAGCTTCATCTATCCAGAAACTAAATTCCTTTATACTCATTGAATTTAAATCAGCTATAGATGTGTCATTAATTTTAAAATTTAGAGACTCTTTTTTTAAACGTTTTCCTTCACACTCTGAGCATACTTCTTTTGAAACAAAATCATCCATAAACTCCTTAGATTTTCCCGCTCTAAATTTTCGAGTCTTTTGAATAAAACCAACAACACCATCAAATTTAGTATGCCACAAGGTGCCCGGATATTTTGTTGACTCCACAGCTACTGCTATATTTTTTCCGTATATAATTTTATCCAAAAGTTTATCAGGAAGTTTTTTAATTGGTGTTGACATGTCAAAACCATCTTTTTTTAAAATAGACTCTATCTTTTTGAAGACCCACATGTCCCTGTACTGACCTAGGGGAATTATGCCACCTCTACTTATACTTAGGCTTGTATCTTCTATAATTGAATCTACATGCACATGATCTTCCTCTCCAAGTCCCTTACAATTTTTACACCATCCGTATGGCGAATTAAATGAAAAGCTGTTTGGTGAAGGTTCCTCGTAAGAAATTCCTGTAAGTGGGTCCACAAGATTTTTTGAAAAAAAAGTTGAATTATTTTTTTCATCAATAACATATAGGGTTTTATCCCCACTCTTCAAGGCTAAATCTATTGACTCTTGTAACCTATTGATATTATTTTTACTCACTGTTAGTTTGTCAATAACTATTTCGATGTCATGAATCGCGTACCTATCTAATTGTAAGTTTCTCTTGATTTCAATTATCTCACCATCAACTCTGACATTTGTAAATCCTTTTTTTCGAATTTGAACAAAAAGTTCTTTGTAATGTCCCTTCCTCCCTTTAACCACAGGAGCAGCCAAAACCACTTTTTTTTGATTGAACATCTTTATTACACTCTCGACTATCTGGTCTATAGTCTGAATAACCATTTTCTCCCCCGATACATGAGAATAAGCCGTTGAAGCTCTGGCATATAGAAGGCGTAGAAAGTCATAAATTTCTGTAAGTGTTCCAACCGTAGATCTTGGATTTCTAGATGTCGTTTTTTGCTCAATAGATATAACTGGAGACAGTCCATTGATCTTGTCAACGTTTGGTCTTTCTAATGTACCTATAAATGATCTCGCATAAGCAGAAAAACTCTCCATATATCTTCTTTGACCCTCAGCATAAATTGTATCAAAAGCTAGCGAGCTTTTTCCACTTCCAGAGACACCAGTTATGACCACAAGTTTATTTCTCTGAAAAGAGACATCAATATTTTTCAAATTATTTTCTCTAGCACCAAAAATTTCAATTGAATTTTTCATTGATTATTGTAAATATTTTCTAAAGCGGAATCCACACTCTCATAAGAATATTTAAATCCCGCATTCTGTATTTTTTTTGATGAAACGTTTAGTCCATTTAAGACAAGAGAGGAGAGCTCGCCAAAGAATAGTTTAATAATGAAAGAAGGAGCTTTTAAAAAACTAGGATAACTAGGTCTATTCAAAACCTTTGACAATTCATGAGTAAATTTTTCATTTGTTATTACATTCGGAGATACGGCATTATAAACTCCATTATACTCTTTATTAACTATAGATTCTTTAATCATATCAATTAGATCATTGATATGGATCCAACTTATTGTCTGCTTTCCACTACCAATTGGCACACCGAGGAAGTATTTAAAAATAGGATAAAGTTTTTTGAGAACGCCCCCTTTTTCTGATAACACAAGACCTATTCTAAATATGGCCGTCCTGATTCCTAACTTTTTAAACTCAAAAGATTCCTTCTCCCATTTTTCTACAACATTTGATAGAAAATCTTTTCCTTTATGATCTTTCTCGTCTTGCTGAAAGATTGTATTTTTTTTGTAGTAACCGGTAGCTGACGCGCCGATATATAACTCAGGTTTAGTATCTAACTCTTTAATTTTTTTAAACAATAATTTCGTAGAATTAATCCTACTGCTTAAAATTTTATTTTTATAATTTTTACTCCATCTAGAACCATCAATTGAGGCGCCAGCAAGATTGATTACATAGTGAATTTGTTTAATTCTACTTAGATCCAATTGACCATTTTCGGGATTCCAATTGATATAGCTGATCCCATTCTCTACTCTTGAACCTGATCTTGTCAATACATATATCTCAAAATCATTATTGTCTAAAGATTTAATAAAAGATTTACCAATAAGGCCAGTTCCCCCAGTAATTAAAATAGATTTCATATTATTACAAATATTTTTACTACGTAGATAGTATCATTTATGATTTCGATTATGAGACTTATTACCTTTTTTATAATAATTTCCTCTCAGTCATTTGGAAATATAAATTATAAAAACTCGCCTCTGTTTAAACTACTTTTTACAAACCCATTTGAAAATAAGATTGAAATAGATGAAATTCCTCACGAGGCACTTTCTGTTGAAATATTATTACCAAAAAAAATTGTGATATCAGAGATTGAAACATTTTATAAAGATTTGGGAGATCTAGAAAAAAATAAAAAAATATTTAAATGTGAAATAAAATCTAAGGGAGAAAAGGTGACAATATTTTCATTAATAAAAAAAAACAAAAATAAAATTCAAGTCAACATCTCGGATGCCCAAAAGCTTGAAAATAAAAATACAATAGAAACTATAATAGATACCTTCAAGATAATTCTTGCAAGAAGATTTTTAAACGATTACATAAAGAAGATAGAAAAAGATATCTCTAGAACTGATAAAAAACAAAATAGAATTATAAGAAATAATCCAAAAAAACTGGAGATGAATGTTGGTATTATGTATAATATTTACCAAAAAAACGAATCTAAAAAAGTAGGATTAAAATCAAGCCTTGAAACTCTTTACAAAGAGCTTGAGGAGGTGAAAGCAGAATACAACAAAATAAAGTAGGTTAGGAGTTTACCTCAACTTTTTCAAGTATCTGTGAAACTAAATCAGTTGTTGTCACACCATCAACTTCAGCCTCAAAATTTAAAATTATTCTATGATTCAAAACATCATTAGCAACTTCTTTTATGTCATCAGGGGTAACATAGTCTCTATTATTCATGAATGCATTGGCCTTGCCTGCTAATGAGAGATTTATGCTAGCCCTAGGAGATGCACCAAAAGAAAGGTAATCCTTAATGTTGTCTAAGTTGAACGAGGATGGGTTTCTTGATGCAAATACAATTTGAACTATATATTTCTCTACGGACTCTGAAATTTTAATATCGTTTATGGATTTTTTTATAGAGGTAATATCTCTTTTGCTTAAAACAGCTTTGATTTTGGTCGTGGAATTAAGGTCAGACATCCTTCTCATTATCAATAGCTCCTCATCTTTTGAAGGATAATCTATGTTAAGCTTCATCATAAACCTATCTCTCTGCGCCTCTGGAAGTGGATAAGTTCCTTCTTGGTCAATAGGGTTTTGAGTTGCTAAAACCAAAAACGGAGTGTCCAAAGCAAATGTATTCTCACCAATGGTTACTTGTTTTTCTTGCATTGACTCTAGAAGAGCTGATTGTACTTTAGCAGGAGATCTGTTTATTTCATCTGCTAGAATGACATTAGAAAATACAGGACCTTTTTTAACTTCAAATGAACTCTTTTTCTGGTTGTAAATCATGGTTCCAATTACATCTGACGGCAACAGATCAGGAGTAAACTGTATTCGATTGAAGTCAAGCTTTAAAACTTTTGCAAGTGTATTGACAGTAAGTGTTTTTGCCAAACCAGGAACACCCTCAAGAAGGATGTGTCCATTAGTAAATAGACCCATTAAAAGTCTTTTAATCATCATGTCCTGACCAACAACAACCTTACCAATCTCACTGATAACTTCCTGTACTTTCAAAAAATTATTCTTCATAAAAAAATTTTGACAAATTTAACGATTAAATAATCTTGGTATATGTCATTCCAATGTAAAAAAATGTTAAAATTATATTTATGAATGAAATATTATCAAAATACATAAAAGAAATAGAAAAATTTAGTCTTGAAGACTTTCAAAAGGCGAGAATAAAAAAAATATCAAAGACTCTTATAAACGAAATCAAATCCTGTAATTCTATAGTATTTATATGCACCCATAACTCAAGAAGAAGTCAATTTTGTCAAGTCTGGAGTCAGATATTATCAAATATATATAAGTTGAACCTAACCATCCAGTCGGCAGGAGTAGTCAAAACAGAGGTATATATAGAGGTAATTAGATCTCTCAAAAGAGCAGGTGTTGATATTGATGAGAATGGAGCGATACTTATTAATAACAAAGAGGTATCCATTTTCTCGAAGTCTCTGGACGAAATAAATTTTAAAAACTTTATAAGTATAATGACATGTTCTGATGCAGAAAAAAGCTGCCCGACCGATCCAAGATCGAAAAAAAATATAAGTCTCTTTTATCCTGATCCAAAAAAATTTGATGGAACAAAAGACGAAATAAGAGAATATGATTTTACTTGCATGAGCATCGCATCTGAAATAAATGCAATATTTAAATTACTAATTAATCCTATCTGATATCTCTTTATTTTTTTTGATAAATAGGGAAGTAAGTAGAGATAGTAGAGCTATAAACAATAAGCCGTATGGCGATGACTTAATAAGACCAACAGCAGTTGTATTATCTTCAATACCTTTTTCAACACCTTCAATTGTTGCATCGATTACCTCATCAGAAGAACCAAAGCTCTCCAACATTTCAACAGTTTTCTCAACGGTAATTTGCTTAATTACCTCTGATAATCCCGGATCAATAACGTTATAGAGAATAATGCTAAAGATAATGCCAATGGCATATGAAATACCCATAGCTATAAAACTAAATTTAAAAGATTCAGAAAAAGAAATATATCCTCCAATTGATGATCTATAACTTATACCAAGGTATATTGTCAAACCAATTGTAATTACAAGAGTCAATAAACTGAACCACCACTCGGTCATAGTTTCTACACTTATCATGTAAGCAACTAGAGTAATAAACACCGACGTCAATCCAATTAAAAGACCAGCTTTTAAAACTTCTTCTTGGTAATTAATATTTTCTTTGGTCATAACGCATCTTTAGATAACAATTTAATGCTTTTATCGTATTTTTAAAACTATGGAAATTAATAATGTTTTAGATCACATAAAGAAAAGTCAGAAAAGTCTCGTAAATCACAAAATTTATGAAAACATAAAGACGATCGATGACTTAAGATTATTTATGGAAAATCACGTCTTTGCAGTATGGGATTTTATGTCATTACTAAAAGGTTTACAGGTTAACTTAACGAGTACATCGACACCTTGGGTTCCAGTGGAAAACACAGAGGCAGCAAGATTTATCAACGAAATTGTGCTAGAGGAGGAAACCGATGAAATAAAAGATCACTACGTAACAAGTCATTTTGAACTTTATTTGGAATCCATGAAAGAAATAGGTGCAAACACATCTGTTATTGAAAGGTTTGTATCGGATATTAAAAATTCATCAAATTACAGGCAAACGATTAATGGATACGAAATTCACGAGAATTTAAAATCTTTCATGAACTTTACTTTTGATATTATTGAAAGTGGTGAGGTTCATAAAATTGCTTCAGCATTTACTTTTGGAAGAGAGAATGTCATACCGGATATGTTTATTGAAATAGTCAGAGGATTAAATAAAGAGAATAGTTCAATAGCTGACAAGTTTGTTTTTTATCTTGAAAGGCACATAGAACTTGATGGAGATGATCACGGCCCAATTGCATTAAGAATGATTGAAAACCTTTGTGGTGATGATCAGAAAAAGTGGGACGAGGTTATGGATATAGCAAAAAAATCAATTGATATGAGAATCGGTATGTGGTCACACATAAACAATTTGATTCAAGCAAATGGCTAACATCGAGATACTGAGAAGAAGTGACCAGGCAGATGGAAACTTCAATAATGGAGAAATTCTTGAAAAAAAACCAATCGGTTTCCCACAAGACGGTGGCATGTCTAAGCCTTATTCAAACATTTTTTACTGGGCACATGCGTGGACGACAAAAGGAAAAAGCACTATAGGTCTTCACCCACATCAAGGATTTGAAATATGCAGTTTTGTTTTAAAAGGAGAAATAAATCATTACGATACGAAACAAGATAAATGGATAAAACTTCAGAGAGGAGATGTGCAAATAATTAGAGCTGGAAATGGGATATCACACGCTGAGGAATTACTAGAAAATTCAGAAATTTTTCAAATTTGGTTTGATCCTGATCTTTCAAAATCCATGTCTAAAGATGCAAGTTACGATGATTACAATGATGAGGATTTTACTATAGAAAAAAATACATTCTATTCAGTTAAAACAATAGTCGGACCAGGGTCCAAAATGAGTATGGATTCAGAGGGGGTAGAGATCTACGAGTTTGAGACAAACGAATCTGGTAATATTCATATTGAGCATAGTGAAAAATCCATTTTTTCATTCTTTTTAATATCGGGAAAAATTCAAATAGAAAATAACATTATTGAGATGGGTGATTTCTTTAAAATACAATCTAAAACTAAAACTAAAACTAAAATTGAAGTAATAAATCCTGGTAATCTTTTTATGATAAAGAGTCCTCTGAAAGCAGATTATGTTACATACGCTGAGAAAAGGTTTGTCTAATCGCCTTTTTCTTTTTTTAACCTATCATCTCTTGCCATATCCTCAACTTCTTTATCAATTTCGTCTACTTCTTTAAAAATTAATCTTAGTCGTTTCTCAAGTTCAATGAGCTTAACCCTATCATTCTCGCTCACATTTTTTGACTTGTAAAGTTTAAGAAGCTTATCGGCGGCTTTAGTAAGTTTTTCCTTACTTGAGTCGACATACTTATCAAAAACTTCAAACATGTTTTCCTCATCCTCAGCATTAAACTGGAATCCAATTCTACTCATATACAATTGCTTTTATATTCAATTTATTATAATTTCTAATTTAAATATTTCAGATCAATGAAAAAAACTATATATACTTTCAATTTATTACTTTTAATTGTAAACATTTCGGCTCTCGCGAGGGTGCTTCCTCAAGATGTAATATGGAACGATGACGAGACAGGATATTATGTTGTAAAAAATAATTCAATTGTTCTTGTCAGTACAAAAGGAAAGGAAGATAAAATAATTCTTTCGTCAGGAGATGTTTCAGATATGAAAATAGAATCTTTTGGTTTTTCAAGAAATATGTCGAAAGCCCTAATTTTCACCAACTCAAAGAGGGTTTGGAGATACAATACTAGAGGGGACTACTGGGTTTATGATCTGGAGTCTAGAAATGGAAAAAGGTTAGGATCAGATTTGCCTGAAGCAAGTTTAATGTTTGCTAAATTTTCTCCTGATAGCAAAAAAG
>CACPHX010000035.1 GCA_902633975.1 uncultured Marinoscillum sp.
TAGACTTTTCTGGATTTCTAATAATTTTAGTGAGATTTAATATATTTGAGATATTTGATTTTCCATATTCTATAGCAATAAAATTCCATATGCTTTGACCTATAAACTCAGATTTATTGTTATTTATCTTATTAATTGTTTTTTTGTCTGATAATCTGAAGTAATCTCTTAACCTGTTGTCCATTTCGCTATCCCAACCGTAAGCTAAATATCTTGCAGCCCCTTCTGAGAACCACTTTGGTATAGTTGTGAATGAGGCCCTACCAAATCTTTTCGTAAATGTGACATTTCCTTTCATTAAATCCTCAATTAAAATTTTGCATATGCCCATACTGAGGTCTTTTTTGAATTGATTCATATTGTTTTGGAAGGCTACTTTAAATTGAATCTTATTATTATAATTTGAGTTTGTATTTAAAAATTCATTATTTTCATTTATACCAATATTTGACTGCTCCAAATCTATTATTGAGTTATAAATAAATATTTTTGATTTTTTAAATGGTAAATGTCCAATTTCTGAAGAATGGATTGGGAATTTTTTTTCAATAAATTTCAAAGCCTCATTAGCAATATTTTCACTACCTTCATTGAAATAAAGCTCGAAATTATTTGAATAAATTACTTTCCACTTAAAAGATTTGTATTGAATTCTATTTTTACCAATATCTTGGTAAAAGCTGCTCTGCGAGCTTACTGTGAAATATTGTAATAGAAGAAAAAATATTATATATCTCATAATTAAATTACGGCTCGAACCTTTCTATGTTTAAATCCACCTCTATATTTTTTTTCTCTATAATATATTCATATAATACTTTGGAACAATATGGTGCAAGACTGACTGCTTTCGACCCCATTCCATTAAAAATATATAATCCTTTATTTTTTTTATGTTCACCAATAATGGGCCTTCTATCAGGTGATGCTGGTCTAATCCCAAAATAAGTTTTAACCAGCTTAAATTTTTGATAAAATTTTTTTTTTGTTTTTTTTTCTAATTCAATTGGTCCTCTATCTATCTGATCGTTGTAATAAGTTGAACCTACATGGAATATATTTTTATGAATTGGTAAAACATTTAAAACATTATTTAAAATTGATTTCATATTTTTTTTTGCTTGAATTTTTATACTATTGCCAGATAGTGCTTTGAGGTTAATATTTTTAAAAATATTATGATCATTTTCTTCCACACCTCTGCACATGATTACCCTTTTAAATTTTTTATTATTATACAAAAAGTACCCTTTTTCAAATTTTAAATTTTCTGTATTTAAAAAGTCATTCTTATAACGATCTAAGGATTTAAAATATTTTTTAGATAATGATAAAAATTTTTTAACATCTACATACCCACTTTTTTTGGTTAGTATCCCTTTATCATGTATAGTATCAATAAATGGATAGATTTTATCTGATGATAATTTTGAATTCCAACTATTATTATCTGCAATATTTTTAAATGGCCTGTATATTTTTTTACTAAAAATAATTTTTTCGTTTAGTTTATTTTCAATGAAAGTGTAAAAATTCATGAGCTCATGGTAAAGTGTATTATATTTCCACGACTTGATATAATTTCTTCCTGTAATTGGATTAAAAATTCCAAGTGCTGCCTTTGAGGAGGAATTAGGATTCTTCGAATCTATTATCATAAATGTTTTTTTTTCCTTAAATACCCTCCATGCAAAACAAGAACCTGATATACCTTGACCAACAATAAGAAAATCTATTTCTTTTTTCAATTTTTTTTCTATTATTTATTAGTTCAAATTTGCATAAAAAAAAAATACGATGCTCGTTAAGACTTTTACTTTTAATGACTTTCAAGAAAACACCTATGTTGTATCATCAAATAAAAAATGTATTGTAATCGATCCTGGTAATTATTATGAACACGAGAATCATGAGTTAAAGGAATATATTGATGGCAAAGGATTTAATTTGGAATACATTTTATTGACACATTGCCATATTGATCATATTTTAGGACTTAAATATCTTAATGATTATTATGATACCAAAGTCTATATTCCCTCAAAGGAGATGGAAATGTACAAGAAAAGTGAAGAAATAGCTCTAGCCTATGGTCTAAGCTATTATGATCATTTTAATAATGTTCATTGCATGACTTCTGATTTTAGTTTTACTTTGGGAGAATATAAAATCAAAGTAATTGAGATTCCTGGACATTCACCAGATCATTTTGGATTTTTATTTGAAGATTCTAAAGTTTGTTTTAGTGGTGACGTAATATTTAAAAATTCAATTGGAAGAACAGATTTGCCCGGTGGAAATCATGAAACATTAATTAAGAGTATTAAAGGTGAATTATTTAATATTGGAAAAGATGTAATAATCTATCCTGGTCATGGTCCAAAGACAAATATGGCAGATGAAATAAAATCAAATCCATTTTTAGTATGAAAAGATTTATACCAAATATTATAACTTCACTAAATCTATGTTTTGGTTTAATATCTATAACATTAATGTTATCGGATAAATCTGATCTAGTATTTTATCTTTTCTTTTTATGTTTAATTTCTGATTATCTTGACGGTTTATTTGCTAGACGTTTAAATGTTGTCTCAGATTATGGTAAACAACTAGATTCACTAGCTGATTTGATATCTTTCGGAGCTCTTCCATCTATTATTATTTATTTATGGTTTGATCAGTTTACTGAACATAATATTTATAAGTATTCATCAGTATTAATTTTGCTATTTTCAGCTTATAGACTTGCGAAATTTAATCTTCAAAAAGTTAACAGTTCAGATTTTATTGGTCTTCCTACACCTGCAAATGCTACTCTCTATGTTTCGCTCTATTATTCAAATTTTTTGGTGATGGATTTTTTTGATCAAAATGGAATGCTATTGTTAATTATTTTTTCATCATTTTTAATGATTTCAAATTTTACCTTTTTTTCTTTCAAATTTGATTCACAACCATTTTTAACAAAAGCATTGAAATATATATTTTTCATAATTTCAATATTGTTATTAATATTTTTGGGCATAGACTCGTTATACATTATTATTCTTATCTATATACTACTTTCATTATTAAATTATTTTATAAAAAAGTTGATTCTTAATAATATAAAATCTTAATATCAGTTAGTATATTAATTTAAATGAAAAGTTTATTAATAAGTTTATTTGTTTTTGCTTTTACTATCTCCTCAATTCATTCTCAGAGTTCTATTTTTAAAACTGGCCAATGGATTAAAATTGGAGTTTTGGAGTCGGGTGTATATAAAATTGATAAAAGTTTTTTTGAAAAAAATAATTTAAATATAGAATCAATTAATCCAAATAAAATTAGAATTTTTGGTTCTGGTTATAACGGATCAGTACCACAATTGAATTCTGAATCCTCTCTTTTGCAACCAGTTGAAATTGAATCTTCATTTTATGGAGATAATGATGATGTTCTAGAAGAAGGAGAGTTTATATATTTTTATCTTCAATCTTCAGATAAGATATTTTTTGATTCTATAAATAGTATTGTTTCTTCAAATAAAAATATATATACTGATTCTTCTTTCTATCTTTTATCCTATGAGTTAGGTGAAAGAAAAAATATTTCTAAAGAGGTTAATATTATTGAATATGATAGCAGTTCAAATTATGGATTCAATTATTTCCATTATGAGAAAGATATTTATAATATAATTCAGTCAGGTAGAGAATGGTATGGTAAAATTTTTTCAAGTGGTGATTTATTGAGCGTAAATTTATTTGATATTAAAAATGAATCAGATATTGACATTGAAATCTCGTTGATTTCAAGATCAACATATAACTCTAATTTTACTGTTTCTTTTAACGATCAATTACTTTCCGATATTGAAATGGATATTATAAAAGATAAACTTTATGGAGAAAAATCAATTAATAAAAAAGCCAGAATTAACTCTAAGGTTGTTAACAAGGAGAATAATTCCATTAACGTTAAATATCAAGGAACAGGATCAGCCATATCTTATTTAGACTATCTAAAGATAAATTCTATTATACCCCTTAATTATGATAATCAACAAATTATTTTTTATTCAAAACCTCAGGATCATAATTATAATGTCAGATATAATATTTCATCGAATCAAAATATTCGAACTTGGAATATTACTAACCCTTACAAAGTCATTCCTCTTAAAATAAAAAAAGAAGATGAATCTAAATATTATTTTATTTCAGATAATACCCAATTTAGAAATAATATAATATTTGATATTAGTAAACTTAAATCTCCAGTTTATCATGCATCTATAAAAAACACTGATATTTTAGATCATAATAATCCAGAACTATTAATAATTACATCTGATGAGTTTTTAGGCTATGCAAATACTATAAAAGAGTTAAGAGAAAATAATGACTATATGTCAGTCAAAATTGTGAATGTTTCTGAAATTTTTAATCAATTTTCTGCTGGTAATCAAGATGTATCCTCAATTAGAAATTATATTAAGTATATATATAATACTTCACAAAATAATTTAAAATATGTACTACTATTTGGAGATTGTTCATATGATTATAAAGACAGAATTCCAAACAACACCAATATTGTACCTATATATCAGTCTTATAATTCGTCAAATAATATTTATAGCTTCTCATCAGACGATTATTTCGGTTTTCTTGACTCTGACGAAGGAAGTTGGGTGGAATCTATTAGTGGTGATCATGATCTAGAAGTTAGTATTGGAAGAATTCCTGCAAAGAATACTATGGAAGCAGATGCATATGTAAAAAAATTAATTAGGTATTCAGATAAAAAAAATTTGCTAGGTGATTGGAAAAAAAATATTTATTTGGTTGCAGATGATGGTGATGGAAATATTCATCAAAATGATGCTGAGAATCACTTTGATTTTCTTAATGATTCCTTTGGTGAGTATAATATTAAAAAAATTTATCTTGATAATTATGATCAACCAGTTATTGATGGTGTGCATATGTCGCCAAATGCTAAGAAAGATTTAGACAAAGCAATAATTGATGGATCACTTATACTTAATTATGTAGGGCATGGTAATGAGTTTCTTTGGACTGAAGAAAAAATTCTGAATAATAATTCTATTTATAGTTGGAATAATAGGTTAAGGCTTCCACTGTTTGTAACAGCTACTTGTGAATTTGGAAAATATGATGATCCTCTTATTACCTCTGGTGGTGAAATGTTATTAAATAAAGAGAATGGTGGTGCTATAGCTTTATTAACAACAACCCGACCTGTTTTTTCGAAAACAAACTTTAAATTAAATAATCAATTCTATAAAAACGTTTTTTAAAAAAGTGAATGGAAAACACTTAAGATTAGGTGATATATTTAAATCAACAAAAAATAATAGTCTAAGTGGATCAATAAATAGAAATTTTTCTCTTCTAGGAGATCCATCCCTAATGTTAAACTATCCTAATTTTAAAATTAATATTAATGGTATTGATACAATTTCTGCAGGTGGTGAAGTTACAATAAAAGGAAATATAATTGATGATTTTGGTAATAAAGTAAATTCATTTAGTGGAAATCTTTATGTAAATATTTTTGATAAGATTAATTCAAAGACAACACTTGGGGATGAAAGTTCTCCATTTAAATTTAGGGAGTGGGACAATATAATTTTCAAAGGTTTATCTAGTGTCAATAATGGTGATTTTGAATTCCAATTTAAAGTCTCTAAAAATATTGATTATAGTTATAATGAAGGCAAAATATCTCTTTTTGGTATTGATTCTATTCAGGGTTTTGAGGCATCCTCATACTCAAACTTTATCATTGGTGGTACATCTGAAAGTTATGAGATTGATATAACACCGCCAGATGTCGAGATATTTATTAATAATTATGATTTTAATTCTGGAGATGTAGTAACAAAAAATCCATTGTTAATTGTAGATGTTTTTGATGATAATGGAATAAATGTATCTAACAAGAATGAGTTTCTACTTCCTAAAGCAATAATAGATGATTCTATTAACGTTTCACTTTTAAGATATTTTTCTCAAGTTAAAGACTCTTATACAAAAGGTAAGATTTTATACCCATTAAATAACATATCAAAAGGTAAACATAAAATAAAAATAAATATTTCTGATAATTACAATAATATCACAACTAAGGAAGTTGTATTCATAATTGGAGAAAAGAATAAACCTATAATTTCAGAACTTATGAATTATCCAAATCCTTTTTCTGAGACAACTACTTTTAAATTTCATAACAATGATTATGGTCAACCGTTAAAAATAGATCTTCAGATTTTCGATCTCAGAGGGAATCTTTTACATTCAATTTCTGAGAACTATGAGATCTCACCTTACATCATTGAAAACCTTATATGGGATGGTACCGATTTAAATGGATATTCTTTGCCTCAGGGAATCTATATATATAAATTGCATGTCCAAAATCTTATTGATTATAATATTGATTTAGAACATCACAAATTAATTAAAAGAAAAAGATGAGAATTTTTATTCTATTTTTTATTTTTATTTCCTTTAAGTCTTCCTCTCAAATATCTATGCTAAGTGGTCAGGACACAGCTAGAAGACCTATAATTACTGCTGTTCCTTTTTTGATGATTTCACCTGATTCAAGAGGATCAGCAATGGGTGAGACAGGTGTTGCTACAGAAGCTGATGTCAATTCTGTTCATTGGAATAATGCAAAACTAGCTTTTATTGAAAAAAAATATGGTTTTGGAATTTCATATGTTCCATGGCTTGGTAAAATTGTTGATGATATGTCAATATCTTATCTAACAGGTTTTTATAAAATTGACAGAGTACAATCTGTTGGTTTTTCTATGAAATATTTTGACTTGGGCGAAATACAATTAACAGATAATCAGGGTATGTCTCTGGGTGTTGAAAATCCTAAGGAATTAAGTACTGCATTAACCTACTCTAGAAAACTAACTAATAATTTATCATTAGGTGGCACCGCGAGGTACATTTGGTCAAATCTTTCAGGTAGTATATCAAATTATTCCGATGCAAAAGCAGGAACAAGTTTTTCTGTTGATCTTGGTCTTTACTACAATAAAGAAATAAATATATTTACCAGATTATCAGAATTATCATTTGGTAGTCATATATCTAATATTGGTGGAAAAATTACATATGGTAGCTCTAAAAATCTTGATTTTATACCATCAAATATTAGAATTGGAACAGCATTAAAAACCTACATAGATCAGTATAACTCAATAACACTAGCATTAGATTTTAATAAATTAATGGTTCCATCTCCTCCTGTTTATGATTTAGATCAAGACGGAAATTTTATAATGGATCCTATAACAAATGAACCTAAAATTTTAAAAGGAAAGGATCCAAATAGATCTCTTCTAAGTGGTATTTTTTCATCATTTTCTGATGCTCCCGATGGTTTTTCTGAAGAGATAAAAGAAATTACTTTGTC
>CACPHX010000036.1 GCA_902633975.1 uncultured Marinoscillum sp.
ACACTACAGAAAAAATTTTAAATCCTCTATCGAAAATAAACTGAAAATAGATACAGCTATAATTTCTAAATCTTTTTGTAATCTTCAAGGTGGTCTGGGTGGAGGATTAAAAATGCCAAAATTAATTGAGATGTACGAATCCTTATTTGGAGAAAAATTCTCAGATGCCCATGATGCATCATTCGATGTAAATGCAACTGCAAAAAGCTTTTTCAAATTGGCGAAATTGGGAGAATACAAGAATGATGATATTTCTAAAGAAAATATTCAATATGAGGAACCTAAGCTAGGAAATTCAAACTTTGATAAAAAGATAAAAAAAACTGAAGTATCTGTTGAAAAAAATAAAAATGATATAAAGTCAGAATTCATTCATCTTCATAATCATTCGCAGTACTCTGTTCTTCAAGCAACATCTAGCATAGAAAAAATTATTAGTAAGTCTATTGAATATAAAATGAATGCTGTAGCAATTACTGATTTAGGAAATATGTTTGGCGTATTTAAATTTAATAGAATTGCTCAAAAAAATAATATTAAACCGATAATTGGTTGTGAATTTTTTGTATCAGAGGAAAGAAAAAAAAATAAATTTACTAGAGATAATCCTGATAAAAGATTTAATCAGGTTCTCATTGCAAAAAATAAGGATGGATATGATAATTTATCGAATTTATCTTCACTAGCATTTACAGAGGGTCTGTATGGGCAGTATCCTAGAATTGACAAGGAACTAATTAAAAATTACAAAAAAAATGTTATTGCATTATCAGGAAACATGTTCGGTATTATACCGAAACTAATTCTTAACCAAGGAATTGAAGCAGCAGAAGAAGAATTAAAATGGTGGGTTGATACATTTGGAGAAGATTTTTACCTAGAATTAAATAGACATGATATAGATGAAGAAAATCATGTTAATGAGGTTTTATTAGAATTTTCTAAAAAATATAATATCAAAATTATAGCTGCAAATGATGTATTTTATATGGATAAGGAAGATTCTACTGCACACGATATTCTGTTGTGTATAAAACAGGGTGAATTTAAATCAACTCCAATAGGAAGAGGAAGAGGGAAAAGAATGGGACTAAAAAATGATGAATACTATTTCAAGTCTCAAAATGAAATGAAAAATTTATTTTCTGACATTCCAGAAGCAATAAACAACATATCTGAAATTATTGATAAAATTGAGATTTTTGATCTTGAAAGAAAGGTCGTTTTGCCCAAATATAAAGTTCCATCGGAATTTAAAGATGACGAAATAACTAATTCTCAAACTGAATATCTTAAAAAGATAACCTATGATGGAGCTAGGAATAAATATAAATCAATAAATAAAAATTTAAAAGAAAGAATAGATTTTGAAATTGATACAATTAAAAATACTGGATATCCAGGATATTTCTTAATAGTTCAAGAAATAACAAATAAAGCTAAAGAGCTTGGTGTAAGTGTTGGTCCTGGAAGAGGTTCTGCAGCTGGTTCTGTTGTTGCATATTGTATAGGTATTACAGATGTAGATCCAATAAAATATAATTTACTTTTTGAGAGATTTTTAAACCCAGATAGAATATCATTACCCGACATAGATATCGATTTTGACGATGAAGGAAGGGAAAAAATTATTAATTATGTGATAGATAAGTATGGTTATGATCAGGTTGCCCAAATAATAACCTACGGAAGCATGGCTGCAAAATCAGCAATTCGTGACGCTGGTAGAGTTTTAGAACTACCACTTAACGAAACTGATAGAATTGCAAAATTAGTTCCAGAGAGGCCTGGAGTTAGTTTAATTGATGCATTTAAAGAAGTTCCTGAACTCTCAGATATAAGAAAAAAGAAATCACTAGAATCTGAAGTCCTAAAGCAAGCTGAAATAATTGAAGGATCGATTAGGAATATTGGGACTCATGCATGTGGAATAATAATTACTCCTGATAAATTAACAAACTATATACCAGTATCTAAATCTAAAGATTCAGAACTTTTAATCACACAGTTTGACAATAGTGTTATTGAGTCTGCAGGTATGTTAAAAATGGATTTTTTAGGTTTAAAAACTTTATCGATAATAAAAACAGCTCTTAGCAACATTAAGAAAAACAAAAACATAGATATTGATATCGATAATTTACCACTTGATGATAAACCGACATATGAACTGTTTCAAAGGGGTGAAACCAATGGAACATTTCAATTTGAGTCAGATGGTATGCAAAAGCATCTGAAATCACTAAAACCAGATAGGTTTGAAGACCTTATAGCAATGAATGCATTATACAGACCGGGACCAATGGAATACATCCCAAATTATATTGCCAGAAAACATGGAAAAGAGGATATTCAATACGATTTACCACAAATGAAAGAATATTTATCAGAAACATATGGCATCACGGTTTACCAGGAACAGGTAATGTTGTTATCTCAAAAAATATCAAACTTTTCAAAAGGCGAAGCTGACCAATTAAGGAAGGCTATGGGTAAAAAAGATTCCAAACTTCTTGAATTACTGAAACCTAAATTTTTTGAGGGTGGAGTAAAAAATAAAGTAGATGAAAAACAACTTGAAAAGATTTGGTCGGATTGGCAATCTTTTGCTGCGTATGCCTTTAATAAATCTCATTCAACTTGTTACTCTTTGATTGCTTATAAAACAGCCTACCTAAAAGCAAATTATAAATCTGAATACATGGCATCTGTACTTACCCATAATCAAAATAATATTGAAAAAATATCTTACTTCATGAATGAATGTAAGAAACAAAATATTAAAGTCCTCGGACCTAGTATCAATAAGTCAGAAAATAATTTTGTAGTAAATGATTCAAATCAAATACTGTTTGGTTTAGGAGCAATTAAGGGTACTGGAAGCTCAGCTGTAAAATATATAATAGATGAAAGAAAAAGTAATGGTCAGTTTAAAGATGTCTTTGACTTTATATGCAGAACAAATTCAAGGTCAGTAAATAAAAAAACTTATGAGGCTTTAGCTCTAGCAGGAGCATTTGACTGCTTTGAAAAAGAACATAGAAGACAGTTTATTTATGCAAGAGAAAATGAATTATCTCTTATTGAAAATTCAATTATTTACTCAAATAAATTACAAAAAGAAAAAGAGACAAAACAGACATCACTTTTTAGTGGTGAGAATGGTAGTCACATAAAAGAACCCATAATTCCAGATGTTGAACCATTCTCAGAACTCGAAAAATTAAGAATTGAAAAGGATATTTTAGGTTTATATGTTTCCGGACATCCTCTTGATAAATATTCATTTGAAATTGAGAATATTTGTAATACAAACTTTAAAAAAATAAAAAATAATGATGTTAATGGAAAATCAACATTATTTGTTGCAGGTATTGTTACGAGTGTTGAACATAAAATATCGAAAAATGGCAAGCCTTATGGTAATGTAATAATTGAAGACTTTTCAGACTCATATAATTTTATATTTTTTAGTGATGACTACGTAAAATTTAAAAATTTCTTTGAAGAGGGATGGTTTCTTTTCTTAAATGGGAAAATGAAAAATAAATGGAATAATCCAAACGAGTTAGAGTTTAAAGTTGACAACATAAGTCTTCTTTCTAAAACTAGAGAAAATCATATCAAAGAGCTTCATATCAAAATGGATATAGATAGTATTGATTCAAATCTCATTAACGAATTAAATGATAATTTTGAAAATGCTAAAGATGGAAATTGTCATTTAAAAGTTACTGTGGTATCAATGAATAATGGTAAAAATATTTCAGTAGATATGATTTCTAGAAATAAAAAATTCCACCTTGATGATAATATAATAGATACCTTAAAATCAAGATCAGAATTAGAATTTTTAATTAATAAATAATTTATTTTAATTAGATTTATGAAAATTTAAATTATGGGAAAAGCAGTAGAAATAACAGATTCGAATTTTAATGAAGTAGTAAATAATGGGGTTGTTTTGGTTGACTTTTGGGCTGAATGGTGTGGTCCATGTAGAATGATTGCACCAATGATTGAAGAACTTGCATCAGAATACGATGGTAAAGCAACAATTGGAAAGTTAGATGTTGACAATAATCAAGAATCTAGCGTGAAATTTGGAGTTAGAAGTATCCCAACGCTTCTCATTTTTAAAGATGGTGAGATTGTTGATAGACATGTTGGAGCTGTAGGAAAGGATATTATCACTAAATCTATTGATTCCAATTTATCCTGAATGTAAATTTTTATATGCACAATAAGTGCAAGATTCTATATCTTCATTTTCCTCAAAAGGTTTATTAATATCAAATATTTCTGAAAGTTTATTAATAAGTAATTCCTCAAACTCATCTAATAAAGGGTTTATATCATACACGTTTTTATTATCGATTGAAATATTGATTGAAAAGTTCTTTCCATTTATATCCCTTATATTCATTAAACCGGGCTCAATTTTTTCGACTTTATTTATTTTATTTTTTAAAAGAAGTGAATAAAAAAAGAGTTGAAATACTGCATCATTTCTTTCTCTTTTTTTATTTGAAAATAATGATTTAATACTTTTAATATTTTTAGTATCTCCACCAGTTTTATAATCAATTATTCTATATATATTATTTTTAAAATCTATTCTATCTACTATTCCAGATATATTTATTTTATTGTTATTTTTAAGATCTAATGTTTTTAGATACCCTGATTTTTTATCTCCTTCTAAATCAATTATTTCAAATGGTGAATATTTTTCATCAATATTAATGACCTTAGAAATATAGTCATTCATTATCTCATATAGGATTAAATTATTTCCTTTAATATATAATTCATTATTTTTTTTAATATTAAAATGATTTTTAATTGCTCTATTAATTGTCCCTTTAATCCCAGCTTTTATTCTAAAAAAATCATTTTTTGTTATTAACGAGTTTCCTTTCTCCTTAATTATTTCTGAATAAATGTCTTCTAATACTTTATGTGAAATTTTACCAAAATCAGGTTTCAAAATATTAGCTGATATAGGATAAGTCTCTCTAATATTTGAAATATATTTATAATAGAATCTAAGTGGACACTCCAGGTAATCTTTTATACCAGATGGTGAAATATATCCTTTTTCAAAAAATCTTAATCTTAATTTTTCTAAGGTATTTTTGTCCTTCCTAATAATTACTTTTTTCTTATTTTTTGAAGATAATTTATCAGATACAAAATAATTTTTAATATTGAACTTTGTCTCTGATTCAACCTGTCTAATGTATCTACTTATTTCACCATTTGACTTAACTGATGCTGTTGTGTTATAGATAAAAGTAATATTTTTAGCTCTCTGAATTACTCTGTAAAATAGATAACTATAAATTTTATCAACATTATCAGATGTATCTAAATTAAATGCTTTTCGAATATTAAATGGAATAAAGGAAATATTAAATGATGACTTAGGAAAGTTACCCTCATTCATGTTAAGAATGTAAACATCATCAAAATCAAGATTTCTTGACTCAAATACTCCCATAACCTGTAACCCCTTTAATGGTTCCCCTGAAAATGGAATCCTTATCATTTTAAGGATTTGATTAATAAGTTTAAATTCATTTTCACTTGAATTTAACTTTAAATTAATGAGATCTATCTTATATATTATGTCAAGAAATGATTTTAAATACTCTTTATCTAAAACACTTAAATTTTTTGATTCATTAAATAATGATTCAGCGGTTTTTTTTAGTTTTAGAATCAAAGAGGATTTTAAATCAAATAAATTTTCAAAAAAAGTTGATAATTTAGATAGTTGTTCATTTCTAATATCAATCATTTTATCATTCTTAATATCATCTAAAATATTATTGCAGAGATTATCATTGAATTGATAGATATATGGATGTGTTATTATTTCTATAACATCTTCGAAATAATGACAGTATTTGAAGTCCCTCTTATATTTTCTACTATTAATTCTATGAATAAGTTTAACAAGTTGACTAATTGGTGTTTCCTGAAGAGAAAGACCCATGGTCACATTAATATTTTTGATTTGTGATGGAATAGAATTAAGAACTGGTAGAAGTAAATTTTCATCGGGTAAAAGGATTAAAACCTTATCCTCATCGAATGATTTATCCTTTACCCTTTTTGATAGAATGTTACCAATTATTTTACTCTGTCCAATATTTGATGAAATTCCAATAGATGATATTTTTTTATTATTTCCTATAAAATTATTTGGTTTAATATCAGGGAATGTTGATTTTAATATTTTATCGTTACTGAACTCTCTAAATGATTCGCCTGCCTCCTGATTATAATCTTCGAAATAGTACTTATCAAAGTCCCAGAATGCCATAGAAGATTTCTTTTCAATAAAATATTTTATTATCTCTTTTTCACTTTTAGATAAAATATTGAATCCAACAAATAAAAATTCAGAATTGGATTCGAATTTCATTGTATTTATTTTTAATAAAAACTCCCTGTAAACAAGACCTTTATATGCTAACTTTTCATTAATTAATTTTGATCTATACTCATTATATACATCGAGAATTATTTTCCAAGTCTCATTAAATTTTTTTTGATTAAGACTCATCCTAGGAAAAAACTTATTCCAAAAAGATTTTATCCTCTCAAAATTTTCCTTGTTTAAATAATCAAAAGAATTGTCAATTTCTTTTTGGTTTTTCACTGCTTTAAAAACTTTTGATTCATCAACTAACTCTAATTCTATATCATCAAAGTCTTTTATCATTATCTGACCCCAATAAAAAAAATCTTCAAAATTTTCTTTATAATCACTTTTGTTGTACTTAATTATGATCTTATATAAAATATAATTAAGCTGAATTGAATCGGTGACATCATTAGAAATTTTAATTTTAGAATACTTTTGAATAAAATCCTCCATAGTATAAACTGAAGGAGACCATACTGATTTATTAATTTTTTTTGATAATGCTTTTTGAAAATAGAGACCAGCTCTCCTATTTGGAAAAATAACATTAAGATTTTTGAAGTCTAGATACTTTTTAAAAGTAT
>CACPHX010000037.1 GCA_902633975.1 uncultured Marinoscillum sp.
CCAAAATCTATCAAACTCTTAAGATAATTATCAATCTCATCAATTTCTTGATAGAATATTTTTGGATCCATGTTTCCTTGAATACCTACTTCTGAATGTAATAAATTACGAGCATGCTCCAAAGAAATATCATAATCTACACTAACGTAGTCACATATTTCTTTATTTATATACTTCAAACCTTCATTAAAGTTTTTTGGAAAGAAAATTGTTGGAACACCAGATCCTCTTGCCTCAAGTAAAATTTTAGTAGAAAGGGGTAGTATAAAATTTTTATAATCTTCGTTTGAAATAATTCCAGAATAGGTCTCAAATAACTGAAAACAATCAATACCAGACTTAACCTGATTTTTAACATATTCTATTGAAGCTTCTGTCAACATCTCCATAATCTTCATGCTTTTTTTCTTCTCTTTTTTAAAGAAATTTATTGCTCCCTCAAAACTTTTATTTTTTTCATTGCCCCTAAACATAAATAGAAAAGTTGTTAAAGGACCTCCACAAAAACCAATTAGAGGAATATCTTTGGGTTTATTTTTAATAACCTCTTTAATGTTATCATAAACATGATCAAAGTTGGTATAGTCAATAACAAGATCGGTATTCTCATTTACCGGGTTATGAAACTTTGGACCTAAATTTGTAAATTCTAATTCTAATCCGAGTGACTCTGGAACAATAAGTATATCAGAAAAAAGTATTGCAGCATCTACTCCTAAATCATCAACGGGCAGTAGAGTTACTTTAGAGGCTAGAGCTTTATCTCTCATTAACTCATTGAAAGTATACTTCTCTTTTAAGGCACGATAAGATGGTAATATTCTACCTGCCTGACGCATAAACCACACGGGTGGTCTAGAAGAACTTTTACCATTTAATGTATCAATAAATATAGAATCCATTAAACTAATTTTTGAAGCGCAACTCTATTTGATTTAATTATTTTTTTAACATCATCTTTGGTTAAGACCGATGAAAAAAAACAGCACTCAAACTGAGATGGAGGCAAATATATACCCATATCTAACATATGTTTAAAATATTTAGCATATTTATCAGTATCACATGCCATCGCGTCTTCATAATTGTTTATTTCTTTTTTATCTGTAAAGAAAAGAGTCATCATTGAACCTATTCTTGAAATGACTGCATTTATACCTGTATCTTTAATATTTTTTTGAATTCCCTTACAAATTTCATTTGAAATAGTATCTAATTTTTGAAATAGTTTATTGTCCAACTTTTTTAATACAGATAATCCTGCTTGCATTGCAAGTGGATTCCCAGAAAGTGTACCAGCTTGGTATACTGGACCAATAGGAGCAAGTGAATTCATAATTTCTGACCTTCCACCGTAAGCACCAACGGGCAAACCCCCACCAATTACTTTTCCTAACGTAGTGATATCAGGAATTACATTATAAATTTCTTGAGCACCACCTTTAGCTAATCTAAAGCCAGTCATTACCTCATCAAAAATTAATAGAGCCTCATTCTCGAAACATACCTTCCTTAGGGCTCTCAAGAATCCGTTATTAGGAAGAACTAGTCCCATGTTACCTGAAACTGGTTCAACTATAACCGCAGCAATATCATTTCTCTTACTTTTAAAAAGTTTTTCGACTGACTTTATATCATTGAATGATGCAATTAATGTATCTTTAGCCGTGTTTTTAGTTACACCAGGGCTATCTGGCAATCCTAGTGTTATAGCTCCAGAACCAGCCTTAATTAAAAAACTATCTCCATGGCCATGATAATTACCCGCAAATTTTATTATGTGTCTCTTCCCTGTAAACCCTCTGGCCAATCTTATTGCACTCATAGTAGCTTCTGTCCCTGAATTTACCATTCGTACCTTTTCAACAGAAGGAACCATTTCAATAATTTTTTTTGCCATTTCTGTTTCGTGCAATGTTGGAGCACCATAAGATGTGCCATCTTTAGAATACTTATTAATTGCCTTAACAGTATCTTTATCAGCGTGACCAAATATTAAAGGTCCCCATGAAGACACACAATCAATGTACTTGTTGCCATCGACATCATATAATTTACTCCCTTTACCCCTTTGAAAAAAAACCGGATCGCAATTTACACTCTTGAAAGCTCTGACTGGAGAATTCACACCTCCAGGGATTAAATCGGATGATTTCTTATATGCCTTAATGCTATTTTTATACATGTCAATTTTCATTTAGGTATTCAGCAACTTCTATTGCATGGTAAGTGATGATTGCATTTGCCCCAGCACGTTTCATAGATGTTAAAATTTCAAATATTACTTGCTTATCAATCCAATTTTTATCAACAGCTGAATGTGCCATAGAATATTCTCCACTTACGTTATAAGCAATTACTGGTATACTAAACTTAGACTTAATTCTGAAAATAATATCAAGATATGACATTGCAGGCTTTACAATTAATGCATCAGCACCCTCATTTATATCAGTTTCTGCTTCTCTCATTGCCTCTAAAGAATTTTTATAATTCATCTGATAGGATTTTCTATCTCCGTGTTTTGGTGTGTTCTCTGCCGCATCTCTAAAAGGACCATAAAATGCAGATGCGTACTTGACAGAATAAGAAAAAATAGGAAGTTTCTCAAAATTATTTTTATCAAGAATCTTTCTGATATGATTTACTCTACCATCCATCATGTCTGATGGAGCTATGACATCTGCGCCTGCTCTGGCAAGAGAAAGCGCCTGAAGGCCTAAATTAGTTACTGTTTTGTCGTTATCAACATCACCTTTATCAATAGTTCCACAGTGTCCATGAAGGGTATATTGACAGTGACAGACATCAACAATTACCAATATTTCGTTACTAGTTTTTTTAATTTCCTTTATTGCTCTTTGCACTATTCCGTTATCGTCTTGAGCTACTTTCCCGTCATCATCTTTTTTGTCAGGAACACCAAAAAGAATAACAGATTTAATGTTAAGCTCAAGTAACTTATTACATAAACTTGTCAACTTATCTACTGATACCTGATACTGACCTGGCATAGACTTAATTTCATTTTTAATATTTTTCCCTTCACATACAAAAATTGGATATATGAGGTCTTGTGGCCTCAAATGAGTATCCTCGAAAAGGTCTCTGACGGTTTTATTATATCTTAATCTCCTTAATCTAACTTTTTGACTCATTGATTTAAATTAAAATGTGAAATTATTGAATCAGCTATACCATCATAAGACTGCATTCTAGATGTTATAGTAGGTGAAAACCCACATTCTCTAATATATCCAGATGTAGATTCACCTATACTAATTATTTTAACAAGATTAGTATCATACAATTTTTCAAATGATTTAAACCCAGATGGACTTGTAAAAACAGCGTGCAAATTCTTAGAGTTTATTAATTCCACTAGTTCATTATTTTTAGAGTCGATTAAGACAGTATTATAGGCCACAAACTTCGTTAAATCACAAAACTTTTTTAAATTTTCCGATAAGATATTTTTAGATAAGTTGCCTTGAACCAGTATTACTTTCTTAGAATTTATCAACCCATTCTCTTCTAATTCATTACAAAGAACATATGAGTAACTTCTTTTTGCAGTATAAGTTGATACAAGACCGTACTCATTAATTTTTTCCTCTGTTTTTTTTCCAATACAAATAACTTTTTTATTGAGAAGTTCAGAATTTACAAATGGAAAACCAAAGAAGTGTCTAACACTATTTTTGGATGTAAAAATAAAATAATCATATTCCTCTACCTTAAATGGTTCTTGATAAGAGTTAGGTTCAGTTCTTATCATAGGAAAATGGTACACGGAATAACCGTGCTCCTTAAGCTTATTAAATCCAGATATTTCACCTTCATTGGTTAGCAAGACGTTTACTTCATTTTCTATCATTTTCCTCTTACCTCAGACAGAATTTTATCTCCACCATCTCTGAGCATTTGTTTAGCAAGTTTTATACCAAGTTTATCTGAATTATTATACTGAGAAGCTGTTTGATTTGTTATATGTTTTTTTCCATCAAATGACGAAATATGTCCTGTCAAAGATATTACATCATTATTTATCTCAGCGAATGCTCCTATTGGTGCTGTACACCCCCCCTCTAATTCTTTTAAGAATGATCGCTCTACATTGACGCACAACGATGTGTTTTTATGATTAATTGAAGTAACTATTTTTTTAATTTTAATATTATCTTCTCTCGTTTCAAGAGCTATTGCACCTTGACCAGGTGCTGAAATAATTTCATTATTTTCAAATGTATGAAAAATCTTATTCACTAAACCTAGTCTAAAAAGAGCAGCAGCAGAAATTATTATTCCATCACAATAACCATCTTCCATCTTTTTTAATCTTGTGTCTACATTTCCCCTTATTGATTTAATAACAACATTAGGGTAGATCCTCAGGAGTTGTGATTTTCTTCTATTTGAAGATGTACATATAGTTAGGTTATTCAGGTCAATTTTTGACTTAAACTTAGAACTTAAAATTAAAGCATCTCTTGGGTCATCTCTCTCTAAGATGGCTGATAACTCTAGTCCAGGAATTGGATCAACTGGTAAATCTTTTAAGCTGTGAACTGCAATATCAATTTTTTCCGCCAATAACATTTCTTGTATTTCCTTAACAAAAAAGCCTTTCCCAATAAATGATTCAATAGGATGATTCTCTAATATGTCCCCCTTTGTCTTGACTTTTAAAGTTTTAAATTCTAATTCAGGATATATAGAATTTAGTTTGGTTATTACTTTGTTTGCTTGTGTTAATGCTAGCTTACTGTCTCTTGTACCAACAATTATTTTATTGGTCATCCTCAAAAATTTTTTTAATGATTTTTAGAGCATTTTTATCTTTTCCATTATTACTAGCCACCCTTATCTTTCGAACTAAATGGTCAGATAATTTGCTGTAAACCTTATTCATTTTTATACCTAAATCTGATTTTTTTCCGCCATCCTTACTCACCAAACTTCCATTAAGTTCAACTTTATAATTGTTTTCGATTAGATTTTTAATTTTAGACTTTATTGAAAGTATTGAAGGCCTCAGCTGCCTTGAACTTGCCCACTCATCAAACTCAGTTAGGTACTCATCAATTAATAATTGAGCTTTATTAATTTCTGCCTTTCTTTTATTATAATTTTTATTAACAATGTCTTTTAAGCCATCAACATTAATTAAATCTAGTCCATCTATTTCAGACATATTCGCTTCAATGTTTCTTGGAACAGAAAGATCCACGATAAGAAGTTTCTGGTCTTTTCTCTTTTTCATAGTATTAAGAAGATCCTCTCTAGAAATTAGTGGAGAACTTGATGAGGTACAAAATATTGCTACATCTACACTTAAAAGATTTTCTAGAAGTCCTTTAAAAGGGAGAACGTCAAGACCAAATTTATGGGCAAATTGATCTCCTCTTTTTTTATTTCTATTTGTAACAGATATGTTTTTAATATTCTTGTTTAAAAGATGTTTAACTGAAAGCTTAGAAGTTTCACCTGCACCAACGCAAAGAATTTTAGATTTTTCAAGATTGTATTTTTTTGATATGATCTCAACTGCAGCATAACTGACTGAAATAGCTCCTTTACCTATTGAAGTATTAGACCTTACAAATTTTCCTGTTTCAATAGATTTTTGGAACATTCTATCTAAAATAGGCCCTAACATCTTATTTTTTTGAGCAAAATAAAATGCCTCTTTTACTTGATCGTAGATTTGAAATTCACCTACTATCATCGACTCCAACCCCGAAATTAATCTGAAAAGATGTCTAGAAACATTTAAAGAACCATGTTTTTTAGAAACATAGGGTGATAAGCCTTCTGGATAATGTTTAAATTCAACTAAACACTTCATTATTAAATGGAAAATTCTTTTTTCCTCGCCTACATGATTTTCGAACTCGTAGTAAATTTCTGTCCTATTACATGTAGAGATAACAACAAGGCCGTCTATAGAACACTCTTTTACTAATAGTTGGTTAAATTTAATTTTTTCGTCGTCCTGAAAAAAAAACTTCTCTCTAATCTCAATTGGAGATGTTCTATAATTAATACTAATTAAACCTATCAAAACAAATGATTTTTTTGCAAAACTAATTGTTATTCAATTGATTGAAGAAGAATTGAAAAAAAAAATTAAGAAGAGGAAAAAAAATAAAAAAAATTAATTAAGTGCTTTATTTGGAATTATTCTAAATAACACATAGTATTGCTCATCCTAATTAAAACGAATCTAAAGATTATGAGGCTAATCACTATAGTATTAATCTTTTTAAATTTTAAAGCCCTGTCGCAAGAAAACTCTATTGAGGGTACAATTATAGATAGCGAAACGCTTCAACCAATAGAAAACGTAGAAATACAAATAAAAAACTCCAACTTAAAAACAGAGACAAATAATCAAGGTAAATTTTCCTTCAATAGTTTAGAGGATGGAGTTTATGAGTTGTTAATTTTTAAACCAACTTTCAAACAAATTAAAAAAACAATAACACTTTCTGAAAATACAATTGAGTTTGACTTAAGCTTAGAGGAAAACTATATAAATCTACCAGAACTCTTAGTTCAAAGTTTCTCTCTTATTAATGGTGAAAAAAATAGAAAAGAAGCAATTGGTTCTGCACACTTTATTACTAACAAGGAATTAAATAAAT
>CACPHX010000038.1 GCA_902633975.1 uncultured Marinoscillum sp.
TCCATTTATAGCTAATGAAACAGATACCCTGTTAGGATTCAGAGTAAACATATAAAAAAACTCTCCATGATGGAGAGTTTTTTTTAAAAAAAGTATATTATTAAACTATTTCCATTGTTTGAGTAATACTCTTGTTTGAGAACTTACAACATCAGTAGCTCCTCCATCTTTTCTGTATTTCGCCCATGCTGCTTGTGTTTTGGGATCATTACTTCTCCCAGAAACCAAATCCTTAAAATCATTACTAGTTGCTAGTACATAATGAGATGCTCCATCTTGCCTTCCACTTACGATTTGACCTAGAGTAATTCTGCCATCAGGTTTGATGGTAGACCACATCTCCTTGAAAGCATCAGCTTTTTTACCTGGTTCTGCAACATCTAACATATATATTTGATGGATTGGACCCGAAGATTCAGCATTAAAAGTATGTATTGATCTTCCAGCTGCAGATCCGTCGGATTCAGTTAGCTGATCGAAAGTACTCATCATTACCATCCAATCATCTTTTTGTTCAGAGGAATACATGGCATTCATTGCATCTGGTGAACCTGTAAAGGAAATAACATGTGTTGCATCAACATCATTATTTGCAAACATAACTTCAAATAAAGATACAGTTACCCCATCAACTAGATTACCTGGTTTTGATAGATACTTATCCATAGCGGAAACAACTTGACCTGCATTTATTCTGTCTACTTTTATATTGTACACAGACCACACATATTCTTGAGATATTACATTCTTCGAAATAATACTCATTAAAAAGAAAATAAAAATTGATTTTTTCATATATAAAATTTAATTGTAAAAAATTTAATTAGAAGGGGAACTTAACTCAGGTAAAAATTCTAAAAGTTCTACGTTATTTCCCCATTCTCTTTGACTAGACCTGCTTAATTCCCAATCAATTTCCCATGAATCATCACCGTGTATGTTATTATAAGCATCTCTAATTTTTTGCCAATCTCCTGAACCTGGTTCAAAACCTTTCATATCTTTTTCAAAAATAACGATTCTAGCATGACCCATACTTCCACCAGCAAAAGATTGAAATGCATTAATATCCAAATCAACTCCAGATTCCTCGATAGCTCTAGGCATGTTATCTCTCACCTTCCAAAACTTATCTTGATGTCCAGGTTTAATTAAATAATGAAAAACTCTTCTAAAAGGTTTATCAGAACCAACGGCATCGTTATGAGTTGCACTTTTTCTGAGTCGAAATATTTCACTAGATGAAGTATTTTCAACGTACTTGTCTACATTTTCCATCCAATAATCCCACATACCTGGTTGATTACTACCTCCCATTGGAAGGTCACCAATAGTTTCCCCATAAGACATCCTAACAACACTTTGCATCCCACCATTTTGGCTTGCTCTAACAGCAAAAGTATAAATTCTTGGATCACCATCTTTGGAGTTATATTTTTTTGTTTTTGAAGCCAATCCATTTCTAAAATCTTGTGCATGACCTTTTTTTGGGGTCATATACCTGTAAGAAATTGCTTGAGAGTATAGACTATTGAAACTAATAGTTAAAATAAAAATTGCAAGTAAATTTTTCATATTAATAAATTAATCAACATTATAAAATTTGACTGGAGATCCAGTTAAAACATGTAATATCTCAGAAAATGGTCTGACTGTTTGAACAAATTCTTGAAATATTTCCGAAGCAAAGAATTCATTCCTATTTGCTAACCATTCAGCCATACTTGGTGCTCTAACAATAACTTCATGTGTTACGCCTGACTCACCACCAGCTAAAACTTCATGTAATTCTAAGGTACCCTGACCATCATTTGAAGCTTCTGCAGCTGACTTCATTTTGTTAAATGCAGCAGCATAACCTGCTGGATCTTGAACGTTAATCATATAAACAACAGCAAATTTTAAATCAAATCCTGCTGGATCAGCTATTAAAGATTGACCAAGAACAGTAGATTCCTGAACAACATTCTCATTCCAAGTCTCATAAATGCCTGCTGTATTCATAAACTTTGCATTCATGAACTTAGCAAAGTTTCCCTGAATATCTGCTGCATTATCAGAAAACCAACAAATCTGATGCGTAGATGAAAATTCTGAACTTACATGATCAAATTGGAAAATTGCATTTGCAGACATAGATTTACCAATATCAGTTTGCATAAAATCATCCCAAACGCTGACAAAAGCAGCTGGATTTTCAATAATTACATTCGAGCACTGCCAAGTAATTTGTTGTGCATTGGATTGAAAATAGAATAAAAACAATGTCAATCCTAAAATTGTATTTTTCATAATTTTTAAAATTTTAAATTAAAATATTTAGAACAAATGTTCTAATAGTATATCAAATTCGGGTTATATAAAAAATAAATAAACAACTAGTAACCTCTTAATGGATTAAATAGTGGTTTATTAAATTTTTTGAATTTCTAATATAATTGAAAATTTTTTTTAACAAAAATTATATGCTTTAATTCACTTAAAAGTAATTTTATTTAGCAGATAAATTCTAAATATCAAACTTAATTCCCTGAGCTAGTGGTAACTCGCCAGAATAGTTTATAGTATTTGTCTGTCTCCTCATATATGCTTTCCAAGAATCAGATCCTGATTCTCTTCCACCTCCTGTCTCTTTTTCTCCACCAAATGCACCACCAATTTCAGCACCTGATGTACCAATATTTACATTTGCAATACCACAATCTGACCCCAAAGAAGAAAGAAATTCCTCCGCTTCAGATATTTTAGTTGTCATTATGGCTGAAGAAAGCCCCTGAGGTACGTCATTTTGTTTTTTTATTGCATCATCTAAACTAGAATATTTCATAACATATAAAATAGGAGCAAAGGTCTCTTCCTGAACTACTGAAAAATTATTTTCCACTTCGTATATAGAAGGTTTGACGTAACAACCAGATTTAAAAAATTTTCCCTCCAAGACATCTCCATCAATAAGAGCTTTACCACCTTCTTTTTTTACTTTATCTATTGCTTCTAAGTACATTTTGACAGCATGCTTGTCTATAAGTGGACCCATATGATTTTTTTCATCAAGAGGATTACCGATACTTATTTGATCATACGCTTTAACTAGCTTTTTCGCAAACGATTCATATATTGATTCATGTATTATTAGTCTTCTAGTTGTAGTACATCTTTGTCCAGCCGTACCAATTGCACCAAAAACAGAAGCTCTTATTGCAATATCAATATTTGCGTATTGTGAAATTATAATTGCGTTATTACCACCTAGCTCAAGAAGAGATTTTCCTAATCTACTACCAACCACTTGAGCTACTGACTTACCCATTTTAGTAGAACCTGTAGCAGAAACTAGAGACACCCTTGAATCACTTGCTATTTTTTTTCCAAGAATTTTATTCTCACAATCAGTAACCAAACTCAAAACACCTTCAAGCTTATTTTCACGTAGAATTTTATTAATTATTTTATGAGTAGCAATTGCTGAAAGAGGAGTTTTTTCAGAAGGTTTCCAAACACATACATTTCCACAGACCAAAGCAATCATCGCATTCCAACTCCATACTGCGACTGGAAAATTAAATGCAGATATTATCCCAACAATGCCAAGTGGGTGCCACTGTTCGTACATTCTGTGGTTCTCTCTTTCAGAATGCATTGTCAGTCCATATAACTGTCTTGAGAGACCCACTGCAAAATCGCATATATCTATCATCTCCTGAACCTCACCAAGGCCTTCCTGCAAAGATTTACCCATCTCGTAAGAAACAAGTTTACCAAGTGAATCTTTATTTAGTCTTAGTTCATTACCTATCTGCCTAATTATTTCACCCCTCTTAGGAGCCGGAACTTTTCTCCATTTTTTGAATGCATCTTTTGAAGTATCTATTAATTTCTCATATGATTTTTCATCGGTTTCATAAACAGAGGCAATAAGATTTCCGTCAACTGGTGAGACTATATGCCTTTCTGTGGAATCCAAACTTAACCAATTTATACCATCACAAGTACCAGAATTAGATTTTCCAATTCCAAGATCTTTGAGAAAATTTGTATCAATCATTTTGAATTATAAAGGAATCAGAAACGTCCGGATTTAGTGTTATATTAACAACTACAAATTCTAAACTAGTAGCACCAAAAGGAATTCGCAGAGTGTGTGGGAAAGACACACCATCTACTGGCATATAATCAAGATAAAATGCTTCAGATAAAAACTCAGATCCATCTGGCATCTGTGCTTTTTCTGTTTTTTTATATTTTAAACCAGTTTCAACATCATAAAAAACAGAAGAGTTTACTTCACCACTATCGTTAATAATTTCAAGAACATAATATTCTCTTCCTTTCTCTTCTTGGAGAGAACTTATTTTGACGTTATCATTACTATACCATCCTATCTCCTCAAAAGGCAGAGTTGAATTTCTTGTGGCATCAACCATTTCTTGAGGCATTTCCATTGTATTACCTTGCTGAGTCATTATGCCATTTTCACCATCAAAGACAATTTTTAATAGCGTATTACCCATCATCATAGTCTCTAACATTGTCTTATTTGGTTTAGCAGAAATTGACACTTGTTGCAACTTCATCCCTTGAACCTCTGACTCAGCTAAAATAGATACTGCACTTATATTTTCAATTTTTTCTATCCCTCCAATAGCATTCATATATTTATCAAGAACATCTTTTTTTGATATACCATCTGGGGCATCATAATTTGGTCTTTCGACTAAATTTCCATCTATAGATAAGAACTTAAGTGGAATTTTATTTCCTTCAATGGTTATATTATCTAATTGTTTTACGATTTCTGATCCCTTACCCGTAATAATAAATTGTCCATTTTCAATGTCAAAATATTTATTAGCTACTTCCATTACTTTTTCTGGGGTGACCCTATTTATATTAGTTAGATAATCCTCAAAATATGAGTCAGATAAATTTTCACTTTGAATCTGAAGTGCATAATTAGCAAGAGTGGCCGGACTCTGCATTGCTAGAACAAATTCACCAAAAAACTTTGATTTGACACGACTTAGCTCTTCATCACTGACTAACTCTGTTTGAATTTTTTTTATTTCATTAGCTATCTCATATATAGCACTGTCCGTTACACTTGGCTTAGTAGTGGTAGTAGCTCTAAACCTCGTTCCAGTATATTTATTATCTCCTATAATTGATCTTGAGTAGTAAGCAAATGATTTAACTTCTCTAATCTGCTGCTCAAGTCTATTTTCTGGACCACCACCTAAAATTTTGTTAGTAAGAACTGCTGCATGATAATCCTCATCAGACATTTTAAGGTTTACAATATTCTGAAAGGAAATCTCTGAATTAGCAGAATTTGGCATATCAACAATATTAATATTCATTCCATCTTTGTTTGAAATAGCTTGAAAAGCGTTAACTGAATTTTCACCGAACTTTTTTTCTAACTTCTTGTCAGACTTCCATTTTCCAAAGTATTTAGATGCTAATTCCTCAGAAAGTTCTACGGATATATCTCCAATCAATACTAAGTAAGCATTATTTGGTTTGAAGTAAGATTCATAAAATTCCTCAACATCGGATAATTGGATATTTTCAACTGTCTCCTTACTTGAAAACTCACCATTGGGATGATTTCTTCCATACGCATGTACTCGTTCAACTTTTCTCGCAACAGCTGTAACACTTTTCTCATTGTTCTCAATATTAGTTATTAATTTATCTTTCTCATTTTGAAATTCTTCTTCCTGAAATAATGGATTTAATGCAGCATTTGAAAACATCTCAAAAGTTCTTGGAAAATGACGTGAGAGAGAAGAAGCAAAACCACTCTGTGAAGAAAAGC
>CACPHX010000039.1 GCA_902633975.1 uncultured Marinoscillum sp.
TTTGTATTTTTGATAAAACTTTTTTAATATCTTTAAGCTCTAATTCAATATTTTCTGAAA
Source organism: uncultured Marinoscillum sp. (assembly GCA_902633975.1). GTDB lineage: Bacteria > Bacteroidota > Bacteroidia > Cytophagales > MED-G16 > MED-G16. The sequence continues at coordinate 61 of CACPHX010000039.1, forward strand.
AAGCAATATCGTCTATTATAGATTCTAAATCTCTTCTTAAATAACCATCATTATCTAATGTTCCAATTATTTGTTTTGCAATTATTTTTTCGTTTGAATTTAGTTCTAAATAGTTTAACTGAATTATCAGATTTTCTCTGAAAGATTCTTTATTTGAAATATTTGATTCTCTAGAAAAATCATAGGAGTTTATATTTGTTTTTTGAGATGTTTTATAATTATATTCTTCTACGTTGTCAATTAATTCTTTATCATTATTTTCAACTTCCTCTAGTGCAGGATTTTCTTCAAGTTCCTTTTTAATTTCTTTCTCAATATTTGCATTCGAAACTTGAAGAAGTTTCATAAATTGTATTTGTTGAGGCGAGAGTTTTTGTTTAAGGTTTTGTCTTAATTCTAATCTTGACATAAATGAATAATTCTTTATGTAAATTTATTATAATTACTCTATTCTTTGAAATAAGATTAAATTATAGTTCTTTTACCTCATTAAATCATGAAAGGTAGAACTAAAATATTCAATCTAAACACCAAAGATGCAGGTAATAAGATTGTAGTTATGGGCTGGGTAAGAACATTCAGAAAAAGTAAGAATGTATCTTTTGTTTCATTAAATGATGGGTCAACAATTAATAGTCTTCAGGTAGTTCTAGACATGAATAAATTTGATGAGAAAATAATTGATAATATTAATACAGGCTCTTCCTTAAGAGTGGAAGGAGAGTTAGTTAAAAGCTCTGGTAAGAATCAGAAATATGAACTATTAGGAGATAATATTGTGATATTAGGAAAATCAAATCCTGACACATACCCAATTCAACCAAAAAAACATTCATTTGAGTTTCTTAGAGAAGTAGCTCATTTGAGACCAAGAACAAACACTTTTAGTTCTATATTTAGAATTCGGCATGCATGCACATTTGCTATTCATAAGTTCTTTAATGATAGAGGATTTGTTAATATTCACACACCTATAATTACTTCTTCAGATGCTGAGGGAGCTGGTGAGATGTTCAAAGTTACATCATTAGATTTAGATAATATTAGTGGTAAAATGGTTGATTATTCAAAAGATTTCTTTTCTAAACCAGTAAGTTTAACGGTCTCTGGTCAGCTCAATGCTGAACTTGGAGCTCTTGCATTATCTGATGTCTATACATTTGGTCCTACATTCAGAGCAGAAAATTCAAATACCTCAAAGCACTTAGCTGAATTCTGGATGATTGAACCAGAAATGGCATTTTATGACATTGATGATAATATGGATTTAGCCGAGGAAATGTTGAAATATATTATTAAGTATGTTCTCGATAATTGTAATTCTGATTTAATATTTCTTGAGAATTTAGAGTTAGATTCTGAAAGGAATTTACCTCAAATCAAAAGAAATGAAAACCCTCTTATATATAGATTAAAACAAGTTGTAAACAATAAATTTATAAGAGTGAGATATGACGAAGCTTTTAAAATATTAAGTAATTCTAAGCAAAATAAGAAGGGTAAGTTTAAGTTCAAAATTGATGAATGGGGTATTGATTTTCAATCAGAACACGAACGATACTTGGTAGAAAAGCATTTTAAAAATCCTGTGATAGTATGCGATTACCCAAAAAAAATTAAAGCGTTTTACATGAGATCTAACGATGACGGTAGAACAGTTGCAGCTATGGATGTATTATTTCCAGCTGTTGGTGAAATTATTGGTGGATCTCAAAGAGAAGAAAGGTTGGATATGTTGGAAAGAAGAATGCAAGAAATGAATGTTTCAAAAAAAGAACTCTCTTGGTATTTAGATACAAGAAGATTTGGAACCGTTAAACATTCTGGATTTGGTTTGGGTCTTGAGAGATTAGTTCAATTTATTACTGGTATGAAAAATATAAGAGATGTGATACCGTTTCCAAGAACCCCTGGGAGTTGTAATTATTAATTATTTCTTATCATCATCATTTACCTCCTCAAAGTCAACATCGGAAATATCATCACCTTTTTTATCTTCTGTTTTATTATTTCCAGTGCTTGATTGTGTCTGTGTGGCTTGTTCTGCTTGTTGTTCTTGAGATGCTTTATAAATCTCTTGGCTAGCTCCCTCCCATGATTTGTTGAGAGACTCAATAGCACTATCAATTTCATCAATATTTTGATTCTTGTGTAATTCTTTGAGCTTATCTAAATCTTTTTGAATAGCATTCTTATTATCATCTGAAAGTTTATCACCAAATTCTTTTAGTTGTTTTTCGGTTTGGAAAATAAGGCTATCAGCTGAGTTAAGTTTGTCAACTTTATCTCTTTCTTTTTTATCAGTATCAGCATTGGCTTTAGCTTCATCTTTCATTTTGTTTATCTCTTCTTCGGATAAACCTGATGAAGCCTCAATCCTGATATTTTGTTCTTTTCCAGTTCCTTTGTCTTTGGCTGAAACATTTAAAATACCATTTGCATCAATATCAAAAGTAACTTCAATTTGTGGGACTCCCCTAGGTGCAGGAGGAAGACCGTCAAGATGAAATCGTCCTATAGTCTTATTATCCTTAGCCATTGGCCTCTCACCTTGTAGAACATGAATTTCAACTGCAGGTTGATTGTCGGCAGCTGTTGAAAAGGTTTCAGATTTTTTTGTAGGTATTGTAGTATTTGACTCAATAAGTTTCGTGAAAACACCATTAAGTGTTTCAATACCCAAAGACAAAGGTGTTACATCTAATAACAAAACGTCTTTGACTTCACCTGTTAGAACACCACCCTGTATTGCAGCACCTACAGCCACAACTTCGTCAGGGTTCACACCTTTTGACGGTTTCTTTTTAAAGAATTTTTCAACCTCTTCCTGAATTTTTGGAATTCTAGTTGTTCCACCTACAAGTATAACTTCATCAATTTCTTTAACATCTATCTTAGCATCTTTTAAAGCTTTTTTACATGGTTCAAGTGTTCTTTCAACTAACTTTTGAGATAATTGCTCAAATTTTGCTCTACTTAATGATTTTACTAAGTGTTTAGGAACACCATCTACAGGCATAATATATGGTAGATTTATTTCAGTTGAAGTAGAACTTGAAAGCTCAATTTTAGCCTTTTCTGCACCCTCTTTAAGTCTTTGAAGTGCCATTGGGTCTTCTCTTAAATCTATTCCCTCATCTTTTTTGAATTCTTCGGCAAGCCAATCAATTAAAACACTATCAAAATCATCACCTCCAAGATGAACATCACCATTAGTAGATTTCACTTCAAATACTCCATCACCAAGCTCTAGTATTGAAATATCAAAAGTTCCACCACCAAAATCGTAAACAGCGATTTTTAAGTCTTTATCTTTTTTATCAAGTCCATAAGCAAGAGCTGCTGCTGTTGGTTCATTAATGATTCTTTTTACATCAAGACCAGCAATAGTCCCAGCTTCTTTTGTAGCTTGTCTTTCAGAATCATTGAAATAAGCAGGTACAGTTATTACAGCTTCTTTAACCTCTGAGCCAATATAGTCCTCAGCAGTTGATTTCATTTTTTGTAGTATCATTGCTGATAATTCCTGAGGTGTATATTTTCTAGATCCAATTTTTACTCTTACAGTATCATTTGATCCTTTCTCAACTACGTATGATAAATTTCTTTTTTCTTCATTAATGTCTGAATATTTTTTCCCCATAAATCTTTTAACAGAATTAATGGTATTTTTTGGGTTTGTTATAGCTTGTCTTTTTGCTGGATCCCCTACTTTTCTTTCACCTTTTCCTTCATCCAGAAAAGCAACTATTGATGGAGTAGTTCTCTTTCCTTCACTATTTGGTATAACAACTGGTTCATTCCCTTCCATAACTGATACACAAGAATTTGTAGTACCTAAATCAATTCCTATAATTTTACTCATAACATTAATAATTTATTATTTATTTAATAGACAAGATTTATGCCACAAATATAGAATGACAGATTGGCAGCTATTTTTCTATTAATGCATTTACTTTATTGTTAAGTACCTCAACAATTCCACCTGAAACTTCTAAAGAATGAATTTTTTTGTTAATTAAGTATTTTATGGTTCCATTTTTAAGAGAGCTTATTAATGGAGTATGATTATTTAAAATTTGAAACTCACCGTCAGAGCCTGGAAAAACTACAGAATCAACCTCACCACTATAAACTTTTTCCTCAGCAGATAGTATTTCTAAAATCATATTAATTATTTTACCTCCTCAAGTAATTTTTCACCGGCAATTATTACTTGATCAATAGTTCCCTTTAAATTGAATGCAGATTCAGGTAGATGGTCTAATTCCCCATCCATAATCATATTGAAGCCTTTAATTGTATCTTTAATATCAACTAATTCACCCTTAACACCTGTAAATGGTTCGGCAACATGGAAGGGTTGTGAAAGAAATCTTTGAACTCTTCTTGCTCTATGTACAACTTGTTTATCTTCATCTGATAATTCATCCATACCTAAAATTGCAATAATATCTTGTAACTCTTTATATCTCTGAAGCAATTCTTTAACTCTTTGAGCACAGTTATAATGCTCAGAGCCAACGACTTCTTCGGTCAAAATTCTTGATGTTGATTCAAGTGGATCAATAGAAGGATAAATCCCAATCGAGGCAAGTTTTCTTGAAAGTACACTTTGTGCATCAAGGTGAGCAAATGTCGTTGCAGGTGCAGGGTCAGTTAAGTCATCAGCTGGAACATAAACTGCTTGAACTGATGTTATTGATCCTTTTTTAGTGGAAGTAATTCTTTCTTGCATGGCTCCCATTTCAGTTGCCAAAGTAGGTTGATAACCAACTGCTGACGGCATTCTTCCTAATAAAGCAGAAACCTCAGACCCGGCTTGGGTGAATCTAAAAATATTATCAATAAAAAATAAAATGTCTCTACCTTTTCCTTTTCCATCACCATCTCTAAAATATTCTGCAAGTGTTAAGCCTGAAAGAGCAACTCTTGCTCTGGCGCCTGGAGGTTCATTCATCTGTCCAAATACAAAAGCAGCTTTAGAATCTTTTAATTTTTTCTTATCAACTTTAGATAGATCCCACGATCCTTTTTCCATTGACTTTTTGAAATCCTTGCCGTAATCCACTATACCTGCCTCAATCATCTCTCTTAAGAGATCATTTCCTTCTCTGGTTCTTTCGCCAACACCAGCAAAAACTGATAGACCAGAGTATGCTTTAGCAATATTATTAATCAATTCTTGTATCAAAACAGTTTTTCCAACTCCGGCACCACCAAATAAACCAATTTTTCCTCCTTTATTATATGGTTCTATTAGGTCGATAACCTTGATACCTGTATAAAGAACTTCAGCTGATGTCGAGAGGTCCTCAAACTTTGGTGCATCTCGATGAATAGGTAATCTGTCAGTTGTTGAGGGATTCTCTATACCGTCGATTGCATCACCAACAACGTTAAAAAGTCTACCTCTAATATCATTTCCTACGGGCATTGATATAGGTTCACCGAGGTCTAAAACCTCCATGTCTCTCCTTAATCCTTCGGTACCTGTCATTGAAATTGTCCTAACTCTATCTTCTCCTAGATGCTGTTGAACTTCGAGGATGAGCGATGTTCCATCATCTTTTTTTATTTCCAGAGCATTTAGTATTTGTGGTAATTCATTCTCTTCAAATGAAACATCTACAACGGGACCAATTACTGCTGTTACTTTTCCTTTATTTGACATTTTCTGTGTTGATTAGGTTTAATACTTTTAAAGCGAAATT
>CACPHX010000040.1 GCA_902633975.1 uncultured Marinoscillum sp.
TGACAACTGCCCGCTTATAGCGAACACTGACCAGTTAGATACGGATGACGATGGAATAGGAGACGTGTGTGATACTGATGATGATGGAGACGACATACTAGATACTTTAGATAACTGCCCTCTCACAGCAAACACCGACCAGTTAGATACGGATGAGGATGGCAGAGGAGAAATCTGCGACGCGGATGATGATGGAGACGGCGTACTAGACTCTCTTGACAACTGCCCGCTTATAGCGAACACTGACCAGTTAGATACGGATGAGGATGGAATAGGAGACGTGTGTGATACTGACGACGATGGGGACGGCGTACTAGACTCTGAAGATAACTGCCCTCTCACAGCAAACACTGATCAGTTAGATACGGATGAGGATGGAACAGGAGACGTGTGCGACACGGATGATGATGGGGACGGGGTAGAAGACTCTCTTGACAACTGCCCGCTTACCGCTAATCCAGATCAAGCAGATTGGAATAATAATGGTGTTGGAGATGCTTGTGGAGATCCAAAGCCCCTGTCTGTTGAAAATCCTACATTTGTTGAAAACATCTATCCTAACCCGACAGATGATAAGTTAACGGTAAGCATCAGACCAGGAATCAAGATAAAAGATCTTTATTTTGTTGACTTTAATGGTAAACTACTAAAACCTAAGTCAATTAGTAGGACTCAAGATAACTTAGATATTAATGTATCTAATCTTATTGATGGAGTATATATCCTGGAGATAGTTACAGGTAAAGAGGTTGATAAGGTGAAGGTGATAATAGAAAGATAAAAAGCGGGATGGACGGGACTCGCACAACCTCTCTTTTAAGATTGTATTCAATGATTTTATAGCAAGGAAGACCAAAAGGACGACTGAATATTTTTATTATATTTGATTATGAAAAAAATATTATTATTTATACTAATTCTTATTGGGTGTAATAGTGCCAATCACTCACACGATAATCATAAAAATAGCAACTCTCTTTCTCAAGGTTCTCTTAGTCCTCACACCCAAGCCATGGCTATGGTTAATGGTGCGCATATTCATATTGATTATTCTTCTCCTAGTGTTCGAAATAGGATAATTTTTGGTGGTCTTCTTGCTTTTGGTGAGGTGTGGCAGTCTGGAGCTCATAATGCTACTTGGATCGAGACAGATTATGATCTTCTTATTGAAGGTAAAAAGCTTGAAAAGGGAAAATATGGATTTTTTACTATTCCTTCTAAAGAAGAGTGGACTGTAATATTTAATTCTAATTGGGAGCAACATGGAAAAGATGAGTATGATGATAAAGATGATGTTTTAAGGTTTTCTGTTAAACCTGAGGAATTAGAAGAGAGTGTTGAATCTCTTAAATATGAAGTTAAAGAAAAAGGAGAAAATGGTGGTGAAATATCTTTGAGTTGGGAAAAAACTAGAATTTCATTCGAGTTTAAAGTTCAGTAGATTAAAATATATAATTTAATTATAACGAACATTGATCAAATTCTTTAAAAAAATCAGATTAGATAAAATCTTACAAAATAAGATGGGAGATTACTATAAATATGCAATAGGTGAAATTTTTTTAGTTGTTTTTGGTATTCTTATAGCCTTAAGCATAAATAACTGGAATGAGGAAAGAAAAAATATTTTAATTGAAAAAAATATAATTAAAAATATTGTCGAGGACTTGAAGTTGGATTCTATACACATTACGAAGTCATTAAATGAGGTGAGATCACAACTGAAAGTGGTTGACGAAATAATTTCTATGTCTCTAAGTAAAGGTGTTATTAAGGATTATAACTCAATTGGTTTGCTTCGATTTTCATCTGATTTTAGGCCTATTACTCAGAAAAATCATTCTTTTTTTATTAGCAATATGAAAAACGAGGAAGTAAGAGAAAAAATTCAAAATTATTTTTTAGAAGAGGATAAAGTATTAGACATGTTTATTGAGTACGTGGACATAATACATAATAAAGTCAGACCATTTTTAAGTGAGACTGGAATGCATAATCTAGGATCTCTTTATGATGAAAATTCTACCGTTAATTTAAATTCAGATGTTTTAATATCTCAGTTATCAAATATTAAATTTCAGCAGCTTCTTTATGAGAGAAGGCTTAAATCAGATTCTTTTGAAAACCTTTTAAGTAATCTAAAAATAGAAAATGAGAAGCTAGTGAATTATCTTAATTTCAAGTGAATTATCTAAATTTAACTACCTTTAAAAAAAATTTTGACATATTATGAAAAAAGTATTATCAATTAGTCTTTTGTTTTTGATATCTGTTTTTATACTTTCTAATTGTGGCATGCCTTGTAATCATAAAAATATGGAAGAATATATTGCAGAATGCGATCTTGCATACGTAGATGGAGAAATGCGTAGATTATATTTTGATAATATCGGTTTTGGTGGTGGAAAGGCACCTACAGGTTGTTATTATCTTGTAGATGACTGGGAAAAATTAGTTGATCTTTGTAATCCTGATCTTGAAAGGAAATATGTTGATGACGACCTCTGTACAAATTGCGAGACTTATAAAGAAAAATGGGGTGGATAATATTTTTTTAATCTGAGCTCTCTAATCTTTTATTTTAATTACTTCATCAAAAACATAACTTTGTCAGTTTTATTTTGGAAGAAAGTGGGTTAGATGGCACTCACAAAATCACACTTTATAGATAAAATTCAATGATTTTATAGTTAGGACGACCAAAAGGACTACTGAATAATTTATTATTTTTCTTAACATAGGGGATTGTCTCAACCCCGAGTCATTTGATAATTATATAGAATAATAGTAGGTTTGATTTATGAATATTTTCCTGACTTTCTTTCTAATATCTTTTCAATACTTTTTTAATGAGCCTGTAAATATTCTCATTGTATTTGATACTAAAGAAGGTAATACTGAATCTTTTGCTAAGAAAGTTTATGAGGGAGCTAATTTAGTTGAAGGTGTCTCTGTTAAATTAAAAAGTGTTGAAAATGTTGACTTAAATGATATAGTAAATTCAGATGCAATAATTATTGGGTCACCAGTTTACAACGCAAATCCATCTCCCAAAATCCTAGATTTTATATCCGAATGGCCTTTTGAAAAACAAATAATGAAAAATAAAATAGGGGCTGTATTTGTAACTGCTGGTGGAATTTCTGCTGGAGAAGAATTAGCTCAAATGAGTATTATCCAATCAATGATGGTTTTTGGTATGATTATAGTCGGAGGTGAAGATTGGAAATCAGCATTTGGTGCTTCTCTAGTAACTGATGAATTAAAATTATTAAGCCAAAAAAAATATTTTAACGAAAAAGCGATCAATCTAGGTAAAAGAGTAGCTTTAGTTACAAAGAAAATGGGATAAATGTAAAGGTAAAAGCGGTATGGACGGGACTCTCATAATTGCTCTTTTTAGATTAAATTCAATGATTTTATAGTTAGGACGACCAAAAGGACGACCAAAAGGACGACTAAAAGGACGACCTAATATTTTTATTGAAAATTAATGTTATCTCATTTTATTATTTTTTTTTATAATTGCATGTTAAAACATTTCAATAACAACTTTATGAAGAAAAAATTACCTGTTACCGTTTTGAGTGGTTTTCTTGGAGCTGGTAAAACCACTTTATTAAATCACATATTACATAATAAAGAAGATCTCAAGGTTGCTGTTATAGTCAATGACATGAGCGAGGTGAATATAGATGCTGAGCTTATAAAAAATGAGAAGACTCTTTCTCGTACTGAGGAGAAGTTAGTTGAGATGAGTAATGGTTGTATTTGTTGTACTCTAAGGGAAGATTTAATGATTGAAGTTGAGAGGTTAGCTAAAGAAGATAGGTTTGATTACCTTCTTATTGAAAGTACAGGAATAAGTGAACCTATTCCAGTAGCTCAAACATTTTCATTTATTGATGAAGAAAATGGTATTGATTTGTCAAGGTTCAGTTATGTCGATACTATGGTTACAGTAGTTGATGCCTTTAACTTTTTTAAAGATTTTGGTAGTCCTGAAACTCTCGTAGACAGAGAATTAACTGATATAGAGGATGATTTTAGGACAATTGTTAATTTATTGACTGACCAGGTTGAGTTTGCTAATGTTATAATTCTAAATAAAACAGATCTGGTTACAGATGAACATCTAGGACTACTCAGAGCGTCAATTAAGAAATTAAATCAATCAGCAAAAATTATAGAAACAAGTTATAGTAAGGTACCCCCTAAAGAAATTTTAAATACAGGTTTATTTAATTTCGAAGAAGCGGAGCAAAGTGCAGGATGGATGGAAGAACTTGAGAAAGACGAACATACACCTGAGACTGAGGAATATGGTATCTCTTCATTTGTTTATAGATCTAAAAAACCATTTGATCCTATTAGATTTTGGGATTATTTACAAAATAAGTTTCCTGCTTCAATTATAAGGAGTAAAGGTCTTTTTTGGTTAGCCTCAAGGCCAGATCAGGCATTGGTTTGGAGTCAGGCAGGAGGTTCTTTAAAAGCAGAGGGTGCAGGAGTATGGTGGGCTAGTATGTTATTTCATGAGAGGATGAAGTATTTACCTTTTCTTGAAAATCAAAAGCAGATAGAAAAAGACTGGGATAAGAAATATGGAGATAGAAAAAATGAAATTGTATTTATTGGTCAAGAAATGGATAAGGAAAAAATTAGACAGGAACTTGATCAGTGTTTATCTTCAGACAAAGAGATTTTGTCAAATGATTGGAAATTAGGATATCCAGATGACTGGCCAGTTGAGAGGATGATGCCAGAAAAAGTATAGAAAAAAGTATTGAAAAAAGCGGAATGGACGGGACTCGCTATATCCTTATTTTTAGATCATATTAAATGATTTTATAGTTTGGACGACCACTGGGTAGACAAAACCCTATTAACCTCATTGTCCTTTTTATTAATTAAAATTTTACATTTAAATAATAATAGGGATATATAATTAAACTAATTTAATTTACATTCATACCGCTCATTCATGAGTATAGTTTAGTTTGGATACAACGTCTTATTATATAAGGCGTTTTTTTTAAATATATAATATGAAAGTATACTCAAGCTTAATACTGATAATACTAAACTTATTCTCTTGTAACGTAAGCGATGAAAACTTAGAAGTTATGATTCAAGAGAGTAGTTTATTTTCTTACGGAAAAGAGGTTAATAAAATCGATCACAATATCATTCCTGAAGCATCTGGAATTGTTAACTCATTTTATAATCCAAATGGTATTTGGACCCATAATGATAGTAATAATAAAGATGTTCTCTACTTAATTTCAAAAACAACATCGGAGATTCTTTTTAAAATACATATCCAAAATATTATTAGTAACGACTGGGAGGATATAACTATTGGTGATTGTTTTATGGGTTTAAATGGAAAATGTCTTTACGTGGGAGATATTGGAGATAATCAAAAAGAAAGAAATATTAAAAAGATATATGTTATAGAAGAACCAAAAATAGAAAATTATGGTAATGATTCAATATCAACTGATTCATTTAGATTAATATCATTTTATATGGAAGATGGAACTTTTAATTCAGAAGCAATAATGTATTCAAAAGAAATAGATGGTTTTTTTATATTGTCTAAAGATCAAAACATACAGTCAATTTATAAAATAGATAATCTCGAAAATCATAGTGGTGAAATTATAAAAGCAAAAAAAATATATTCATTTGAATACATTAATGGGTTAATAACTGCTTCTGATATATCCCTCGATGATAATCATTGTTTAATCAA
>CACPHX010000041.1 GCA_902633975.1 uncultured Marinoscillum sp.
ATTATATAGTATTAATAAAAAAGAATACATAGTATATATAATAATTAAATAAACAGATTAATAAGTCTTAAAAAAGATTAATATCCTTAGATATTTTTTATAATCTTGTCAAGTACATATGGAAAATATAATAATAAAGAAGGTTTTAATTATTGGATCAGGCGTTATGGGTTCAAGAATAGCTTGTTATTTATCTGACGTGGGTTTGTCTGTTTTTCTTCTTGATATTATAGGTAATGATAAAAATAGAAATAGTATAGTAAATAGTAATCTTAACAAAACAATCAAGTCTAGACCAGAGCCATTACTAGATAAATCAAATGTTCATAATATTACAACGGGTAACATTATCGATGATATAAATAAAATAAAAGATTGCGATTGGATTATAGAGGCCGTATCTGAAAAAGAAAATATAAAAAAGGAAGTTTTAGATATAATTGAAAAAAACAAAAAGAAAGAGTCAATAGTTTCTACAAATACGTCAGGTCTTTCAATTAATAATCTGGTAAAAGGAAGGTCAAAAGAATTTAAAGAAAACTTTTTAGGAATACATTTCTTTAATCCACCAAGACAATTAAGGTTATTAGAAATAATACCAAATAAAAAAACAAAAAAAATTATTATAGATTTTTTTAAAGACTATTGTTCAAAAATACTGGGAAAAGAGGTTGTTCTGTGTAAAGATACACCTGGTTTTGTCGGGAATAGAGTGGGTATTTTTTCATTAATGAACTGTGTTCATAACGCCATAAAACACAAACTTAGTGTCGGAGAAGTAGACGCTTTAACAGGAAAACTTTTGTTTAGACCTAAATCAGCAACATTTAGAACCATTGATATAATAGGTTTAGATACTTTAAAAAATTTAAATATCGATATTGTTGAAAGAACAGATGATATAAACACAAAAGTAAATTTTAATTTTCCTGAGGCTTTAAACGAAATGTATGAACTTGGAAGTTTCGGTGATAAATCAGGTAAAGGTTTTTACCAAAAAAAGATTGATAAAGATGGTAAAAGAAAGTTCTTAGAAATTAATTTAAAGGACAAAAAGTACGTTGAAGCTAAAAAAATAGATAATAAAAAAATAGTCTTTAGTAACAAGGACCCTCTAACATTAATTAATAAAAACAAGAAGTATGGATTATTTTATCAAGATATTTTTTTAGACTTATTTTCTTACTGCTCTTATATGATTCCAAAAATAACAGATGAGATTTATAAAGTAGATCAAACAATGAAATTTGGGTTTGGTTGGGTTTATGGACCTTTTGAGATTTGGGATATGATGGGGGTTGAAAGGGTTTGTAAAATGATTAAAAACGAAAAAAAGAAGGTATCAGAGTGGGTGATTGATATGCTTAAGCATAACGTCAATTCATTTTATGGTATAGAAGAAAATAAAAAACTTTTCTATGATTTAAAAACGAAAAAACACTTACCTGTAAAAGAAGATGTTTTATACCAAACACAAACATCATATAAAAAAGAAACATTGAGTTATCACTCAGAAGATGGAATTGCCCACGTTAAAATAAATAGCAATTATCTTGATCAAAAAACGCTGACAAAAACAATTGAAACACTTCATGGAATAGAGAATAATAGTAAAGGTTTGGTTATAGACTTGGTTTCAGATCCAACAAATCAGCATACCCACTCAAAAGAATTATTAAAAAATATAAAAGACAAAAGTTTTCGAAAAGTTGAACAAACAATATCGTTGCAGCAGAAACTTTCTAACACCATAAAACACTTTGGAATACCCGCTGTTTCAGTTGCATCAGGTTTTGTTGTGGGACAAAACCTAAACCTTTTAATGTCATCAAAAAATTCGTGTGTTTATAAAGAAACATATATAGGGCTACCAGAGCTTAACCTGGGGATTATTCCAATTGGTGGAAGCAGTAAAGAGCTTTTATTAACAATTGATGATGAGTACGTTGAGGGTGACCCTGAAGATAATAGGTTGACATTAATTTATAACAACTTTGCATTAAAGAAGATTTCAAACTCTGCGTTAGAAGGAAAAAACCTTCGTTTTCTTGGTTGTAAAGACAACTATTATTTTAACCCAAAACTTCTTGTTAATAACGCAAAGGAAAAAGTCAAACAAATAATAGAAACAGGTCATGTATCTGAACCAAACAACAAAAAAATTATCGCTAGAGGCAGGTGTGGTTTGTCGGTACTTTATACCCTAAGTGAAAATTATAGACAGGCGGGTCTTTTAACGGAACACGATAAACTTGTTTCTGATAGTTACGCTTCTGTTTTGTGTGTTGGTGACATTAGTGAAAAAACAAGGGTTGATCAGAATTATTTTTTAGAACACGAAAGGGAAGTTTTTTTAAGTTTATGTTCAGAAACAAAAACTATAAAAAGGATAAATTACTTTCTAAATAAAGGCAGTATAATAAGAAACTAAATGAGGGATGCGTATATTATATCTGGCTTAAGAAGCCCAATAGGTAAAGCAAAGAAAGGCAGCTTCAGGTTTACAAGATCAGACGATCTTGCAGCACAAGTTATTCAGAAACTTATAAAGAAAACTAAAGGTCTTGCCCCCAACCAAGTAGATGATTTAATTGTAGGAAACGCGGTACCAGAGGCTGAACAAGGAATGCAAATGGCTAGATATATCTCTTTGTTGTCACTTCCAAAAGAAGTTCCTGGGTTCATAGTTAATAGATATTGTGGTTCTGGGTTAGAAGCAATCCACCTCGCAATATCAAAAATAAAATCAGGTTATGCAGATTGTATTATTGCTGGGGGAACCGAATCCATGAGTATGGTTCCTTTTCTTGGGTATAAATCCTCACCTAACTATAACCTTTCTAAAAAATCCCCAGACTATTACCTTAATATGGGTCTTACTGCAGAAAAACTTGCAAAAAAATATAACATATCCCGAGAAGACTCAGATTTGTTTTCTTATAATTCCCACATGAAAGCGTTAAGAGCAATAAAAGACAAAAAATTTGAAGAGGAAATTGTACCTATAAATGTTGAAGAAACAATAATTGTTGATTCAAAAAAAACCACAAAAAAAAAAACGATCACAGCCGACGAGGGACCTAGGAGCGAAACCACCCTTGAGGCACTTTCAAAATTAAAACCTGTATTTAAATTTGGAGGTCAAGTTACCGCAGGTAACTCTTCTCAGATGTCTGACGGTTCAGCATTTGTTGTTGTTGTTTCTGAAAAATTTATGAAGAAAATAAACCAGAGTCCATTAGCTAGAATGGTATCATATTCAGCAACTGGAGTCGAACCAAATATTATGGGAATAGGCCCAGCAAAAGCAATACCAAAAGCTTTAACTATGGCGGATTTAAAAATTAACAATATTGATCAAATTGAGTTAAATGAAGCGTTTTCTTCGCAATCACTATCAGTTATTAAAGATTTAAATTTAAATCCAGAAATAATAAATGTTAACGGTGGCGCCATAGCACTTGGCCATCCTTTGGGAATGACAGGTGCTAAACTCTCTATAAGCTTAATCAATGAGTTGATAAGAAATAAACAAAAATATGGAATAGTGACAGCTTGTGTTGGGGGTGGACAAGGGGTTTGTGGTATATTTGAAAACCTTACCTTATAATCTCAACAACAACCTCAATTTCTACAGCAATATTACTTGGCAAAGATACCATTCCAACAGCAGACCTTGCGTGTTTTCCTCTGTCACCGAAAACCTCAACGATAAAATCTGAGAAGCCGTTTATAACTGATGGTTGTTCGTAAAAGTCAGGTGTTGAGTTAACCATACCTATTACCTTGACAAACCTCTTGATTTTGTTAAGATCTCCAATTTCCTTTTTTAGTGAAGCTAATATATTTATCCCAGTTAGCTTTGCGGCTTCATACCCCTCTTCTATAGACATGTTTTCACCTAACCTTCCAGTTATATAATCGCCATTCGCTCTTCTTGGCCCAGTGCCAGAAACATAAACCAACATAGAGTTTTTCGTCTCAGAGAACCTGACGGTTGGAACATAGTTAGCAATAGGGTCCCCAGGAACAGGAAGGGTTATGTTTAGGTTTTTAATTTTTTCCTCAACATCATAATCATATAAAGGATTACCCAATACATAATAGTCAGTGGCTGTTTTGTCATTTGGTGTACAACCAACTACAAATAAAAACAAAATCAAATATTTAATCTTTTCCATATGAAGTAATTACAATTTTTCTAACCCTACCTCCATTTCTATGCTCACACAAATATATTCCCTGCCATGTGCCTAACAAAGGAACACCACCTTTAATTGGAAAGTTAACAGAAGAACCCAAAAGACTTGACTTAATATGTGAAGTCATATCATCAGGACCCTCAAATGTGTGTTTGTAATGTGTTTCTTTTTCAGATACCATTTTATTAAAATGTGTTTCAAAATCATCTCTTACAGTAGGGTCTGCATTTTCGTTTATTGTCAGGCTTGCTGATGTGTGTTGTATGAAAACATTAACAACCCCTGTGATTTTTGGTATAGAACCTAAGACCTTATCTGTAATAACATGAAACCCACGAGGGTAAGGCCCAACCTTTATTTTTGTTTGGTTAACCACCATCACCCACCTTCATTTTTTCTGCATTTTCAGCAATTCTTAACTTCTCTGTAAACGAAAAAAGCTCACCAGATATAACATCACTTAAGTTATAAACTGTGTAACCAATTCTGTGATCAGTCACCCTACCTTGTGGGAAATTATACGTTCTGATTTTGTCAGAACGGTCACCAGAACCCACCATTGTTTTTCTTTTTCCTGCCAACTCTTCGTTTTGTTTTTTTATCTCAATTTCATACAATTTGGACCGTAAAACCTTCATAGCCTTATCATAGTTTGCATGTTGTGATCTACCATCTTGACACTCAACAACAACTCCAGTTGGTTCATGTGTGAGCCTTACCGCAGACTCCGTTTTGTTAACATGTTGCCCCCCAGCACCAGAAGCCCTAAATGTATCTTTTCTTATATCTGCTGTGTTAATTTCTAACTCAACATCTTCAGCTTCAGGCAAAACAGCAACAGTTGCGGCTGAGGTGTGAACTCTACCTTGGGTTTCTGTTTCTGGCACTCTCTGAACCCTATGGGTTCCAGCTTCAAATTTAAGCTTACCATAAACATCTTCACCCTCAACAGATGACACTATTTCTTTAAACCCACCAGAAGTTCCCTCGTTTGAGCTTATTAGATTGAAAGACCAATTGTTTTTTTCTGAGTACAATTGATACATTCTTAAAAGGTCGCCAGCAAATATAGCAGCTTCATCTCCTCCAGTTCCTGCTCTTATTTCTAATATCACACTTTTCTCATCATCAGGATCTTTGGGTATTAATAAAACCTTTATCTCTTCTTCAATTTGGTTTTTTTTATCGCTAAGCTCATCAAGTTCAACCTTAGCCATTTCCCTAAACTCTTCATCTTTTTCTTTGTTCAGTACTAGCTTAGCGTCATCAATACCACTAACAACTTTTTTAAG
>CACPHX010000042.1 GCA_902633975.1 uncultured Marinoscillum sp.
TATAATCCAAAATCATTTGGAAAAAATACACCAACTGGAGATGTGTAAGCATACCCATCATCTACATAATTACCTCTACCTGGTTTAAAATTGGCTAATACGCAACCTCTTGAGTTTCTTGTGTAGGGATTTCCCCACGGATATTTAACATTATTTCTACCACCTCGGGCTGCATATTCCCATTCAGCTTCCGTAGGTAACCTAAAAGAGGGATAGGGATATAAACCTTCCTCCTCTCTGTAAGAATTCAAGAAAAATGTTCTCCATCTAGTGAATTCTTTTGCTGATTCCCACGAAACACCAACAACTGGATAATCATCGAACCTTGGATGATCCCAATAATATGCTAAAAGAGGATCTCCATAATGATGTGTAAAATCGCTTGACCAAACAGTCGTGTCAGGCTTCAAAGATTCAATTGTAACACCATCAGGCAATTCGTAGTCAGGATTTTCTTCAATGTATTGTATAAATTGCCTATACTCATCATTTGTGATTTCTGTATCATCCATGTAGAATGCACTTATAGTTACCTGTCTATTAAAATTACTTTGATCACCTTGAATATTTTCATCAGATTGACCCATATAAAATCTACCCGTAGGTATGTATACCATACCATATTGAGCTGACATCTCAAAACCCTGTCTATCTGTAGTTCCCACAAGTTGACCCCTAGGATTCTTTTTACTTGCGCCTCCTCCCAATAGACCACAACCCGTTATAAAAATGACAGATATCAAAACAAAAATGTTTATAAAATTTTTATCTAGCGATTTCATAAGTAAATGCAAAGTTAAAACTTAACTTTAAAATATCTAAATTATTGTTCTGATTGATTAATATATGTTAGTAAGTACCTCAAATATATAAAATATAAGGCTTTTATATCTTTAAAAAAGTTTAATATATAAATCTTGGTGTTCTAATAGGTTTTTTTAGTTGAGGCGTTGGTAAATCATATCTAATAACTAATTCGTGTGAAGTAGGAGCTTTAGCATTTACATTATGGACCACATAATCAAATGAATAACCAACATATAATTTCCTTGTTTTTAGAAAACTGTATCCTAAGAAACCAACCAGAGCTTCGTTAAATCTATAAGATAAACCAAAATTCATTCGATCTTGATGTGTTATGACACCGCTAATATCAAAAGTATAAGCTTTAAGATCACTCCTTATTAATACAAATGGCTCTAATTTTGTGTATCGATTTAATTCTATATTATATTTTGCAAAAATTGAGTAACTAATTAAATCTTTGTTAACTAAGTCATTTATACCAAAATCAAAAGATGGTTGTGTTAAGTTTTCTAATCCTACACTTAACAGAAGTAAATTACTGAAATAGGATATTCCTAAACTTAAATCAGGTCTTGACTGAGTGTCTTTAAGGGCAAGATTAAAAGGATCTGAGGGGTCAACAAATACCAAAGAATTGAAATCCATTGTAGCAGTTTTATAATTTGGAGACATACTAAGAGACACGTATGAATTTTTTATTTTTTTTCTGTAGGATAAGTATGGAGAAAGAATAAATGTTTCTTTAGGACCTAAATTATCAGAAATCAAATTAAATCCATAGGAAAAAGACTTTTCTCTATTATTAAGATTTAAAGATAATATTCCTGTACTGGGTGCTTTACCTGAAGATGATAAATTTGATGGAGTATAATTAGACCACTGATTTCTGTAGACAAAAGAGACTGAGTTTTTACTATTATATGAGTTAAGACTTGAATTTACAATACCTGGATTTACAAAATATGTACTAAAATATGGATTTTGTTGAGCACTAGAAAGAGAATAAATACCTGTAAAAAATAAAAAAAAAATATAAAATCTACGCATTTGATTGCTTGATATATAATTCAATTGCTCTAGTCATTGAAGTGATATCTTTCATAGGTGCTTTGATATCTAATTTTAAGTTATTTTCTTTTATTGCTTTAGCAGTATTTTTTCCAAAACCAGCTATTCTAGTATTATTTTGCTCAAAGTCAGGAAAATTTTTTATTAAAGAATCAATGCCATATGGTGTATAAAAAACAAGTATATCATAAAATACTTTTTTTAACTTTTTCAAGTCACTAGGCACAGTGTTATATATAATTGCCTCTGAAAAAATACAATCGCTCTCTTTTAAAAATGTGGATATCGTGTCTCTTGTAATGTTTGAACAAGGAAAAAGATACTTTTCATCTGGAAACTTTTTCATTATTTCTTTCATTACATCTAGTAATTCAGCTATAGTTCTTGTGCCAGTAAATATTTTTCTTTTTCTTATCACAATGTACTTCTGCAGATAGTTAGCGGTCTGATCCGAGATACAAAAATATTTCATATCTGTAGGTATTGTAACATTCATGCCTTCAGCAATTCTAAAAAAATGATCAACAGCATTCCTACTCGTAAATATAATTGCTGTATGATTCAGTATATTAATTTTCTGTTTTCTAAAGTCTTTTATTGAGACGGGATCAATTTTAATAAACGGCACAAAATCAATTTTTAAATCAAACTGATTTGCCAGTCTCAAAAAAGGGGAGTTTGGATCCTTTGGCTTAGGTTGATCAACTAATATAGATTTAACTGGATGGAGTCGCTTCTTATCGTATTTAATTTCACTCATGAATCAAATTTAAGTGGACAAAGTTAATAAATTGCAACTAATTTTTCATCAATATAAATAGTTCAATATTATCTCAACATATTTCAGATTATATATAGAATCAAAAAAAATAATTGATGGAACTACGTCTGAAAGTAATATCAAAAAAATAACTTTTACTTTTTTACCACTTATTACTTTCATAGAAAAAATGTAAAGCATAAGTGGTCTCAAAATAATAAGAATTGTTTTTGATATTGTAAATATGAAAAATGCAAGATCAAAAGATAATATTAGGTATGACAGTAAGTTAATAAGTATTGCAATTAATGAAATATTTAAAGTCAATCTTATAAAATTAATTACATAGATTTTTTTAAACTTATTTGTAAATTTATTAAATAATAAGAAGAGATAAATTATCAGTATCCTAGTATAGGAAAATAAAAAAATAAAGATTGATAAAAAAAACCACAGCCTAAGGAAATAAATATTATCAAAAACACGAAAAATTATATTTTTCGAATCGGTAATAATAAAGCTAAAAAAAAATGACATCACTACTGAGTAAAGAAATATTGGAAAGATATTTTGAAAACTTAAAAGGCTGTTTCTATAAAAGAAATCCTCTTGATTTCCCATATAGATTATATGGTTTGGATTAAAATACTTTTTAAAAAAGAATGGACTGCGATTTTTATAATAAATTAGTAAAAATGAAATAATAACTATCGTTACTAGGATTGAGTTATAATCGTAACTTGTTTTTAACTGAAGAATTAAAAAATCAATATGTCTGGAATCTATATTCATATACCATTTTGTAAGAAGGCATGTATATATTGTAATTTCCATTTTAGTCTTAAGAACAATTTTTCAGAAATTATAGGTTGTATATTAACTGAAATTGAGTTGAATCAAAAAAAAATCTCTAAAAATAAAATTTCAACAATTTATTTTGGTGGTGGGACACCATCGCTTATTGGCACAGATCAGTTAAAAAGAATTCTTGAATGTCTTGTGAAAAACAATAAGTTAAATCCAGATTGTGAAATAACAATTGAAGCTAATCCTGATGATGTAACAATAAAAAATATAAAATCTTGGAAAAGTATAGGTTTTAATAGAATAAGCCTAGGTATACAAACCTTTGATAATGAATTTTTAAAAGTATTAAATAGGGCACATAATAGTAAACAAGGAATAGCTGCAATAAAAAATATAAAAAAAGAATTTAGAAATTTTTCTATTGATTTAATGTTCGGGATTCCAGGATCAACAATCAAGAAATTGAAGTACGATTTAAAAATGATAAAAGAGTATGAACCTCCACATGTTTCAATATATAGTTTAGATGTAGAGAAAAAAACGAGGTTATATAATATGGTAAAAGGAAACAAAATGAAACTACCGTCAAATAAATTAATTTCTGATCAATTTGATTTGATTTTCAATGAGATGGATAAAATGGGCTACATCAATTATGAAATTTCAAGTTTTTGTAAAAATGGGTTTGAATCAAAACATAATTCTAAATATTGGTCAAACGAAAAATATATTGGATATGGTCCAGGAGCACATTCGTATGATAAAAAGTTTAGGTATTGGAATATTAAAAATAATACAGAATATGTAAAAAAAATTCGAGAAGACATTCAGGTTTATGAAAAAGAAGAGTTAACAAAAACACAAAAAATAAATGAATATATAATGACAAAAATGAGAACCAGAGAAGGTGTATGCTTCAAGACACTGAAAGATGATATGAGATTAAACTTGGGTTTAGAAAAGAAAAAAGAAATAGAGTTTATGAAAAAGGTAAATATAGTTAGAGAAAAAAATAAAAATTTAATATTAACCAATGAGGGGAAGAAAATTCTTGATTATGTTGTAGAGAAACTAACTATCTGACAAATTCTTTTTCTAGAAATTTAGATGTCTCACCAATGTTTATCTTAACTACCTTTTCAGGATTACCTTCAACAACAATCTCACCTCCAGAATCACCACCTTCAGGACCCATATCAATTATATGATCAGCACACTTTATTACGTCCATATTGTGTTCAATAATTATAACAGTATTACCCTTATCAACAAGTCTATTTATTACCAGCATTAAATTTTTTATATCATTAAAGTGAAGACCAGTAGTAGGCTCATCTAATATAAATAATGTATTTCCTGTGTCTTTTTTGTATAATTCAGACGCCAATTTAACTCTTTGTCCTTCTCCACCTGACAACATTGTTGATTGCTGTCCCAAGGATATATAACCCAAGCCTACATCATTTAATGCTTCTAATTTTTTATATATTTTCGGTTGATTACTAAAAAATGAAACCGCTTCAGATACTGTCATCTCCAATACATCTGAAATCGACTTTCCCTTAAATCTCACCTCTAAGGTATCCCTATTGTATCTTTTACCTTGGCATGAATCACACTTAACATACACATCAGAAAGAAAATCCATTTCAAATTGTTT
>CACPHX010000043.1 GCA_902633975.1 uncultured Marinoscillum sp.
ATTTGAATTATTTACACGTGTTCCCATATTCACAAAGAGATAATACTAGATCAAATAGGTTTGGAGATACCATTCCTTCAAAAACAAAAAATGAAAGATCAAAAATTTTGAGATCACTTTCTGAAAAACTAAAAAGAAACTTTTACAAAAAAAATATTAATAAAGAACATAACGTCCTATTTGAAAATAAAATAAAAGAAAATTATATACATGGTTTTACTGAAAATTATATAAGAGTTAAAGTTCCATTCGTCAAAAATTTAACAGGAAAAATCAGAAAAACATATATTTTTGATATAGATAAAGATTCATGTGCATTAGGTAAATTAGTATAATATGAAAATTATCTGTGTAGGTAGAAATTATGTTGAACACATTGAGGAATTAAATAATGAAAAGCCTAAAGAACCCATAATTTTTTTTAAACCTACTATCTCATTAAATAAATCATCCGATTTCTCATTACCTGAATTTTCTAGTGATATTCATCACGAAATTGAAATTATTTTTGAAATAAGAAAAGAAGGTAAAATGATAAAATTAAATAATAGTCTATCATATATATCAAAAATTGGTCTTGGAGTTGATTTTACTGCAAGGGATATTCAAAAAAAGAATAAGAAAAAAGGTCTTCCTTGGTCTTTTGCCAAATGTTTTGATAATTCAGCATCAATTTCTAGACTTATTAGTATTAATAAATTTAAAGACATAAATAATATTAATTTTTCACTATTTAAAAATAGTATAAAAGTTCAGGAGGGAAACTCTAAGCTTATGATTTTTAATGTTGAATATCTTATTCACTACATTTCTCAAAAAATAACTCTGGAAAAAGGAGATATAATTTTCACTGGAACACCAAAGGGAGTAGGAAAAATTTCAAACAAAGACATATTAGAAGGATATATAAACGATGAAAAAATTCTCAATATTAGTATTAATTAATTTAATATTTTTAGAGGTAAAAACTCAAGAAATTTTATTCCCTGTTAACCCTAACAATCAAAACTATTTATCTGGTAATTTAGGTGAACTTCGAGGTACTCGTTTTCATATGGGAATAGACATTAAAACTTTTGGAAGAATCAATGAACCAATTTATGCAGCAGACGATGGATTTGTTGAAAGAATTTTTATTTCAGGAACAGGATATGGAAAAGCAATTTATCTAAAGCATAATAATGGTACAAAAACAGTATATGCTCACCTCAATAAATTTAATAGTGAGTTAGACAAATATTCTACAAATTATCAATACAGAAATAAACGATTTAAAGTAAATCTCTTCCCCGGAACTAGATTTTTTTATAAAAAAGGCGATTTAATTGGTTATTCGGGTAACTCAGGTAGTTCAGGAGGTCCTCATCTTCACTTTGAATTAAGAGATAGCTTAGACAACGTCTACGATCCACTTAGATATGGGTTTAAAGAGATCAAGGATAATAGAAATCCTATTATAAATAAAATATCTTTAAAGACTCTAAATATCGACTCAAGAATTAATAACGGATTTGGTTTAAAAAAAATTGATTTATCTAAGTCAATAAACCAACAAAAAAATTATTTTGTTCAGGCAAAAGGAGAAATTGGAATATCATTATTAGCATACGATAAATTAGACGGCTTTGAAAACAAAGTAGGTATAAAAAAAATAATGCTTTACGTGGACGATACCTTAAGGATAGAAAATGAAATAAATTTACTAAGTTATGCGGAGACAAAAAGCGTAAAGAGATACATCGAATATGATATATTTCAAAGAAATAGAGAGCAATTTGTAAAATTATATCAGGATGATGGAAACAAATTAAACTTTCACCAAGATAGGGATGACGGGGTCATAAGAATAGGTGAAAATGAAACTAAAAAAATTAAAGTTGTAGTTTTTGATTCTTTTGAAAATAGTAATTCGTTTACTTTTTATCTTAAGTCAAATGAAGTCAGTAAAAATACAATTGAAAACTTTAACCTTTTCAAAAATGAATATTATAATATAGATAACACTTTAGTAATTAGATCAAAACTAAAGAATCAAGACTACATAGAATATGAAGAAAATAGCTACTTAAGATCTATAGATTATTCATTTAAGGATAAAAATTTCAAGTATTATCTATTTGACTTGAGAAAAAATAATCCGTCTAAAATTATTCTAGATGATAGTTACATAGATCTTAATTTTTTAGATCCTGTTTTTATTGGAAAAAAATATAAAATTGAAGAGAGTGATTTTTCAATTGATTTTTCAAAATCGTCTTTATTTGATACTCTATATTTTGAATTTCTAAAAGATGAATCATATAAGTTTAAAAATTCTCACCCAATTAAAAATAACATTTTAGTTACTCTTAAATCAAAAATTGCTAATGATCATAACAAAACTCATGTTTATGCTATCAATGATGATGATATTTATTTTGTTGGAGGAAAGTGGGATGAAAATGAAATATCTTTTAGTACGAATAGCTTATCAAATTATAAAATTTTAAAGGATACAATCAAACCAGAAATACAACCCATAACTATAAACCAAAATATAATTTCTTTTAAAATAGATGATAAAATGTCAGGTATTAATTCATATGAAGCCAGCATAAATAATGAGTGGGTTCTATTTGAGTACGACAATAAAAATAAGATGATTATTTCTAAAAAAAAGGACTCAAATAAACCATTTAAAGGTAAATTTGTATTAATTGTTTCAGACAATGCTGAAAATAAAAGTATATATAATATAAATATTTAAAAAATGTCATTAAGTGTAGGAGATAAAGTTCCAAGTTTTGATTCAACTGATCAAAATGGAAATAGTTTTAATTTAGATAAGTTTAAAGATCAGAAGATTGTCTTGTACTTTTACCCAAGAGACAATACTTCAGGATGTACAGCACAAGCTTGTGATTTAAGAGATAATTTTCAAGAATTTAAAAATAACAATTATGTAGTTGTAGGTGTGAGTACTGACTCACCTAAATCTCATGTAAAATTTATTGAGAAAAATAGTCTACCATTTGATCTGATAGCAGATGAAGACAAGAGTGTTCATAAATTATTTGGAACTTGGGTTGAAAAGAAAATGTATGGTAAAACTTATATGGGAACAGCTAGAAAGACCTTTTTGATTGATGAAAATAGAATAATAACAGATATAATTGAGAAAGTAAAAACTAAAGAACACACAAATCAGATATTAGGTGAGTAAGAGTATTGAGGATTTAAAAAAAATTTCATCTCAAGTTAGAAGAGACATATTAAGAATGGTTCATAATGTTCAATCTGGACATCCAGGAGGTTCATTAGGCTGTACAGACCTATTAGTTTCTTTATTCTTTAATATTATGAAAAGAAAAGAGAAATTTGACATGAACGGTAAGGATGAAGATATCTTTTTTCTATCGAATGGTCATATTTCACCAGTTTTTTATAGCGTCTTATCAAGATCAGGTTATTTCGAGATTAATGAATTAAATACTTTTAGAGAATTAAACTCAAGATTACAAGGTCACCCTGCTACTCATGAGGGTCTACCTGGAATCAGAATTGCGTCAGGATCTCTAGGTCAAGGCTTATCTGTATCAATTGGATCCGCCTTAACAAAGAAATTAAATAATGATAAGAGTTTAGTTTATGTTTTGATGGGTGATGGAGAACTACAGGAGGGACAAATATGGGAAGCAGCAATGTTTGCAAGTCATAATAAAATCAATAATCTAATTGGAATTATTGATTATAATGGGCAACAAATAGACGGTCCAGTTGATGAAATAAATTCATTACTGAATCTTGAAGAAAAATTTAAATCTTTTGGGTGGAATACTTTTTTATGTGATGGCCATAATTTTGAAAATCTTTTGAAAACATTTGATGACGCTAAAAAAAGATTAAAAGACAATAAACCAGTCGTGGTTATAATGAAAACCATTATGGGTAAAGGTGTAGATTTTATGGAAAACTCTCATAAATGGCATGGTATAGCACCCGATGACGAACAATTAAAGAAAGCACTTTCTCAACTGGGTGAAACCTTAGGAGATTATTAAATGGAAAGAAGAGAATACAATTTTACTGAAAAAAAAGATACAAGATCAGGCTTTGGAGATGGTCTCTATGAAGTTGGTTCAAGGAATAAAGATATTATTGCACTATGTGCCGATCTAACAGGCTCTTTAAAAATGGGAAAGTTTAAAGAAGATTTCCCTGAAAGATTTGTTCAGGTTGGAATTGCCGAAGCTAATATGATGGGCATAGCTGCAGGAATGACTATTGGAGGAAAAGTACCATTCACTGGAACTTTCGCAAATTTCTCAACCGGACGTGTCTACGATCAGATAAGACAGTCAATAGCATACTCCGGTAAAAATGTAAAAATTTGTGCATCACATGCTGGCCTTACACTAGGTGAAGATGGAGCAACCCATCAAATTCTTGAAGATATTGGAATGATGAAAATGCTTCCTGGAATGACAGTGATAAATCCATGTGATTATAATCAAACTAAAAATGCAACAATAGCTATTGCTGAACATATTGGACCTGTATACTTAAGATTTGGTAGACCAAAATGGCCTATTTTTACCAAGGATAATGAATCTTTTATTATTGGTAAAGCAAAAAAATTTGTAGAAGGTAATGACGTAACAATATTTGCTACTGGGCACATGGTATGGCAAGCATTGGAAGCAGAAAAAATTCTATATCAAAAAGGAGTATCCGCTGAAATAATTAATATTCACACTATAAAACCTATTGACAAAGAATCTATACTAAAAAGTATTTCAAAAACAGGTTGTGCAATATCATGTGAAGAACATAATATTTTAGGTGGACTTGGTGAGAGTATATC
>CACPHX010000044.1 GCA_902633975.1 uncultured Marinoscillum sp.
AAAAGTGCCATTGTAAAACCAATTCCACCTGTATAATTCCTAAGGATAAAGCTTTCTGGAAATAAATTAAGAAAAAATCCCATAGTAGATGAAACCCAAATAAGAGTAAACACACTGAAAACTAATGTTTTTGTGAAAGGAAGAATTTTAAAACCAAAAAGAAATTTAAATGCAATTGTTATCAGAAATGGAACTAAAATAAATGATGAGATTCCAAATAAAACGAAGATAAAGTAGTGAGCAGTAAATGCACCTAAAACACCTAACCAGTTCTTTGCTTCTTCTCCAAAAGTAGAAAAAGAGATACCAGAGTTTATCAAACTTTGATCATCAAAACCTGTGAAAAAATATGATAATAAAGAGAAAAAAATTATGACAGAGAATACTAAAGAAGATGCTCCAAAAATAAGCTTAAATTTTCCGAAAAATGATTTTTTATTTTCATCATCTTCATAGTAGTCAGAATTAAATGAACTATCAACCATTCTATTTATTTTAAACTTTTTAATTTAATCATTCTATTTCTAAAAAAGTCTTATTTATTCTCTTTATCATACTAGGACCTTCATATATCCAACCAGTGTAAACCTGAACAATATCGGCTCCAGCATTTAGTTTATCTTGTAGATCAGAAAAATTGAATATTCCACCAACTCCAATAATCTTCAAACTTGAGTTTTTCTTGATGTAAGCAATTACATTATTAGATACCCCAGCAATAGGCTTACCACTAATTCCACCTTCTCCAAGCTCATCTATTTTTTTATTTTTTATTTTTTGTTTTGAGACAGTTGTATTAGTTGCGATGATACCATTTATATTATTTTTTTCGCAAACGTCAATAATATCTTTTAGCTCTCTAATTTGCAAGTCAGGAGCAATTTTTACGAATAGAGGTACTTTATTTTCTTTATTATTTTCAATTTGGATTTTAGATAATAAAGTTTCAAGGTTTGATTTTGATTGCAACTTCCTTAAATCAGGGGTATTTGGTGAACTTATGTTTACAGTAAAATAATCAACATAATTTCTTAATATTTTAAAAGAAAAAAGATAATCTTCAACTGCATTTTCATTGGATGTGGTTTTATTCTTTCCAATGTTTGCACCAATTATCATGTCACCTTTATATTTTTTTAGTCGGTTAAGAATGATCTCTACCCCATCATTATTAAATCCCATTCTATTTAATAATGCACTATCACTTTTAAGTCTAAATAACCTTGGTTTATCGTTTCCTTCTTGAGGTTTGGGAGTAATTGTTCCAACCTCAACATGACTAAAACCAAATGTTTCCAATTCATCTAAATATTTTGCATTTTTATCAAAACCAGCAGCAAGACCAATTCTATTTTTAAACTTTAAGTCATCAAATTCAAAAGATAATTTTTCATTTTCCAAACAAAAAAGTTTTTTAGAAATTACTTTTAAACCTGGGAATGAATACAAAACCTTTACAAGAAATAATGAGATATTATGTATAAACTCAGCGTTAAATAAGAAAAAAACTGGTCTAATGAGTAATTTATACATCACGCAAATATAAACATAGAATTAACTCCTTGGATGAAATTTATTAACTACTTCTTTCAAGTAGTTCTTGTTTAAGTGGGTATATATTTCTGTTGTAGTAATTGACTCATGACCTAACATTTCTTGTACAGCTCTTAAATCTGCACCACCCTCAATAAGATGAGTTGCAAATGAATGCCTAAAAGTGTGAGGACTTATATTTTTGTTTAAACCTGCTTTTTTTACAAGATCCTTTACAATTATAAAAATCATATTTCTAGTTAGATTTTTACCTCTTCTGTTGATAAATAGATAACCCTCAAATCCCTCTGTAATATTTATATTTATTCTGTACTCCTTCATGTAAAGACTTATACATTCAGCTGCTTTTGTACCAATTGGAACCAGTCTCTCCTTAATACCCTTTCCTAATACTTTTATAAAACCTATATCCAAAAATAAATTTTGAACTTTAAGGTTTACAAGCTCTGATACTCTTAATCCACAGCTATATAGAGTTTCTAATATAGCCTTATTTCTCATTCCTTCTTTTGAATCTAAGTCTACAGCATCAATTATAATTTCAATCTCTTGAATACTTAATGTTTCAGGTAACTTTCTTACAAGTTTAGGTGCATCAATTAGCTCCATAGGATTAATATCAATCTTTTCTTCTAATAATAAATAATTAAAAAAAGATTTGAGACCAGATACTATTCTTGCTTGTGAATATGTTGAGCTTTCACTTTTAAATAAATATTTTATAAAAGATTCAATTATTGATACATTAATATTTTCAATAGAAAGACTTGTGCTGTGATTTTCTGATATAAAAGAGGTAAGCTTTCTTATATCAAGAAGGTAGGCATCAATAGAATTATTAGAGAGAGAACGCTCTAACTTCAAATAGTTTTTAAATTCATTTACCTCATAGTCCCACATAAAATCCTTTTTTTAGATTAAATTTATACAATCATGAAATTAATTATAATCAACGGACCAAATTTAAATTTACTTGGTATTCGAGAAAAAGAAATATATGGTGAGAAATCTTTTGAAGAATACCTTAGTACTCTCAAAAGTAAATTTAAGGATGTTGAATTGGAATTTTTTCAGTCAAATCATGAAGGTGAATTAATTGAAAAAATACAGCAAGTTGGATTTTCATATAAAGGAATAATAATTAACGCAGGTGGGTTTACTCATACCTCAGTTGCACTAAGAGATGCTATTGCATCTGTTAGCTCACCAGCTATTGAGGTTCATATCTCAAATATTCTTAATCGGGAAGATTTTAGAAAAAAAAGTTTTTTGAGTGATGTTTGTAAAGGAATAATCTCTGGACTTGGTCTAAAAGGATATGAATTTGCGGTTGATTATTTCTTATCTCAAAAATGATTGAAATTTATACAGATGGATCAAGTAGAGGAAATCCTGGACCAGGAGGCTACGGTATAGTGATGATTTATAAAGACAAAAGAAAGGAATTATTTCAAGGTTATAAATTAACTACCAATAACAGAATGGAATTGCTTGCTGTGATTAGGGCTTTAGAAGAAGTTAAAACTAATAAATACAAGATTAAAATCTATTCTGATTCTAAATATGTTGTAGAGTCAGTTGAGAAGGGTTGGATCTGGAATTGGCAAAAAAAGAGTTTCAAGAATAAACAGAATGTAGACTTATGGAAAATGTTTATACCATTATATAAAAAGTATGATGTGAAATTGATTTGGGTTAAGGGTCATGACGGTAACACTGAGAATGAAAGATGTGATTTTTTAGCAAACTCTTGTCAAGAAAATATCTTAATTGATGACATAGGATATGAAACTGAAACTATTTAAAAGAAATAGCTGCACCTATTATACCTGCATTATTTCTATTTCTGGCAGGAATAATTTTAGATTTCGACTCTAGTTTGGATACAAATTCATTAAAATAATTACTTACTCCTCCACCCATAACTATTTGACTAGGGGAAAGAAGTGTATCAATATAAATCAAATATTCGTTAAATCTATTAGTCCAATCAACCCACGAGAGATTCAATTTTTTTCTAGCCAAGTTTGATATATATTTTTCAGCAGAATCTCCGTACATCCTCAAATGACCAAATTCAATATTAGGAACTAATTTACCGTCAACAAATATAGATGTACCAATTCCAGTTCCAACTGTTATTATCATAACTACACCTTTAATATTAATTTTATCATTTAAGGCAATCTCTGATATTCCTGCAGCGTCAGCATCATTTAATGCAACACAATCAAGATTGAATTTTTTTAAAAACTTTTTCTTAATATCTACACCAATCCATTTATTCTTTACGTTTGCAGCAGAATACACGATATTTTTTTTAACAACACCTGGGAATCCACATCCTACCTTTCCTTCCCAGTTTAATTTATCGATAATATCTGATTTAATACATTTTAAAATTTTTTTTGGTGTAGATTTTTTTGGTGTTGGAAATCTAATTTTTTCAGATAATAATTCACCTGAATCTGTATCTACAATTGCTCCCTTAACACCTGAACCTCCAATATCTATTCCTAATACATTCATTTTATAATTTTCAATTTAGCAAAATTTAGCAGCAAAGTCTTTTCTCCGACACTTTTAAATTTAACAATTGCTTTATTTTGATTATTTTTCGTATCAAGTTCTAAAATTTCACCAACACCAAAACTTGGATGTTTTACTTTTAATCCAACATCTAAATCACTTAATAAGCTAGACTTAAATGATATATCCTTATTTGAAACTTTTTTCAATTTTGAGAAATTCTTAGACCTTTCTCGTATCATATTTTTAACAAATGATTTATTCGTATTTCTGATTTCCCCATCAATATATATCGGAGAAATTTCCTTCACAAATCTACTTTTTTCACAATCCTTCA
>CACPHX010000045.1 GCA_902633975.1 uncultured Marinoscillum sp.
GGCTAATATTCGATGAAAAAAAATTCATTATTATAACATCCTCAAAAAATAATAAGATACCTGAAAACATAAGAGAAAAAATTGATAAATCGTTTGTCATAGAAAGTGATATTCAATTATCTAGCAGAAATTACATCAATAAAACAAGAAGAATAAAAATTAATAAAATTGAATTGGGTGGAAGCACAAAAAACACACTAATGATTACAGGGCCCTGTTCTATTGAAAGTAAAGATCAGATTAAAAAATGTGCAGAATTATTAAAGAGTAATGGATTAACAACACTGAGAGCAGGATGTTTTAAACCAAGGACATCCCCATATTCATTTCAGGGATTAGGTCTTGAAGGACTTAAAATGTTATCGGATATAAGGGATCAGTTTGGTTTTAATATTATTTCAGAGGTAAAGGATGCATCTCACGTTGATGATGTAATAGAATACACTGATATTATTCAGATAGGCGCAAAAGCAATGTATGATCATGGTATACTTAGAGAAACTGGAAGACAGAGAAAGCCAGTACTTCTTAAAAGAGGATTTGGTTCAAATCTTCAAGAATTTGTACAAGCTGCAGAATTCATTTTATCAGAGGGTAACCCTAATGTGATGCTGTGTGAAAGAGGAATAAGAACATTTGAAACAAAAACAAGGTTTACTCTTGATCTTTGTGGTGTCTCCTTTCTAAAAGAACATACAAATCTTCCAATTATTCTGGATACCAGTCATGCAATGGGATACAGTTATGGTGTTCCAGATCTTACAAGAGCATGTGTTGCGATGGGAATTGACGGACTTTTAATAGAAAGTCATCCAAACCCATCAAAGGCAAAATCAGATGCGTCTCAGCAACTTAATTTTGATGAATTTAATAAAATGTTTGAATCACTTAAACCTATTTGCAAGGCGGTTAACAGAAATCTTATATGAAAATTCCTAAAATTAAAATGTTAATTCTTGATGTAGATGGGACAATGACCGATAACGGTATTTACATTGATGAGAATGGGATTGAGTCAAAAAGGTATAATGCAAAGGACGGTGTTGGAATATATGAATTAATTAAAAATGATGTTAAAATAGGTATAATCAGTCATTCTGAAAAAGGAGATGGAATCAAATCAAGGGCATCATACCTAGGTATCAAATACTGCTATGTGGGAAATGAACCTAAAGATAAAATTTTACTCAAGTGGATGAATCATGAGAACCTCACGAAAGATAATATAGCTTTTATAGGTGACGACATAAATGATTTAAGTATAATAAATATTGTAGGTTTTAGTGCATGTCCAATTGACGCATCAAGTAAAGTTAAAGATAAAGTTTCTCTAATTCTGAAATCAAAGGGGGGATACGGTTGTGTTAGGGAGTTTAGTGACTTATATTTGAGTCAAAATATTTAAATGAGCATACTGGTTAATAAAAACTCAAAAGTTATTGTTCAGGGCTTTACAGGATCTGAAGGCACTTTCCATGCAACTCAAATGCTTGATTACGGAACAAATATTGTTGGAGGTGTAACACCAGGTAAAGGTGGAAGTAAACATCTTAATAAGCCAGTATTCAATACTGTTTATGAAGCAAAAAAAGAAACAGGAGCTAATGTCTCAATAATTTTTGTTCCACCTGCATTTGCTGGTGATGCAATTTTAGAATCCGTTGACTCTGATATCGAAGTAATTGTTGCAATTACTGAAGGAATTCCTATAAAAGATATGATTAAAGTAAAGTCTCAACTTAAAACAAAAAATAGTAAATTAATTGGACCAAACTGTCCAGGAATTATAACCCCCGATGAGGCTAAAGTTGGAATAATGCCTGGTTTTGTATTTAAAAAAGGAAATATTGGTATAATATCTAAATCAGGAACTTTAACATATGAAGCTGCTGATCAAGTTGTTAAATCAGGTTTTGGTATATCGACAGCAATTGGGATTGGTGGAGATCCAATAGTTGGGACTTCAACACTCGATGCAATAAAATTATTTATGGATGATGATGAAACAGAAGGGATTGTTATGATTGGTGAAATTGGAGGAAGCTATGAAGCAGAAGCATCAAAATGGATTAAGAAAAATGGTAATAAAAAGCCTGTTATTGGATTTATTGCTGGACAAACTGCACCAAAAGGAAAGAGAATGGGACACGCAGGTGCAATAATAGGTGGAAAAGACGATACTGCAAATGCCAAAATGACGATAATGAGGGAATGTGGTCTTATCGTAGCTGAATCTCCAGCTAACATCGGCAAAGAAGTTAAAAATAATCTATAAATGGATCACTTCATCATATGCGGCAGCAGTAGCCTCCATTATGGCTTCTGACATGGTCGGATGAGGATGAATAGACTTAATAATTTCATGAGCTGTTGTCTCTAACTTTCTGGCAGCTACAACCTCAGCAATCATTTCAGTCACATTATAACCTATCATATGACATCCTAACCACTCACCATACTTTTTGTCAAAAATAACTTTAACAAATCCATCTGAATGTCCTGAGGCGTTGGCTTTACCTGAAGCGGAAAATGGAAACTTACCGACCTTAATATCATATCCTAAGTCGATTGCTTCTTTCTCGGAAAATCCTACAGATGCAACTTCAGGACTACAATAAGTACATGAAGGTATATTATCATAATTCAAAACACTTGGATTAAGACCAGCAATTTTTTCTACACATATTATACCTTCAGCAGACGCAACATGAGCTAATGCAGGTCCTTTCACAACATCTCCTATAGCATATACTCCATCAATGTTTGTATGATAATAATCATCAACATTGATTTTACCATTTTCTACAATTATGCCTAGTTCCTCCAAGCCAATATTGTCGATATTAGTTTGAACTCCTACAGCTAAAAGTACAATATCACATTCAATTATTTCTTCTTTATCACCACTTTTATATTTTACCTTACAACCCTTTCCATTTGTATCTACAGAAAGAACTTCTGTATTTGTCATTATATTGACGCCTGCTTTCTTAAAAGATTTTTCTAATTGTTTTGAAACATCAATATCTTCAAGAGGTAATATATTTGGCAGATACTCAACTAAGATCACTTCAGTTCCTATGCTATTATAAAAATATGCAAACTCAGAGCCAATAGCACCCGAACCAACTACAACCATTTTTTTGGGTTGTTTTTCTAGTGTCATAGCTTTTCTGTACTCAATTACTTTATTATTATCAATTTTAAGATTAGGGAGTTCTCTTGACCTACCACCAGTTGCAATTATTATATTATCTGATTTGTGAATTTCTTTTTGGTTCTCCTCAGTAGTTACTTCTACCTCATTTTTAGATATGATTTTACCAAAGCCATTTAATATATCAATTTTATTTTTTTTCATCAGAAAATTTACCCCTTTACTCATACCATCAGCAACACCTCTACTTCTTTTTATAATGGAATCAAAATCAACACTTGACTTGCTAATTTTAATACCATAGTTTTCAGAATGATTAACATAATCAAAAACCTGAGCACTTTTTAGTAGAGCTTTTGTAGGTATACATCCCCAGTTAAGACATATTCCTCCTAGTGATTCTTTCTCGACGATTGCTACTTTCATTCCCAATTGTGAGGCTCTAATTGCAGCTACATAACCGCCAGGTCCAGATCCAATTACTATTAAATTATATGACATATCTTTTTTCGACAAATTTAAAGTCTAATTACTTATAATAAAACTATTGAATATTATATCTTATTTATATTTTTATAAAAACTATTATCTGTTATGTCCTATAATTTAAATAATAAAACAGCTTTAATAACAGGTGGATCAAAAGGAATTGGAAAAGACATTGTCAAGAAGTTCATAGATTCTAACTGTAACGTGGCCTTTACATACCTTAGCAGTGACGAAGAGGCTGCAAAAATTGAAAAACAATTTGAGAGGAATAATTTAAAAATTAAAAAATATAAATCTGATGCTTCAAACTTTGAGGCTAGCTCAAAACTTGTTGAGGATGT
>CACPHX010000046.1 GCA_902633975.1 uncultured Marinoscillum sp.
TCTGAATCTTCATTCAAATGCTCACCAGCAATTTCTTTTAGTGAAATATTTTTTAGGGCAAAGAAAAGTTTTGCATGTTCAGTATTTTTGAATTTTGTCCTTGACAGGTTTTGAATGTGGGTGAATATAAATTGTTCTTCCTCAAGAATATGGTTTACAAAATCTTCATAGAAAAGTGGGAAAATAAATTTCAGATCTTTGAAGAAGGGGTATATTTTATCTTCTACGTCTAATTTAGATATTAAATCTTTGATATATGGTAATTTATTTTTAATGAAGTAACTATGATTATGCTTTAGATACTCAATTACAAGATTAATGGGAGATGTTTTAAGAGTTTCAGAATCTATATCAAAAGATTCGTCTAAAGAGAGTCTATATCCTACTAAAGAGTCCTTGTTGACACCTTTAATTTTGCAAACTTGATTAATAGTAAGGTTTGGATACTGATAAAAATTTATTCCAAATGAGTCGAGTACCTTAGCATACCTAAAGTCTTTATCAACTACATTATAAATTCTTTGATTTTCCACGTTTTTTGTTTTTAAAAACATGGAGTTAAATCTATTAATTTATATTGATTATATAAAATAAATACAAAGAAAAATATAAAGTTTAAGATAAATTACCCGTTCATTGAAACAAGAAATTCTTCGTTGTTCCTTGTTCCTTTTATTTTAGATAGTAAGAATTCCATGGCCTCAATAGAATTCATATCTGCAAGATATTTTCTTAAAATCCATAGTCTAGATAATTCATCTTTGTCAACAAGAAGATCTTCTCTTCTAGTGCCTGAAGCTGTAACATCAATTGCTGGATATATTCTTCGATTTGATAATTTTCTATCGAGCTGTAGCTCCATGTTTCCAGTACCCTTAAACTCCTCAAAAATTACTTCATCCATCTTTGAACCTGTCTCGATTAATGCAGTGGCAATTATTGTAAGAGAACCTCCTTTTTCTACATTTCTTGCAGCGCCAAAAAATCTTTTTGGTTTATGTAAAGCATTGGCATCAACACCACCTGATAAAATCTTTCCTGATGAAGGAATAACTGTATTATGAGCTCTAGCCAAACGTGTGATTGAATCTAATAGAATGACAACATCATGTCCACATTCAACCATTCTTTTAGCTTTTTCCAAAATAATGTTTGCTACCTTAACGTGTCTTTCAGCCTGTTCATCAAAAGTAGATGAAACCACTTCTGCCTTCACACTTCTTGCCATATCTGTAACTTCCTCTGGTCTTTCATCAATAAGTAAAATCATAAGATACACTTCCGGATGATTTTCAGCAATTGCATTAGCTATTTGTTTTAATAAAACAGTTTTACCTGTCTTAGGTTGAGAAACAATCATCCCTCTTTGCCCTTTGCCAATAGGAGAAAAAAGATCAAGAATTCTAGTAGAGTAATTATCTTGGTTTGTGCTGAGGTTAAGTTTCTCCTCTGGAAATAATGGAGTTAAATATTTAAATGGTATTCTGTCTCTAACCTGTTCTGGTGTTTTACCATTAATTTCTGAAACCTCAATAAGTGCAAAATATTTCTCATTTTCTTTTGGTGGTCTAATCTTTCCCAATATTGTATCCCCTGTTTTTAAACCAAATAGCTTGATTTGTGAGGGTGACACATAAATGTCATCAGGACTAGCAAGATAATTGTAATCACTACTTCTTAAAAATCCATATCCATCTTGCATCATCTCAAGAACACCTTCACTTTCAATTACACCTTCAAATTCTTTAACTTTATTTTCATAGTCAGAATTTTTTCTTTTCTCAGGCCTTTCTTTTCTCATCTTGCTGTCTAACCTATCATTTGGTTTAGATTTAGTTGTTGATCTATTTGAGGTCTTTTCTCCATCGTCTTTTTTCTTTTCAGATTTAGCAGCAGATTTTTTTGGTTTATTTAGAGCTTGTTCATCTAGTATTTTATAAATGAGATCTTGCTTTGAAAGCTTAGAAGCACCTTTTATCTCCAACTCCTCTGTAATTTCTTTGAGTTCTGATAAAAGCTTATCATTAAGTTCGTCCATTGTGTACATATCGTAAAATTTTGATTTGTTTGTTAAAGGGTATGTTTTTAAGATGGCCTAATAACAATTGACACCGCAATGATACCATTATTCTCGAATTTGTCAAAAAAAAAATTAATTTTTATTAGATTGGTGTTTTGGTGTAAAAAATCTATCTAAATATATAAAAAACCTAATTATGATTGAAGTAAACAAGATCAGAGATGAGTTTGAAAATATTCTTAAAGCTCTAAAGAAAAGAGGTATATCTGATATTGAAAATAAATTACAAGATCTAATAAAGCTTGATGACCAAAGAAAATTATTTAAATCTGAAATTGATAAAATTAATAACGAGTCCAACACCATATCAAAAGATATTGGAATAGCTTTTAAAGGTGGTAAAAGTCATAATCTAGAATCTTTAAAACTTAGATCTCAAGAACTAAAAGAAAAAAGTAAAATAATAAATGGTAATCTTAAGGAAACCGAAAATAAATTGAGACTATCTCTGTATAGCATTCCTAACATTCCAGACCATAGAGTTCCTGAAGGTAAAAGCGACAAAGAAAATAAAATAATTTTCTCTTCAGTTATCAGTAAAAATGAAAATCTAAAACCACACTGGGATCTTATAAAAGAATTCCAGATAATTGATTTTGAATTGGGAAATAATATTACTGGAGCTGGTTTCCCTGTCTACATAGGTAAAGGAGCCATACTACAGAGGGCGCTAATAAACTATTTTCTAGATATTGCCAGAGAAAAGAACTACACTGAAATTCAACCACCATTACTGATTAATGATGATTCAGCTACCAATACTGGACAGCTTCCAGACAAAGAAGGCCAGATGTATAAGATTGAAGATGAAAACTTATACCTTATACCAACTGCCGAAGTTCCGGTAACTAATATCTATAAAAAGAAGATAATCGAAAAAGAACTACTTCCAATAAAGAACGTGGCCTACACCCCATGTTTTAGAAAAGAGGCTGGATCTTGGGGTTCTCATGTAAGAGGATTAAATAGGTTGCACCAATTTGATAAAGTTGAAATAGTACAAATTCAGGAAAATAGTAAATCTGAAGATTCACTTAATGAAATGTGCGATCATGTTCAGAATTTAATTGAAAGTCTTGAAATTCCATTCAGAAAAATTCTTTTATGTGCAGGTGATTTAGGATTTACCTCCAGCTTAACATATGATTTTGAAGTGTACGCTCCAGGTCAAGACAAGTGGTTAGAATGCAGTTCAGTTAGTAATTTTCTAACTTATCAATCAAATAGAATGAACCTAAAGATAAAGGACGGTAAGAGTAAGCACCTTGCTCATACCCTTAACGGTTCTGCCCTAGCCCTACCCAGGATAGTTGCTTCAATAATTGAAAATCACCAAGTAGGTGACCACATACTTATCCCAAACGTTCTTCATAAATACACTGGATTTAAAAAAATTTCCAAATGATCATTAGACCAGGGAAAAAAAGTGACATACCACAAGTCTTTAACCTCATTAAAGAACTTGCTGAATATGAAAAGGCGCTTGAGAAAGTATCCAATACAGTTGATAGACTAGAAGAGGACGGATTTGGTCCAAACCCAGTTTATGAATTATTCGTTGCAGAGAATGAAAATAAAATAGTTGGTTTTGCCTTAACATATTACAGGTTTTCAACGTGGAGAGGGAAGGTTTTGTATTTAGAGGATTTAATTGTAAAAGAGCACATGAGAAGAAAAGGTATAGGAAAAAAACTATTTGATATGGTTCTTGACCA
>CACPHX010000047.1 GCA_902633975.1 uncultured Marinoscillum sp.
TTAATAGTAAATAAATCTCTCAAAATTTCCAAAAAGGAAATTCTTGATGACTTTCTTTTAGTCAATATAAGTAGAAACATAAGTTATATTGGAAGGAAAGAAGTATTTATGGGAAGAGCTAAGTTTGGTGTATTTGGTGACGGAAAAGAACTTCCTCAAATTGCAATGTCTAAGTTTTTTAGAAACGGAGATTTTAGATCTGGTTATTATAGAGATCAGACTTTTATGATGGCAATCAATCAGTTAAATCCTGATCAGTTTTTTGCCCAATTATATGCTCACACTGATATTAAAAAAGATCCACACTCTGGTGGAAGACAAATGAATTGTCATTTTGGAACAAGACTTCTCAACGAAAAAGGTGAGTGGAAGACTCAAACTGATATGAAGAATTCTGCTAGCGATATTTCTTGTGTATCTGGACAGATGCCAAGAATTGTCGGTTTAGCTTATGCTTCTAAGTTATACAGGAATAATAAGAATTTATCTGACATGGAAAACTTTTCTATTAATGGAAATGAGGTTGTTTTTGGAACAATTGGAGATGCCAGTACCTCTGAGGGACATTTTTGGGAAGCAATTAATGCATGTGGTGTATTGCAAGTACCTCTTGTGATGTCAATATGGGATGATGGATACGGAATCTCCGTTCCTTCCGAATATCATACATCAAGAAATGATTTGTCAAAGGCACTTTCAGGGTTTCAAAGGTCATCTAAGAAAGAGAATGGATACGAAATATTCACAGTATATGCATGGGATTATATTAATTTATTAAAGACTTACCAAAAAGCGGTTAAATTAGCAAGAGAGGAACACGTCCCTTGTATAATTCACGTAAAAGATGTTACTCAACCACAGGGCCATACAACCTCAGGGTCACATGAAAGATACAAATCAAAAAAAAGATTAGAATGGGAAAAAGATTTTTGTTGTATTAAAAAAATGAGGGAATGGATAATTGAGAATAATTTTTCTTCAAATGCTGAAATTGAAAGTATTGAAAGAGATGCTGAAGAAATTGCAAAAAAATCAAGAAAGAGGTCATGGAAATCATATAGAGAGGATATAAACGAAGATTATGATGACGCCATTAATGTAATTACTAGGGTTGCACAAAACAGCCCCAAAAATAAAAAAGAGATAATTAATATAAGAAAAAACCTTTCAAAAACAATTCATCCATTAAAATCCGATATACTTAAATCATTAAGATTTGTAAGAAGGATAATTAGAAATGAAAATAATATTGCAAAGAATTATTTATTGA
Source organism: uncultured Marinoscillum sp. (assembly GCA_902633975.1). Lineage (GTDB taxonomy): Bacteria > Bacteroidota > Bacteroidia > Cytophagales > MED-G16 > MED-G16. Next base: position 1,271 of record CACPHX010000047.1, read on the forward strand.
ATTTAATTAATGAAAAGGAAAAAAAATATAATAATGATTATAGTTCACACCTATACAGCGAATCAAAAAATTCTGCGATTAAAATTAAAGAGGTCTCTCCAGAATATAATGATAAATCAGAGCTTATAGATGGTAGAGAAATCATAAACAAATATTTTTTTGAACTTTTTGATAAAAATCCAAAAGTATTTGCTGTAGGGGAAGATGTAGGAAAAATTGGTGGAGTTAATCAAGGATTCGCTGGAATTCAAGATAAATTTGGTATTGAAAGAATAACAGATACTGGTATTAGGGAAGCATCAATAATTGGTCAAGGAATAGGAGCAGCAATAAGAGGATTAAGGCCAATTGTAGAAATTCAATATCTAGATTATGTTTATTGGGCAATTCAAACACTCTCTGATGACTTATCTACATTACAATATAGGACTAAGGGTGGACAAAAAGCACCATTAATAATTAGGACGAGAGGTCACAGACTTGAAGGAATATGGCATAGTGGTTCACCAATGGGTACATTGATTAATAGTCTCAGAGGTATTTATGTCCTCGTTCCAAGAAATTTTGTTGAGGCAGTTGGTATGTATAATACATTATTGTCATCAGATGAGCCAGGAATTATAATAGAGCCATTAAATGCTTATAGACTTAAAGAAAATTTACCAATAAATCTTTCAAAAATTAAAGTTGAGTTTGGTTTTCCATCCGTAATTAGAAAGGGAAATGATATAACAGTTGTTACATACGGTTCTATGTGTAGAATAGCTTTAGAAGCTATTAATCAATTAGAAGAAGTAGGTATTTCTTGTGAATTAATAGATGTTAGAACTCTCTTACCTTTTGATAAGAAAAAAATAATTCTAAGCTCACTAAAAAAAACAAATAGAATTGTATTTGTTGATGAGGATGTATCTGGTGGAGCTACTGCATTCATGATGCAAAATGTTATTGAGAAACAAAACGGATATTATTTTTTAGATTCAAAACCTATTACAATACATTCAAAAGACCACAGGCCAGCGTATAGCACAGATGGGGATTATTTTTCTAAACCAAATTGCGAAGACATTTTTAATAAAATATATAATCTATTTAGTGAATTAGATCCAAGATCTTATCCTAAAATTTAATTTTCTTTAATTTGTTGTAATGTTACTTCAGGTGTTTCTATTGTATTGCTAGAATTTAAAGCTCTGTCTTTGATATGAATTTTTAATTTAAAAATATCATTTTGAATTACACTTTCAAACCCATAGGAAACCATACCATATCTAAGCTTACCTTGAAGAACCTGATTAGTATTTGTAATATTGAGTGGTGGAAATCTTGAATTAAAATCAATCCCGCAACCATACTCTTCATCAAAGACTCTTGTCCAATCGATAAGCTCAAATTTATCTTCATTTTTTTTATAAAATTCAATGAAAATATTTTTATTATTAATATTTTTTTGAATGTAAAATGTATCCAGTTGAGTAGATGAGTTAATTGTATCTATTATATAATTATTACAATTAAAAGTATTTCTGTTATCTTCATTGCTGTAGAAGGTAATAGATCCGTTAGGTTCGTATATGTAAAAAGGTGGATTTACATCATTTGATCCATAAGTAATCCAATTAAAATTTTCATCAATTATAGCGTTATATTGATGATAAGGATAACTATTTTCATCATTAGATAAACCCAGATCACCATTTCCATCAATAAAATTAATGGTTAGTATCAATGAGTCTTGTACAAAATTATTTTCACTCTTCTTAAAAACCATTCTTTCGAAACTAATAGATGGGATTTCAGAAAAAGTATTTTCTTCATTACATGATAAGAGTAAGGGATAGATTAAAATAAAAAAATATTTTTTCATCAGCTATAAAACTACAATGTCAAATTTTTATTGCATTAAGTAATTTTTCGATTTTAAAGAGAGGC
>CACPHX010000048.1 GCA_902633975.1 uncultured Marinoscillum sp.
TTTATTATTTCTTCAAAGTCTTTTAGAACAATTGAAACTTTAAAAAATGCAAATATTTGCAAAAATTGGTTTTATAATCACTCTAGAACAAGTGAGGGTTTCAAAAAACATTTTTTTGGAGTAAGTGCTAACACTGAGAGAGCAAAAGAATTTGGGATAGATGAAAATAATATTTTTCCAATCTGGGACTGGGTGGGTGGAAGATACTCTTTGTGGTCTTCAGTTGGTTTACCAATTATTTTAAAAATTGGCTTTGAAAATTTTGAGAAGTTACTTAGTGGAGCCAATGAAATTGATAATCATTTCAAAAACGAACCATATGATAAAAATATACCTATTATTCTGGCATGTTTAGGTGTTTTATATAATAATTTTCATAATTGTGAAACGCATGCAATTTTTCCTTACGACCACTACCTAAAATATTTACCTATGTATCTTCAACAAGCTGATATGGAAAGTAATGGTAAAAACATATCAAAAGATTCATTGGAAGTAAAATATAGTACCGGTCCTATATTGTGGGGGGATGTTGGAACAAATGGACAACATTCTTTTTTCCAACTTATTCACCAAGGCACAAAAAAAATACCCTGTGATTTTATAGGATTTGCAAATTCAAATAATGAAAAGGAAGAATTACATGAAATATTAATATCAAATATGATTGGACAAACTATGGCATTAATGAAAGGAAAAAAAATGGAAGAAGTAGAAAAAAGAACTTTCAAGTGAGAGTAAAACCCTTAATTATGAAATTCTAAAAAACTCAAAGATATTTAAGGGAAACAAGCCATCAAATACATTATTATTTGACAAGCTTACCCCGTATAACCTTGGAAAATTGATTTCTATATATGAACATAAAATTTTTGTCCAAGGTTGTATATGGAATATAAATAGCTTTGATCAGTGGGGAGTAGAATTAGGTAAGAGGTTGTCTGATGAAGTTTATAAAAAAATTAATGATAATGATAGATCTAACATTGATAACTCTACAAGTGGTCAGTTAGATTTTATTAAAAAATTTAGGCAATAATAAACCCAGCAATATTTCCAGTTAAAAGAGTTGCTAAGGTAGCTGCAATTAAGGCTCGAAGACCAAGTTTTGATATATCCTTTTGCCTTGATGGAGCCATAGACCCGATTCCTCCAATTTGTATGGCTATAGAACTGAAATTAGCGAAACCACATAATGCATAAGTAGAAATAAGGATTGATTTTTCAGATAATAGTCCAGATGCTTTCATCTCAGCTAAATTCACATATGCAATAAATTCATTCAGAACAAATTTCTGACCTAGAAGGCTTCCTACTAAAACTGTTTCATTCCAATTTATGCCAATCATAAAAGCAAATAATCTGAATATTTGACCGAGTAGAAATTCCATCGATAATTTATTAAACTGACCACCTGATGATGATTTAATCCATTGGTTGATTGTTGTTATGTCACCAAAAAAATCTAGAAAATAATTAAGCATATAGACAACAGCCAAAAAAGCTAACAACATTGCTGCAATATTTAATGCAAGTTTCAATCCGTCTGAGGCTCCCTTAGCAAGTGCATGTATTGCATTAGAGTCTTTTATATTTATTAAAGAGTGAAGATCAGCAATAAAAAATAGTGACTGATTGCCTGGATCTTTTGATAAGATAATTGAGGGTTTTATTGCACCTAGAATATTTCCTAGATGAGGTTTGCCTGAACTTTGAATACCTGTAAGAATTCTGGCCATTTTTATTTATAAAATTAATCCAATTGTAATTGATTCATATAATTTAATTATATATTTTTAAAAAGATGAATCAAATCCTAACCTTAAGTTTTATTTTATTTTCTTTTTTTAATTCTTTTTCTCAAAAGTCTGAAATTGTTTTTGAAACACCTGAGTATAATTTCGGAGATATTCAAGAAAATATGGGTAAGGTCTCGCATAAGTTCAATTTCACAAATAACGGTAAAGAATCAATTAGAATATTAACAGTTAAACCTTCTTGTGGTTGTACTACACCTAACTGGTCAAAAGACGAAATAAAACCTGGTAAAAAGGGCTTTATTATTGCTGAATATAACCCTAAGGGTAGACCTGGAGTTTTCAGAAAATCACTTTCAGTTATTACCAGCGACAACAGGAGGTCCTTGATATTTATTAAGGGTAAAGTTTTAAAGTAATGTACTTATTTAAATTATGTTAAAAAAATATTACATATTACTACTTGTTTTAATAATACCTTTTCTATCCCATTCTCAGGAGGGCTTTCCAGTTAATGGAGTTAACGACGTAAGAGAAAATCATTATGCATTTATTAATGCCAATATCATAATTGATTACAAAACTAAACTCGAAAATGGAATTTTAGTTATTAAAAACGGTATGATAATATCAGTTGGAAAAGATGTACCAATTCCTGAGGGTATAAGAGTATTTGATTTACAAGGAAATTATGTATAGCCTTCTTTTATTTCTTTTATCCTTTGATATTCGTCCCCTTGACCTTTTATTATAAACTTAATTCCAATCTCTTTCTCTATTTTTTGAGCTAGAAGAACTTTAAGCTTATCTCCTACCTCTATAATTTTAGGTAAATTATTATTTTTATTTATTGCTGACAAAGAGAGATTAGTTTCATTTATTTTTCCTGAATTAGTAGAATACCAGTTAGCATCAAAAAAAGATTGTTTTAATAAAGCTACAGCTCCCATCAGTGAACTTGGATACCTCTGTCTTGTTGTTCCCTTCATAAAAGAAAAATGATTTGAAACCTTATCTTTAATTATAATCTTTTGTTCAACATCTTCTGAAAGAGAAACTAGAGAACCAGTACCTCTCATAATTCCATCCATATTA
>CACPHX010000049.1 GCA_902633975.1 uncultured Marinoscillum sp.
GGCTAAACTTGTAACAATGCCTGATAATTCGTTTGGTTTTGATTTAGATATTGGTGAGAATGGAATATCAGCATACAATAATAAAATTAATGTTTTTGAAAAATTGAAAGTAGATTCTACGGGACTATATGCAGAAGGAAATTTTACTTATAACCAATTAAGAGTTTTTTCAAATAAAATTAGATTCTTTCCTGACTCTCTCTCAGGTTTTTCAGAAAAAGCTTTTTTATATAATGGATTTTCTAAATCTAATGAATTTTATTATCCCGATATGGAATTTTCCAATTCTGAATATAGTTTATACAATTTTACAGAGGATTATATTTATTTAAGATATGATTTTTCATCAACTACTTCAAAAAATTTAAATTCTACTTTTACAGCTTTCAATAATACTATGGAAGTAAAAGGAGATGTATGGATGTCAGAAAGTGATTTAAGGTCTGAAGGTGTTTTGCTATATAATAACTCAACTTTCTTATCTGATGAATTTAAATTTAATTCTGACAGCGTTATTTCTAATTTAGCAACCATCAACCTAAATCATTATAATTATGATTTAAGCTTTTTAAAGTCTGATGGAATGTCATTGATATTAAATATTAAGGATCAAATGGTTCGTATAAAAGCAGAGTATCCAGATAAGAAAAATTATTTATTACCTTATTACAAAACATTTGCCTCGTCATTAAATGCTGACTGGGATATTATTAACGAAAAGTTATCACTTAATAATGAAAATAGAATTGATTTTTCTTCGTCTTTCTATCCATACTCTAGTTCTTTTTCAAAATCTAGTATTAAAATCAATTCAGCTGAAATAGATTTAAAAGAAAAGCTACTAAATTTAAATGGTGTTGATGAACTGCAGGTATCTGATGCATTTGTTTTACCAAGAGATGGTAAAATCGAAGTTGGTGAAAATTTTATTTTATCAAAGCTTTACGATTCAGAAATTATATTAGATACAATAAATGAATATCATAGATTCATTAATGCATCTATAGATATTAAATCAAAAGATCAATTTATTGGTAGTGGTATTTATGAATACGTAAACTTTAATAATGATACCTTTAATATACCCTTTTCAGAATTTAAACTAGTTGAAATATTAGATGAAAATGAACAAAAAATTAAAACCTCATTTTCCTCTGGTAAAGTAGACAAAGAGTCACCAATTCTTATGGAGCCTGGATTTAACTTTTTTGGTAAAATCGAACTTTATGCTAATAATGCTCAGCTACTTTTTAATGGAAAAATTATACCATCGGAAATAAAGAATTTCGATGAAAATAGGGCGATATCATATAACAGTTATTTTGCGCCAGGAGATCAACTTTCAATAAACATAACAGAACAAGATAACTTTTATTCTTCGGCGATATCCAAGAATGAAAAAGCTCTCTACTTTGACTTTTTCAATAATTCAGTTGAAAAGAAAAGTTTAATATTTTTTAATCCTAACGGTCTATTATCATATGATTCTTTTGATAAGGTTTATCTCATTGAAACAAATGAAAAAAGAGATCAAAAAGTCTACAATGGAAACTCACTCCTATATAGCCCATCAGATAAGTTACTTTCATTTGAAGGTAGTGTAAATTTAATTGATAACGATAATAATTTTAAGATCTATTCATCTATGACCGGAAGTACTTTTCTAGATTCTATGGACATACAATCAGAGGGTGTATATATTATTGATGTAAACATTAGGCGGTCTCTGATTAACCGCATTGCTGAACTATTTAATGAATCAATAGAAAATTTTGGAGCCGGTATAGCCCACGATAATGAACAAGACCTTTTAGTTAGACTTTCAGATATTGTAGGTAATGATAAGGTAGAAAGTTACGAAAACACAATTTTAAACAGTTATAGGTCTCTCTTAGAACTAGATCCTATCATGAGTAGTTTTTTTGTTTTACCTAATACTAAACTTAATTGGTCTTCTTCAAGTAATTCATGGTATAACACTTCAGTTATTAACGTATCGAATATAGGTGATATAGACATTAATGCCTCAATGGATGGATTTTTTGAGCTTGAACATAAAAACGATTATAACTACATTTTATCTTTCTTTTTACAGCCATCTCCTGAATTTTGGTTATATATGTGTTATGATAGAAATCAATTAAAAATTATTTCTTCAGACCCTGATTTGAATTCTGAGTTCGACGAGATAATTTACTCACGTGGTAAGTATATTAATACAGCACTATCAAATGAAGATGATGTATTAAACTTTGTAAATAACTTTAGGCTTAAATACTTTAACATTTCAGAACCGTATAACTTATTATCTCCAACCGATACATTTTTGGAAGATGAAATCTTCAAAACCATATCTGATGATGATGATGGATTTTAAGATGTAAATAATGTAAACATATAATTCATTTAATTAAATTTGCTCCATGCAAATAAAAGACTATATCGATAGTAATAAAGACCGTTTTTTAGATGAGCTTTATGATTTGTTACGTATTGAATCTGTTAGCGCTGATCCCAAATTTAAAGACTCAGTAGACAGGGCTGCTGACTATTTGGTTGATCAGTTTAATAAATTAAATTTAGATGCCGTAGAAAAAATAAAAACAGCAGGACACCCCATTGTTTATGCTGAAAAAATTATCGATAAATCCCTTCCTACAATTCTTGTTTATGGTCATTATGATGTTCAGCCTGCTGAT
>CACPHX010000050.1 GCA_902633975.1 uncultured Marinoscillum sp.
TGCTTGCAACAATATCTGGGGCTGCTCCGATGATTGGATTCCTAGGAACAGTCACAGGAATGATACAAGCATTCATATCAATAGCAGAAGAGGAGGGTGCAGTAAGTCCAAAATTATTATCTAGTGGTATATACGAAGCAATGTTAACGACGGCAGCTGGTTTATTCGTTGGAATTATTGCGTATTTGGCTTACAATTATTTGGTAACAAGAGTTGAAAAACTTATACATAATATGGAATATACTACTATTGAATTTATTGAGACACTTCAATCGAAAAAATGAATCTTAAACAAAGTAATAAAATAAATCCATTATTTAGTATGTCTTCAATGACTGACATAATTTTTCTGTTATTGATTTTCTTTATGTTAACTGCGTCTTTTGTAACACCCTCAGGGTTACCTGTGAACCTACCCTCTAGCAAATCATCTACTATAACTATTCAAAAGGTATCGGTTACAATTACAAAAGATTTAAAGTATTTTGTTAATGACAAAGAATCAAGTGAAAATACTCTTGAAGCGAATATAAGAGATGCTATTGGTAATGATGATGGTTTAGTCGTTTTACATTGTGACAAGGATGTTCCTGTTGAGAAATTAGTTAATGTGGCAGGAATTGCTACATCACTAGAAGCTAAGGTGACAATTGCTACAACACCAAAAAAATAAAAAAATGGATAATAAGAAAATTGAAAGAAAAGCTCTTTATCTAACCTTTCTTACAAATATTATATTTTTTTTATTATTAATGATAATTGTGGCGTGGAGGGAAACCTATCCTCCACCTGAAGAATATGGTATAGAAATTGGCACCGAATTTGATTCAGATTTTGAAACAGATAACATGGATTCAAATACTGAAGATGAGCAACAAAATGAGTTAGAGGATAATGATTCTGATGATAATAATTTAGGGGATACTCAACCTGAAAATAATACTGAGATTGAAAATTTAGATGATATTAAAAATGATATAGTTTCTGACGATCAAAATATTGATAATAATATAGAAATTGAGGAAGAGAATGAAACTTTTTCAATGGATAGTGAATTAACTGATGATCAAAATGAAAAAAATGAAATTGAAGAAACACCATCTGAAGAAGAAATAAAAAAAATAGATGAAAGAGCAATATTTGGTGGATCTAATTCTTCTTCGAACTCAACATCAGCATCTGCTGCAGGTTCATCATTAGAAATGCAGGGATGGACTTGGGACTTCGAACCAAATCCTAATGATAATAGTTCAGAAAGCGGTAGAATTATTTTCGAAATTATTGTAGATTATTATGGAGAGATAGTTGGATTGAAAACACTAGAAACAACTTTAAGTCCTATGGTAGAAAATATTTATAGAGAAGAAATTCTAAAGCTCACATTTAGTCCAACTAACAACAATAATCCCGCTGAAATTTCGAAAGGAAAGATTACCTTCATTATTAAAAATAATTAGATAGAGGAGACTGGGTATGAATTATAATGATTCTCTTGATTTTCTATTTAATTCAGTAAAATCATATCATAAATTAGGCTCAAATGCTTTAAGACCCGGATTAAATAATATAATCAAGTTATGTAATGAAATAGGAAATCCCCAAAATTCATATAAAATAGTTCATATAGGTGGAACAAACGGAAAAGGAAGCTCATCATATGGAATTTCAAATGTATGCATATACAATAAATTAAAAACTGGTTTACTTACTTCACCTCAATATTGATAATATGCTTAACAACTATAACGAATTATTTTTTATGTACCCTCAACTGGGTGCAAATGTGATGTCTGGTTTAACTTGGAAGTTTTAAAATGAACAATCACAATGATTTTGGTTTAAAAAAAGTTGATTTAAATAAAAGAAAACTCAAAAAGAATAACAATTTCTATATTCCATTAATTTTAGTAATAAGTGTATTAACAATAGTTTTGTTAAACAATTACCAAGATTTATCATTTAATAAAAATATTGATAATAAGTCTTCTAAAGAATTTATCACGTCAGAAAGCCCTGTTGTGATTGATATAGTAGAAACAGATTCTTTAAATAATGATGATTCTATACCTCCTAAAGTTATTAATCAATCTCAAATCAAATTCGAAAAACAGATTGTTGAATTAGATTCCCTTACAGGAAATTATTTTATTATTGAGGGAAGCTTTTCAAATTATAATTTATCTTTAAACAGAGCTATGACATTATCAGACCAAGGGTTCCAACCTATAATAATCATCCCAAAAAATAATAATATGCATAGAGTAGCAGTTGATATGTATACTGACTTAGAAATTGCAAAAGAAAGCCTTGAAGCTTATAGAAATAAATTAAATAATAAATTATGGATACTAAGATTTTGATTTCCCAAGTTTTGAGTGGTTCTGATTCTACTGTTGTAATTAATGGCCCTCAAGAACTTACAGTACTAGAGCTTTTATTAAAAGGTGGTTTTATGATGCTGCCTCTTTTGGTATTGTTTTTTATAACTATATATATTTTAATAGAAAAAATTTTAGTAATAAATAAAGAATCAAAATCACCCAGAAATTTTAATGAAGAAATTCTTAGCAGAATAAAAAATGATGACATTAATGGTGCTAAA
>CACPHX010000051.1 GCA_902633975.1 uncultured Marinoscillum sp.
CTGCTACCATAACCTGTCATTGAATGCATAGAAAAAAATTAAAAACTATATCCTAATGATAGATGAACTTTTGTTTGTCCAATTCTATAATCTTCAATAGGTTTTGCAATATCGAGTTTTATAAAATAATCCATAAAAAATGATCTAATTCCAAAACCATAGCTTGCGAGCCAAGGGTTTTTAGAGTTTTCAATTTCAGCTTGAAAAACTGAACCCGGATCTTGTATGAGCCATGTATTTACATCACTCTTACTGCTAAATGGCGAATTAACATTCCATGATGATCCGATATCAAAGAAACCAATTAGTTGGAGGTTATTAAGAAAATTACTGGTAATACTATTTCCAATCATTGTTTTTAAAAGAGGAATTTTTAGCTCAGTATTTAATACTAAAGCTTTATATCCATCAAATTTTTTTAAATTATATCCACGTAAATTTAAAAATCTACTATATAAAAAATTACTGTTATTTCCACCGTTTTGTATGAGAAGTGGGTCATTTATTCCCTTATCTTCTTTGGTATTAATAACAGAGTTTTTTATTCCTCCAACCAAGTATTTGAATGGATTATTACCAAAGGAATTTCCATAAAATATTTTTGAAGAGAATATAATATTATTAAACAGTCTTTGATGGTGGATAATATCAACATAAAAATCTTTAAAATCTTTATCCTTATTCTTGGAACTTAAATAATTACCAAAAACAAGCTTCATTTTTGTTCCAATCTCTAAATTCATTCCTAATTTATTTGTATTATCCATTAATATATTTATTAAATAACCTCTGAAGTTAGTTTTTTCATAGAAGTTAAAGGGTGGCGGTGAACTATTTAAAACTCGGTAATCCAGATCATAAAACTTGTTAAATGATAAAAAAGGGCTAGCCTCAATTCTAAGATAATTTGATAATGGATAAGATATGTTAACCCTTAATTCATTTTTTGAATATTTGTGATATATATAATTTTCATTGTCTTCTGGAAAAATAATATTCCTGTCAAAGGATAATCTAAAATCAATTCTCTTTTTTAGATAAGAATATTCTGCAAATATGTCAGAGCTTTTTAATCTTGACAATGGTAAAAATGCTTTGGCATATAAATTTTGATTTTCAAAGAGTTCAATAAAATCTGTTTCAATTTGTGTTCCAAATCCTTCAAGAGGATCAACTAGAACAAAACTGTTGAAATTGTTTTTGAGAAATGAATATTTATAATCATAGGGAAGTCTAGTTGACCCTCTATTTGATTGATTTAGATTATTCTTTATAGATGTATTATTATTTATATCTCCTTCAAAAGAAAAATCGTCGGTATCACTAAAATCAATTTCATTCTTTACTTTTTCTTTTGTTTTAAATTCTAATTCATTTTTTTCCTTTAAATGAGATTCTAAATGTACGATTCTACTTGTTTTAGATCCGAATTTAATCTCATCAATATTAAATTTATCAATAATGAAAGCTTTCATCCTATCATTTGAAAGTGAATTAAATATTAGATTTTCAGATGTTTTATTATAGTCAAAACTTAAAATACTCGAATTCATATTAGTTATTTGTTTATGAGATTCTCCAATTTTATGACTATAAAGGTTAACTATACCATTCATATCACTTGAGTAAATAATTTGATTAGTTGATATTGGATGCGCTATAATATTTTTTTGTATGGAATTTGAAATCTTAATTGGTGTACCTCTTGTTGTGTCTAGATTATGAATATAGAGATTGTAGTTATCATCAACGAGATAATTAGTATTACTCTCATCATCTTTTTTTCTGTTAGAACTGTATATTATTGATGTTGAATTAGGAAAAAATTTTGGATGAATATCGTCGTATTTATCATCAGTTATTTTTGCTAAATTATTTGAGCTAGCACTTAGAAGATAAATATCTTTTTGGTTTTCAATGCTTCCGCTAAGAGCAATCAAAGATTTGTTTGTATTATAGGAATACCCACTAACACTTTGAAATTTTGATAAATCTTTAAAGCTTTTTCTTTTTGAAGATATGTTATAATTAACAAGGTTTATTTTTCCATTTTGTTCTTTTAAATAACTAATTGTGGAATTATCAATCCAATCAATATTTTTATAAAAAGATTTTTTATTTCTTAATTTTTCTAATACCTTGAACTTACCCGATATAGGAGTATGTAATATTAT
>CACPHX010000052.1 GCA_902633975.1 uncultured Marinoscillum sp.
TTTAGAAGGTTTTAAAAAACTCCACTCCTCATCTTTCTTCTGTGGTTTATAAGGTAATGGTTTTTGCTTAACCTCATCAAGTCTTTCTTGTAACATTTGCTTAAACTCTTTGTTTAACTTTGTTGCAAGATCTTTATCAATTTCATTATTATTTTCAGTTATTCTTTTAAAATAAACATCTCTAGGACTGGGATGCTTTGATATTAGGTTATAAAGGTTCGGCTGTGTAAATTTAGGTTCATCACTTTCATTATGACCATGTCTTCTGTAACACAATAAATCAATAAATATGTCTTTTTTGAACTTTTGTCTATAAGACAGTGCAAATTTGGCGGCAAAATATATAGCCTCTGGATCATCTCCATTCACATGAAGAACAGGAGAATCAATAATCTTAGCTAAATCTGTACAATAAATACTAGATCTAGCATCGTCATAGTCTGTAGTAAATCCAATTTGATTATTGATAACAAAATGTATAACACCACCAACCTTGTATCCATCAAGTTTTGACATCTGAATTGTTTCATAAACAATGCCTTGACCAGCTATTGCAGCATCTCCATGAATTATAATTGGAATAGCTGAATCGAAATCACCTTGATATTCTTCATCAATCTGAGCTCTTGTATAACCCATTACAACGGGATTAACTGATTCTAAATGACTCGGATTAGGAATAAGCTTAACATATATGTTTTTACCATTTTCATTAATATAGCTGTTATATCCCAGATGATATTTAACATCACCATCACCAAATATGAGCTCAGGATCCATATTACCTTCAAACTCATTAAAGATCTCGTCATAAGTCTTTTGAAGAATACTAGTTAATACATTTAGCCTACCTCTGTGAGCCATACCTATCACAACTTCCTTAACATCGCTCTCACAAGCAGATTTTATAAATTCATTTAAAAATGTTATCGTATTTTCTCCACCCTCAAGTGAAAATCTTTTTTGACCTATATATTTAGTATGAAGAAAGTTTTCAAAAACAACGGCCTCATTTAATTTTTTTAGGATGGATTCTTGCTTAGATCTTTCTAAATTTTGATTATACCATTCCTCCTCAACCCATTTCTTTATCCAATTAACTTCATCAGTATCTCTGATATTAAAATATTCAAACCCTATAGGACCAATATAAATTTTATTTAATTTATCAATAATATCCTTTAATGATTTACCCTCTAGACCAATTTCTGATCCTGATGAAAATGTTTGAGAAAGATCATTATCAGAAAGCCCAAATTCCTCAATATTAAATCTTACATTATGATCTCTTCTAGTCCTTACAGGATTTGTAAGGGAGTTTAAGTGGCCATACTTTCTATATGATTGAATTAATCTCGAGACTGATGATTCGGTAAATTTTACTGAATCTAAAGAATTTTCATCTGCAAATTCAAATCCTTCAAAAAACTTTTGCCAAGTAACATCTACTGAGAGGGGATCAGATTTATATTTAGAATATAAATTATCAATATAACTTATATCAGAATTAGATGTGTAGCTGTACTGGTTCATTTTATTGGTTTACCTTTCAAAGGTAAGAATAAAAAAATATAATACAAAACTGTTTATACGGTTATACAAATAATTATAGTTCAGTAAAACTAATTAATATTTATTTTACTAATTGATTTCAACAATAATATGTATATATTTGCGCACTAAATATTTTTAACGTTAATGAACGTGATTCATATAAACAAAAATTATTATGGCAGTTAAAATTAGATTACAAAGAAGAGGTAGAAAAAAGCTAGCAATTTTTGACATAGTCGTTGCAGATTCTAGATCACCGAGAGATGGTAAAATTATAGAGAAAATAGGTACTTATAATCCTAACCTCAATCCAGCAAATATAGTATTAAATAATGAAAAGGCTTTTGAATGGATAATGAAAGGTGCTCAGCCAAGCGATACTGCAAGAGCAATATTATCATACAAAGGAGTGATGTACAAAAAACATCTACAGGTAGGTGTTCTTAAAGGTGCTATAAAACAACAAGATGCTGATAAAAAGCTGGAAGCTTGGCTTAAAGAAAAAGAGTCTCAGATTGATAAAAAAGTAACTAAACTTGAAAAGGATAGAGTTGATTCAGAAAAGAAAAGAATTGATGCAGAAAAGGCTTTCAACAAGAAGAGAGAAGAGGAAAATAA
>CACPHX010000053.1 GCA_902633975.1 uncultured Marinoscillum sp.
GGATAAATCCGATAACTTATCAGACATTAATTCAGGATTATTTACCTATCCAATACTAATGGCTGCAGATATATTATTATATGACTCAGATATCGTTCCAGTTGGAAAAGATCAAAAACAGCATCTTGAGATCACAAGAGATATTGCAAAATCATTTAATCATAATTATGGAGATACATTTATAATTCCAGAAAGTAAAATAGATAAAAATGTACAGACTATTCCTGGCACTGACGGTAGGAAAATGAGTAAAACATATAATAATATAATCGATATTTTTGCTGACGAGAAATCGCTAAAAAAACAAATCATGTCAATTGTGACTGATAGTAAAGGTCTCGAGGATAAGAAGAATCCAGATTCATGTAATGTGTATAATATTTTTAAATTAATAGCTAGTGAAGGTGAAATTGAGAAAATTAGAAAAAAATATATTGAAGGTGGATATGGTTATGGACATGCTAAAACCCATTTATTAAATTATATATTAGAATTATATAAAGATGAAAGAAAATTGTTTTCAGAATTGCTTAAAAATCAAGATCATCTTTACAGCATATTAGAGAAAGGTGAAGAAAAAGCAAAAATTATTGCAAGAAAAGTTCTAGATAGAGTTAGAAGTAAACTTGGATACTAATTGAAAGCTAAACAAAAAAAAAATTATCTTATAGAATTATCAATGACTGAGGCTAAAAAGTGGCTCAGCTATGGACTCAAAAAAGAAGAAGAAAAAGAAATTAACAATCTATTTACGGAAGGAAATGAAGATAATCTAATAGAGAGCTTTCATAAAAAACTTGAATTTGGTACTGGAGGAATGAGAGGTATTTTAGGAATTGGTAGCAATAGAATAAATTCTTATACTATTTCCTTAGCTACTCAAGGATTATGTAATTATTTGAATAAAATAAATAATAATACTAAATCTGCTGTAATAGCATATGACAGCAGGAGGTTTAGTAAAGAGTTTGGTATTCAAACTGCAAAAATTTTCTCTGCAAATAATATTAAATCTTATATTTTCTCTGATTTAAGACCAACCCCTGAATTATCATTTGCTGTTAGAGAGTTAAACTGTTCTTGTGGAGTTGTAATTACAGCTTCTCATAATACTAAAGAATATAATGGTTATAAAGTTTATTGGAATGACGGAGGTCAAATAACATCTCCTCATGATAAAAATATTATCTCTGAAGTTGAAAAAATAAATGATTTCAATCAAATAAATTTTAATTTCAATAATGCCCTAATTAAGAATATAGACTTAGAAATTGATAAAAAATATATTGAAAAAATTCAAAGTTTATCCCTTTATGATAATTCAAAATCTCAATTAAAAATTATTTTTTCCTCTCTTCACGGCACTGGAATTACTCAGATTCCACATGCATTAAAAGCATTTGGATTTATGAACATCATTAGTGTCAAGAGTCAAGAATTACCTGATCCAGAATTTTCAACTGTACATTCTCCAAATCCTGAAGATATTGATGCTCTCGGTTTAGGTATAAAAAAATTAAAAAAAGAAAAAGGCGATATACTTATTGCAACAGATCCAGATTCTGATAGAGTCGGAGTTGCTCTGTATCATAACAAAAAGATTAAAATATTAAACGGGAATCAAATTGCCTCATTAATTATTTACTATTCTTTAATTAATCTCAAATTAAAAAAAATAAATAAAACACCTTATGTTGCAAAGACAATTGTGACTACCAGACTAATAGATTTGATAGCAAAAGATTTTGGAGTTAAATCTTACTCCACACTTACAGGTTTTAAGTATATAGCTGAGTTAATAAAAAACAAAAAAAATGAAAAGTTTATAGCTGGAGGTGAGGAAAGCTATGGTTATCTAGTCGACGAATTTGTAAGAGACAAAGACGCAATTATTTCATGTGCATACATTTGTGAGATTGCTAACTGGGCTAAGGAATCCGGCAAATCATTAAATGATATTATGGAAGAAATTTATGAAACTTACGGACTATTCATAGAAAGGCTATATACAATACAAATGGAAGGAATTAAGGGAACTCATAAAATAAATGAAATTATGGATAGGTATAGAAC